>NZ_CAUROW010000191.1:0-2523 GCF_963526355.1 uncultured Actinomyces sp. | reverse complement strand
GGGTGGCGCATCCGGGAGGCCGCCACGATGACGGCCACCTCCACGCCGGTCAGGGTCGTGGCCTGCTCGGCGGCGTCGAGGATGATCTCCAGGGCCGGGGTGATCCCACCGACGAAGGGGGCGTAGCTGGTCGGGTCGACCTGGATCTCCAGGCGTCGTGAGCCCTCGGCGGCGTCGTCCAGAGCGGCTTCCAGGACGATGCGGCGCATGACCTCCTCGGTGCGCACCAGGGCCCGGGCGGTGTCGTAGGCGCGCTGGAAGCGGAACCAGCCGCGCCGGTCGGCAGGCACGCGCAGTGGGTCACCGTCCAGGAAGCTGGAGGGCAGACGCGTGCGTGAGGAGGAGGCCAGCTCGATGAGGGTCTCCAGGCGCATCGACCCCGTGAAGTGCAGGTGCAGGTGCGCCTTGGGCAGGGTGGCGAGGGCGCGCATAGCAGGATTCTTCCACGGTCCTTCCGACCTGCTCACCTGCGGGGGCCTTCCAAGGGGTGGAAGGCGCTCTCCGTGTCACGGCTGGAGGCCTCTCCCGGACCCGCCGGGTGCCTGCGGGGCGGGGACGCAGCCGGGGTCTGTGCGGATGGGATCTGCATGCTTGACGAGTGTGCTCCAAGCCCGTCTGACAGTCTTCCGGAGTGACGGATTCGCCGCTCGACTGCGGATTCCTCCTCCGGGATTCGCCTGGTAGGGCCGTCCGAGGATCAGCCGTCCTCTTCTGCTGTTACCGAACACCAGCGGTCGATATAGCAGCGAACCATCAGGTGAGTTGGGGCAGACTACCTCTTATGAACCACTCGTCGGCGTCCCAGGAGCCCGAGGAGGTGGCCCTGCTGACGGGGCCGCGCGCCGCGTCCGTGCTCTCCGCCGCCCTTGCTCCGGCCGGTCAGCGCTTGGCCAGCTGGGAGGTCCACTCGGTCCATCACCGCCCCGGAGCGGGCGTGTCCGTGGGGTACACGGCCGTTGTCGTCGCCCCTAACGGTCGCTCGACCACCGAGTACCTGTGCGCCACGACAGCGCGCCTGTCCAACCCGCACGCCCCGGGCCTGACCCGGGTGGCTCCCACTGGCGGGGACGGCCCCGCGGTCCATGTGTGGCGTCACCCGGCCGATCCTGAGCTTCCGGGACTGGTGGTGGCCTGCACACCCTCGTTGCTCTCCGCCCGGATCGGTACCCAGGTCAAGGCCACCATGGTGGCCTACCGGCCCACGCGCCGCGCCGTCGTGCGCGCCACCTTCCCGGATGAGACCACCGCCTACGCCAAGGTCCTGCGCCCGAGTCAGGCCCCTGCTTTCGCCCAGCGCCACCGTCTGCTGACGGCCTCCGGCGTACCGGCGCCAGAGGTCCTGCGCGAGGACCCCGATGGGCTCGTCCTGCTGTCCACCGGTCGGGGTGTGGCCTTGTCGGGCCTGCTGTCCCAGGGGATGGGCGTCTCGCGCAGCGAGCGCGTCTTTAACGGTCTCATCGCCCTGCTGGACGCCCTGCCGGCCAGTGCCATGCAGTTGCCCGCGCACGCCGCCTGGTCCGAGCGGGCCCGTCACTACGCGCACGCCGCCGCCACGGTCCTGCCCGAGCACGCCGCCCGTGCCCGGGCGGTGGCCGAGGGTGTCGAGCAGCTCATGGCCGCCTCCGACGCCGGCCGGCCGGTCCCGGTTCACGGCGACTTCTATGAGGCGAACGTCCTCATGGAGGGTGAGGCGGTCACCAGCCTGCTCGATGTCGACTCCCTGGGGCCCGGCTACCGGGTCGACGACCTGGCCTGCCTGCTGGGACACGTCAGTGTTCTGGACCACTTGGCTCCCGCCTCCTACCCGAAGCTGCGACCCATCCTGGAGACCTGGACCCGCATGGCCGAGCAGCAGGTGGACCCGGTCTCGCTGCGAGCCCGCTGCGCCGGCGTCGTCCTGTCCCTGGTGGCCGGCGCCCGTCGTGAGGACGGCGGCCCGTGGCGCCCCGACGCCGAGGGGCGCCTGGCCCGCGCCGAGACCTGGCTGGCACAGGGCCGAGAGATCCAGGCCCGCCGCGGGGCCCACTGAGACCGGGGCTCCTCTGGGCCCTCCCTCTGCCCGCTTCGGAAGCCCTCTACCTTGAAAGTCGTCGGGCCGGGCAGATTCCGCGCAGCCCGGCGGAAGACCTGTCGGCCGGTCTCGGCGAGGAGACCCGGCTCGGGGCACTTAGAAACTGACGTGCGACTCCCGGGAGATGGTGAATCCGCGTCCGGTGACCGTGTTCCAGCACGTCATCCCCTTGACCTGTGACGTACAGGCGTAGTCGGAGAAGACCGTCGTCTGCCCGTACTGGAGCGTGTGGAAGGTGTCACCTGGCTGCCCCAGGTACTCCTCGCCGCAGCGCACCTCGGTCCTGCCGGCGAGCGCCACGATGGAGAACTCGCGATGGGGACAGTCCTGCATCCCGGAGGAGGCGTAGCTCCGCTCCAGGATGGAGCAGCCGACTCCCGCGTCGTAGAGCACGCAGGAGATGTTCTTCGACGGGGTGTCCACGTACTGGTAGGAGTACGTCTGAGCCTGCG
>NZ_CAUROW010000190.1:0-2540 GCF_963526355.1 uncultured Actinomyces sp. | reverse complement strand
CCATCGACCCGCGCCAGCGCGAGGCGGCGGCCGCCCTGGGGGCCGGGCCCGGCCGTGTGCTGCTGACCGTGGACGGGCCCCAGCTGCTACGCGCCGGAGGGCTGGCGGCCGGTTTCGCCCTGGCGACGTCGCTGGGGGAGTTCGGGGCGACATCGTTCCTGGCCCGCCCTCAGGAGCCGACCCTGCCGGTGGTCGTCTACCGGCTCATCGGCAGCCCCGGCTCCCAGAACCAGGGGATGGCGCTGGCCGGCGGCGTGGTCCTGGCGGTGGGCAGTGCCACCGTCATGCTCGGCTGCGAGTGGCTCCAGACCCGGTTCGGTCCCGGACCAGGTGGACCCGCGGGTGCGACGTCGAGGTTGGGTGGGGCGTCGGCACATCAGCCGACCCTGGAGTGCGGAACCTCTACGGACACCGGCCGGCGAGCGGCGGGCGAAGACAACGAGACGGTCCGATCGCGCGGGCCCAGGACGGAGGGAGGCGAGCGGCCATGAGCCCGAGCGCCAGCGACACCAGTGCTTCTGCGGGCCTGTCGGTCCGCGGCCTTGCCGTGACCTACGGGGACCTGCACGCCGTCGACGGCGTCGACCTGGACGTGGCCGCCGGTGAGGTCGTCGCCCTCCTGGGGGCCTCCGGCTGTGGCAAGTCCTCGCTGCTGCGAGCGGTGGCCGGCCTGGAGGACGTGGCCGGCGGCGAGGTCGCCTGGGACGAGCGGAGCATGGTGCGCGTGCCCGTCCACAAGCGCGGCTTCGGACTCATGTTCCAGGACGGCCAGCTCTTCGAGCACCGCGACGTCGGCGGCAACATCGCCTACGGGCTCAACGGCCTGCCGCGCGCCCAGCGGGGCGAGCGGGTGCGCGAGATGCTCGAGCTCGTCGGTCTGCCCGGCTTCGAACGGCGACGCGTGACGACCCTGTCCGGCGGGCAGGCCCAGCGGGTGGCCCTGGCCCGGGCGCTGGCACCGGCGCCGAGGCTGCTACTGCTCGACGAGCCCCTGTCCGCCCTGGACCGGGCCCTACGCGAGCAACTGGCCACCGACGTGCGCGCCATCCTGCGCCAGGGCGGCACCACGGCGCTCTACGTCACCCACGACCAGGACGAGGCCATGACCGTGGCCGACCGGGTCGGAGTCATGGAGGCCGGCCGCCTCCTGCGCCTGGACACCCCCCAACGCCTGTGGGCCGACCCCGGCAGCAGCAAGGTGGCGCGGTTCCTGGGATTCGACGTCGTCGGCGACCTCGCCCTCGCGCCCGGTGCGCTGCGCGTGGCTGAGGCAGCGGGGGAGCCAGGGGAGCGGGGCAGGTCCGCGGAGTCCTTGCCGGCCACCGTGCTGGCCTCGCGACTGCGCCGCGGCCAGTGGGAGGCCGAGGTCGAGCTCAACCCCGAGCGGCTCGCCACGCTGACCGGTATCACCGAACCGTCAGAGCACGCGGAACCGGCTGAGCATGTCGAATTGGCTGGGTCAGTCGGATCAACCGAGCATGCTGGCGCTGTCACCAAGGCCGCGACTGAGAAGCCTGCCGAGCTGATCGATGCTGGCATGGAGGTTGTAGCCGATACTGTCGGAAACGGTGAGCTGACCCGAGTCACTGCTCTGGCGCAGAGTCCCCACGACGCTGGCGAGCACGTGACCCTGCGTCTCGACCCCGCTCGCACCGCCCGCCTGTGAAACCCCGGCCGGGGCCAGTACTGGGGCGTCGCGTTCGTGCCTTATGGCTCGCGGGGGTTGAGGGTACGAACGCGCGGCCTACCCTACGAACGCGCGGAGGAAGGGCGGGGAGACCGTCCGCTGCCGGCGCGGGGGCGGCCTACCCTACGAACGCTCGGAGGAAGGATGTCTGGGACGAGTGGTGTCCGATCGTGTCGTAGCGCCGTTGTAATCTGTGCTTGTCGGCCGGAGCAATCCCTATCCCCTGCCCGCAGCGGCCGTCCACCGGTGGCCATCGGCGTCCCTCAACGACAGGCTCGTGGTGTGCGGGGCGTCCGAGTCGGCCCAGCTGATTCGGGCGAGCGAGATGACGCACATCCCTACACCACCCATGAACCGCATGAACTCCATGACCCCTGACCATCTGTCCGTTTCCAAGGCGCCCAAACAGGTCCAAAACTGGCAGAAGAGCCTGCTCGACCTCTCCCTGCGCAATCCCCTCATCAATCGCACCTCCCGCCATGCCGTGGAGTTGCGTGTCCCTCCGGCGCTCATCGGTGAGTTCGAGGACCTTGTCAATGACAAGCAATTCATCACGCTCACTGCGGGAGACCACCGGTCTGCTGAGCCGTCCGGTGAAGACCTCCGTCGGGAACAGGATCGTGCGGACTCGCTCCTGAAGGAACGAACCGTCGAGGTCGAGCTCACCACCAATGAGCGCGTGCACCGCCTCCAGACTCTGGCCACCAGCGCCCGCACCGGCGTTGAGGAGACTGGTGCCAACAACCTCTACCTGGTCATCGGGACCCTGGCGTGGGAGAGCGATGGCAACCGGCTGCTCTCCCCGCTCATCCTCATCCCGGTGAACCTCGAGCGCACCGGCGACGACTTCAGG
>NZ_CAUROW010000189.1:0-2558 GCF_963526355.1 uncultured Actinomyces sp. | reverse complement strand
TTCGCGTTCCATTCGCTCTCGCCGTGGCGGAGCAGTACGAGGGTGTAAGCCATGGGGCCATCCTGCCAGGATCACGAGCCCGACGCGAGGCCCTGGAGGTCCTAAGAAGCCGCGGCAATAGGTGCCCCGGCGCGTGTCACTTAGGTGTTCTGGTCGCGCTCCGGACGGGTCCCCACGCTTGCCGGACGATGGTCAGGACGCGCTTGATGGAGCCACTGCGACCTGGTCGAGAAGGGGTTGGAAAAGGTGACTGATGGGCCCACGCTCCGTCGCGCTGGGCCAGTACCGTTCAAGGACGCACTTTCTCCTCCAGTTTTCCTCTCCTGGACTGCGCTGCCCGCAGACCAGCGAGGCCCGAGCGTCGTCTCTCGCGGAAGAAGTACGTCCTCCCGATTACAAAAGGTACGTCTCCGATCCGGACGTCGAGCGGCAACGAAGGGCGCTCTGTACGACACACCTTCCCACGTGCCGCGCTCATAACGATAACCCGCGAGCAACAACCATATTCACCCATTCAAAACATAATGGCCCCGGCGGTGCACCGAAACGCACCACCAGAGCCATTGTGCGAGGTGGCAGTAAGCTCGAGGTTGACTCGATGCGTGGCGCCGACTCACATAAGCCCGCCGCGCCCGACCGGCCTCAGTTGCTGGGATTGACGTCGTAGTAGGCCTTGCGTACCTCAGCGGAGACGCGACCACGGTCAGAAACCTCCAGCCCCTGCGAACGGGCCCACTCACGAATCTTCTGAGTGTCGGAAGGACCGCTGGAACGACGACGACCGGAACTACGACGACCACCGGTGCGACGAGCCTTTCCGACCCATTCCTCAAGGGACTCACGAAGAGCGGCGGCATGCTCTTCGTTCAGGTCGATCTCATAGGTCACGCCATCAAGGGCGAAGGTGACGGTCTGGTTGGCCTCGGACCCGTCGACATCGTCGACGAGGATGACCTGAGTCTTCTGTGCCATGATTCCTCATTCTGATTGGGGAAGCGGGCCACACACGTATCCCGCTCGGACACCGTTAGATTAAACAATAGTTGCTTTCGATGCAACACAGCATTTTCGCCACCCGCATTACCGACCACAACCGGACATCACTAATCGAACCCCGCTCCACCATCGACACCCCCTGCCCTCCTCACACAAGGCCGAATACTGTGAAAGTACTGAAGTCCTCTATTGGAGATCTCCACGAGGCACGACCGGTCAAACCTCGGCCGACAGATCTGACCTCATGGAGAACTTGAGGTATCCGAAGATCATCCACATCGTGATACCACCTCTCCCAGAAGGTTCCCAGATGGTGGAACAGGATTCTCCCAGCCAGAAGAGACTGCCTACGAACGCCACAGGAAGACTCTTCAACCACAGGTCACGCCCTCAAAATCGGTAAAATTTCGGGGGACGCCCTTCCGACGCCCATCCGCTCAACGACGCGCATTCCTGCGATGCAGCCGCCACAGAAAGCAACATCCCTCAAGACCTTCACCACAGGAGGAGGGGTATGTGTCAGAAAACACATTGAACGACTGAGGACCCGAGGATACGAAAGCCCTGGGAGCCGTGGCCCCCAGGGCTGATCGAGCCGCCTGTGGGAATCGAACCCACGACCTATTCATTACGAGTGAATCGCTCTGCCGACTGAGCTAAGGCGGCACGCTGCCATAGGCAGCAGGGATAAAGGTACCGTTCCCGAACCTACTGCCGCAATTCCGGCGGAACACCATCAACCGTGTTTCTCAACACAGTCACCGATGCAGCCACCGATGTCCAGCGGGGCCGGCGGACCGTGAGCGCTCCCCTCTCCGGACCACCCCCAGCAATCACACCGGGTCAGTACGGACTCAGCATGCCTTGAGACGACCACACTTTGCATACACACGACCCACGTTACCGGCACCCAGCATCTCCCGATATTCTCCGCACGTCATTCAAGCATCCCTCCCGTAAGGATCCCCATGACCGAGCCCACCCCCTCATCCGCTCCTCGATCGTCGCACTCGGATTCGCCGCAAGCCTCCGCTGACATCCGTCAGGGAGATCATGTCCAAGACCGCGGCGACGCCGGCTACAACAAGTCGCTGAAGAACCGTCACCTCCAGATGATCGCTATCGGCGGCTCCATCGGCACCGGTCTTTTCATGGGCGCCGGCGGTCGTCTCAAAGAAGGCGGCGCCGGTCTGATGTTCGCCTACGCCATCTGCGGCATCTTCGCGTTTCTCATGGTGCGGGCCCTGGGCGAGCTCGCCATCCGTAGGCCCTCCTCCGGCGCATTCGTCTCCTATGCCCGCGAGTTCCTGGGGGAGAAAGGCGCCTATGTCACAGGATGGTTCTTCTTCCTGGACTGGTCGGTCACCGTCATGGCCGACATCACGGCAGTGGCCCTTTACCTCCACTACTGGAAGGCTCTGCAGGTTGTACCGCAGTGGCTCTTCGCGCTCATCGCACTCGTTCTGGTCTTCATTCTCAACATGCTCAACGTCAAGATGTTCGGGGAGGCCGAGTTCTGGTTCGCACTCATCAAGGTCGCCGCCATCGTGTCCTTCATGGTG
>NZ_CAUROW010000188.1:0-2572 GCF_963526355.1 uncultured Actinomyces sp. | reverse complement strand
CGCGGGCGGCGCATCGAGCTGGTCGGCGTCGACGACCCGCATGCCAACCGCGACGTCTTCCCCGGCCCCGAGGATGCTGCGTCGGTAGGGTCGGCAGGGTCAGCCACATCCCTCCCGGCGATCCGTGACCGGGAGGGCCGGGTGCTGAGGCTGGGACTCACGCACGCCCCCTATCGGCGGGTCCTGGAGGCGATGTGCACCGACGACGTCGACCTGGTCCTGGCCGGTCACACCCATGGCGGGCAGTTGTGCGTGCCCGGGGTGGGGGCGCTGGTGACCAACTGCGATCTGGACCGGGGGCGCGCCTCGGGGCTGTCGCAGTGGCCGGGACGACTCGGGGACCCGCGGGCAGCCGACCACATGTACCTGCACGTCTCGGCCGGGCTCGGCACGAGTCCCTTCACACCCGTGCGCCTGGCCTGCCGGCCCGAGGCCACGCTGCTGCGGCTGCTGCCTGTCTGAGGGACGGCGCGCGCCACCAGACCAGCACTTCGACAAAAACTTCATAAATGACGCGGAGCCGTGTCGTCTATGAAGTTTTTGTCGAAGTGTGAGGGCCTGGGCACGGCAGTCAGTGACGCCAGCGGGCGAAGCCGCCCTCGGAGCTGATGACCTGCCCGGTGACCCAGCGGGCCTCGTCGGTGAGCAGCCACGTGATGAGCCGGGCGGGGTCGTCAGGCTCGCCCCAGCGCCCCTGGGGGAACATGGCCGCTGTCGCCTGGCGTATCTCCTCTGTGACGTAGCCGGTGTCGACGGGACCGGGATTGACCGTGTTGACGGTGATGCCGGCGTCGATGAGCTCGTCGGAGATGGTCAGTGTGACGCCGGCAATGGCGGCCTTGGCGGCGGCGTAGGCGATCTCCCCGGGTAGAGGCGCCAGGCCCTGACCGGAGGTGAGGAAGACGATGGCACCGCGGCGGCGCCCGGGGCCGGACGGGACGGGCGCGGCGAAGCCCTCCTGGGCGGCGAAGGCCTGTGCCAGGAGAATGGAGGCGCGGGCGTCGACCGCCCAATGGGCGTCCAGGATGTCCTCAGTCATCTCGGAGAGCGGTCCGTCGGGACTGCTCATGGCCTGATTGCACACGAGGGCATCAAGGTGGCCCACGGCGGCCGCGGCCTGCTCGACGACGCGGCCGGGCTCCCCGGGGACGGCCAGGTCGGCGGGGATGTCGACGAGGCGGGCCGAGCCGACCAGGTGGGTGCGGATGGAGGCCATGACGGCCTCGACGTCGTCGGCGCCCCAGGGCTGGGAGGCATCGTGAGAGCAGTAGTGGTGGGCGACGATGCTCGCCCCGTAGTCGGCGGCACGGCAGGCGATGGCGTGGCCGATGCCGACACGGCGGCTGACGCCGGTAACCAGCACCGTGCGGCCGGCCAGGGGAAACGGGTCGCGACCCGCGGAACCGGCTGGAGCGGCGGAGCGGTTGGCATGGTGAGCGTCGATGGCCATACCGGCGAGTGTAGAGGCTGCGCCAGTCGGCGGTGGTGATCGGGAGAGGGTCGTGCTGGCGATCTGGATCTGAATCGCAGACGGGGACATTCGGCATCGACGGGTGCGCGGTGTTCCGGCAGGGACATCCTGCGCAACCGGGCGCTCCCCGCAGGCGTCGCACGGTGCCCGTCAGTGCAGATCCGGGGTGATACGGGCCTCCCCACGGCGTCGATCGTCTCCAACCGCGCAGGAGGGCCAACGGACTGGCCGGGTCAGGCCTCGGTGCGGTCCAGCTCGCGGGCGAAGACCTCGTGGTTGGTCTGCGAGGACAGGACGAAGCGGATGAGCTCAAGGCGGCCGGCGGCTTCAGGCTCGGTGCGGGAGCGGTCTTCGACGGCGCGGGCCCGGGCCACGGCGATCTCGGCGACCTGGGCGATGGGCCAGCCGTAGACGCCGGCAGAGACGGCCGGCAAGGCGACGCCGACGCAACCGAGCTGAACGGCGAGCGTCAGGGACGCGTCCAAACAGGCCCTCAGCAGAGCGGGGTCGTCCTGGCCCGCGTGACGGTTGGGGCCGACGGTGTGGATGACCCAGGACGCGGGCAGGTCGAATCCGGGCGTGGCCACGGCGCGGCCGACCGGCAGTCCGTCGGGCAGCTCGGCGGCGCGCAGCCTCTGGCAGGCCTCGAGCAGTCGAGGACCAGCGGCGCGGTGGATGGCACCGTCGACTCCCCCGCCGCCCAGGAGCGTGCTGTTGGCGGCATTGACAATGGCATCGACCTTCTCGGTGGTGATATCGCCGACGACGGCCTCGATGCGCATGATGGGGACTCCTGTTCCACTGCGGGTGCTCGGGTCGGTCTCTTCGGGCCGGATGCCGGGGCCGGGTCTCATGAGAGACGACGCGGAGCCGGCCAGTCCCAAGCCGATCACGGGCAGCCTGCCATGGGCACCGTCGGATGCCAACCGGGCCAGGAAGGGGTGGGCGCCTACGTGACGCACGACTCAGCTGCTCCGATTTCCTCCCCGCGGTGGGTGGAGGCTATGCTGTCGCCTGCTGCACACGGGGTGTGGCGCAGTTTGGTAGCGCGCTTCGTTCGGGACGAAGAGGTCGTGGGTTCAAATCCCGCCACCCCGACGA
>NZ_CAUROW010000187.1:0-2579 GCF_963526355.1 uncultured Actinomyces sp. | reverse complement strand
GCCGGGTTCTCGGCGATCTCCCTGGCCCAGTAGGTCAGGATCATGTCCGCCCCCGCGCGCACGATCCCCAGCACCGACTCGGCGATGACGCGCTCGCGGTCGATCCACCCGCGCTGCGCGGCCGCCTCCACCATCGCGTACTCGCCGCTGACCTGGTAGGCGGCCACCGGCACCGGTGAGGCGGCGGCGACGTCGGCCAGCACGTCCAGGTAGGGGCCGGCCGGCTTGACCATGACGATGTCCGCCCCCTGCTCGACGTCGAGCATGACCTCGCGCAGGCCCTCGCGGCGGTTGGCCGGATCCTGCTGGTAGGCGCGCCGGTCCCCGGTGAGCGTGGAGCCCACGGCCTCCCGGAACGGCCCGAAGTAGGCCGAGGCGTACTTCGCCGAGTAGGCCAGGATCGCGACGTCGTCGTGCCCGGTGGCGTCCAGGGCGGCGCGGATCGCGGCGACCTGCCCGTCCATCATCCCCGACGGCGAGACCATGTGCGCCCCGGCCTCCGCCTGGGAGATGGCCATCGCCTGGTAGGTGGCCAGGGTGGCGTCGTTGTCGACCTCGCCGGCGCGCGGGCCGTCGGGGCGGAGCAGCCCGCAGTGGCCGTGGCTGGTGAACTCGTCCAGGCAGGTGTCCGCGCACACGACGACGTCGTCCCCCACCTCCGCACGCACGGCCGAAATGCCGCGGTTGAGGATGCCGTCCTCGGCCCAGGCCGCGGTGCCAGACGCGTCGCGCTCGGCGGGCACGCCGAACAGGTCGATGGCGCCGACGCCGGCCTCGGCGCAGGCGGCGGCCTCGCGGCGCAGCGAGTCCAGCGTGTGCTGGACGACGCCGGGCATCGCCTCCACGGGGCGGGGGGTGTCAATGTCCTCGCGCACGAACACCGGCAGGATGAGGGCGGCCGGGTCCACGACGTGCTCACGCGCCAGGTGCCGCATCGCCGGGGTGGTGCGCAGGCGCCGGGGCCGCACGGCGGGGGGCTGCGGGTCGGGGACGGAGCGGCGCGACAGGAAGTCGGCGGCCGGTCGAAGGGAGTCGGTCATGAGGTGCTCCTGAGTGGGGGAGTGGTGAACATTGCTGGATCCGGCGTCATGGTGGCGATAACGGCGCGGAGGACGCCCTCGGGCGTGGGGGAGGAGGCGGTGGCGGCGACCGGCAGGCCCAGCTCGTGGGCGGCGCTCGCGGTGGTGGCGCCGATCGCCACGAGTCGGGTGGCGGTAGGCGGCGATCCGAGCAGCTCCAGGACGGCCCGCGTCGTGGATGGGGCGGTGAGCACGACGGCGTCCACGCCGCCGTCGGCCCACACGCGGGGCAGGTCCGTGGGCAGGTCGCAGGCGCTGGCCGTGACGGTCGAGTAGGCGGCCACCTGCTCCACCTCCCAACCCGCCCGGCGCAGGCTATCCGCCAAAGTCGGGTCGGCCAGGGCCGAGGCCGGCAGCAGCACGCGCCCCGCCGCCTCCGGGGCGCCTTGAGGACAAGCGGGAGAATCTCCGAATGTTCGGGCACTCCGGTCGGAGTCATGCGAGCCGGGGGCGCCGCAGGGGAAGCTACGAGGGTCTGTGCCTGAATCCGAGTTCCGGGCCGGTGTCGGGACGGCTCCGGGGCCGCCGGCGAGCGCGGGCTCCTCCAGGAGGGCGGCGGCCGAGCCCCGGGCCACCAGGTCGGGGGCGGCCCCGGTGAGCTCGGTCCAGGCGCGCGCGGTTGCCGGCCCGACGACGGCCACCCGTACCGGCAAGATCGCTGCGCCGGGCCGCTGTCCGGGTGATGTCGCTCGGGCGCGGTGAGGTACAGCGTCGGAGTGGGCATGGGAAGCGCCGGAATCGTTGTGATGCCCATGGCTCCCGGCCGCCGGGCCGATTCCGGCTTCTGCGGGCAGGTACGGCGCCAGTGCCTCGACGGTCCGGGCCGAGGTGAGCACCAGCCAGGCGGCCTCGCCCGCCACGATCCGCCGCGCAGTCGCCTCCAGGGCCGCAGCGTCCCCCGGAACGGTTCTCGTCACAGCGGCGCGTTGTACCTCCGTCCCGGCCCGCGCCAGCGCCGAGGCAATGCGATCCGGTTCCTTGACCCGCGGCAGCAGTACGACCCGCCCCGCCAGCGGTGTGTCGGCGGCCTCGCGGGGCTCGTCCGACGGGTGTCCGAGCGGGTGGTTGCGTGAGGTGGACTGCGCCATGGCCTCAGCCCCGTCGGGCCTTGTTGGCGTGCAGGTCGACGGTCTCGCCGGCACCGTCCTCCACCAGGACCTCTGCCGCTCGGATGCCCAGCGCCTCCGCCGCCCGAACCGCCTCCGCCGCCGCATCCCCTGGACTATCCGGGCCTCCGGGGGCCTCGGGCAGCTCGGTGCTCAGTTCGCAGCCGACCTCCCGATCCCCGTCGAGCGAGGTGACCACCGCCCGCAGCGCGAGCACCCGCAGCGAGCAGCGCGAGGCTGTTGAACCGCGCCGCCCCGCCGCCCCGGCTCCCTGGCCGGTCCCGGCCACGGCAGTGTCATCGCCGCGGAACTCCTCGTTCCACCCGGTCCCGTGCACGGCGTGCTCCTCCCGCGGCTCCCGGCTATCGCCCCGCAGGCGTGCCCAGGCCCCCAC
>NZ_CAUROW010000186.1:0-2589 GCF_963526355.1 uncultured Actinomyces sp. | reverse complement strand
GTTGTTATTCCAACGCAAAGTCAGATCTTAAGCACCACGTTCACGCCGATAACCCTCGAACCCTCGGTAGCAATTCGGCTGCCGAGGGTTTGCTCGTGTTCGTCGCCAGGCAGGGGGATGGTGGTGGTGACGGTGGTGTCGTCGAGGTAGATGGTGTGGAAGAGGGCTTGGCAGAGCATGCCGCGGACGGGGTTGGGAGGCTGGTGTGGAGTGTGAGGCCTTTCTGACTCGCCAGTCTGATGGTGGCTTCGTCCTGACGACGCGCACCGAGTGGCAGTGGTTCACCGACATGCAGCCGCCCCATATCGTGCTGCAGCTTGCAGGTGGTCAAGTCGCTCCGTTTTTGCCCGAGCCCAGGTTCGCTCTGCCTCAGGAGTTTCAGTGCTGCTGAATCTGAATCCACTGCTTCAGATGCCAGTCAGGCGGTGCTGAACTGACTAACCAGTAGAAGGCAGATGCCCTCAAGTAAGTCGTCGATGCTGCTGAACAAGCAAATGACATCGAGTCGGCGGCCATCCTCAGAGGCTGGGCACATCGTTCACGAGCAGCTTTTCTATGCTCTCGAGGGCTCCATAGGCGGTGGTACCGCTAAAGTTATCGCCGACGCCGTCGAGTGGGTCATGTGGGCACTGCTCTAGACTCCTGCCGTGAGGAGCGAGCGGAGGTCGCAGTGAATGTCAGAGCCCAACGCAGAGTTAGATGAGTTGCGTCGCCGGGTTGAAGAGCAGTCCCAACGCATAGAAGAACTGCAGGATGCTTTGCATACCTTGAGGGTTATTCACAGCCGCGACGACCGCTTGTGTTTGCCCGGGTCAGGGACCGCTTGACTCGCCCTGTGAATAAGCCTCCTTGTCTATAGCGGTCCAGTATCGGAAGGAAGAACCCTATCTGGCCTTCCAGGCGGAGCACGGCATCACTGGACGGCGAAGGGTCGCGCTGAATGGGGCCATCAATGGGGTGCTGTCTCGAGCGCAAGGAGATATGCGCCCACTGGCCCTGGGGTTCGTCAAGAGTTCCTAGAGGACTACCCCGCTCTGGCCAAGGCCTACGTGCCGGAGCCGATCGACTGTGATGAGGCCGTCCGCATCGTCGGTGAGATTCTGGGCAGTGAGCATCTCGGCAGGCAGGCGTTGGAAGCGCATCGCGCCCGTGGCCTGGGACTTGAAGGTCATCGAGCGCTCTTCGGTTGAGCAATCTCCTACCCTGAGGAGGGGACGCCAGTAGCTGATCGACAGTGCCCTACTTTTACTCAGGTGCCAGTGACTGTTACGGGGAATGCAGGACGCTGTGGTGAGCCGCTGGCCTTCGTCGGCCACTACGAGCAGGGCGTTGATGGGTAGGCGCAGTGCCGCGCCCCTCGCGGAGCGTGAGTGCCGGTAGAGGTCCTCGACTCCATCGTTAATCGACAATTGCCAGGAGCCTGGGGCCTGACCGATCTGTGCCGCGTTCAGCGAGGCTGTTGCGCAGATCGTTTCAAGCGCCTATTGCGCCCGTCGTAGCTGACCACCCAGCGCCAGGAGCGTGCGCGATGAGAACCTCAAGGTGGAGATCACCGGGTTCACAAGAACCAGTTACTCGGTTCTGGGGCTGGGGAGATGCACGTAATGCCTACCCGTCACGAGATGTTGTGGCCTCACGAAGCCGGTCACGTAGCCCGGCATCATCGAGTGGCTCATGGTCGTCCTGGGCCTGCACGGCGTCAAACGTGCCAAACCCCCATCTGACCGACGAGCTCGGGCCTCAGGGGACCAGTGCCCTGCCGACCTGTGAGACGGACTCTCCGAGGCGTACTGCTCTCAGATGAGCTGTGGGTGGCGGACATTGCCTATGTGCGCACCTTCTGCGGGTGGGTGTACGTTGCCCTTTTGCCCGTCGGCGCCTGCGCTCGTCTCAGTGGGTTCCGAGGGGACCTCCTTTCGGCTTCGCCCCGGCTGAGCGCGCTCAAGCTCCCTTGCACAAGGTTGTTCGAGGTCCGGGCCCATCCTGTGGCCCGGACCCTGGCAGGGAGTATCGACGACGCTCGTGGTCGCCTCCGCTGAGTGGTTCCCCACTGGGCGGGGACCGTCCGACTCCACTGCGCCATAGTTACCGCCCCGAACAGGTCAGCGCACCTCCCGGGCTGCATCCCGGGCTGCCAGGTCTGGACGGAGCAGGCCCGGCGGTGTCCACCTCTGCGGCGAAGAGGGGCTACACGTCCTGTCTGCCGCCACGAGATCCGCAGAATCATACGGTTCTCTCCTCAGTCTTAAGACCGAGGAATGGCCTTAGCTGCAAATGTGGACATCCCCACCAACCTCGGTATCCGAGCCGCACCCAGCGAGCAGAGAGCGGAACTGAGTCACACCAGAACCCCAACCAGCATCCGCTGTCCGGGCGCCATCTGACGCGCTTCCTTGGGCCTCAGCCAATGACCTCGCGGACTGCACCCGCGACATCCGTGGCGGAGGGCTGAGGTGCGTCCACGACGACGTGCGTGGCCGCGCCCTGGGGGCGCCTCTACTTCCGCACCATGCCCTAGCGCCGGCTCGCGGATTGGGCGTCCCAGGTACCAGACGGCTGCGGCCGTCACCAGCGTCTCGGCGAGTATGG
>NZ_CAUROW010000185.1:0-2611 GCF_963526355.1 uncultured Actinomyces sp. | reverse complement strand
ACGTGAGTGTCGACGGCGGCATGAGCGACAACATCCGCCCCGCCCTCTACAAGGCTGCTTACACGGCGCTCGTCGCCAACCGCCGGCCCGACCCGGCTGTGGGACTGACCCGTGCGCGCGTCGTCGGCAAGCACTGCGAGAGCGGCGACATCCTCGTGCGCGACGTCGACCTGCCCGTGGACCTCGCCGTCGGCGACGTTCTGGCGGTGCCCGCCGTCGGGGCCTACGGACGATGCCTGGCCTCCAACTACAACCTCTTCACCCGTCCCGGCGTGCGCTGGGTGCGTGAGGGAGAGTCGGGCTGGATCCTGCGCCCCGAGACCATCGAGGACCTCATCCGCCTCGAGGGCTGAGTCCCTGTATAGACTCCGGACATGGGTGACAGGGACCGGGACTACCGCAGGGACTTCTACCGCGCGCTGAACGTCCATCAAGGCGCTCAGATGCTCAGCGAGGAGGAGGAGTTCGAGCGCTACTACGTCCCGATCTACGCCCGGCCCGACGGCCCGGCTGGGCCGGATCTGGTCGCGGAGATCGCCACGGCGATTGACTTCACCGCTGGCGGCTCGGTCCAGCTGCTCTCCGGCTACCGCGGTGCGGGAAAGACCACCGAGCTCTTGCGCCTCAAACGGGAGCTGGATCGTGAGGTCTACCTTCCTGTCTACTTCGACATCGAGGACTACTTCAACACCGAGCTTCCACTGGAGGCGGCGACTTTTCTCGTCGGCCTCGCCGCCGGCTTCGTTGACAACTGCGAGGAGATCGACGGGCTCAAGCAGAGCCTGTACCGCCGGGTTCAGACCTTCTTCCAGCGCCTCGACATCGACGCCGAGGTCAGCGCCTCCGTCAGCGGGGGGCCGGCCTCTCTTGACCTGAGGGCGAGGTTCCGTGATGACGAGAGCTTCCGGGCGCAGGTTAAGGCCGCCCTGGACTCCAACCGCAAAACGTTCAAGGAGGAGATGCACGCCTTCTTCAACGATCTGGCGAACAGCCTGCCCGGGAATAGGACACCGGTTTTCATCGTCGACTCCATTGAGCACTATCGGGGGCGGTCCTCCACCTTCGACGAGGTCCGCGACTCCGTTGAGGCGTTGTTCTCCCACTACGCCTCAGAGCTGGCCCTGCCCGGGATGCACGTGGTCTACACGGTGCCGGTGTACGTCAAACCTACGGGATGGGGCGGGGAGGTGTGGCCAGTCCTCAACGTCAAGGTACGGGAGCGCAACGGCGAGGACTGCCAGGAGGGCATCGACCTGCTGCGTCAGGTGCTGGCCCAGCGTGCCCCGGATGGTGATGTGGAACGACTCCTGGGGGCGGAGACGGAACGGGTAATCCGAGCCTCGGGCGGCCTGTTCCGTGAGCTGTTCCGCCTGGTCTCGGGTCTCCTGCTCAAGAACGGCCCGCTTCCCGTGAGATCCGAGGATATCGACCAGGTCGAGCGCCAGCAGCGATCCCAGGCCTTCATCGGACTGTCTCAGGAGCAGCGGGAAATCCTTCGTCAGGTGAAGGAGACCCAGCAGCTCATTGTTCCGCGAGAGCTGACCTCGGAGGCCTGGACCCTCCAGGCGCTCGGGTACGTGCTGTGCTACCGCAACGGAACCGTCGACTGGTTCGGGGTGCACCCCCTGCTGGAGAGCCTCCTCGACGAGGACTAGCATGCGTGTCCCGAGTGCCCCCTCGACGGTGAGCGTTGACCATGCCTGGTCTGATCTGCGCCGCCACTTGGAGTGGACCAGAAATGAGCCCACCGTTGTGATGATCGCGGCACAGACTCGAATCCAGACCCAGGACATGAAGGAACGCGCCGCACTGTGGTGCCGGCGGGCGCACGAGCCCTGGACTGAACCCGAGCCGGAGCAGTTTCTGACCTCGTGGCTGAGCCGCCATCTTCCCGTTCCTGGTGTTCTCTTCCTGGATCTGTGGGATGAATGGGTGCGCCGCAGGGTTCTGCACATTCTCAACGAGATGCGGATACGCCTGGCCCGTCCCGGGGGCGGATGCGTCATCGTCTGCGGGCCTATCGCACTTCTCAGTGACGCCGCCTGTGAGGCTGCGGACCTGTGGTCCATCCGGTCCTTGACTTGCGTCATCGGTTCCAGTTCCGGGGAGCTGGTGGACCGGCCGCGGCGCCGTGAAGAGGGCGACGGCTCTCACTCTGTGGGAGCAAATGACGGTTTTCGGCACCGTTCCACCTGGAGCATCACGGTTCCTCCGGATCAGCGGACACCCGAGCTTGCCGTCACCATCCGGGAGACGGATCGGGCCCGACGTCTGCTCCCCACCGAGCCGTGGAGGGCCAGGGAGGTCCTGGATGCTCTGCCCGAGGATCCAGTTCCGTTGGCGTCGGCATTCAGAGGACTGACCGGCGCCGAGATCGGCGGCTTGCTCGACGACGCCGTCACCGTGGAGGTGAATCTCAAGGCCGTCCTGGAGACTCTTGCTGATTTTCCGACTCCCCTCCGCTCTCAGGTGGCGGATGCGGTTCTGGACATTGCCATGACCTTCGGAGCTGTTGATGTCGCAGAGCCAGCAGCTCGGGAACTGGAGCGGTTGGCTCGGGGGTTGGAGGAGTTGTTGGGGACTCCGGAGGCCCGCCGTGACCTGTCGGTCT
>NZ_CAUROW010000184.1:0-2662 GCF_963526355.1 uncultured Actinomyces sp. | reverse complement strand
TCATCATGAACCGCGTGGGCGACGTCGGCCTCCTGCTGGCCATGATGACGATGGTGGGTCAGGTCGGCTCGGTCTCCTTCGACACCGTGTCCGCCGCCGCCATGGACGGGGCGATGACCACCGGCTGGCTCACCGCCGTCGGCTTCTTCCTGCTCCTGGCGGCCTGCGGCAAGTCCGCCCAGTTCCCACTGCAGGCCTGGCTCGGTGACGCCATGGCCGGCCCGACCCCGGTCTCGGCCCTCATCCACGCCGCCACCATGGTCACCGCAGGCGTCTACCTCATGGTCCGCTCCGCCGCCGTCTTCGAGGGCGCCCCGGACGCACAGACGGCCGTCGCCGTCGTCGGCGCCATCACCCTGCTGCTGGGGGCCGTCATCGGAAGCGCCAAGGACGACATGAAGAAGGTCCTGGCCGCCTCCACCATGAGCCAGATCGGCTACATGATGCTGGGGGCCGGGCTCGGTCCGATCGGCTACGCCTTCGCCATCTTCCACCTGCTCACTCACGGCTTCTTCAAGGCCCAGCTCTTTCTGGGGGCCGGCTCGGTCATGCACGCCATGGGCGATCAGGTCAACATGCGCCGCTTCGGCGGCCTGCGCAGCGCCATGACGATCACCTGGGTCACCATGGGCATCGGCTGGCTCGCCATCCTGGGGGTGCCGCCCTTCTCCGGGTTCTGGTCCAAGGACCGCCTCATCGAGGCCGCCTTCGTCGGCGAGGGCGTCAAGCCCTGGATCCTGGGAACCGTCGCCCTGCTGGGCGCGGGCCTGACCGCCTTCTACATGTCCCGCCTGTTCTTCATGATCTTCCACGGCAAGCAGCGCTGGACCACGGACAAGGACCTGGAGGGCGAGGTCCACCCCCACGAGTCGAGCTGGCTCATGACGCTGCCCCTGGTCGTCCTATCTGTGTTCTCCGCGGGCCTGGGAGGGCTGCTGACCTACAACAACCTGTTCGTCACCTGGCTGGAACCGGTCACCGGCCACGCCGAGCACGGTGAGCCGGTCCTGCCGGCCACCGCCATCATGGGCGCCACCCTCACCCTGGTCGTCGTCGGGGTCGTCGTGGCCTGGTGGATGTACGTGCACCGCCCGGTGCCCGTCGCCCTGCAACCGGCCAACCCCCTGGTGGAGGCCGCCCGCAAGGACATGTACCAGGACGCCGTCAACGAGGCCCTGGCCATGCGCACCGGACAGGGACTCGTCCTGGCCACCGAGGCCGTCGAGCGCTACGTCGTCGACGGCGTGATCGAGGGCGCCGCCGCGGGGACCGGGGCCGTGGGGCGCCTGACCCGCCGCACCGAGTCCGGGTACGTGCGCTCCTACGCCGGCTACATGCTGGCCGGAACGGTCCTCGTACTCATCGCCGTCCTGGTTGCCAGGTTCTGAGAGGACACGACACATGCCGACTCTTCCCGAATCGCTGCCCGTCCTGACCGTCATGGCGATCGTGCCACTGGCCGGGGCGCTCCTGCTGTGGCTGGTCCCACCGCTGCGCCGGCTCCACGCCCGCGCCGTGGGCCTCGTGTTCTCCCTGGCCGTCCTCGCCCTGGGTCTGTGGGCCCTGAGCGCCTTCGATCCGGGACATGCAGGAACCGTCCAGCTGGCCCACACTCACCCGTGGATCCCCGCCATCGGCGCCTCCTGGGCCCTGGGCGTCAACGGCCTGGGTCTGGCCATGGTCCTCCTGGCCGCCTTCGTCACGCCCCTGGTCCTGCTCGCCTCCTGGGGCGAGGTCCCCGCCGACCGGCAGGGGCTGTTCACCGGGCTCGTCCTGGCCCTGGAGTTCTTCATCGTCGTCATCTTCTCGGCCCGCGACCTGCTTCTGTTCTACCTGTGCTTCGAGGCGATGCTCATCCCGGTGTACTTCCTCATCGGATGCTTCGGCGGCCAGGGACGCCAGCGCGCCGCTCTGAAGTTCCTCCTGTACTCCCTGGCCGGCGGGCTCATCATGCTCATCGGTGTCATCGCGGTCCATCTGCACTCCGCCCAGAACGGCGCCCCCAGCTTCCTCATCGACTCGGTGGCCGCCAACCTGCACGTCTCCACCGCCGCCGGGCACTGGATCTTCCTGACCTTCTTCATCGCCTTCGCCATCAAGGCACCCCTGGTGCCGGTCCACACCTGGCTGCCCGACACCGCCGAGCAAGCCACGCCCGGTACCTCGGTGCTGCTCATCGGCGTCCTGGACAAGATCGGCACCTTCGGGATGATCACCCTGGTCCTGCCGATCTTCCCGGAGGCGTCCCGCTGGGCCGCCCCGGTGATCCTGGTTCTGGCGGTCGTCTCCATCATCTACGGCGGCCTGGCCGCCATCGCTCAGGACAACCTCTACCGGCTCATCTCCTACACCTCCGTGAGCCACTTCGGCTTCATGGTCCTGGGGATCTTCATCGGCAACCAGGTGGCCGCCAACGGCGCCATGGTCTACATGGTGGCCCACGGGCTGTCCATCGCCGGTCTCTACCTGGTGACCGGCTTCATGGCCCGGCGCACCGGGACGATCGCCATCAGCGAGCTCGGAGGCATCGCCCGGGTCATGCCGCTGGTGGCCGGCACCTTCCTGGTCTGCGGGCTGGCCTCCATCGCCCTGCCGGGCCTGAGCGGATTCGTGCCCGAGTGGATGGTGCTCACCGGCACCTTCTCGGTCTCGCTGGCCCTGG
>NZ_CAUROW010000183.1:0-2682 GCF_963526355.1 uncultured Actinomyces sp. | reverse complement strand
CTGGTACTACTTGGACGGCTCCCGCGGCGGGGCCATGGTCACCGGCCGGGCGAGGATCGAGGGCCGCTGGTCCACCTTCGCCGGCGGCGGCGCCTGGCAGGGCTACGAGACCCTGCATCCGGTCCTGGCCACACCCACCGCGAGCAGGCAGCAGGTCATCGCCACCATGGTCTCCACCTATAACGGCTCCGGCCGCGCCTACCCCTCCAGTGCTCTGTCCGAGGGCGGAGCCGCAACGGCCCAGGACTTCTTCACCACCCTCTATGACGAAGCGGTGTCCGAGGGTGTCAGTCCCGAGCTGCTCTTCGCCCAGGTGATGAAGGAGACCGCCTGGCTCCAGTTCGGGGGAGACGTCAGGATCCAGCAGTTCAACTTCGGGGGGCTAGGAGCAACTGGCGGGGGAGCTGCGGGCGCCTCCTTCCCGAGCGTCCAGATCGGGCTGCGCGCCCAGGTCCAGCATCTGCGGGCCTACGCCGACTCGGGCGCCTCCGCCCAGGATCTCTCCCACCCGTTGGTCGATACCCGCTTCGCCTACGTGCGCAAGGGCTCGGCCCCCTACGTGGAGCACCTGGGCATTCAGGAGAACCCTCAGCGCACCGGCTGGGCGACTGCCCGCAACTACGGCAATGACCTGGCGGCCATGATCGATCAGTACTTCGGATAGGTCGGTGCCCCGACGGTGCTGGTCCAGCTGCCGATCACGTTCGACCCAGGTGGGGCCGGATTCCCTCACGGGGAGTCCGGCCCCGTTTCCTGTCCGCTCGGATCAGTGCGCATGAGGCCCGGCGTGAGACACTGGCGCCGCGACCGTCGCATAGATCAGCCTCTAGACCAGTGTTGACTCGAAACACCAGCGTCGACTCGCTCTGACCAGCTCTGCCGGGGGAGGACCCACGTGACCCGAGGAAACCGAGGAATCATCTACTTCCACTTCGATCCTCATGATCGGGTCCGTGACTACGTCACCCGCGTCCTGGCATCCCTGCGCCCCCACGCCGACCACATCCTGGTGGTCTCCAACTCATCCATCGACGATGCCGATCGTGCCCGGTTGGAGGCCTCCTGCGACGAGATTCTTCAGCGCCCCAACGAGGGCCTCGACGTCGGTGCCTACCGGGCCGGACTGGAGCACCTCGGCTGGGACCGGCTCGCCGACTTCGACGAGCTCATCCTGACCAACCACACCTACTACGCCCCCGTGCGCCCCTGGAAGGAGGTCCTCGCCCGCGCTGAGGACTGGAGCGACATCTCCTTCTGGGGCATGACCGAGCACGACGTCATGCGCCCCCACCCCTTCCTCGCCAGGCGCGAGCTGCCCCGCCACATCCAGTCCCACTGGATCGCGGTGCGCCGCAGGCTCCTGACGGACCCCGCCTTCCGTGCCTACTGGGAGCAGATGCCGCCGGTCTCCTCCTACCGCGACTCCATCCAGTGGCACGAGTCTCGTTTCACCGGCCACTTCGCCGACCTCGGCCACACCTACGAGGTCGCCTTCCCCGTGGACCGCTACACCTCCGACAACCCGGCCATCGAGGAGGCGCCGGCGCTACTGGCGGACGGCTGTCCCCTGCTCAAGCGCCGGGCCTTCTTCCACGACCCGCTCCACCAGGACCGTCAGGCCGTCGTCGGCGGGGACCTGCTGGCCTTCGCCGCACAGGTGGGTTACAGCGAGGACCTCATCCTGTCCGACGTCGTCCACACCGCCGCCGCCCGCGACCTCATCGTCAACGCAGGGCTCACCGAGGTCATCGCCGAGACCGTTCCCGGCCCGGCCCTCAGGGCCCAGTCTCCGGCGCAGGAGGGGCCCTCGGGCTGTGTCGTCGTGCACGTCCCGGCGGGGACGGCCGGGATCGAGCGCGCCGAGGCCGATCGCCTCCCGGAGCGCCTGGCGAGCCTGCCGGCGCACTGGCGAGTGGTGGTCACCTCTCCCACGGGACTGGACGCCACCGACCTGGAGCGTGTCCTCGGTCGTCGTCCGGCCGCCGAGGACACGGAGCCCGGGGGATCCGGACAGCCCGGTGTCACCTTCCGCAAGGTCCGCGACATCGACCCGCGCGGAACGATCGCCTTTCTCACCGAGTGCGATGACCTGTGGGACCCCGGACGCTCCAGCGGCCCGGATCGCGACCTCGACGGTACCGGCGGTGATGGCGGTGACAGCGAGGTCGACCTGGTCCTCACGATCAACCTCGGGCCGCTGTCCGGGGCTCCGGGGCGGGCCGACGACGTCGCCCGCCGCCAGGTCCTCGACTGCCTGCTGGCCTCACCCGGCTACCTCGCCGGCCTCATCGATCTCTTCGAGCGCCATACCGGCCTCGGTGTGGTCCTGCCCGCCGCCTGCCACATCGGTCGGCCGCACGGCGGGCCCCAGTGGGACGGCCTGGTCGGTGCCGCCGAGGCGCTGTCCCGCCGGCTCGGCCTGACGACGCCCTTGGACCCCATTGCGCCGGCGACGCCGGTGGGCTCCATGTTCCTGGCCCGCCCCGAGGCTCTGCGCACGCTGAGTGAGGGCGCCAAGGAGCTCGTGCGGCTGGCCGAGCGGGCCGCCCCCGGCCCCGAGCAGGCAGTGGAGCGTCTGCGAGGTGCTCGCGCCGCCGAGGTGCTCGAGCTGCTGACCGTCTATGCGGCCATGTCCAGCGGCTTCCATCCCCGCGAGGTCCTCACCCCCACCTGGGCCGGGCG
>NZ_CAUROW010000182.1:0-2703 GCF_963526355.1 uncultured Actinomyces sp. | reverse complement strand
GCCCCGGAGGGCGTGAAGCGCATCTCGGGGTCCGCGGTGAGGTTCCCGACGATGGTGATGATGGTGTCTCCGCTCATGCTGCTTCTCCGATCTTGTTGTGGTTGATGTTGGTGTCGTTGCCCTGGATGAGGATCTGTTCGAGCTGCTCGACGTCGTCGAGCGTGCGGGTGAGCCAGTAGTCGCCGGCGGCCACTTTGGTGCCGAGGGCGTTGGCCAGCCCAGTGACCGCCTCTCTCACGAGGTAGGCCTGGTGGGGTGACAGCGTCAGTTCCATGCTCGGCTCCCTCATGCAGCCGCCGGGATGCCGACGGGCTCGATGCGGAGCTTTCCGGCGTCGAGGTGCCGCTGGACGGCTTCGACCTCTCTGAGGGTCTCCTTGAGGACCGTCTCTCCCGCCTCAATGCGAGCGCGGATCCTGTTGCTGAATCTACGCACGGCCTCCGTGAGGTGCGCGGGTACGGGGGCCGGCTCGATGATGAGCGTCCCCGTGGAGAGGAGCTCTTCGAGCTTCTCGGCCTCGATGAGGACGCTCTGGTACCCGGTGTTGCCGGCAGCCACACGGGCACGTGCGGCGTCGGTGTACTCGGCCATGGCCTCCATCGTGAGGAGCGTCTGGAGGAAGGGAAGGCACTGCATGGTTGTCTCCTTGGGTTCGTAAGGATTGGGATGCCTTGAAGTGGTCTTGGGGCTCGACGTCGTCGTCGAGGTGGGTCGTGCCTGGCTCAGTAGAGAGCGGCGGGACGCCTGCGTCCCTGCCCGTCAGGGCACAACAGAGTGGCCTACGCGGCGAGACGCCACGTAGGCCTGTTGATGGGGTTCACCTGATCTTCGTCAGGGGTGGGGAGTGCGACTCCGGAGCAGAAGGTCGCAGGTTCGAATCCTGTCCGGGGCGCCACCTCTGAGCCCCCGCCGCCACCCGCGGCGGGGGCTTCCTCTACCTTGCGAGGCATGAGGTCGTCGACGCTGACACCGAAGCGGTCAGCCACCACAGCAACGTCCTGCGCACTCCAACCAACCAGGCCTCGCACTTTCTTACTTGCCACGCCACCACTGACGCCAAGCAACTTCCCCAGCCGCTCGCGAGTGAGATGGTGGGCGAAGAGGTACTGGTTCACGGTGAAACCCAGCGCCTCGTTAAAGGTCATGGTCTTCGCTTCTGCAAGCGTCACTTCTGATGTCATGTGACCAGCGTAGCACTGTGCGATCAAAAACGCCAGGTGCGTTCACTTCGGCATTCTAAGTTCAAACTTGCACACTACGACGCTTGACAAGCACCCCTTCTCACTCCCACACTGTGAGCATGGTTGGCCAGAATCTTACAGGATCGGCAGAGGATGCCGATCTGAGTGTGCCTGCTGAAGTTAGAGCAAAGGATCTCATCACGACCGCCGAAGCTGCTGCGATGATCCCCGGCTGCAACGACCAGAAGTTGCGGCGATGGGCGAAGGCGGGGAAGATCCGCGCCGTTCGGCTGCCGTCAAATGAACTCCTGTTCGTTCGTCAGGACATTGAGGAGCTTCTGGTCCCTCGCTTCCTGACGTCGGAGAAGTCTGAGCTGCCCGGCCAACGGAGGTTGCCGGTATGAGTTCGTTCGTGGGTCTTGGTGCCTGGGAGTTGTTGGCGCTGTCGGTGCTGGGTGCCCTGGGGGTTGTTGGTATGGCTGCCACGCTTGGTGTGAGGTGGCGGAGGCTTGATGGGCGGCGGCTGGGGCGCGGTGAGCGCATGCTGGCGTCTACGTCGGCCGCTATCTGGATGGCGGTCATGCTCATCTTCTTCGCGGTCTTTCCGTGGTGGGGCCGACTGGTGGTGGGCTCCCTCCTTGTTGCCCACATCTGGCTGACGACCAGGTCTCAGATGTGGGGGACGGTGTCAGCGGCCTATGTCCTTCGTAAGACTGCGGAGGCTGACGGTGCTGGGCAGGAGGTGCGGCCGTGAGCTCGACGATGATCGGCGCCCTGGGGGCTGCGTTCAGTGTGGCGCTGATGCTGGGGCTGTGGGGCGAGGAGGCCTACAGGTGGGCTGTTTCTTCCTGGTGGGCGCCTGGGGCGCTGGGGCTGCTGCGGGCTGAGGTGACCACGGTGCAGGGTCTGATGGTTCTGCTGGTGACGCGGCCGGTGTCGTGGGTGCCGGCTGCGGGCCTGGCGCTGGTGGCGGTCTGTAGCGGGGCGATCCGGTTCGTGCAGCTGGCTCAGCCTGAGACGTGGGCTCAGCGCCGGTGGGCCTGGCTGGCCCCTTACGCGGCCCTTGTAGTGGCTTGGATCGGGCTGGTGGGGGTCTTCCTGCCTGTGCCCGGGGCGCTGGGTGAGCGGCTGATGACCGCCTGCGCCGTGGCGGCGGTGATGTGCGTGTTCTTCCTGGGGGTGCGCCTGCTGGCGCGCGGCGCGGCGAGCCTCAACTCAGCGGTGTGTCCGAGTGAGTACGTGGCGGTGACTGTGCCCGAGAGGACTTCGAGGTCCTGACCACTGCATCTGATTGTTCTTGATCGCTTCTTGTTTTTGAAAGTTACATTCGTGTTCTTTACGGATGAAGGGGGATTCGCTGTGTCTTTTGAGGGGTTGTGGGCAGGCCGTGTGGCCGGCCCTGTCGGGCGACGAAGGAGCCTGGCCGGCGCGCCCGGGCCTGTCCACGGCCCCGGTACGGGGTCCCGCTGTCCACCTGTGCGTGGCCGCCGGCCCCGGCGATAGCCGGCGGCCTCCACAGGTG
>NZ_CAUROW010000181.1:0-2708 GCF_963526355.1 uncultured Actinomyces sp. | reverse complement strand
CAACTTCAACCCGGCCACCATCTTCATGGGCGACTCCGGGGCGATGCAGCTGGGGTTGGTCTCGGCCGCCTCCACCATCATCGTTACCGGGCAGATCGACCCCGGTAGCTTCGACGGTTCGCGCGCGCTGCCCGCCTTCATGCCGATCCTCCTGCCGCTGGCGGTCCTCCTGCTGCCCCTGACCGATATGATGATGGCGATCGTGCGCCGAACCAGGAAAGGGCTCAGTCCCACCCATCCTGACCGCATGCACATGCACCATCGGCTCCTGGCGGCCGGGCACTCCCATCGCCGCGCCGTGCTGGTGATGTATCTGTGGGCCGCCGTCGCCTCCTTCCCCGTGGCCGCCATGGCCTTCTTCCCATTGCCCTGGGTCATGGTGGGGGCCGCCATCGCAGCCCTGTTCGCCTTCGTCGTCACCGTGGACCTCATGCCCGGAGTGCGCCACGGCCTGCGTGCGGCGCTGCGCCGACGCCGGGACCGTCAGGAGCAGCGGATCGTCATCTCCCGCAACGTCTCGGGAACCGGTGCGGTGACGCGCCCGGCCGAGGGGCAGGCACCTCACGGCACCGCCGCGGGAGCCCCGTCCAGGCCGCCTGAAGGGGCGCTCCGATGATCGAAGCGCAGCGCACGAACGCCCGCACCCTGCACGAGGCCTCCGCCCGACTGCGCCGGATCCTCACCGCGGCCACCGTGGTCCTTGTGGTTGGTGAGGCCCTGTGGTGCCTCATCGGCGGTCCCCGCGGTGCCATGGCCCGTCCACTGGGGACGCTGCTGGCCGCGGCGGGCTCGACGACGGTGCTGCTGGCGGCGACCTGGTGGTTCCTGGACCGTATGGTTCGCTCCTCCATGGGGGGTCTCGTGGCCTGGTTGGCCGGCGGATATCTTGGGAAAGTCTCGATCCTGGCTGCGGCCCTCCTGGGAGGGCGCATACTGGGGTGTGACACCAGGGTGATTGGGATCTCACTCATCGCCGCGATTCTGGTGGGCATGTTCGCGGAGGCGACGGTGCTCGCGCAGGCGCGAATCCTTGCTGTGGAGCCGATAGCGGACGACTCAACCCGCCGGTCCTGACCAGTGCCCAGGTTGGTTCGCAGAAGGCGGCGAGCTCGGCAACCGGCAGGAGGCTTGTCGGTTCGCTTCGTTGAAACATCCCTAAGCGCTAGCATTGCCAGTGATTAGCAGGCCTGTGAGGATAGGCCTCGAAGCGTGAAAGACATCGGGAGGATCTCCTGTCCACCAACACCGTCACCGAGAACGGCACGGTAGTCGACGACGACGCCGTGCCGCGGACGGCTGGCGCCAAGCCGTTCGTCAAACCGCTGTGGTACTGGGTGCTCCTGGTTGTCCTGGTCGCCGTCATCGCGCTGACCGCCGTGCCCGCCTTCACTCAGCACCCTCACTCGCCCAGCGTCGGGGACTTCTTCCCCGAGGTCATCTTCGGTGAGGGGACTCTCCTGGAGTTCAATCGCCTCACCTTCGTCCGCCTCGTCATGGGGGGCCTCCTGTGCCTGACACTGGGCCTCGCCGCCGCCCGCCGCTTCAGGCTGGTTCCCGGACGCGGGCAGGCACTGCTGGAGATCATCGCGGACTTCGTGCGCAGCAATGTGGCCCTCATGCTTCTGGGCAACAAGAACGGCCGTCGCTTCGCGCCTCTGCTCGGGACCCTCTTCCTGGGCGTGCTCGCCATGAATCTCTCCGGCATCATCCCGGGCCTCAACATCGCGGCCTCCTCCGTGGTGGCCGTTCCCATGGTGTTCGCCGCCCTGACCTACATCACCTTCATCGGTGCCGGGATCAAGGAGCAGGGGATCGGGCACTTCTTCGCCTCCCAGCTCTTCCCGCCCGGCCTGCCCAAAGCAATGTACCTGCTCATCACCCCCATCGAGTTCCTCTCGAACTTCATTGTTCGGCCGGTGACGCTCACCCTGCGTCTGCTGTGCAACATGGTCTCCGGGCACCTGCTGCTCGGCATGACCTTCTTCGGAACCACCAGCCTGCTCCTCCATCTGCAGGCCTCCTCGACGATCAGCCTGCTGACCGGCGCCGCCATGATTGTGGTGACACTGTTCGAGGTGTTCGTCGCGATCCTGCAGGCCTACATCTTCACGATTCTCAGCGCCGTCTACATCAAGCTCTCCATCGAGGCCCACTAGACGTCACTGGTACGTCGCCTGCGACTCTTCCACCGACCCCACCTGCGCCACTCGGCGCCAGAAAGAAGGAACCACATATGTCCCTCACTGCGCTCGCATACGTCGGCTACGGCCTGGCCACGCTCGGCCCGGGCATCGGCATCGGCCTGCTGGTCGGCAAGACCCAGGAGGCCACTGCTCGTCAGCCCGAGGTGGCCGGACGCCTGTTCACCAACATGATCATCGGCGCGGGCATGGTCGAGGCCCTGGGCCTGATCGGTTTCGTCCTGCCGCTCGTCGTCAAGTGATGCTTCCCCTGGCTGCCGAGGGCGGGCAGGGAGGAGGCACGGCCTTCATCCTGCCCCCGCTCTACGAGATCTTCTGGGCGGCGGTCGTCCTCCTGCTCATCCTCCTGGTGGTGGGCCGTTTCGCTCTGCCCCGGCTCTACGCCGTCCTGGACGAGCGTGCCCGGCGCATCCAGGAGGGCCTCGACCTGGCCGACAAGGCCAAGCAGGACCAGTCCGATGCTGAGAAGCGCGCCGCCCGGCTCGTGGACGAGGCCCGCCGCGAGGC
>NZ_CAUROW010000180.1:0-2762 GCF_963526355.1 uncultured Actinomyces sp. | reverse complement strand
CCCTCCAGGCGCGCACCGCCGAGTCCCACGAGCACCTGCGCCGGGCCGTCGACGGCGTCGAGCAGGCGGCCACCGCCTATGAGGAGGCGGCCGGCTCCAGCGCCGACCTCATCCGGGTGGCCTCGCTCGCCCGCGGGGAGAACGAGGCCGGCACGCCCCTGGCCACCTGGGTGCTGCAGGCCCGCTTCGAGGAGGTCCTCGTCTTCGCCAACGAGCGCCTGTCCCAGATGTCCTCCGGACGCTACGAGCTCATCCGGGTCGCCGAGGAGACCAGCCAGCGCCGGCGCCGCAAAGGGCTGGGCCTGGCCGTCGTCGACCACCTCGGTGACGAGCGTACCCGCGACCCCCGGACCCTCTCGGGCGGGGAGACCTTCTACGTCTCCCTGTCACTGGCCCTCGCCCTGGCCGACGTCGTCTCGGCCGAGTCCGGGGGCGTGAGCCTGGAGACCCTCTTCATCGACGAGGGCTTCGGCACCCTGGACGCCGACACTCTCCAAACGGTCATGGCCCAGATCGACCACCTGCGCGCCGGCGGGCGCACCGTCGGCATCGTCTCCCACGTGGCCGAGCTGCGAGACCAGATCGCCGAGCGCATCGCAGTGCGGCGCGTCGCCTCGGGCGGGTCCACCCTGAGGGTGACCGCCTGAAGCACTCGGCCACCAACGGGTCCGGGTCACAGCCACACCGAGACAGGACCGGCCCTCCACGCAATTACTGCTGCGATCCGTCCTGGCCCTCCGGGTTCGGGGCACCCTCCTGATCGGAGCCGCCTTCCTGGCCGGCTCCGTCCTGCGGCTCCTCCTGCTGATCGCCGGGCTGGTCGGATCCTCCCTGCTGGCCGCCTTCCTGGCCGATCGTTTTGTCCTTGACCGTGTTGAGGACACTGATGATGTCCTCGCGCCCGGGGAAGGGGACTCCCGACTGCAAACTGCTGAGAAGCTGATCGACAGCGCCGGTCCTGATCTGACCGACGAAGCCCTCGGCCTCCGCCACCGTGTGCTCCTTGAGCACACCCGCCCCGTAGTAGACGCCCGCGGCTGTCGCCGCCAGGGGCAGGAACAACGAGGCCAGGAACAGCAGCACCGCCGGGGACTTCGGCTTGGCCCGGGCCAAAGCCGCACAGGAGACGAAGAAGGCGATGAAGGCCAGCAGCGCTCCGCCAACGACCGCGCCGATCGGCGTCCAGTTCGGGGACCATGTCTGACTCGAGACGATCTCGAAGACGTGGAGAGTGGTCAGCAGCGTGTACGTCCCCCATCCCAGGAGCCCCGAGGCCACCAGCACCATGATGGTCCCCAACGGTAACGCAGCCGTACGACGGCGCTCGGGCGGTCGGGGAAGTGCCACCGGCCGTTCCGGCTCAGGCTCGTTCCAGGTCCGCTGCCCCGGCCCCCGAGAGGCCGCGGGGCGGACGGGCTCGGGATTGACATAGACGACCTGCGACTGCTGAACCGGCTCGGCCGGGTAGACGGCCTGGGCGGGCATGGCCATCGTCTGCGGCGCCTGCATGGGCTGAAGGACCTGAGTGTACTGGCTGCGCTGGTCGGGTGAGGCGGCCAGCTGCGGAGTTGACGTCGACGGCGGCAGGTAGCCCCAGCCCTCACCGCCCGGCGGCATGGCGATCGCCTCGGTGGCACCCGCCTGTGCCTCGGCCTCGGAGAGATCGATCCGCTCGGTCGGCCGTCCGCGGTCGACGACCGCATCCACCTCGGCGTCGTCGTCGAACTGCGGCCCACGGGAGAGAGGACGGGACACGATGAGGCTCCTTGCCGGAAGGTATCGATGAGGTCTCTACGGCCACGAGGCTACGCCACCAACGCCCCCGGCACGAGACACCCCGGGACTCGTCGAGAACCTCACAGCTCCGCCCCCACTCCACCGTCAGGACACGATGTCCTTGGTCGAGCGGATGGTCTTGATGATGTCCTCGCGCCAGGGGATCTGGACACCCATGCCCTCGACCCTGCCGAGCACCGCGTCGACCTGTTCGGGCTCCACCCTGCCGGCGTACTCCAGGGCCTGCCCCATGGTGCGGTCCCCCAGCGCCGAGACTCCGTAGTGGACTCCGGCTGCCATCGCGGCCGCGGGAAGAACCAGGGACGCCAGGATGAGCACGGCCGCCATGGTCTTGGGACGGGATCTGAGCACTGCGACAATGGAGACGACGAATGCGACAAGAGCCAGGAGGGCGCCAGTCACCACCGCAATGACCGACGGCCAACTGATGAGTCCCTCTCCGTGGAAAACCACGTCGAAGACTCGGATCGATGCCAAAAAGACGTATGTCCCCCCGCCCAGAAGCGCACAGGCCAGGGCCACCATGACGATCCCCACCCACAAGGCCCTGGAACGCCGGGGCTCAAAGGCCGGTACTCCGACCACGGCGGGAGTCAGCGCCCCCACCACCGGGTTCTCCGAGCTCTCAAAGGTGTGGCCGTCTCCAGGAAGAGCGCCTTGAGCCGGTACGCCGGCAGCTCCCGAAGAAGGGGCATACGGGGATGAGGGGATAGACACGGGACACGCTCTCAGGAATCGGGATATGGCGGAGCCGGGCTCGCTCCAGCGATACTTAGGATGCCGCATCCTTGTGCGTCCGGGACACGGGAAGGCCTCCCCATGAGGGGCATCCGATCACTTTCAGCGCACCACGAGCGCCGAACGCGGAGCCAGGACCACATGCCCCGTGCACGCCTTGCCGGTCAGGAGATCGGTGCCCACGATCCCGGCCACCTCGGCGGCCCGGTCGCCGTGGTTGAGGAGGA
>NZ_CAUROW010000179.1:0-2783 GCF_963526355.1 uncultured Actinomyces sp. | reverse complement strand
CCTCAACCCCTCCGGCACGCAGCTGCGCGTCACACCGGCTCCCCTGCCGCTGCACGTGCAGGCAGCTCCCGACGGCGTCGGCCGTATCGACGTCGGCCTGGCCGGGACCGTCATGCGCTTCGTGCCCGCGCTGGCCGCGCTGGCCGACGCCCCGGTCGTCTTCGACGGGGACGAGGCCGCCCGGCGCCGCCCCATGGCACCGCTGCTCGACGCGCTGACCGCCCTGGGCGCGGAGGTGACCCACCTCGGTGAGCCCGGCTTCCTGCCTGTGCGCATCGGCCCCGGCGACGGCGCACTCCTGAAAGCCCAGAACGCCCGCATGGCGGTCGATGGCTCGGCCTCCTCCCAGTTCGTCTCCGCGCTCCTGCTCCTGGGCGCCCTCCTGCCCGGCGGCCTGGAGCTCACCCCCACCGGGCCGGTGCCCTCGCTGACGCATGTGGCCATGACGGTGGCGACGCTGTGTGAGCGGGGCATCGCCGTCGATGAGCCCGCCCCCGGGGCCGGCGACGGCGAGCGCACCTGGCGGGTCCATCCCGGCCGCCCGCGCGGCGGGCAGGTGGCCATCGAGCCGGACCTGTCCAACGCCGGCCCCTTCCTGGCGGCGGCTCTTGTGGCCGGCGGCCGGGTGAGCGTCCCCCACTGGCCGGCGGCCACGACCCAGGCCGGTGACGCCTGGCGAGAGCTCCTTCCCCGCCTGGGCGGCGAGGTGACGCTCTCAGGTGACCTGCTCACCGCCCGCGGCACCGGGCATCTGACCGGGATCACCGCGGACCTGTCCGACGTCGGCGAGCTCGTCCCCACGGTGGCGGCCCTAGCAGCCCTCGCCGGGGCGCAGGGCCACGCCAGCACCCTCACCGGCATCGCGCACCTGCGCGGGCACGAGACCGACCGCCTGGCGGCCCTGGCCACCGAGATCCGTCTCCTGGGCGGGGACGCCGAGGAGACCACTGACGGGCTCATCATCCGCCCTGCCCCGCTGCACGGCACCGCCCTGCACTCCTACGCCGACCACCGGATGGCCACCTTCGCCGCCATCATCGGCCTGGGCGTGGACGGGGTTCACCTCGACGACATCGAGTGCACCTTCAAGACGCTGCCCGGCTTCGCGGACCTGTGGGCCGCCATGCTCACCACCGCGGGCAGGAGGCTCAACGCCGCGCCTGGCAGTCCGGGAGTCCCGGGAGCTGGTGACTGATGGCCAGACGCGACATCGGCACCGACGACCCCCGGGTGCGGGTCCGCCCCGGCCGGGGCTCCCGTCCCCGCACCAAGCAGCGCCCCAGCCACTCCGACGCGGTCCTGGGCATGGTCACCCGCATCGACCGCGGTCACTACCGCATCCGCCTCGACGACAAGGGCCTCACCGAGGACTCCAGAGGCGACATCACCGCCATGAAGGCCCGCGAGCTGGGGCGGGGCAAGGTCGTCGTCGGGGACCGGGTCGCCGTCGTCGGGGACACGAGCGGACGCACCGGGACCCTTGCCCGCATGGTACGCATCGAGGAGCGCGCCACCCTGCTGCGCCGCAGCGCTGAGGACGGCGACGCCGCCGGCAACGAGCGGGCGATCGTCGCCAACGCGCGCCAGCTCGTCATCGTCACCGCCGTGGCCGACCCCGAGCCGCGCCCGCGGATGATCGACCGCTACCTCGTGGCCGCCTACGACGCCGGCATGGAGCCGCTTATCGTGCTCACCAAGACCGACCTGGCCGACGCCACCCCGCTCACGGATCTCTACGGCCCCCTGGGCGTGCGCTGCCTGGCCACGCGCCTGCACCCCGGCGCCTCAGAGGACGAGACCGACCCCAACGAGACCGGGGGGACAAAGGAGCAGGCCAACGACGGCGTCGAAGCTGTCCGCCGGGCGCTTACCGGCACCGTCTCGGTGCTCGTCGGTCACTCCGGGGTCGGCAAGTCCACACTCATCAACGCGATCGTGCCCGGCGCCGATCGCGCCACCGGGCACGTCAACGAGGTCACCGGCCGTGGCCGCCACACCTCCACCAGTCTTCAGGCCCTCGTCCTGCCCGGCGGCGGCTGGGTCATCGACACCCCAGGCGTGCGCTCCTTCGGGGTGTCCCACGTCAGCAGCGCCGACGTCCTGCGCGGCTTCCCGGATCTGGCAGTCCTGGCCGAGGGCTGTCCGCGCGGGTGCACCCATGAGAACGGCGTCGTCGACTGCACCCTGGACGAGTGGGCAAGCGAGCCGGATTCCCCCGAAGAGCGGGGAGCCCGAGTGGATTCCTTCCGCCGACTGCTGGCCCCGTCGTTGGAGGCCGAGGATCCCACCGCCCCTTGAGCAACCGCCCCGGGACCCGCCTACGCTCCCCCGACGCCACGGCCACCCATCTGGAGGCGCCGACACGTCGGAAGGCGGCCTTCCAGGGGCGTCACGGTTTCGTTGACGACGGCGTCCTCGGCTCAGAGGACCACCTGCCCGAGCACTGGGCCATAGCCCCTCCGAAACGGCGCCGGCACTGAGGTTCTCACCTCTCGATGTCCCCTCCCGTAGAACAACATGTGTTGAAAGTCACATCACAGAGCCGTTGCAGGATTCAACTACAAGCCGATTTTGACGGTTCCCACAAGCGAAAGCGCGTTAGTCTCAGGACATGCACAATCGTCCGATCCCTTCACTCCCACGCCCAGCCCTGGGCGACCTGTCCGCACGCGCCAACCTCTCAGCAGCACGCCGGCGTGTCCTGGAGGTCGTGGAGGCCTCCAACGATGCGATGACGGCCGTTCAGGTCGCCGGCGCACTCAACCTGCACCACAACACCGTCC
>NZ_CAUROW010000178.1:0-2793 GCF_963526355.1 uncultured Actinomyces sp. | reverse complement strand
CCTCGGGGACGATCGACCCTCGTGAGGTGTCACTGTATGCCGGCCACTTCGACGCACTGTGGGGTGTGGCATGGAGTCCGGATGGAAAACGGCTCCTGTCCGGATCGCATGACGGCACGGCCCGGGTCTGGGACGCGAACAGCGGCATCGAGTTGTTCGCGCTCGCCGGCCCCAGTTTGTCCATCAGCGCGGTGGCCTGGAGCCCGGACGGCACGCGGCTCCTCACGGCGGCCGAGGACCACAGTGTGCGCGTCTGGGACGCGACCACCGGCGCCGACCTGCTGACCCTGGGCGTCGGCGGCTCCGGTGTCGGCGGGGCGGTGGCCTGGAGCCCGGACTCCACCCGCATCCTCACCAGTTTCGACGACGCCTCGGCCCGCATCTGGGACGCCTCCAGCGGCCAGGTGGTGCGCACGCTTTCGGGCCACACGGAGCACCTCACCGCGGTGGCCTGGAGCCCCGACGGAACTCGCGTGGCCACCGCCTCCGACGACGGCACGGCCCGGGTCTGGGACGTCACCACCGGTACCGAGCTGCTGCGCGTGGGCCCCATGGCCTTCGTGGGGCGCGGCGCGACAATGGGGCCCGACGGCAGGCCTGCCCCCGTCGGCCCGATCGAGCCGATGACGGGACTGTCGTGGAGCCCGGACTCGCGCCGCATCATCACCGCCTTCGACTCGGCCGAGCCCCGGGTCTGGGACGCCGCCACCGGAGAGGAGATCCTCAGCCTGCACGGCCGTGACCGCCGCTGGGTGAGCGTGGTCTCCTGGAGCCCTGACGGCAGCCGTATCGTCACCGACGACATCTCCGGAACCACCGCCCACGTCTGGGACGCGGCCTCCGGGGAGGAGATCCTCACCCTGCGCGGTCACACCCAGTGGGCCTGCTCCCTGGCCTGGAGTCCGGACTCTCGTCGTGTGGCCACCGGCTCTCACGACGACACCGTGCGCATCTGGGACGCCGCCACCGGTCAGACCCAGCTGGTCCTGGGGGCCGGCAACGCCGTCGAGACCGTCTCCTGGAGCCCTGACGGTGCGAAGATCACCGTTGGCGTCAAGGTCGGCGGCAACCGCGTCTGGGACGCTATCACCGGTGAGCCGCGGCTGACGGTGGACAACGGGGCCCGAGAGCTGAGCGAGGTCATCTGGAGTCCGGACGGCGCCCGTCTGGCCACATCCTCCTACCTCTCGCCGCGCGTCCTCATCCTCGATGCCTCCAGCGGAGAAGTCGTCCAGGCCCTGACCGCGGGTGAGGACGACGTCAACGACATCGCCTGGAGTCCGGACAGCGAACGCATCCTCACCGGACTGGGCGAGAATCGTGCCGCGATCTGGGACGCCGCCCGCGGCGAGCTCCTCCTCACCCTCGAGGGCCACGGCGACATGATCACGTCGGTGGCCTGGAGCCCCAACGGCCAGCGCGCCCTGACCGGTTCCCAGGACGGGACCGCCCGTATCTGGGACGCCACCACCGGCGAGGTCATTCACACCTACACCGGCAGCTGGGTGCGTGACGTCGTGTGGACTCAAGGAGGTCCGAGGGTCGTCACCGGCAGCGCCGACGGCGCCGCCCACGTCTGGGACGTCATCACCTCCGGTGAGCTCGTGACGCTGCGTGACGAGGGCGCCATGGTCCGCTCCTACGCGTGGAGCCCCGACGGCACCCGGGTCCTGGCCGGTTTCGACGACGGTGTCGTACGCGTGTGGGAGGAGGTCTCCGGCAAGATCGTCCTGTCCCTGGCCGGCCACCGCTTCGGTGTCACCGACGCCCAGTGGAGCCCCGACGGCACCCGGATCCTCACCGGCTCAGAGGATGGCACCGCGCGCCTGTGGGATGCCACCACCGGTGAGATGACCGGTCTGTTCCTGTGCTTCCTGCCCGACGGCGGGGTCGCCGTCCTCGACGCCCCCTCCTTGAGCCTGCGCTCGGGTCCCGGCGAGGTCTGGGACTACCTCGGTCGTCCCGAGATCCTCACCGGACAGCTCACTCGGGTGGGCGTGGAACGGCGTCAATACATCGATCCCGACCCGGTTCCCCGCGTCGTTGCGGAGCCGGAGTCAGTCACCCAGCCCGACCAGAGCCCAGTTGAGAAGGAGACCGAGGCGCCTACGACCGCCGAGGTCACCACATCCGCAGAGGCAGCCGAGCCCGTCGAGTCCCCCGAATCCATCGAGCAGTCGGAAGCCCAGGCCTCCTCCGGCGCGTCGGCCGAAGCGGTCGTCGAGTCCGAGTCGCCTGAGGCCGGGGCCGGCTCCGCACAGACCGCCGCCGAGACCGCCTCGCAGAGCGCGCCGGAGGCAGAGCGGCCCATTCCCGGAGAATCCGCGACCATCACCCCGGCCTCCGCCCCCGAGACGGAGGAGTCGGCCGGCGTCCGTCAGGCCTGGCAAACGATCTCCTCCGCCCACACCCCGGCCGGGGCCGCTGTTGTCTCAGAGCAGCCGACTGCACCGGTCGGGGAGCGCAGCGCTGAGCGGGTCGAGACCGAGCCGGTCGCCGCGCCGACGGGTGAGACCCTTCTCGTCCAGCCCTTCCCCGTCGACCAGGGACTCGTGGATGCGGAGGCCGTCATCCGGACCCCGGTCGAGGCCCCTGCCCAGGCGTCCGAGGACGCTGAGCAGGCGCGCAACGAGGCGTCGTCGACTCAGGGCCCCGTCGAGGACGGCGCCGTGTCCGGCGTGTCCGCAGCCTCCGCCGTCGGGACGTCCGTTTCCCCGACACCGCAGACGGGCTCGGCCGCCGCCGCCCGCAGGGCACGCCACGCGGCCTCCACCGCCCGCACCCCGGCCGAGC
>NZ_CAUROW010000177.1:0-2853 GCF_963526355.1 uncultured Actinomyces sp. | reverse complement strand
TGCGGCGGTAGACGATGTGCTGGTCGAGGTCGACGTCGAGCTCGTGGGGGTGGGCCGCGGCCATGCCCCGCAGGGCGTCCGTGACCACGCTGTCAACGGAGTTGATGAGTTTCTTCATGGTCCTGACGCTACCGCGCCGCAGATCGTCGCGTACCGCCGGAAGTCCCAGGGAACGAAGGAGCACCGTCTTGCCTGAGCACTGTCCTCAGAGAGTCTGGGGACTATCTGGAGAGGTGTTTTTCTCGGCATTATTGAGTCGATTGCGGGCAGTATAGGGTCATGGATCTGTCCGTAGTCGCCATCGTGGCCTCCATCGCAGCCGGGGTCTCGGCCCTGGTTGCCACTGCCGCCGTCTTCACCGCGCGGCGTTCCACGGCGCATGCGGACCGGGCCATTGAGGAGGCATCACAGATTTCCCGGACCAGCATCGCGCGGATCGACGCGGTCCAGTCCGAGGCCGACGCTGCCCATCTGGCGGCGCGTCACGCCGCTGAAAGATTGCGTTCCATGAGCAAGGAGCGCACGATGCCGGACAGCATCGCCGCCTACAGGCTCTTCCTGCGGGAGGTCGTCGAGGACTCCAAGCACCTGCTGGGTCCCGAAGGGGCAGGGGTTCTGAAGAACGAGGCGCTGGACCGGATGCGGGTGGGGGCGCTCGTGGGCGGCTCGGACGAGGTGCTGCGGGCGTTGCGGAACTTCGCCCTCCTGCGCACCCAACGCCCCGGGGCACCCTGGCCGATCGCGTACGCCATGGCCTACGCGCGTCTTGAGTCAGACCTCGTCATCGCGATCCGCAATGACTTGGGATCCTCCGAGGAGTCTCTGACCGCGGACCAGATCTGGGGGGCGATCAACGCCCACTGCGTCGACCCGGCCTTCCGCCTGGCACTGCTCAGCCCTCTGGAGGACGTGCTGCGCCACGCCGGACAGGACCCCGCCCACTACGACCTCGGCCGCTTCGCGGGACCCGCCGGCCCGGGAGGCGCCACGGACTCCGGGAGCCCCACCAGTGCTTCCCGCGCCGCTCACGCCTCCGCCTCCGAACCCCGACGACGCCAGCGGCGAGCGCGCAGACGGGCGGCACCGGAGGTCACAGCATCCGAAGCAGCCGGGGCCACCGAGACGACCGAAACGACCGAAACGACACTGACGCAGCCCAGTATCGTGTGGGAACCGCTCGTTGCAGGGCGCGGCGATACTCACGCACCGGCGCCCTCACCTTCTTCGGCGGCCGTTTCTCACGCCCGGGAAGCCCAACCGCACTCCCGGGCCCAGCCGTCCTCCGCGAAGCCCGCGACCTCCACGGCCTCGGCCAGCACCGAGGAGACGGAGGCCGTCTCCGCACCGGTCCTCGGCGAGGCACCGACCAGGAGACACACGGTCGAGCCGGACACGCCTGTCCCACCGGGGACACCAGCCGCGCCAACGGAATCAACAGAATCAACCGCGCCCCCGGCAGTGACTCCGAGGCAGCCCGAGCCGCCGCGACCGCAGTCCGACTCCATCCCTACGAGCCCGCCGGTCACGTCTCCGACATCCTCACCAGTGAGGGCAGCAGCGGTGGTCGCCCGTACGGTCACGATGCCCTCGGCTCCGCGGTCATCCACGACCTCCGCCGCGTCAGCCGCCGCCGCAGCGGATGCGAGCGGCTACGGGATCATGCCCGCCCAGGCACAGGGTCGAACCAGTCCCCCCTCACCCCATCGCACCGAGCAGACCTCCGCCGTGGCCGCGGCCGGCGCCGTCCCCGCCCGCGCCGTCGGCTCACACCGGACAACGGCCCCCGCCCGCACGGCCGACTCGGACACGCAGGAGACCACGGCGGTCCCGGCAGTTCCTCAAACGTCGATCCCCCGGGCGCGCGGCGCCTGAATCGACCACAGGGTCCTTCTCCCCATCCCATCTCGGCATCCGGTTCCGGCCGCCGTGGGAGAATCCCAGTGCGGGAAGCCGATGGGGCTTCCACGGAAGGGAGCCGGTGTGAGCATCTTCATCTGGTGCACGATCATCGGCTGCACCGCTCTGTTGGCCGGGATCCTGTTCGACGGGCTGCTGGACGCGTTTCTCCCCGACGGGATGGTGCCGGTCCTGGCCCTGCCGGTGGCCGTGTTCGGCGCGATCGGCATGGGGATGAGCGCCGTGTCGGGATCCGCCGCACTACAGGTCCCGGCGACCGCGCTGTGGGGCGTTCCCACAGCCTTGGCGATCGCCTCGGGCATGGTCACGCGCTGGCTGTGGAACCGCCTGAGACGGACCATGCCGCTGGATACCGCTCCTCCCACCGCTGCGGAGCTCGTCGGTGAGAAGGTCACCGTCCTGTGGTGGAAGGACGGCAGCGGCGAGGTCCGTGCCGTCGCACGCGGCAACCAGCTCACGCTGCCGGCGCGCTCCGAGGAGTCGTTGCGCTCGGGTCAGAGCGCCTGGGTGCTCGACGCTGCCGACTCCCTCCTCACCATCACCCCTTGGGAGCAGATCGACAGCTGACCACCCGCTGACGGGCAGCAGCGACGCGCCGGCCCTCCTCACCGCTCCCCACCATCCCGAGAAGAAAGGAAGACAATATGGATGTAACGCTCATCGGTGCGATCGCGGCCATCGCCATCATCGTGATCCTGGTCCTGATCTACCTGTTCAGCCGGATCGTCGTCGTCCCCTCCAACCTCACCGGTCTGATCTCCGGGTCGAACCGCGGAACGGTCAAGATCATCCACCCCGGCGGACGCGACTTCGTCCTGCCAGTCATCCAATCCATCCAGTACCTGCCCTTCACCCAGACCACGATCAGCTTCAAGGTCACTGCCGAGGACGAGAACAAGATCAACGTCAACGTCGCCGCCGTCGCCGCCGTCAAGG
>NZ_CAUROW010000176.1:0-2857 GCF_963526355.1 uncultured Actinomyces sp. | reverse complement strand
CCGGGCAGCAGCACCTGGAGGGTCATGAGGGTGGCCTGGGAGGAGGCCACCTCGACGCCGCGGCGTCGCAGCTCCTGGGAGGCGTCCCGGTAGCGGCGGGCGAAGACGTCCTCCCCGCCGATGCCGCGCAGGATCCGCAGACCCGCCACCGCGTCGGTAGTGATCGTGGTGACCGCGGACTGTGCCTCGCGCTGAATGGCCTGACGCTTCTGCAGGGGGCGGATGACCAGGGTGACGATCGCCGCCACGAGCGGCATGCCCAGGATGACCACCAGCCCCAGGCTCACCGAGGTGCGGAGCATGAGGACCGCCACAACGGTGAAGCTGGCCGCGGCCCCCAGCAGGGCCGGCAGGTGCTCGATGAGGTTGCCCAGGTACTCGGCATCGGAGGCGATGATGGTGGCGACCTCGCCGGTGGAGACCTGTCGGGACAGGTCGGCCCCCGTGGCGGAGACCTGACGACTCACGAGTCGGTCGACGTCGAAGGCGGTGCGCATCCAGGCCGTCACCCCGAAGTAGGACAGCATCGTGTCCCCGACGGCGTAGACGATGAAGAGCACCAGCAGTAGGGCGCTGATGCCCCAGACACGGGCGTTGAGGCCGTTCTCGATCCCGGCGTCGAGGGCCTGCCCCAGGAGGGCCGGCACGATCGCCTGGATGGTGTTGGAGGTGCAGGCCGCCAGAGTGGCCAGAGCGACCGGGATGGCGGCGCGGCGCAGCAGTCGGCGCTGCAGAGCCCCGGCACCGAGGGACGGGGGCTGGGGCAGCGGGGCGTCGGGGGACAAGGACAGTGCGGTCAGTGTGGTCTGGGCGGTCGCGAATGACCGGGAGGACGGCTCGGGCATGATCGCATGAGGTTATCGAAGCCGGGGAGGCCACGGCAGGGGGAAAACCGGTGAGATGGAAGATAGAGACGGGCGAGTACCCGGCGGATGCGGGTGCGGTTCTTCGGCGACCTCCGAGAGCGCGCCGGTGCCCCGGCCTGTCCCTCTGGCGGGGAACGGGGCCGGGGCACCGGACTGACCGGATCCGTAACTATTCCGGGGCCTGCCGGAGGATCCCTGTCTTTCGGCGCTCGCGAGGCCTACTCGGTGGCGATGGCGTCCAGGACGGGGATCCGGGAGGCGCGCAGCGCCGGCCACAGGGCCGCGAGGACGCCGACCACCACGGAGAGCACGAGCATGCCCACCATCTGCCCCCAGGGGATCGCCAGGGTCTTGAGACCCTGGTTCTCCAGGATCCTCTTGAGGGCCGCGGCCAGGACCACCCCGGTCGTCCCGCCCAGCACCGTGCCGTACAGGGCGGTGAGGACCGACTCGGTGATGATCTCTCCGGCCAGCTGGGCCTTGCCCAGACCGACGGCCCGCATGAGCCCGATCTCCCGGGTGCGCTCCGAGACCGAGAGCACCAGGGTGTTGACGATGCCCAGGATGGCGATGACGATGCTCAGCCCCAGCAGGCCGTAGAGGATGGCGAGCATCTGGTTGACGCTCTGGCCGATCTGGTTGGAGAGCTCATCGGCGTCCACGGCCGTGTACAGGTAGGTGTCGGCGACGATGCTGCGGGCCTGTTTGCGCACCGTCTCGACGTCCACCCCGTCCTTGACTGTCAGGAACATGCCCGCGGGCGAGTCCAGGACGTGGGCCGGGTCGGTGCTGGTGCCCAGCGAGGACCAGGACCCCACCGCTGCGGCCACCTCGGGTGGGATGTAGTAGTTGTTCCCAGCTCCCTGCGGCGGGTTGACGATGGCGCCCACCGTGACCTCAGCGGACCCGTTGGGGCCGGAGAAGGTGAGCTTGTCCCCCAGCTTGAGGTTCTGATCCTTCTTGACGGCCACGTGAGTGGCGTCAAGATCACTCAGCGACCCGGAGGACACCCGGAGGTCGTAGGCCCTGGAGTAGGTGTCGGGTTCGATCACGACGGCGAGGTTGTTGGGGTTCTGGGACCCGTCGGGCAGGGTCACCGCGGTGAAGTACATGGCGTAGGGGGAGGACTCCTTGACGCCGTCGATGGCGGCGAGGTCCTTGGCCTTCTCGGCCGAGAGCCCGATGTTCGTGGTGCTCATCGTGGCGGGCTGGACCAGCAGGTCGGCCTTGAGGGACTTGTCGACCGCGTCGGCGGTCGAGGCGTTGAAGGAGGCGGCCAATGTGGCGCCGGCGCACACCAGGGCCATGCCCACCATGAGGGCGCCCGAGGTGTTGGCCGTGCGGCGCGGGTTGTGGACGATGTTGCGCACCGCCAGGCGCCCGGACGGCCGCAGCAGGCGGAAGGGCAGCCCCAGGGCAGCCACCACCGGGCGAGCCAGGGTCGGGGAGATGATGAGCAGTCCGATGATCACTCCTCCCGCGCCCAGCCCCATGACGAGACGGCGCTGCTCCAGGTCCGCGTTCACCCAGGCGGCGGTGATCGCGGCCGCCCCGGCCGCCAGCAGGAGCCCGCCGAGGACCGTGCGCAGGATGAGTGACTTCTCCCGGGAGCCCGACACGCCGCGCATCGCCTCGACCGGGTGGGTCAGAGCGGCCTCGCGCGCCGGCAGCAGGGCGCCGACGACGGTGACGGCCAGTCCCACCGCCAGGGAGATCGCGATGATCGGTCCGGTCAGTCCCGTGCTCTCCAGCAGGGGCAGGTCCATGGCCTTGAGTATCGCCGCCAGTCCGGCCAGGAGCCCGGCACCCGCGGCCACGCCCAGGGCGGAGCCGACGATCCCGATGATGACCGCCTGGAGGAACACGACGCCGAAGACAGACCCGGGCGAGGCGCCCACCGCCCGCAGCAGGGCGAATTCCTTGACTCTCTGGCGCACGCTCATCGCGAAGGAGTTCATGATGATGAAGGAGCCCACGAACATGGCGATGAC
>NZ_CAUROW010000175.1:0-2874 GCF_963526355.1 uncultured Actinomyces sp. | reverse complement strand
TGGTGATGAGGTTGGCGGCATCGAGCCACTCGGGGCCGAGCATCGGGGCGTGGGCGCCGGGGAGGGGGGCGAGATGAGCGGCGGGTAGACCGGGCAGACTCAGTGCCGGGGCCAGGGCGGTCAGGGCAGTCACCGTGCAAGGCTAAGTGGTGCCGCGGCGGCAACGCCGTGAGAGTGGTCCCCTCCGAGTTGTGGAATCGGGCACCCTGGGCCGGTACATCAGTGCTCGCTGGTCCGTGGCCGGCTCAGGGGCGGACCGCAGCGGGGACCTGAGGCTCGACGTCGTCCCCATCGGCGCCTTCACCACCGGCGACTGGGCGAGCGCTCCCCGGGTCGCCGGTGCCGTGGCCCTTGTGCCCGGTGAAGACGATGTAGTGGTAGAAGATGAAGCGGAAGGCGGTGCCCAGCCCGAATCCGACGACGTAGGCGGCGATGTTGTCCGCCAAGGGCGAGGTCAGTCCCAGCACATGGTGAGTGAACAGCAGACAGAACTGGCTGATGGCTATTCCGCCCAGGTTCGCGATGACGAACAGGGTGGCCTCACGGGCGACGTTCTTGCGGGTACGGCCCCGGTAGGTCCAGTGGCGGTTCGCCAGCCAGGAGAAGACGGTCGCGATCGACGACGCCAGGAGCTGGGCGGAGTTCGGGTGTCCGGAGAGGAATCCGGCAGGGCTGTGCTGAACGAGGTTGAACAGGCCGACGTCGATCACGTAGGCCATGGCGCCCACCATGCCGAACTGCGTGAACTCCTTGATGAGGGCGACGAGCCGCTGCGTCAGGGAATTACCGGAGGAGCGCGTCATAACTGGCATCCTATGCCGGTGACAGTCAGGTGTCGCAAGCCGAGCCCGATCACGGTACCCAGCGAATACTGACGGAGCCGAGGTCCCAGACCCAGGACACCCATACCAGCTGACCGGCGATGCAGACCGCCAGCAGCGCCAGTCGTCGGCGGGTCGTCCCGGCCGCCGCGACCAGTGCCCAGCCGACCGGGGCCAGGGGCAGCAGGAGCCGGAGCACTGATGTCGTCGGGTCGAAAAAGGCCAGCAGGTAGAGCAGATAGCCCAGGCACCAGAACCAGGCGGCGGGCCCCAGGCCGCGCAGGGCCGGGGCGCTCAGCAGCAGGCCCGCGGCGACCAGGACGACGGCGAGCAGGACCAGACCCAGATGGGGTCCCACCCAGTCGCCCAGTCGGGTCAGCCACGGCGCGAAGGGGGCCAGGTCGGCGCCGCGCCAGGAGGTCTCCGTGGCCGTGTAGGCGTCCTGCCGGCCCGTGAACAACCAGGCGATCACCGGCCAGGTCAAGGCGGCCGCGCAGGTGGTCAGTGCCAGGGCGAGCAGCCGGGTGCGCTCGCCCGGGCGCTGGAGGCCGTGCTCCGGCACAAGGCGTGAGAACCAGCCGGGTGGGAGCCATCCGCGGGCGCCGACCACTTCCCAGGCCCACCACAGTCCCAGGGCCGCCCCCAGTGGAACGCCGACGGGGCGGGCGAAGCAGGCGGCCACCGCGAAGGGGATCGCCGCGAGAGCCCGCCCGCGGCTCGCCTGCCACAGCGTCAGTCCCACCATGACCAGTCCCAGGGACTCGGCGTAAGGGACCTGGAGGACCGCCGCGCACGGTGAGGACCAGATCAGTGCCACGGCCCACAGGGAGGCCCTGCGCCCGGTGGCCGGTGAGAGCAAGCGGTCCATGACGACTGCCGCGCCGGCAGAGGCCAGGATCGACACGATCGCGGCGCGCACGTAGAAGGACCAGCCGGTCCAGTTCAGCAGGGAGGCCAGACCGCTCAGCAGCGGCATGAAGGCCCACGCGTTCTGCGTCACCCTCCCGTCGGCGCCGAGAGGCAGTTGTGCGGGATAGCCCTCCTCGATGATCCGGTTGTACCAACCGGCGTCCCAGAAGCGCATGTGCTCCTCCCAGGACGGCGCGGCCCCACCCCACGGGGTGGCGGGAGTGTCCTGTGCCCCCAGGCGCAGGATGAGGAAGGTCAGGGTGCTCGCCGCTGCCCAGACCGCCAGGACCTGACACGGGCGGGGCAGGCGCGAGAAGAGGCTCTGCGGCGTCGGCGAGGCTGAGATGGAGGGCTGCTGGGTTGGGGAGGAATCGGCGGCTGAGGTCACGGCCTCCACCCTACGGTCTCGGGTCCCGCCTTCCGTGAGGGCTTGCTGGGGCGGGTAGCCTTGGTGGTGTGAGCGTTCCCATTGTTGCCGTGATCGGAGGCGGGCAGCTGGCCCGCATGATGCAGGAGGAGGCCAGTGCTCTGGGTATCCACCTTCGAGCGCTGGTGGAGGCCGCCGACGGCTCCGCCGGTCAGGTGACCCCGGACGCCCCCGTCGGGGCGGCCGGTGACGAGGCGGCCGTGCGCGCCGTCGTCGCCGGTGACGGCACTCCGGGGGCCGATGGGGAGCCGGCCGCGGTGGTCACCTTCGAGCATGAGCACCAGGACGCCGCCCTCCTGGAGCGTCTTCAGGCCGAGGGCGTCAGCGTCCAGCCTCCGCCCCGGGCCCTGGAGCTGGCCCGTGACAAGCTGGCCATGCGCCGGGCGATGAGTGAGGCCGGGCTCCCACAGCCCGCCTGGATGGAGGTCGGCGGAGCGCATCAGGAGACCGCCGAGCAGATGGCCGACGCCGTGGAGGCCTTCGCCGCCGATCACGGTTGGCCCGTGGTGCTCAAGACTCCTCGCGGCGGCTATGACGGCCACGGCGTGCTGCTCGTGCGCAGTGCCGAGTCCCTGCGCGAGGGGGAGGCCGCCGAGTGGATCGCCTCGGTCGCCGGGGCCCGCACCGGTCGGAGCGACGGCCGGGGTGCCGGCGGTGGAGGCAGCCTCGGCGGGGCGGCGGTGACCAGCCTCCTGGTGGAGCAGGCCATCCCCTTCA
>NZ_CAUROW010000174.1:0-2875 GCF_963526355.1 uncultured Actinomyces sp. | reverse complement strand
CCGGTGAGCCCGTAGCGCGGGTCGAAGCGCAGTCCCAGGCGCTCGACGACGGCCAGGTCCAGGAGCAGGTTGCCGGTGTCAGCGCTGCGGACCTGGGCGCCGTCGTCGGCCTCCCAGGAGTCGAAGACGCCTGAGGCAGTCACCCACGGGGAGGGGTCGACCTCGAAGGTCGGCGGCGTGGGGCCGGTGACGGCGGCACAGCCCTGGGCGCGCCAGGTGCTCACGAGGGCCTTGAGCCAGCCCGGCGAGGGGATCTCGTCGTCGTCGATGAAGATGAGGGCCTCGGAGCCGTGAGCCTGGCTCAGGGCGCGGTTGCGTCCGGCCACGATGCCCGGCTCGGGCTCGTGGACGTAGACCAGCCTCGACGTCGCAGCCGCGGCGGCTGAATCAGCCCGCCCGGACGGTTCCGCGGCCTCCGACTGCTCGCCTGCCAGCGCCGCCCGGGCGGCCTCGACGACGGCCCGCGCCCCGGACTGCGGGTCGTTGTCCACAATGAGCACGCTCGCCGTCGTCTGCGCGTCGGAGACGTCGTCGGCCTGCGCCAGCAGCTCGGGGATCACCTGCGCGAGGTAGTCGTTGCGGCGGTAGGTGAGCATCGCGATGGTCAGGTGCACGTCCAGCCCCGTCCTTCCTCCCGCCTGCCGGCGGATCGCGGCGTGATATCAGGGTCTAACGGTACTATCACGAACCGGGTGCGCCCCACGGCGAGAGCACCCGAGCCACGACGCCGCTCCACCGGCGCCTCGAAGGCGTGACGCCGCAGCATCCGATCCCGCCGACACCACTCCGACACCGCCCTGCACCCGGAAGGCTCCCGCTCCAATGACCGACACCCCTGAACCCGCCCAGGGCACCGACTCCGCTGAGACCGCCGAGCCGACCGGCCCCCAGACCAGTGCCCCCGCCAGGACAGTCGAGATCACCGAGGCGTCCGGCCGGCTCTCCGGTGGCGAGCTGCTCTCGCGCACGGCGGTCATCGTCGTCAGCTACGACTCGGCGGCGCTGCTGGAGCGCACGCTGGCGCGCGTGGCCGAGGACTCCCCCGAGGCCCGCATCGTCGTCGTCGACAACTACTCCACGCCCGCCGCCCGTGAGGAGCTGGTGGCATTGGCCTCCTCACGGGGCTGGGAGACGGTCCTGCCGGAGACGAACACCGGCTTCGGCGGCGGCATGAACCTGGGGGTGACCCGGGCCCGCGAGCTCGGCGCCGACCTGCTCGTCCTGCTCAACCCCGACGCCGTCATCGCCCGAGCCGACCTCATCCGCCTGGCGGCCCGGGCTCACGCGGACCGACTCGCCCTGGTGGCGCCGGTGCTCAAGGACTCCGGTGGCCGCATCGTCTCCGACGGGATCGTCGTGTGCCTGGCGGACGGCTCGATGCGCTCACGCCGCTCACCGCGTCCGATTCCCCCGGGTGGTACTCAGCCGTGGCTCTCGGGGGCCTGCCTGGCGCTGTCGGCCGACCTGTTCGAGGCCGCCGGCGGCTTGGACGCGCGCTACTTCCTGTACTGGGAGGACGTGGACTTCTCGGCCCGGGTACTGGCGGCCGGCGGCAGCCTGGCCCTGGTGCGCGACGCCGTCGCCGTCCATGACGAGGGCGGAACCCACTCCGAGAGCGACCAGTCCGACCGGGCCAAGTCGGACGTCTACTACTACTACAACGTGCGCAACCGGCTGCTGTACGCCGGGCTGCACCTGGACCGTGCCACGCAGCGGCGGTGGGTGGCCACGGCGGGCCGGGCAGCCCGCGAGATCGTCCTGCGCGGTGGCAGACGCCAGCTCCTGAGTACTCGCCGCCCGCTCATCACGGCCGCACAGGCCACCCGAGACGGTCTCAGGCTCCTCCGGGCGGCTCGTCGCGGTGAGCTGCCCGACGTCGACGAGCCCCTCATCCGCAGCTGACTCAACCGGTGCTTCGTCGCCCCGCCGCCGGCCCAACGTCGGCGGCGGGACGCCTTAGGATGTCCGCGTGCCTCACAGATAGTGGGCGCGCAGGTCCTCGGGAGTCGTGGCGGACAGGTCGGCGAGCGTCACGTCGAAGACGGTGCGCGCACCGGACTCGCCGCGAGCGGCCATCCTCGCCACCGCCCGTGCCGTGGCGGCCAGGACCGAGCCGGTGAACTCCGGGTTGGAGCCGAGCTGCAGCTCGAAGCTCACGGTCTCGGCCACGCCGTCGGAGGTGTGCCCGCGGCGGATGACGGAGCCTCCGTGCGGGATTCCGGCGTGCTCGGCGGCCAGTTCCTCGGCGGTGATGAAGGTGACGGTGGTGTCGTAGTCGGCGAAGTAGTTGGGCATCTCCACGATCTCCCGCTCGATGCGGGCCAGGTCGGCGCCCTCCTCTGCCACCACGTAGCAGTCGCGCGTGTGCATGGAGCGAGTGGTCAGCTCGACGTCGTCGCCGGCCTTGACCGCGGCGACGGTGGCCTCCACCGGGCGGGTGTACTGCTTGGCGTCCACGACGCCGTCGATGCGGCGCAGGGCGTCGGAGTGTCCCTGGGAGACGCCGGGCCCCCAGAACGTGGTGGTGGCGCCCTCGGGCAGGACGGCCTCGCCCAGGACCCGCAGCATGGAGAACAGGCCCGGGTCCCAGCCGGTGGAGATCAGGGCGACGTGCCCGGAGGCCTTGGCGGCGTCGTCGACGGCGTCGAAGTGCTCGGGAATGCGGGCGTGGGTGTCGAAGGAGTCGACCGTGTTGAACAGGGCTGCGGCCGCCGGTGTCTGCTCGATCAGGTCGGTGGCGGAGCCTCCGCAGTTCAGGCAGACGTCGACCTTGTCGGCCCAGGAGGCCATGTCGTCCACGCGGGCGACAGGTGCCCCCTGAGTGGTGACCGAGGCCGGGTCGCGCCGGGTGAAGACGACGACGAGCTCCATGTCC
>NZ_CAUROW010000173.1:0-2886 GCF_963526355.1 uncultured Actinomyces sp. | reverse complement strand
GTTTGACATGAACGTCCAGGGTTTTCGTATCTCCCTCGTAATCGGGTCCCCAGAGGCGCTCGATGATCTGACCGCGGGTGAGAACCCGGCCGGGGTGCCGCAGGAACAGCTCCAGGAGCTCGAACTCCCGCAGCGGCATAGCCACGGGCTCGCCGTCGACCCTGACCTCGTGCCGCTCCACGTCCATGCGCACCCGCCCAAAGGACAGGACCTGCTCGGGCTCCTGGGGTACGGCCCGGCTGCGGCGCAGGACCGCTTTGAGGCGCGCCAGGAGCTCCCGGTAGGAGTAGGGCTTGGTGACGTAGTCGTCGGCGCCGATCTCCAGACCAACGATCTTGTCCAGCTCGGTGTCCTTGGCAGTGAGCATGATGACCGGCACGGAGGAGGTGCGCCGGATGCGCGTGCACACCTCGGTCCCGTCCAAGCGGGGCAGCATGAGGTCCAGCAGGACCAGGTCGATGGGGCCGACACCACCGGGGCGACGGGAGGCCTCGAAGACTTCGACGGCGCGCTGGCCGTCCTGGGCCTCCACCACCTCGAAGCCGTCGCGTCGCAGACCGAGAGCGAGCGGGTCGCGGAAATTCTCCTCATCCTCGACCAGCAGGATACGGACCGGGCCGGATGACGCAGGAGGCAGTGCCGCGGAGGGGTCTGTGGAGCTCACGACGTGCTCCTCGCGGACCGACCGGCTGCGCCGTCGACCGGATCATCCTGCAACGCCCCGTTCTCGACCGGTTCCCCCTCGCCCAGGCGTGGCAGCACGAGGGTGAAGGTGGAGCCGCGCCCCGGTGCCGACCACAGTTCGACGGTGCCGCCGTGGTCGGCGGCCACGTGCTTGACGATGCTCAGGCCCAGGCCGGTGCCGCCGGTGGCACGGGAGCGGGCCTTGTCGACGCGGTAGAAGCGCTCGAAGACGCGCTCCTGCTCCTCCTTGGGGATGCCAATGCCCTGGTCGACCACGGCGATGCGCACGATATCGGGGGCCTCCGCGTCCAGCGAGACGCCCACTGAGACCCGGGTGCGCGGCTCGGAGTAGCGGATGGCGTTGTCCAGCAGGTTGCGCACGGCGGTGGTGATGAGGGCGGCGTCACCGCGCACCCGCAGTCCTTTGGTCCCGCCGGCCACGAGGGCGATCTGGCGGCCATCGGCCTCGACGCGCACCCGGTCCACGGCCTCGGCGACGACGTCGTCGATGTCGACGACCTCCGGCTCGGCCAGGGCGTCGCCCTCCTGGAGGCGGGTGAGCTCGATGATCTCCTGGACCAGGACGCCCAGGCGGCGGGCCTCCTTGCGCATGCGCCCGGAGTAGTCGCGCACGAAGTCGGGATCGTCGGCACCGGCCTCAACGGTCTCGGCGAGCAGCTGGATCGCACCGACCGGGGTCTTGAGCTCGTGGGAGACGTTGGCGACGAAGTCACGGCGCATGGCCTCCACCCGGCGGGCGGCGGTGTGGTCCTCGATGAGGACGAGGACGCGCCCCTGGCCGATGCCGGCGACCCGCACCTGCAGGTGGAACTGGCCCGATCCCGGCACCCTTCCCCGGGCCACGGTGACGGCGGCGTCCTGGGCACGGCCCGAGGCGCGTACCCGGTTGATCATCGCCGCCACGGTCGGCTCGATGACGGCGTCGTCGCGCACGATGTTGAAGGTGTAGGCCGATGCCGAGGCGCGCAGGACCTCGTCATCGTCGTCGAGGACGACGACGGTCGAGCGCAGAGCGGCCAGGACGGGGACGGCCGTGTCGGTTCCGGCCAGGCCTGCGAGGTCTGCGGCGCTCGTGGCCGCCCTGCGCTCGCGTCGGGACAGCGCGACGCCGATCGCCAACCCCATGCACACAAGGCCCACGGCGGCGGCAACGAGAAGAACGATGACGGTCGGGTCCACCACACTTCCAGGGTAATTGAGACCAGGCGGCGCTTCATGCGTCGAGCCGCCCGCGGGCGCGCCGCTTGCAGCGTCCCGGCAGTACTGCTGTGCTTGAGCCGATATCGTCGAACGGTACGATCCATCGGCATCGGCCCGGAACAGGAGCAGCCTCTATGCGCGCCATCTTCAACCAGGAGCTCAAGCAGCTGGGCTCCGACCTCGAGTCCATGGCCAACCAGGTCGCCACCGCGATCGAGCGAGCCGCGGAGTCCCTGCGTCAAGGGGACATCGTCATCGCCGAGCAGGTGATCGACGCCGACGAGCGCATCAATGACCTTCAGCGCGACATCGACGACCTATGCGTCATGCTACTGGCCCGCCAGCAGCCGGTGGCCGGGGACCTGCGCAACGTCCTGTCGGCGCTGCGCATGGCCCAGACTCTCGAGCGTCAGGGCGACCTGGCTCGCCATGTGGCGGCGATCGCCCGAGGCCGCTACCCCGAGCCACCGCTGCCCGAGCCGGTCCTGGGGCTCATCCTGGAGATGGCGGACCTCGCGGTGCGCGCGGGCAAGGACGTCGCCCGTCTCATCTCGACCCGGGACCTGGAACTGGCCGCCGTCATCCAGTCCAACGACACCGAGCTCGACGCCCTGCACCGGCGCTCCTTCCAGATGATTCTGGACCCGGCCCACGACCTGAGCCGCCAGCAGGTCATCGACGCGGTCCTCATGGGCCGCTTCCTGGAGCGCTTCGGCGATCACTCGACCTCGGTGGCCAGCCGCGTGGCCTATCTCGTCTCAGGGGCCTCCATGCCGGAGACGCACGACGCCGAGGATGCCGACGCGCTCCACTGAGCACCTCACCGCCCCGAAGTCTCACCTGTCACGGCCCGGCCGCGGCAGCCGGAGCCGTTCAGTGCCAAAGAGACGGGCGGCGTCGAACCGGGAGGGCGGGTGCGGCCCCGCCCCGGCCCTGGCCCGCTGCGGGGGGGCCGGGGGGGGCCCGGGCCGGGGGGGGCCC
>NZ_CAUROW010000172.1:0-2893 GCF_963526355.1 uncultured Actinomyces sp. | reverse complement strand
GGCCCGGGCACCGGCTCCGGGAACGCCTCGAGGCGTTGCGCGCGCACCGCAGCAGCCCCAGCAGGCACGACCGCCGTCGACTTGGTCCTCGCCCCGGCCACTGAGTGTGTCCCGGGGCCCGGCAGGCCGGCCAGGAGCGGCGCCGTGGCAGGGAGTGGACACGGACTCGGTGCCGGATCCGGGAGCGGGTCACGGCCCGGCCCCGGTCTCGGACACCGGTCATGGTGCTGCGGGAGGTGATGGCCAAGGCGGTGGTCAGCGAAACAGCCATGGTCATGGCGACCCTCCGCCAGGGCCTCCTGGACCCGGGCGCCACCGGTACTGAGGCACAGTTCTGAGCCCCGGTACCGGCTTGGGGCGCTCAGAGGCGCTCCCGGTCTGCGGTCCCGGCCCGGTACGACCGGTTGGTGCGGTGCTGACGGGTGACGTCGTCGAACCGAGCGGGCCCTGTGAGGCCGGGTTGCCTGGAGGTTGAGGCAGACTGGGATCATGCGCATCTATCTTCCCGTCACCGCCGCCCACCTGCGCGCCGCCGCCCTCGGCTCACCACAGGAGCCCCAGTCGGCCCATGCCGTCACCCCTGCCCTCACCCGTGCCCTGCCTGATGAGGACGAGGAGGGCCTGGAGGTCTCCGCCTCGCTGTGCGCAGCCGATGCCTCCCTCGTGCTGCTGGCCGAGCCCGGGGCCGAGGGGCTGGCCGACCGACGTATCGTCATCGCCGCCGACGTCGACGCCGAGCACGTGCGCGAGCTCGCCGTCGAGGGAGACGTCCTGCCCGGTACCGTCGAGGTGAGCGCTGAGATCCCCTGGGAGGACGTCGCCGCCCTGCTCGTGGACGGTGCGGAGGCGGAGGGAGACGTGCGCGCCGCCAGGCTCGGTGACGAGAACGCCTTCGAGCGCGCAGCTGAGGCCGACCTGCTCTGGTACGACGTCACCGAGCGCGACGCGCTGGCCGACAGCCTTGGGGCCTGATGTCCTGGAGACGGCGGGACGCGGTGCGGGCTCTGCGACTCGTCGTCACTCCTGTTGCGGAGCCGAGGACCTGTCGCCGGACCAGTGACCAGTTCCACGGCGCCTCGTCTTGCGCGACGGGGTGCGCCGGCGGGTATGGTGCTCTCTGCCAAAGACCGCAGGTCTCCCGCTCTGGCGGGACCAAGCTCACTTGAGGTGAGGCCGGCGCAGGTGAGAACGTGACCCCCTCGGGCGTCCCCGAGAGCGAGCCCCGTGCCCACCGGCGCGGGGCTTTTCCAGCGGGTGGGCCCTGCGGCATACCACGGAAGGAGGGCCCATGGCACGGCCTGACAAGGAAGCAGCCGTCGCTGCTCTGGCGGACAAGCTCCGCCAGGCTGACGCGGTCCTGCTGACTGAGTACCGGGGACTGAGCGTCGCCCAGCTCAAGGAGCTGCGTCGTTCCCTCGCCGGTAACGCCGAGTACACCGTGGTGAAGAACACGCTTGCTGCGATCGCTGCCCGCCGGGTCGGGCTCGAGGACTTCGCCGACGACCTCAAGGGCCCCTCCGCCCTGACCTTCGTCACCGGTGAACCGGTTGAGGCCGCCAAGGCTCTGCGTGACTTCGCCAAGGACAACCAGCAGCTCGTCATCAAGGGCGGTGTCATGGACGGCGCCGTGCTGTCCGCCGAGGGTGTTGACCAGCTTGCCTCTCTCGAGTCCCGCGAGGTGCTGCTCGCCAAGACCGCGGGCGCCGTCAAGGCGTCCCTGTCCAAGGCTGCGTACCTCTTCGCCGCACCGGCCTCCCAGGCCGTGCGCACCGTCGACGCCCTGCGCGAGAAGCAGGAGACCGCGGCCTGAGGGCCGCCTGCGTCATCCACTACAGCCCTGCGCGCGCAGGAACCAGATAAGGAAGGAACGCCCATCATGGCGAAGCTGACCACCGAAGAGCTCATCGAGCAGTTCAAGGAGCTCACCCTCATCGAGCTCGCCGAGTTCGTCAAGGCCTTCGAGGAGACCTTCGACGTCACCGCCGCCGCTCCGGCCGCCGTGGCCGTTGCCGCCGCCCCCGGCGCTGCCGGTGGCGAGGCCGCCGTCGAGGAGAAGGACGAGTTCGACGTCATCCTCGAGGCCGCCGGTGACAAGAAGATCCAGGTCATCAAGGAGGTGCGCGCCCTGACCTCCCTCGGCCTGAAGGAGGCCAAGGAGCTCGTCGACGGCGCTCCCAAGGCCGTCCTCGAGGGCGCCAACAAGGAGGCCGCCGAGAAGGCCAAGGAGCAGCTCGAGGGCGCCGGCGCCACCGTCACCCTCAAGTGAGTTTCTCCCCGCTGCCTGACGCGGCCTGAGGGTCGTCGAAGGCTGGGGGAGGTCCAGCGTCACCGGGTCCCGTCCACCACCAGGTGGGCGGGACCCGATTGTGTGTCCGGGTGATTGCGGTGTCGGCACGTGCTGCGACGGTGTTAGCAGCGTCGGCTGTGAGAGCGGGGACGGCTCAGAGGTGCGTGAGGGTGGTGGCCTGGCGCGAGTCGGTCCAGTTGCTTCGAGAATCAATCGTGCTGAGGGATTCAGGTCACGTGGAGGGCACGGGTGGGGCAGTATGCGTGACTGTGGCAGGAATCGCAAGGATGAGATGAGAATCGGCGTGGAGTCCTTGACGTCGGCCGTGTACGCTAGCGCTTTGCGTGCATTGTGTGCATTGGAGTGAGGAGTATCTGCCCTCCGTGCGGGTCTTGGCCCGTGGGGGCCCTAGGCGGGCGTGAGTCCGACAACGCGGATTCTACTCAACCCGGTGCTCGCAGTGTGCGTTGTGTGATCCCCGATCTGAGGGAAGGATCCCCCTTTGGCTGCCTCGCGCACCTCCGCACCCACTGCTGCTGACATCGCCGCCCGTACCGCGTCGCGTCGTATCAACTTCGCCAAGATCGCCGAGCCCATGCAGGCTCC
>NZ_CAUROW010000171.1:0-2909 GCF_963526355.1 uncultured Actinomyces sp. | reverse complement strand
CCGAGCTCGGTGGCGCCGGCGACGTTGGCGCGGAAGATGTCTCCGGTGGAGATGGCCGGGATTCCGAGGCGCTCGGCGATCCGAGCGGCCTGGGTGCCCTTGCCCGCCCCGGGGGGACCGAGAAGAACCATGCGTGCACTCATGACAAGAACCCTTCGTAGTGGCGCTGCTGGAGCTGGGAGTTGACTTCCTTGACCGTCTGAAGGCCCACACCCACCATGATGAGGATGGTGGTTCCCCCGAAGGGCAGGTGCTGGGACAGGTCCAGCCAAATGACGGCGAGCGTCGGGATGAGGGCGAGGATCACCAGGTAGATGGAGCCCGCGGTCGTAATGCGGTTGATGACGTAGGACAGGTATCGCACGGTGGGCTCGCCGGCGCGGATACCGGGGATGAAGCCGCCGTAGCGCTTCATGTTGTCCGCGATCTCCTCGGCGTCGAAGGTGATGGCCGTGTAGAAGAAGGCGAAGAACAGGATGAGGACGCCGTAGGCGGTCAGGTAGATCGGGTGGGTCTGCTGCAGGTGGGTCATGATCCACCCCACCCACTTGCTCGAGGGGTTGCCGAAGCCGGCGATGAGCTGGGGCATGGCCAGGATCGATGAGGCGAAGATGACCGGGATGACGCCTGCGGTGTTGATCTTGACCGGGATGTAGGTGGTCGAGCCGCCGTACTGTCGGCGCCCGATCATCCGCTTGGCGTACTGCACGGGGATGCGCCGCTGGGCCTGCTCGATGTACACGACGGCGAGGGTCGCCACCAGGACGACGCCCACGACGATGAGGAACTTGGCCGCGCCGCCGTTGCCGCCGGCGATGGAGAACATGTTGGAGGGGAACTGGGCCACGATGGAGGTGAAGATCAGCAGCGACATGCCGTTGCCGATGCCGCGCTCGGTGATGAGCTCGCCCAGCCACATGATGAGACCGGTGCCGGCGGTCATGGTGATGATCATGAGCAGCATGGTGACGGCCGAGCCGCCGGGGATGATCTCGGCGGTGCATCCCGGGAAGAGGCGGCCGCTGGAGGCGGTGGCCACGATGGTGCTCGACTGGAGCAGTCCAAGTCCGATGGTGAGGTAGCGGGTGTACTCGGTGAGTTTGGCGGTACCCGCCTGCCCCTCCTTGTGGAGCTCCTCGAAGCGCGGAATGACGACCCGCAGGAGCTGGATGATGATGGAGGCGGTGATGTAGGGCATGATGCCCAGCGCGAAGACGCTCAGCTGGAGCAGCGCGCCGCCGGAGAAGACGTTGACGAGGCTGAGCAGCCTCTGGTCCTGGGTCTGACCGATGCAGGTCTTGACGTTGGCCAGGTTGACGCCGGGTGCCGGCAGGATCGACCCGAGCCGGAACAGGGCCATGATGCCGAGGGTAAAGAGCAGCTTCGCCCTGAGGTCTGGCGTTCTGAACGCCTGGGTGAACGCGCTGAGCACTCGATCTCCTGTGGACTCGGGGTTGGGTTCGGTCTTGCTTGCACGCAGCAAGTCGGAGCGCAGGGGGACTGCGCCCGCACCAGACTACCCCGCCAAGCCCCCGACCTGGGCGTTGAGACAGGCTCGCAACGCCGATGAGGTGCGGGTTTTATCACGTCTCTCCCCTGTTCTGCGTCGTCGGGTGACCCTGCGCACCTTCTTGCCGAAAGGTGGTCGTCCCTCCTGGGGATCGCCCTCGGGGCACGACAGACCCCGGTGGCCCAGGTTTCCCTGGACCACCGGGGTCTGTGGCTGTCAGCGGCTCACCTCGACGGAGCCGATCCCTCGCCGACGACGGGTCGTCAGCGTGAGGCGATGGTGCCGCCGGCGGCCTCGATCTTCTCCTTGGCGGAGCCGGACCAGGCATCGGCCGTGAGCGTCAGGGCCACGGCGACGTCGCCGCCGCCGAGAACCTTGACGAGCTGGTTCTTACGAACCGCGCCCTTGGCGACGAGGTCCTCCACGGTCACCGCGCCGCCCTCGGGGAACAGTTCGGCGATACGGCCGACGTTCACGGGCTGGTACTCCACCCGGTTGGGGTTGCGGAAGCCGCGAAGCTTGGGAAGACGCATGTGCAGCGGCATCTGGCCACCCTCGAAACCGGGACGGACCTGGTAGCGAGCCTTGGTGCCCTTGGTACCGCGACCGGCGGTCTTACCCTTGGACGCCTCACCGCGACCCACACGGGTCTTGGCCTTCTTGGCGCCGGGGGCGGGACGCAGGTGGTGCAGCTTGACGACGCGCACCTTCTCCTCCTGCGTGTTCTCGGTGTCAGCCATCTCAGACCTCCTCAACGGTGACCAGGTGGTGCACCGTGGCAATCAGGCCGCGCACGCTGGGGGTGTCCTCGCGCACGACGGACTGGCGGATCTTGCGCAGGCCCAGGGTCTTGAGGGACTCGCGCTGGCGGTGGGTGCCCCCGATGCCAGAGCGAATCTGAGTGACCTTGAGCTGCTTGGTCATCTGCTTCGATGCGGACTCAGCCATCACGCACCCACTCCTTCAGCGGCCTTCTCGGCCTCCTGCTTCTCGGCCTGGGCGCGCTTGTCGGCCTCGCCCTCGGCGCGTGCCCGCAGCATGGACTGCGGGGCGACATCCTCCAGAGGCAGGCCGCGACGGGCCGCGACGGCCTCAGGCTGCTCAAGCTGCTTGAGGGCGTCCACCGTGGCGTGCACGATGTTGATCGCGTTGGAGGAGCCCAGCGACTTGGACAGGATGTCGTGGACACCGGCGCAGTCCAGCACGGCGCGCACCGGACCGCCGGCGATAACACCGGTACCGGGGGACGCCGGGCGCAGGAGGACGACTCCGGCGGAGTCCTCGCCCTGGACCAGGTGCGGAATGGTGCGGCGGATCATCGGGACGTGGAAGAAGTTCTTCTTCGCGATCTCGACGGCCTTGGCGATGGCGGCGGGGACCTCCTTCGCCTTGCCGTAGC
>NZ_CAUROW010000170.1:0-2934 GCF_963526355.1 uncultured Actinomyces sp. | reverse complement strand
GGCCAGGTGGGCGCCGGTGGCGGTGGCCAGGGCGTCGGCAACGCTGAGCAGGCCGGGAACGCGGGCGGCGCGCTCGCCGACGAGGATGGTGGCGCCCTCGGCCCGCAGGGCCTCGACGAGATCGGGGTGGGTCTGGCTGAGGTGGGCGACGACGCGGGCCTCCTCACCGGGCGGGGTGAGGATGGCCTGGGCGGAGAGCTTGCGGCTGCCGGCGCTCAGGCAGGTGGTCACGGTGGTCACCTTGACGCCGCCGGCGCGCACGCCCTTGCGCAGGCGCAGGAACAGTGAGCCGCACTCGTCCTCGGGCTCCAGGCCCAGGAGCAGGACCTGGCCGGCCGTCTCCAGGTGGCGGTAGGTGACGGCACCCAGGCCGGTTCCGGCCACTCGGGCGGCCAGGAAGGTGTCCTCCTCCAGGCTGTGGGTGCGCACGCGCTGGTCGATGTCGTTGGTGCCCAGGACGGTACGGGCGAAACGGGACCAGGCCCAGGCGTCCTCCAGGGTGAGACGGCCGCCGGGCAGGAGCCCCACTCCCCCGTCGGAGGCGGCGCGGGCCAGTCCCTGGGCTGCGACGTCCAGGGCGTCGGACCAGGAGGTGGTGACGAGCTCGCCGGTCTCCTCATCGCGCACGAGCGGCACGGTGAGGCGGTCGGGCTGGGAGGACCAGGTGAAGGCGAAGCGGTCCTTGTCGGTGATCCACTCCTCGTTGACCTCGGGGTCGTTGCCGGCCAGGCGGCGCAGGACGACGCCGCGGCGCATGTCGACGCGGATGGCCGAGCCGGAGGCGTCGTGCTCGGTGACGGAGTCGGTGGAGACCAGGTCCATCGGGCGGGCCCGGAAGCGGTACCTCGCGGAGGTCAGGGCGCCCACGGGGCAGATCTGGATGATGTTGCCCGAGAAGTAGGAGGCGAAGGGGCGCCCAGAGGCGTCCAGGTCCTCGCGTCCGGCGCCCAGGTCGGGGCCGTAGTCGGTGCCGTCGGAGGCGCCGGGCTCGCCGCCGGGGCCGGTCAGATCACCCAGGGCGCTCAGGGACGGCACCCCGCGGATCGTCTGGAGGTCGGCGTCGATGGACTGCTCGGCCGAACCGGTGGAGAAGTCCAGGACGCGGGCGTCGAAGCGCCCGATCTGCTCGGAGTACAGGCCCCCTGTGTGCTCGGGGTCGCCATCCATGTCGTAGGAGGGGTGGCCGCCGCCGCGTCCCTGGAGAGCGATGAAGGGGTCGCCGGGGATCTGATCGGCGAAGCGCACGCAGCGCTGACACAGGATGCAGCGGTCGCGGTCCAGCAGGATGTTGCTGGTCAGCCGCAGCGGTTTGGGGAAGGTGCGCTTGACGTCGGTGAAGCGAGTGGCCGACTGGGCACCGGAAGCCATGAGCTCGAGGGCCTGGTTCTGCAGGGGGCACTCACCGCCCTTGTCGCACACGGGACAGTCCAGCGGGTGGTTGATGAGGAGGAACTCCATGGTGCCGGCCTGGGCCTTGGCGGCGACCTCGCTAGTGGCCTGAGTGGAGATCTCCATGCCATCCATGGCGGTCATGGCGCAGGAGGGCTGGGGCTTGGGCATGGGCCGTACGACGCCGTCGCGTCCGGGCATGGCCACCTCCACCAGGCACTGGCGGCAGTTGGCCGACGGCGCGAGCAGCGGGTGGTCGCAGAAGCGCGGGATGCGCACGCCGACCTGCTCGGCGGCACGGATGAGGAGCGTCCCCTTGGCCACCTCGACGGGAAGCCCGTCGATGGTCATATGGACCATCTCCGGTGCCGGCGGCTTGGCCGGCTCAGTCGGGGCGGAGCTCTTGGTGGTCGTCTCAGCAGTCATGGCTCACCGTGCGCTTTCGAAGACGGAGGAGGCGGCATAGGGGAAGAACTCGCCGGCGGCGGTGGTGTAACCGGCCTCGAACTCCTCACGGAACCGCTTGATGCCGGTCAAGACCGGGGTGGCGGAGGCGTCGCCCAGGGCGCAGAACGAGCGCCCGGCGATGTTGGAGGCGATGGACTCGAGCTTCTCGACGTCGCCGGGAAGTCCGCGCCCGGCCTCCAGACGCAGCATGATCTGGCGCATCCAGTAGGTCCCCTCGCGGCAGGGGGTGCACTTGCCGCAGGACTCGTGCTGGTAGAACTCGGTCCAGCGGGTGACCACGCGCACCACGGAGACGGTCTCATCGAAGACCTGCAGGGCGCGGGTTCCCAGCATGGATCCGGCCTCGGCGACGGACTCGTAGTCGAGGGGGACATCGAGCTCGTCGGGGCCGAAGATCGGCGTCGAGGAGCCTCCCGGGACCCAAAACTTCAGCTCGTGGCCGGGGCGGATCCCGCCGGAGAGCTCAATGAGCTCGCGCATGGTGATACCGAAGGGGGCCTCGTACTGGCCGGGACTGACCACGTGCCCGGAGACGGAGAAGATGCCGTGGCCCTTGGACTTCTCGGTGCCCATGGTGGAGTACCACTGGGCACCGCGGGACAGGATCGCAGGGACCGAGGCGATGGTCTCGACGTTGTTGACCACCGTGGGCCGGGCGTAGAGGCCGGCGACGGCGGGGAAGGGAGGCTTGAGACGGGGATGGCCGCGGCGGCCCTCCAGGGAGTCCAGCAGAGCGGTCTCCTCACCGCAGATGTAGGCGCCTGCCCCCGCATGGGCGGTGATGCGCAGGCGCTGCTGGCCGTCCAGGCCGAAGCCGGTGTCCAGCAGTCCGGATTCGGTGGCCTCGCGCACGGCGCCGAGCAGGCGGCGGTAGACGTGGGGGACCTCGCCGCGCAGGTAGACGAAGGCGTGGTCTCCGCCGATGGCGCGCGAGGTGATGGCGATGCCCTCGATGAGCGCCTGCGGGTTGGACATGATCGTGGGGATGTCCTTGCAGGTGCCGGGCTCGGACTCGTCGGCGTTGACCACGAGGTAGCGCGGGCCACCGTCGACCGGGGGCAGGAAGGACCACTTCAG
>NZ_CAUROW010000169.1:0-2960 GCF_963526355.1 uncultured Actinomyces sp. | reverse complement strand
AGGAAGGCGGCGGCGATATGCGCCTGGGCCACCTCGCGGACGTCGACGACGCTGATGCCCACGCGTGGCGCCCCGAGGCGAGCGGTGCCGTCGATCATCATTCGGATCGTGGAGAAGCTCTCGCTGGTGGGGGCGCTGTTCAGTGAGGGGCCGAGGATCATGGCCGGGTTGATGGTCACCAGCCTCCACCGATCCTGCTTTGAGGCCAGTCGCCACGCCTCCTTCTCCGCAAGGGTCTTGGAGTAGGGGTAGGGCTCGTGGGACAGGGAGGAAGTGGTGTTCCAGCAGGTCTCGGTCAGGATTCGCCCGGGGTAGCCCTCGATATCCGCGGCATCGCCGTACATGGCGGCGACTGAGCTGGTGAGGACCACTCGTGTGACTGACGGTGTGCGCCCGATCCCGGCCAGCACGTTGCGGGTTCCGTGCAGTGCTGGGGCGACAAGGTCTCGTTGGGGATCGTCGACTGCGCGAATGAACGGCGAGGCCGTGTGGATGACGACTGTGCAGCCTTCCATGGCTTGGTCGTAGGAGTCGGGCTGGAGCAGATCGCCGGCGAAGAGGCGCATAGTGCCCGGGGCCTGCTCGGCGATGCGGTTCAGGTGGGCCACCTTGCTCGTGTTCTGAGGGTCGCGCACGGTGGCATGGACGGTGACGCCGGCGTCGAGCAGGCCCTTGGTGACCCAGCTGCCCAGGTAGCCGGTGGCGCCGGTGACCATGACGGGGCTGCTGGTGTCGACCGGGATGCCGCTCAGATCGATGGTGGAGTCGAAGTCGTCAGTGGAGTGTGTTTCCGGGGGTCGCATAGCAGTAGCATGACAACCTAGAGAAACGAAGTCAATTAGTTTCACTATTAGTCGGTACGATCTCGTCATGACCGAAGCGGCTTCACGAGGACCGAGGACCAAGCGCACCCCGGGGCGGCCGGTTGACGCCGCTCTGGGGCCGGCGATCATGCTGGCCGTGCGCGACCTCCTGGCCGAGAACGGTTACGCCGCGCTGACGACGGCGGCCGTGGCCCGGCGCGCGGGCGTCTCCACCGCCACCCTCTACCGTCGGTGGCCCACCAAGCGCGAGCTCGTCCTGGCCTCGACCCGGCGCATGATCGAGACCGGCGCGGCCGACGAGGCCGTGGATTCCGGCTTTGCCGCGGTCGAGGGTGTCGACACCGGCTCGCTGCGAGGGGACCTGCAGGCCTTCATCGCCCACAAGAACCGGGCGCTGTCAGGGGCCACAGGTCAGGCGGTGCTGTCTCTTCTAGGTGAGCTGCCACGGGATCCGGAGCTCAAGGAACTGCTCCTCGGGGAGCTCCTCGCCGCCACTCGCTCCCACCTGGAGCAGATCCGGGATCGGGCTCGGACACGCGGTGAGGGCGCCTTCGACCTGGATCCCCATGCCGGAGCCCGCCTGGTCCTGGGGGCGGTTCTCGCCGGGATCGCCTTTGCGGCCGGAGGCGCGGGGGTCGAGCCGTTGTCCGATGTCGAGCAGGACCTGCTGTTGCGGGCTCTCGGTTGCGGATGATGCGGTTTGGCGTGCTGCTGAGGGGGTGTCGTGGTGCCCTTCCGTCGGCGGGGGCGTGTCGCGCGTACGGGGACAGGAAAACCGTACCCGTACGCGTCGAAGGTCCCCGCCGGGAGAACTTCGTCCCCGGCTGCACAGAATGTCCCGGGCCGTGAATGGGTTGCCGGGCCCGACCGGCCGTAATGGCGGAGGCAGGCAGTGAGGCGGGCAGTGGCGGGCCCTATCAGTTGGTAGCGACTGCTGCTGCACTCGTGGCCGCGATGATGGCCGCCGTCGTGGCGTCCACGGCCCGCTGAACCGCACGGCCCACGGGGCTCGTCGCCGACATCTCCTTGATCGTCCGCTTGAGTTCGCCGCGGCTGAGCCCGGTCTCCTGGGACGGCAGAACTATTGGCGCGACGTGGAGCGCCTGCAGGATCGACAGCAGGGCGACATCGGAGCCGGTGGGAGGTTGCGTTCCGCGCAGGGCGCCTTTGATGCGTTCGCGCAGCTGCTGCTCGGGGATCGGATCGAGCGTGGGGTAGGTGGGGCTGAGAGAGCCGAACAGCCCGCCGGTATGGATCCGGATGATCCCGGATGCCTCCAGGGACTCGGCGATGTGGTGCGTGGGGTTGAGCTTGCTCCAGGAGACCAGGGAGGAGAAGCTCTTTCCGTCCTTGGCGGGCAGGATCTCCAGCGCCCGGTCCAGCACGGGGTGCCCGGTGGGTGCGGGATTGACGATGTAGACGTGGGGCCTGTGCTCCTCGGTCAGGCAGACGCGACCGGTCAGCAGCAGGTCGGTGAGCAGTGCGCCGGTGAGTCCGTAGACCGGGAAGGACATGCGGCTCTCGGGCTTTCCGGAGTCCTTGGTCAGCAGTAGGAACAATTCTTCGCAAATCAGCATCGTATTCATAGTTATCCAGTACATCCTACCGTGACATATTTGAGATCCCTCGCAGGTCTGAGATCCTGATCCGGTCCAGGTCCTCCCTGAGGGGGAGACGTGCGAACCTCGGTACCAAGCTCTTCCTCCGAGGTGTAAGGCCGGACGCTTTCGCGTTGGGCGTTCGGCCCGCGCGTTCACGCTCGTGATCGTGTCGTACCCGCCTCGTAACCTGGGGGCATGGCGCGCGCGATTCGGCATGACGACTGGCCGGTGAGGCTCACTGATGACCAGATCATCAGTCGGGTCGGCCGCGGGGCCTTCCAGCGCGGTCTGGACTACGCGCACAAGGGCCGGGTGCGGGGCATCGGTGTCGCCGGGGACGGGGACATCATCAGTGCCCAGTCCAAGGGCTCGGGCACCCGTATCTATCAGACCATGGTCTTCCGCGAGCCGCACGGCCGGAGGAGCCCGGAGGCTTGGGTCGGCAACTGCTCGTGCCCGGTGGGCACCAACTGCAAGCATGTGGCCGCCCTGCTCATCACGGCGCGTTCCCTGGCGCAGGAGGAGCCCGACGCCG
>NZ_CAUROW010000168.1:0-2978 GCF_963526355.1 uncultured Actinomyces sp. | reverse complement strand
CACCCACTAACCCCACGACACGCCGCCTAAAGCACCACGTTCACGCCGATAACCCCCCCACGCCTAAAGCACCACGTTCACGCCGATAACCCTCAGAGTCAGGTCACAAGGAAGCACACATAAAAGAAGCTCCCAACCTTACCGGCTGGGAACTCCCCTGGTTGCTCCTGCGGCTGGACTCGAACCAGCAACCGTCCGATTAACAGTCGGATGCTCTGCCATTGAGCTACGCAGGAATGCGTTTGACGCGCAGTGAACTTTAGCAACATCCTGAGGCGACGTCGAATCCGACGAATCGCCAAAAACGCTGCAAATCCTGGGATACCTTACCGTGTGGGAAGCCCCACACCCTCTCGGACACGGTTTTCCAGTGCCTGGAGCGCCTCACCATCGTCTTTATCCGCAGCCTGGGACATCATCGGTCGAGTCACGGAGTACAAGTCCCCATCGCTACCACGACGAACACTGGCCGTGGCCGTCACACCGCTGGGAAGCGTTACCACGGCGCTGTGGACGATGGCAGCCTCCACACGCTGGCGCAAGGCTTTGGCGAAGGCGGCGACATCAGTAGAAGCGTAGGTGTCCCCGTCGCGGATTCCTGCCGGAATCTTGAGGACGAGATCATCACGATCCCAGTCCGTCCATCTCAGGGTGAAGGCCCGCTTGTCCGCGTCCCATGTCCCATGCTCCACCTCATCCCAGGCATGGTGCGTGGGCCTGCTGCTCCCACTGAAGACAACGAGGGTATCGGCGGTCGCTGCCGCCCATGCGGAGCCGTCCTCGTCCAGAGGAACGGCGCCAAGAACGGGCTGATGCAGCTGTTCACGCATTTCAAGGGGCAACGTTCTAGCGGATCTGGTGGACGAGCCTTGACGACGTCGCAGGTTCAGCATGTGCGTCAGGCTACCCGCCCCACCCACCTGGAATGGACCACCGGCAGGCCTCAGGCTCCCTGCCGGAGGCGCATACGGCGCTGCTCGAGCGCAGCGATATGGGCGAACAGCTCGCGGTAGCCCTCGTCATGGGGGGACATCCGCCGGTGCCGCGAGCGCATCTCGACCAGCTGACGGTTGATACCCATAACGGCCAGGGAGCTGAGCACACCCTTGGTGTAGCGGTCCAGCCCCGCGGCGTCGACCTCCATGCCCCGTCCCCGAATGGTAGGCAGCGGTAGTGGAGCCACGGCGAGCTCGGCGATGGCGGCCTCGACCAGGCCAATGGCACCGTCGCGCACCTGCTGGAGCCAGCGTTGCGTGGCTCGTCGCTGCGCCTCCTGCTCGCCCATCCCGGCGGCCACCGCCTGCTGCACAAGGCCAGGCACCTCCCTGGTGCCTCCGGCGGCGGCTACGGCCTCGTAGACAGCACGGTGAGTGAGCTGGCCGAAGGAGTCGGCCCCGAGCTCGTCGGCGCCGGCTTGGTGGGCGGCTGCCGGGAACTGGATGATGACTGCCAGGGCCTCGCGCTCGAGCTGCTCGACGGGGTCGGTCACAGGCGGTAGCCCCCGTACCGGAGTCGCGGCGTCGGGGCCGGCGGTCTCATCGGCGGGCCACTGGCCGCCCCGCACCGCGTTGGGCTGCGTCCCTCGTCTCCCAGCGGCCTGCACTGCGGCCTGGACTTCGGCATCGGGCAGTCCCAGCCATCCGGCGAGCCGCCGGATGTACTCGCGCTTGAGCGCCCGGTCCCGGATGCCTGCGACAACCGGTGCCGCCGAGCGCAGCCCCCGGACCCGCCCTTCGGAGGTGTCCAGGTCCAGGTGGGACAGAGAGGTGCGGATGACGAACTCGAACAGCGGCACCCGCCGGGACAGCAGGCGTGGGATGCCCGGGTCCCCTTCCTTCATGCGCAGGTCGCAGGGGTCCAGGCCGCCGGGGTCAACGGCCACGAAGGTCTGGGTGGCGAAGCGCTGGTCCTCGGCATAGGCGCGCAGCGCGGCCTTCTGGCCGGCTGCGTCTCCGTCGAAGGTGAAGATGACCTCGCCCCCTCGGGCCTCGCGCCCCTGCCCGGTGACGACGCCCGCCGCGGGGTCGTCGATATCACCTAGGAGGCGGCGCACCACCCGCACATGGTCCGCACCGAAGGCGGTTCCGCACGTGGCCACGGCCGTGGTCACGCCGGACAGGTGAGCGGCCATGACATCGGTGTAGCCCTCGACGACGACGATCCGGTGCGAGCGGGCGACCTCCCGCTTGGCCAGGTCCAGCCCGTAGAGGACCTGGCTCTTGTGGAAGACGGGGGTCTCGGGGGTGTTGAGGTACTTGGGGCCCTGATCGTCCTCCGAGAGCTTGCGCGCCCCGAAGCCGACAGTGGCTCCGGTGACGTCCCGGATGGGCCAGATGAGGCGGCCCCGGAACCGGTCGTAGACGCGGCGCCCATCCTGCCCACCTCGGCCGCACAGACCGGAATCGACGAGCTCGGCCTCGGTGTACCCGGCGCTGCGCAGGTATCGGGCAAGATGATCCCATCCGGCCGGCGCATAGCCCACGCCGAAGTGCGCGGCGGCATGGCGGTCGAAACCCCGAGCCGTGAGGAAGTCCCGACCCGGCTGGGCCTCCGGGGTGGCGAGCTGCTCGCGGAACCAGGCCTCGGCCAGGCGGTTGGCGTCCATGAGGCGCTGACGCGTGCCCGGCTCCACCCCGCGCCGCACCGCGCCGCCCTCCTCGTAGCGCAGCTGGACCCCGGTGCGGTCCGCGAGGTACTCGACCGCTTCGGCGAAACCGAGGTGGTTGATCTTCTCGATGAAAGTAATGACGTCACCGCCCTCACCACAGCCGAAGCAGTGCCAGTAGCCGAGCTGGGGGCGAACGTGGAAGGAGGGGGTGCGTTCGTCGTGGAAGGGACACAGCCCCTTGAGCGAGCCGACCCCGGCGCTCTTGAGGGTGACATGCTCACCGACGATATCCTCGATCCGGGCGCGCTCACGCACCGCCTCGATGTCCTCGCGCCTGATCAGTCCCGCCACAGGGCCATCGTAGGCGAGG
>NZ_CAUROW010000167.1:0-3008 GCF_963526355.1 uncultured Actinomyces sp. | reverse complement strand
TTCTACTACCTCAAGGGCTGGGGCATGCGCCTGGAGCTGGCGCTCATGACGGCGGCCCTGGATGCCGCCGTCGCCCACGGCTTCACCCCGATGACCACGCCCACGCTCGTGACCCCGCAGGTCATGGGTGGCACCGGGTTCCTGGGCGCCCACAGCGACGAGATCTACTACCTGCCCGCCGACGACCTCTACCTCACCGGCACCTCCGAGGTGGCCCTGGCCGGCTACCACGCCGATGAGATCCTCGATCTGACCGCCGGGCCCAAGCGCTACATGGGCTGGTCCACCTGCTATCGGCGCGAGGCCGGTGCCGCCGGCAAGGACACCCGCGGCATCATCCGCGTCCACCAGTTCAACAAGGCCGAGATGTTCTCCTACTGCCGTCCCGAGGACGCCGAGGCCGAGCACGCCCGGCTCCTGGCCATGGAGGAGGAGATGCTGGCCCTGGTCGAGCTGCCCTACCGGGTCATCGACACCGCCGCCGGGGATCTGGGCTCCTCAGCCGCCCGCAAGTTCGACTGCGAGGCCTGGCTGCCCACCCAGCAGCGCTGGATGGAGGTCACCTCCACCTCCAACTGCACCACCTACCAGGCCCGCCGCCTGGCCGTGCGCGAGCGCCGCGAGGGCGGCACGAGCCCCGTGGCCACCCTCAACGGGACCCTGGCCACCACTCGCTGGATGGTCTCCATCCTTGAGAACCACCAGCAGGCCGACGGCTCGGTGCGCGTGCCCACGGGCCTGCGATCCTACCTGGGTGGCCTGGAGGTCATCGAGCCCGTCGGCGCCACCGACTGAAGGCGGTCCCATGAATCCCACTCCCGCCCCTTGGCCGGGCGCCGCCCGTGAAACCGACGCCGTCGGTGACCCCGGCGGCTCCGGGCCCACCGGCAACGGCCCGGCCGTCAACCCCGAGACCGGTATCACCCCGGCGGGCCAGCCCCTGACCCATTTGGGAGGCTCCGCGGAGTACATCGGACGCCTTGAGAACAGCGCCGGCCACAAGGCAGGGTCCGGCGAGCGCGCCCTGCGGCGTCGGCCCCTGGATCACGAGGAGTACCACGCCCTCGTTCAGGACCGGATGCGGGACCTCGACGCCCTGGAGGCTGACGGCGGTGCCCGGCTCGCGCCCGGTCACGGGCTCGTCGTCGCCCTCGATGTCGACGGCACCATCCTCGACATGGACGGGCGAGTCTCGGAGAGGGGCATGGCCTCCATCGCCCGCCTGCGCGCCCATGAGGTCCCCGTCGTCATCTCCACCGGCCGCGGGATCGCCGCGGCCATGCCGGTAGTGCGCCACCTGGGGCTGAGCTCCGGCTGGATGGTCTGCGCCAACGGTGCGCTGACCCTGTGGCTCGATCCGGACGTCCCCGGCGGCTACGAGGTGGTCGACTCGCGCACCTTCGACCCGCGCTCCGCCATCGAGACCCTGCGCGCCGCCGTGCCCGATGGGATCTTCGCCGTCGAGGAACCCGGCATCGGGTTCAAGGTCTCCCGGCTCTTCCCCGACGGCGAGCTCATCGAGGACCAGCAGGTCGTCACCATGGCCGAGCTCGTCTCTCAGCCGGTCACCCGCGTGGTCCTGCGGGCCCCCGGCATGTCGGTGGAGCGTTTCTCCGAGATCGTGGCCGACTCCGGGCTGCACTCTGTGGAGTACGCCATCGGCTGGACGGCTTGGCTCGACGTCGCCCCCGAGGGCGTCACCAAGGCCTCCGCCCTCGAGGCGCTCATCACCCGTCTGGGCACCGACTCCGCCCACACCCTCGCGGTCGGTGACGGCTCCAACGACGTCGAGATGATCGAGTGGGCCGGTGTCGGAGTCGTCATGGGCAGCGCGCCTCAGTGGGTGCGCGACCGCGGCGATATCCTGACCGAGCCCGTGTGGCGGGACGGCTGCGCCGCCGTCCTGGACGCTCTCATAGAACGAGTAAGGCACCCCTGATGCGACAGTCCCCCCTCCCTGTCTCCCACCACAATTCCATCCGCGACACCTTCACTGACGATGTCGATCGCACCGCCGGTCCTCCCGGCGGACCGGCCGCCCCGGGCGGAGGCCGCCTCGCCGGCCGGATATATCGCCACGGCCGGCTTCTCGCGGCGGTCTGCGCCCTGACCCTGGCGGCCGCCGGCTCCGCTGCCTGCTCAGCCGGCGGATCCGGCTCGACGTCGGCCACCGGCTGCGCTGCCTACCAGGCCTACCAGGGCCACAAGGGCTCCACAGTCACCATCTCCAGCAGCCTGACCGGCACCGAGGCCGAGCGCTTCGAGGCCTCCGTGGCCGAGTTCGAGAAGTGCACGGGCATTGACGTCGCTCACACCGGCACCACCGAGTTGCGCTCCCAGCTGCTCAACGGATCGGGCACGGACCTGTCCACCAGCAAGGGGGCCTCGCCGTCGAGCCAGGACGACCCCGAGAACCTGCCCGACCTGGCGATCGTGCCGCAGCCCGGTATGGTGGCCGAGCTCGTCGACACCGGCGTGGTCCACCCGCTGCCGAACGCGGTCAACAGCAACGTGGAGGCCGGCTGGGACCGGCACTGGATCCAGGTGGGCATCCACGCCTCCGTGCCCTACGCCGCCCCGCTCATGGCCTCGGTGAAGTCCCTCGTGTGGTACTCGCCGGACGCCTTCAAGAAGGCCGGCTACAAGGTGCCCTCCACCTGGGCCGAGCTGGAGACCCTCACCCGCAAGGTCCGCTCCGACCACCCCGACGGCTCCGTGACCCCCTGGTGCGTGGGCGCCTCCGACGGGGAGTCCACCGGCTGGGTGATGACCGACTGGCTCGAGGACGCCATGCTCTCAACCCAGGGTCCCGGCGCCTATGAGACGTGGGCGTCGCACCGGGTGCCCGTCAACTCCTCGGACGCCGTGGAGGCCCTCGACGTCGTCGGCTCCCTGGTTCTGGCCGACGGGCACGTGGCCGGCGGGCGCTCCTCGATCATCTCGCGGACACCCGCGCAGGCCGGGGCCGACCTGGTCAAGGGCAGCTGCCTCATGCTGCACGCCTCCTC
>NZ_CAUROW010000166.1:0-3028 GCF_963526355.1 uncultured Actinomyces sp. | reverse complement strand
ATGAGCCGCTTGGGCCAGGAGGCGGGAGCCTCCAGCGTCGAGCTGATCATCTTCTTCCCGCTGCTCCTGCTGGTCGTGCTGATCACGGTGCAGGTGGCCCTGACCTGGTACGGCAACGAGGTCGCCATCGCGACCGCCCGTGAGGTGGCCCGGGAGGCGCGCGTGAGCTCCAAGGAGGGCGACCGCACCGCGGCGGCCAAGGCCAACGGCGTCGACTACGCCCGCAGGGTCGGCGGCAAGGCGCTCACCGACATCACGATCGACGTCTCCTCCACGAGCGACCAGGTCACGGTGCGCGTCTCCGGGAAGGCCCTGGACGTCGTCGCCGGCATGTCGCCGCGCGTCAAGGCCTCGGTGACCTCAGAGCGGGAGACCTTCCGGAGCGACCGATGAAACACCTCAGAAAGAAGCAGGCCCGGCGCCGCGCCATGGAGGCGGCCGCCTCGGAGAGGGGAACCATGTCCATCGAGATGGTGGTCCTCATCCCGGTGCTGCTGCTCATCACCATGGTGGCCGTCGCCGGGGGGCGCATCGTCTCCGCCCAGGGGATGGTCGAGGCCGCGTCACGCGACGCCGCCCGGGCCGCCTCCATGGAGCGCTCGGTGGGCGCCGCCAACACGGCCGCCAACCAGAGCCTGTCCCGGGCGGACACCGCTAACGCCAACTGCTCGGCCGGCGTCGACGTCGGCGGGTTCCGCCGCGGCGGAACCGTCAGGGTCTCGGTCAGCTGCCACGTCAAGCTTTCCGACCTGGGACTGATCTTCCTGCCCGGAACCACCGTGGTCAGGGCGGAGTCGAGCGCGCCGGTGGACCAGTGGAGGGGGACGAGATGAGCCTGACGGCGGTCTTCAGGGAGCACCGCGAGCACCCGGAGCGGGGCTCGCTATCCGTCTACGTCGTCATTATCGCGGCGGTCCTCATGCTCGTGGCGGGGCTGTGCATCGAGGGCGGACGCGTCCTCAACGCGCGCGCCACCATGGCGGACCAGGCCGAACAGGCGGCCCGTGCCGGGGTGCAGCAGCTGAGCATGGCGAAGCTGCGCGGCTCCGGTGAGGCCTCGACGGACCCGTCAGCGGCCTCGTCGGCGGCCCGGAGCTACCTGGCCCGCAGTGGCGCCGCCAAGACCTCGACGGTCAAGGCCTCCTCCGACCGGGTCTCGGTCACCGTCGAACGCGACGTCCCCACCACGATGCTGCGACTGGTCGGCGTCCCATCCATTCACGTCTCCGTGACCGGGGAGGCCCACAACGCCTTCGGCCCCGAGAAGGGGCAGAGGCCTGGATTGCCGAGGACGGGCAACGCCTTCGGCCCTGAGAGGAGGCAGAACCCATGACCACCCCATCGAGGCGGCGCCGTGCCCAGGCCGCCGGCCCTCAGCGATTCAGGGCGCCCGTGCGCAGCACCCGGCCCCCGGTGTGGCGCTCCGTGGTCGCCGGCCTCGTGCTGGCCGGAGTCATCATCGGCCTGCCCGTGGTCCTGCTGGCCACCGTGGGGCCCCCACCGCTGCCGACCAGTCTGGACACGAACGCCCTGCTCACCCAGGCTGTCTCCTTCGACGTCGTCGTGGGCGTCCTCGTCTGGGTGCTCTATCTGGCCTGGCTGCAGTTCACGGTGTGCACCTTGGTGGAGGTCGTCTCCGCCATCAAGGGGCACGGTGTGCCCGGGCACGTCCCGCTGTCGGGCGGCGTGCAGTCACTGGTGCGCCGGCTCGTCGCCTCCGTCCTGCTCCTGGGCGCCGTCAGCGGCCCGGTCGCCGCGGCCGCCGCCCCCCTCGCCGAGGAGCCGACCCCGGCGGTCTCGGTGAGCCAGGAGGTCGTCTCGCAGCAGTCCGCCGTCGACGCCACCCAGGCCGATGGCGCCGCGGCGACGTCGCAGAGCGACGAGAGCGGCCACCAGTACATGCGCTACGTGGTGGACGGGGTCGAGCTCGACCCGGAGATCGGCTCCCAGCTCGTGGGGCAGAGGGTGTACATCGTTCAGCCCCCCGACGGCCGCTACCACGACAACCTGTGGGACATCGCCGAGCGCAACCTCGGTGACGGGCGCGCCTACGCCCAGATCTACGACCTCAACGCCGGGCGCGAGCAGGCCGACGGCGGCTCCCTGGAGCTGGCCCGACTCATCCAGCCCGGCTGGCTGCTGGTCATGCCCGAGTCGGCCACCTCCGTGGCCAGGGTCGAGGCCATCCCCACCGATCCGGCACCGGCCGCCCCGGCTCCGCAGTCTCCGACGCCGTCGCAGCAGCAGGGCGCCAACCAGCTTCCGGCCGGGCTCGGGCACGAGTTGCGGGACATCACACCGGTCCAGCTGCCGGCGATCGGCTCGCTGCTGGCCGCCTCCCTGGTCTCGGTGCTCATCGCCAAGCGCCGGCAGCTGGTGGGCGCCGTCAACGAGGACTCCGCCGAGCTGGAGCGCCTCCTGCGGGTGGGTGCCGACGAGAGCCGCTCGCGGCGTCTGAACGCCGTCCTGCGCTCCCTGGACGACCTCCCCGGGAGTCCCCGCCCCTACGCCGTCGCCATCGACGACGACGCCTGCTACCTGCGCATGGCGCGCCCCCTGACCGATGCCCCCGCCCCGTGGCGGGCCCAGGACGAGGGGATGACCTGGGCGCTGCGCGCGGGCAACGAGCCGCCGCTGAACGACCGGTCCTGCCCGCTGCCGGGCCTGGTGACGGTGGGACGTACGCCTGCCGGCGCCGACATCCTCATCGACCTGGCCTTCGCCGACGGGGACGTGACCGTCACCGGGGACCCGGCCATGGCCGCCGAGGTCGTCTCCGCCCTCGCCCTGGAGCTGTGCACCAACCCCTGGTCGCGGGACGCCGCGGTGGTCGGGACCGGCCTGTCCGCCACCTTGCACCGGGTCGCGGGCGAGCGCCTGCAGACCCCGGAGAGTCTCATGGGGCAGACGGCCCTGCCCGGGGTCGGCGGGGTCCTCACCGGACGCCGCCCCGAGACGCAGACGACCTTCATGTTCGTCGGCGACGGGGCGACGCCCCCGCCGCTGCCGCCGGGGCGCAGTTACGCCC
>NZ_CAUROW010000165.1:0-3094 GCF_963526355.1 uncultured Actinomyces sp. | reverse complement strand
CGCCCTGAATTCAGCCCTCGAGGGCGATGAGGCCGTCGACGAATTCGCGGTACTGGCGCTGGGCGTCGGACATCTTGGCCCAGGTGGCGTGCGCGTCCCGGCTCATGGCCTCGTACTCCGCGTCGCCGAGGTCCATGACGGACTCGATGGCGTCGGCGATCTGCTCGGCGGTGGTCTCCACCGGGATGAGTCGGCCGTTCTCACGGTCGTGAACGATCTCGCCGGTCCCCCCGGCGGCCGTGGCCACCACCGGCAGCCCCGCCGCCTGGGCCTCCATGACGGCCACTGGCACGCCCTCGCCGTCGGAGCAGTTGAGGAAGCAGGAGAAGTCCGTCGTCGCATAGAGCTCGCGGACCTCGGCATTGGTCAGGTGCCCGGTGAAGGTGACCGGGGTCGAGTCGATCCGCTCCTCGGCCCGGGCCCGCATGGTCGCCAGGCGCTCGTCGTCGAACTCGCCGATATGGGTCCAGGTGACCTTCCGGCCGCGCTTCTCCAGCTCGGCGACGGCATCCACGATGAGGTGGACCCGCTTGTAGGGCGCCATGTGCGAGCAGGAGACGAGCTGGAAGGGCTCAGTCCGATGCCGCTCGTGGCGCGGGGCGGCCGGCACGCCCAGACGGCGCACCTCGATGGTGTCGGCCTTGGGGAAGCGACGGCGCAGGAAGCCGGCCGCGTACTGCGAGATCGGGTAGACCCGGTCCACGGCCCGCATGACGAAGCGGCGCGAGGGGACGTAGCCGCGCGGCGCGTCGGCCTCATCGACGTCGTAGGCGTGCGCCCGGGAGACGACACTGACCGGCCGCCCCCTCAGCTCGCGGCGCCGCAGCATCCCGCCCAGGGCCGCCCCGGTGAAGAACCAGTAGGAGTAGATGGTCAGGTGACCGGCCCGTTCCAGGCCGAGCTCCGGCAGGAGCCGGCGCATCCGGCCGTAGGCGCTCAGGGCGATCGCCGCGAAGCGCACATCCATCCCGAAGCGCCCCGGGTGCTTCCACGGCGGTGTCTCCACCATCCGTTCCCGGCCCAGCAGGATCTGCGGGGCGCGCAGGATCGCGTGGAAGCGCCAGTCGGGCAGCCGGGAGGCCGGCAGCAGGGCACAGCGGGCATTGGCCGGCAGCGCGCGGGTCTGACGGGCCCCCTCGCTCAGGCGCATCGGGACAACGACGACCTCGTCGTAGGCGGCGCACAGCGTCTCGATCTCCTGCTCGAGGAACTCCTCCCCCACCTCGTAGGGGTAGAAGTCGGTGAGCAGAAGCAGGCTGCGTCGGCCCGACCGCTGCGCGGTCGAGCCCGAGTCATTGCTCGGGCGCGGTACGTGCGTCATGGTCTCGTAGTCCTTCCTACCTCTCCTGGGTCTGGAAGCTGCCCACACGCTTACCAGCATCGAACTGCTTGGCGGCGTGATCGGCCAGAGCGGTGTTGGCCACCAGCAGTCCGGCCATCATGGCGCCCAGGACGTAGCAGGTGGCCAGCAGGTCCAGCGGGGACCAGTACAGCCAGGCCAGGGGCAGCGCCGTGTAGAAGACGTTGAACCCCAGCATCCAGTCCTGGTGCTCGGTGACGATGAAGAGATTCGAGATCGGCGAGGTGATGAGCATCATGAACAGCCAGGGAGTCAGGGCGCGGGCGAAGCCCCCGGACTCGGCCCACCGCTGCCCGAACATCAGCGGGAAGATCCACGGTGAGAGCACGTAGATGAGCGCGAAGGGGATGATCCCGATGAGCACCGCCCGCCTGATGGTGACCCGGACCAGCGGACGCATCTGTCCGGGCTCGATCGTGGAGAGCTTCTGGAAGAAGACCCTGGCCACGGCGCCGTTGATGAGAATGAGCGGGGCGTCCAGCACCCCCCACGCCATCTGGAACTGCCCCAGGGAGGCCACGGAGTAGCCCGAGATGAGCAGGGCGATGCCGTTGGTGCGCAGAGCGTCGCCCAGGGCATTGGGACCGTTGAGCAGCGGCATGCGACGGTAGCGGCGGGCAGCCCAGCGCAGGGAGGGCGCCTCCTCGGGGAGCCTGCGCCACAGGGCCTTGGCCTGACGTCCCAGGTTTGCGAAGGCGAAGAGCTGGCCCGCCGTGTGCCCGAGCACCAGCCCGGGCATCCCTCCCATCCCCGCCACGCCGAGGATGAACTGACCCCCGGTCAGGCCGATCTGCTGCTCGGCCTGGTTGACCGCGATCGTGCGGTAGTCGCTGTTGCGGTTGAACCAGTACTTGAACAGCTCCACGGCGGACATGAGGAAGGTGGTCAGACCCACCAATGGCATCCACAGGGCCACCTCGTGGCCCCACTGCCGGGCGATGAGACCATTGAGCGGGAAGGAGGCCACCGTGGCCAGCAGTGAGACCACCGTCAGGCACACCATGCCCAGGCGGGCCACGCTCAGCGCCTCGGACTCCTTCTTGGGCAGCATGATCGCCATGTCGTAGCGCAGCGCGGCGACCGCCACCAGGATCGAGGCCACCGAGATGTAGGTCGCCAGCAGCCCCATGTCGTGAGGGGTGTAGACCCGGGCCAGGACGATCTTCATGAGGAAGGTGACGCCCTGGGCCACGGCCGTGCCCGTCACCAGGGTCAGGACGTGGCGCAGGAACGGAGAGGAGTCCATGACCGAGCGGACCCGGGCGAGCAGCCCCGTCACTGGGCCCGACGGCGTGGCCGAGCGGTTCAGAGCTCGACCGTCCGGTTCTCGCTCGCGGAGGTCAGGACCGCCTCGACGACGTCGAGCGTGGCCACGCCCTCGGCCATGGTGACGTGGCGCTGGGCCACGCCGCGCACGGCGTCGCGGAAGTTCTCCTGCTCCAGGGCCAGCGGTTCGCGCTTGGGGATCGCGTAGCGGATGACGTCGCCCTCGCTGACCCCCCGGAAGGCGGCGACCTGGTCCCAGGTGGAGGCCACGGTGCCGTTGGCGTGGAAGGTGAGGTCACCGGTGAGGGTGTCGGCCACGAAGGCGCCCTTCTCCCCGGTGACGATCGTGACGCGCTCTTTGAAGGGTGTGAGCCAGTTGACCTGGTGGCTGACGATGATGCCGCCCTCCAGCAGACCGGTGGCCACCATCATGTCCTCGGTCTGGCGGCCGGAGCGGTGCGTGACCTG
>NZ_CAUROW010000164.1:0-3140 GCF_963526355.1 uncultured Actinomyces sp. | reverse complement strand
TTAGCGTGAGACATGAGGAGAGAACCTTTCGAGTCTGGCTGATGGAAGCTGCAACCCCTCCACTCAACCAGCCCAAGGCGCTCTCCTCATCACCTCAAAGACTCAGACCACACCCCCTCAACCAACCCTCCCGACCAGTACAGCTAGGAAAATCCAAGCGACAATGGCGTAGAACAATCCATTCTTGTAGTGCCATGACGCGAACTTTCTCCGCCGATGATTGATGCTCATTCGACGTCTCCGGAGGGCCTGTCGAGATAGGCGCGTCCAGCGTCGGTAATTCGGTAGCGCTGGAGGCGGCTCCTGGGCTTGTCAGGGATCGTTCGTTCGACGAGCCCTGCATCGATCAGGGGATCGAGATGGCGGCGTACGTTGCGCGTCTCGTTGCTCAGCCCCAGTCGAGACAGAAGGTCGGTGCGAGTCGTCTCGACATCGTTGAGCAGGGAGAGGATCGTGGCCCGATGGTCGTCCGGGTTTCTAACCTCGTGACTTGGTGATTCGACTTGGTGATTCGACTTAGTGATTGGATGCTCTGACTTGGTGACTCGACTTAGTGACTCACCGTGTTCTCCGGCATCGGCGGGGTTGTGGCTGAGCACGTGGATCGTGACCCGCACACGGTCGATGACCTCGCGGATCGGCTCAATGGGGATGGAGTAGACATCGCGGCGGCGCACTTCTCCGAAGACGGCGGTCTTGTAAGCGTGCTTCAGCAGGAACTCCACGGCCTGGTTAACGGCCAACGGCATCGGACCGCGGATCTCAGTCTGGTCGAAGATGTCAGTGCCGTGGGGGCCGCGCAACCGGCCGCACTGATACCCAGGCGGAGGGGAGGAAGGGGAGGAAGCGCGTGGGGTCGGGGCAGGCGGTGAGAATCCCGGCGTAGGTCGGAACGATCTGATCTCCTTGCCTCGCTGCAAGACCGAGCGCCAGCAGGTCATTCGTGTCGGTGGCGCGGCCGCGCAGCTCGGCCAGAGTGCTCAGATTCAGGTCAGTCAGGGCCGCACGCGGCTCGGGCAGATTCTCAAAAGCGATGCCGTGAGCGTTGCGTTCGAGCTCGGCGACCAGCGTTGGGTCAGCCTGGCGAGTAGAGGAACCGAGACGCACGTAGACGCCCGCTTCTGGGCCCTGCCGAGTGATGTAGTGGGGGCGTCGGGTGCTCAGTGGAACATCGACGACGAGAACAGTCTTGTCGGCGAGCGGGACAAGGTCGATGGCGGGAACCAGCCGCGGTGAGATCCAGTCATCGATGAGACTGGCGACGCGCTCCTCCTCGGCGAGCGGGTCCTCAACACCGACCACGGTGCCATCATCTGCGATCCCGATGACGAGGCGGCCACCCGTGGAGTTCGCGAAGGCTGTGATGGTGCGCAGCGGACCCGTGGGCGAACTGAGATCCCGCTTGAGCTCCAGGGTCTTGCCTTCGCGGTCTATGAGTCGGCCGTCATTTCCAAGGGTGAGGTAGTCAGTCATACGAATCCTCGAAAGACGTTACTGGTGCGGGTCTCGCCCGCATTTCGGCCCCCATGGCCGACTACAAGGCAACACTAGCCGATCCGAGGTGCAGGTATCGGACTGGAGAGTTGAACCGGAAAAACGTCGATCGGCCCGACATCTCCAGATGATGAACCATGGCATCTTGTGATGGCGGCGTGCGAGTAGCCCCGGGGTGACGTGCCCTCGGCGTCTCTGGGACCAATCATCTAGGATCGACAGTGATGACGACACCGCCCACCGCAGCAGCCGGTTCGCCGGCGATGACCTCCTCAACCGCCAGCTCCTCAATCCCGGCAGGTTCCGCAGCACCGACCGTCTCGTCAGTCAACTCGGCCACCACTGATCCGGAGACCACCACGCCCGACTCCACCGTGGTCCGCACCCTCACCCTGCCCGAGGACGTCGCCCCGGTCATCCTCCTGGGGGCCCGGGACGAGGTCCTGCGTGCCATTGAGAAGGGCTTCACCGACGTCGACATCCACGTGCGCGGCACAGCCGTCACCGTCTCCGGCTCCGCCGCCCGCGTTGACACCGTCGTCGTCCTGCTCTCCGAGCTCATCGACGTCGCCCGCACCGGCACGCCCCTGACCGCGGACGCCGTCGAGCGCGCCGTCGGCCTGCTGGAGACCTCCACCCGCCCCACCGAGGTCCTCACCGATGACATCCTCACCTCCCACGGCCGCACCATCCGTCCCAAGTCGCTGGGCCAGAAGGCCTACACCGACGCCATCGAGGAATCCACCATCACCTTCGGCATCGGCCCCGCCGGCACCGGCAAGACCTACCTGGCCATGGCCAAGGCCGTCGACGCCCTGGCCCGCAAGCGCGTCTCGCGCATCATCCTCACCCGCCCCGCCGTCGAGGCCGGCGAGAACCTCGGCTTCCTTCCCGGCAGCCTCACCGACAAGATCGACCCCTACCTGCGCCCCCTCTACGACGCCCTCCACGACATGCTCGAGCCCGAGGCCCTGCCCCGCCTCATGGCCGCCGGCACCATCGAGGTCGCGCCCCTGGCCTACATGCGAGGACGCACCCTCAACGACGCCTTCGTCATCCTCGACGAGGCCCAGAACACCAGCCCCGAGCAGATGAAGATGTTCCTCACCCGCCTCGGCTTCGGCTCACGCATGGTCGTCACCGGAGACATCTCCCAGGTCGACCTGCCCGGCGGACGCGAGTCCGGACTCATCGTCGTGCGCAGGATCCTCGCCGGGGTCGAGGGCATCAGCTTCTGCGAGCTCGGATCGGCCGACGTCGTGCGCCACCGCCTCGTGGGCCGCATCATCGAGGCCTACGCCCGCCACGATGCCGAGGTCGCCGCCCAGGACGCCACCCGACCCGCCGGATCGCCTGGCCGCAGCGGCCGCAACAGTCAGTACCGTCGGGGGAGCGGCAACCGTCCCGCCCGGCCCCACTCGGAGAGGAACCCGCATGACCACTGAGGTCATCAACGAGACCACCACTGTCATCGACGCCGCCGAGTTCGCGGACCTCGCCGACCACGTCCTGACCGCCATGCACGTCAGCCCCGCCGCCGAGCTCAACATCATGTTCATCGACCCCGAGCCCATGGAAGAGCTCCACGTGCGCTGGCTCGACCTGCCCGGCCCCACCGACGTCATGAGCTTCCCCATGGACGAGCT
>NZ_CAUROW010000163.1:0-3243 GCF_963526355.1 uncultured Actinomyces sp. | reverse complement strand
GGCCCGCTCCGCCGCGACGCGGGCGCGCTCGGCCTCCCTGGCTACCATCCGCGCCTCACGCTCAGCCATCTCCCGCTCGTGCGCCGCCGCCCGCTCCTGCCTCCACGACGCCAACGGCACGCCCCCGTCGTTGAGCCACGCCGACAGCCGATAGATCAGCCACCGGGCCGGCTCCCGCACCCCCCGGTCCCCGCTGTGCGGCCACGCCGACCCATCCGGCCTGCGGTCCACCGCCGTCACCAGGTCACCCACCGACCAGCCAGCCCCAAAGAACGGTGCAATGACGCGCATCACGTACCGATCCGAGCAACCCCGAAGCACGCGCAAACGCTCCTGGAGCTCACGAGCCAGCCCCAGCACCTCCTCCTCCGTGCTCCTCGTGCGTCGAGGTGACCACCACGCACGCCACCGAGACGGACCAACCCGGCCCCCGGGCCGCGAAGCGGCCCCCAGAGAAACCTCAGCGACGCGAAGCGGCACCAAATCCTCACCACCCAGGCCGCTTCGCGCGCGCGCGCGGGGGCTAAGAATCCCTGAGTACGGGTAGGGGTGACACCTCAATCCACAGTGGGGGTCGGCCGGCCCCTCGCTGTCCACAGGACCCCGCCCCACCGAGGCCGCGGAAGCCGGCGCCTGGACGTCCGCCGCCATCTCCTTGGGCACCACGAACGACCTCACTGCCGCCTCGTTACGGCGCTCCAGCACCACCCGCCCGTCAGCATCCTGGGAGCGCGCCAGCGGCGCCCACCTGGCCGACCGCCCGGCGGCCACCAGGCCCAGCAGCCCCCAAGCCTCCAGACGCCGCAGCCACCGCTGCACCGTCCGCACGCAGCAGCCTGCCAGCTCTGCAACCCGCTCGTTCACCACCCGCGTCGTGCGCGAGGTCCCGTCAACCCAGTCACACAGGCCCCTGGCAACCCGCACCAGGGTCGCCACCTGCGCATCCCGCAGCCCGTGGGCCTCAGCCACCTCACGCACCGCCTCCAGCCACACCGACACCCTCGGCGCCAACACACACCCCTCCGGAACCGACGCGGCCACCAACAGCCGCGACCGCTCCATCGACACTGACGGGCGCCGCCACTTACGAACCCGGGAATCCGGCACAAAATCAACGGAAACCCGACCATCACATAAAGCATTAGTAGAATTAGAACCCTTAGGTTCCTGCTTCCCTGTTGCGAAAGTTGTGCTCATCAACTACTCTCTAGTCATTCATCAACTGGAGCACGCTTCGGCGTACTCCCCCCAGGCCCCCGACCGAGGGTTCGAAAATTTTGTTAGGTCGGGTGGCTGGTGATTTTGGTTCTCGCCCTCGCCCGGTCCTCCGGTCGGGGGCGAGTCTCATGACCCCCCTCTACGCCGCCCCGGCGCTCACCCCCTCCACCGGGAACAGCGCCAACTGCTCCCCAGAATCACCCAGGCGCACCGGTGGCCTGTGTGCGCCGGCCGGCGCAGCAGACGGGGCCTGAACCCACACCCCCGCCGCAACCGTCCGCACCCACCGCAGCTGCGAGGCACTCAGCACCTCAGGCCAGGACAGGTCACCTAGAGCCCCACCCCACAGGCGCAACGACCACACCAGCGCGCTCTCCAACCCTCCCCGACGGCTCCCAGCCGCCAAACTCATCCACGCCCCGGCCGCGTCAGGCGAGGCGCCCAGTGCACCCAGCACGCCATCCCGAGCGTCCTCACGCGCCGAACAGTGACGCTCCCGCGCCGTCGTCGACGCCGCCAGCTCAACAACGCGGCACGTCCCCGCCCGAGCCAGCCACCCAGGCACACCCGCCCACACCAAGACGTCGACAACACCGCCCAGGACCGGCCCCAGGTCCTCCTTCCTCACCCAGACCCGCCGCCGCTCGACCTCCACCGAACCAGGCGCCGCAAACCTGACCCCACGCGAGAGGCAAAAGAAATCAGCCTCTTCGAAGCGGACTCGCTCGCGCATCCGTTGAGGATGCGCAGAATCACCGCTCAGCCCGTGCTGGCGCGCCCTTTCCTGATGCCCTTCCACCATCCAGACCGCCCGCCTCGCCAGCACCGCCCAAAGATCCGACCCCGCAGCAGCAAGATCACGCCGCATCAGCAGCATCTCCACCACCGAAGCCGCCAAGTCCGCCACAACCTCATCGCAGCTCACCTCCCCGGTCCTCGCCAGAGACTCAACACGCCGATAACCCACCTTGTGCGGCACCCGCCGCACAATCTCCGACGCCACGAGCCGGCCCACATCCGACTCCCACACCTCCGGCTCAGCCGCCACCGCCTCCAAAGCAGCAGCCAGCCCAGCCGACGACTCGACGTCAAAGTCCTCAACAACCGGCGTCACGGCCGATCACCTCCAGTCATGTCCTGCACCGCCGTTCCGGTGGGGATGACGCTTCGCTCGCCCGCCAAGACCTCCACCTCCGGCCTTACCGCCGGCGCACCGGGCGTGGAAGCAGGATTCTCCTCACTCAAGTAGTGGAAGATCCCCCCGTCGACGCTGGCATCAACCTTGTCGATCAACCACGCCGTGGCCTCCTCGGCCAACCAACCCAGGCCCGCCCCCAGAACCTGCCCCGCCGGAGCCTCCTCGGCCAACCACGGGCACCCGGGGTTGATCCTGTCGATGGTGACCTCCACCACCTCCTCACTGCCCATCGAGGTCGATATCCACACCTTCGTGCTCCAACCGGACGAGCCACTCAGCACCTCAAGGTCGTACAAACCCTCAAGGACGCATACCCCTCGACCCGGCCACAACGTCACACTCTGGTTGACCCACAGCGCGAGCTCCGCCGGTTCACCCGTAAGCCCGGCCGTCTTAGCCACCCGCAGCACACGCTCGGCCGCCGGCAAACCAGCCCGCACACGCTCCACATGCGCCTCCCACTCCGCCGTCACCGTCCGAGCGAAGTCCGCTCGGCCGGCTCGCCGCCACGCCCGCCGCACTGGTCTGACCAACCCGTCATCCTCGTCGCCCGGAAAGGTATAAAGGACGACGTCGTCGTAGACCTCGATCGCGGGGATACCAGGCAGCCCCACGCCTTCAGGCAGGCCAATGTCCTCCAAACCCGACAGCGCCGCCAGCACATCCGGGTAGCTAGCCAAGTACTCCTCATCCCAACCCATCACCATGAGCTTCCTCCTTCGTTGACACCTTGCTTGACTCCTGCACCAGGCCACTCCCGCAGCCCCCTGACCACCTGTGGAGGCCGCCGGCTATCGCCGGGGCCGGCGGCCACGCACAGGTGGACA
>NZ_CAUROW010000162.1:0-3266 GCF_963526355.1 uncultured Actinomyces sp. | reverse complement strand
ACGCCTCCTCCGAGGAGCTGCTCCACGTCTACAACATCGTCCAGCCCCGCAACGTCATGCCCATTCACGGCGAGATTCGCCACTTGGTGGCCAATGGCGGGCTCGCAGTCAAGACCGGGGTCGCTCCCGAGCGGGTCATGCTGTGCGAGGACGGCGTGGCCGTCGACCTGGACCGGGGAACCGCCCGTATCGCCGGACAGGTCCCCTGTGGGTACATCTATGTCGATGGCTCCTCCGTGGGGGAGATTGACGAGGCCGAGCTCAAGGACCGCCGTATCCTGGCTGAGGAAGGCTTCGTCTCCGTTTACGCCGTGGTGGAGACCATGACCGGCACGATTCTGGCCGGTCCGCATATCCAGGCCCGGGGTGTGGCCGAGGATGACTCGGTCTTCGAGGAGATCCTTCCCGACGTCACCGAGGCCCTGTCTGCCGCACTGGAGACGGGGAAGGCCGACACCTACTCCCTCCAGCAGGTCATGCGCCGCACCCTGGGGCGCTGGATCGGTCGCAGGCTCAAACGACGTCCCATGATCGTTCCGGTTGTCGTCGAAGCCTAGGGGACGCTCACTGCATGACTCTCTTCCGGCCCGCGTGCTTCATATCCACTGGATCCATCCTCATTGACATTCCCCTTCATGTCAGCCGGGTACCGACGCCGGGAGGGGCGATCACCGGGGCCTCGTCGGGTCCCGTCGTGGGGGGCGGGTACACGGTGGTGTCGGCTGCTGCCCGGCAAGGGATCCCTGCCGCCCTTGCCGCGACTCTGGGGACCGGCCCCAACTCGGCGCGGGTGCGTGAGTCGATGCGCCTTGACCGGGTTGAGCTCCTTGTCGAGGAGCTCGTTGGCGATATCGGTACCTGCACCACGCTCATCGAGCCCTCCGGTCGGAGAACTTTCATCACTACTGCCGGCGTCGAGGGCGAGCCTCAGCGTGAGGACCTCGAGAGCCTCGACCTCAGGGAGGGCGACTGGGTCTACGCCACTGGCTACGACCTGGCCCACTACACCAGCCGGGGCGTCCTGGCCGACTGGCTCCTGTCGATCCCTGCTGGGGTCGGCCTGGTCATCGACCTGGGGCCGGTACAGCCCGACATTCCCGACCAGGTGCTTCTACCGCTTCTGCACCGGGCGACGATGCTGACCGGCAACGACCTGGAGATGAGTCGGCTCGAGAGACGGCTGGGAGGTACTGACGCGCTCCGCCAGGCATGTCCGCAGGCACTGATCGTTCGACGCACCGGCGTTCACGGATGTGTTCTCCACCCGGTCGGCGCCGAGCCGACCGAGGTCCCCGGTTTCGTGCGCGGTGTCGTTGATACGACCGGGGCCGGAGACACGCACACCGGTGTCCTGGTCGCCGGACTCCTCGACGGACTCGACGTCGTCGAGGCGGCCAGACGCGCCAACGCGGCCGCCGCGCACGCCGTGGCCCGAACTGGGCCGGCGCAGGCCCCACGCCGGGAGGAGATCGACAAGATCCTTCTCGAAAGCTCTGAGATGTCTGACGACGATGCTTGCTGAACGGTGGTGACCGACACAATGACCTCGGGTGGAGAACCTGCGGTGGGAAGGTGACGTGTTCCCACCTGCCCGAAGCGGCGTGGCAGGGGCGCTGACGCTGAGAATCCGATAGTTTCTAGGACATCATGGCCAATCGTCGTACCACGAGATCCGCTACGCCTTCGCCCGGAACCGGCAGGAGGCGCGATCGGGGAGCAACAGCTCAAGGAAACGCTCCTTTCGCGTCTGCTGGGTCCCCGCCATCCGGCGGGCGTTACCGCCGCACCGGATGGGCCTTCCTCATCCTGGCCCTGGCAGCGGTCCTGGCCTTGCGCGAGTGGTTCGGGGTCTCCGGGGCAGCCGGGAGCCTTCTTCACCACATCGCCGCAGGGCCCGTCGGTATGCTCGGTATATTCGTCCCCCTGCTCCTAGGAGCGCTGGGGATCGCCATGCTGCGGGTCCACAGCCTGGGAGCGGTCCACGCGCGGGCTTCGGTGGGCTGCCTGGGCCTGCTGACCGCACTGACCGGCATGATCCAGGTGGGCAGCGGCAACCCGATTCTGAGGAACAACATCGCTGGGCTGGAGAGCGCCGGCGGATTGCTGGGGTGGCTTGTGGGCTATCCGCTGGCGGCATTGTTCTCTTCGGTGGGGGCCTTCGTCCTGTTCATCCTCCTGGCCGTGTTCTCCGCCCTGGTCCTGTACGGCAGGACCGTCGCCGAGATCCGCGACCTGTTGAAGCAGCGTCGTTCCCTCAACACCGGTGACGTTGACGGAGCCGATGCCTCGCCCGACGCCGACAGCTCCGCAGACTCCCTGGCCCGCCGCCTCCTGAGGCGGGTACGTGGCGCAACCGGCGCTGCCGGTGACGTGGAGCAGACCGCGCGCCTGGACTCCTATGACGGTGACGAGCCCTTCCGTTCCGCACTGGGGACGGAGGAGCCCGCACCGCGCAAGCGCGGAAGCGGCCGGCGTAAGCGCACCACTGATCGCGCAGCCCAGCAGACCTCGATCACCGAGCTCTTCGACCCGGGCGATGATCATGCCGACGTCGCCTTCGCCGTCCCAGAGGTGGGCAACGAGGAAGAGACGGTGGCGTCGTCGGGCCCCGCGGTCGCGTCTCCTCCCGAGGGCAGGGCGGCTGGATCGTCGGCAGGGGTACAGCGCAAGCCTCTTGCATTGAAGCGACCCGATCCACCGACGCCGTCCGGCTTCGACGCCGTTACTGAGGAGACCCCCGAGATTCCTCTTGAGGAGCCCGACCTCGCCGACCAGATCGCTATGAGCGACATGGCGCTGCCCGACGGCTCCACCTATACGTTGCCCGAGGACGCTCTGCTTGGCCCGGGTCCGGGGCACGCCACCCGCACTCCCGCCAACGACGCCATCGTCGAGGCGCTGGAGAACGTCTTCGCCGAGTTCAATGTGGACGCCACGGTCACCGGCTACACGCGTGGTCCCCAGGTGACCCGCTACGAAGTCCACCGTGGTCGGGGCGTTAACGTCTCGCGTATCACTGGGCTGGAGAAGAACATCGCCTACGCGGTGGCCTCCGACGAGATCCGCCTGCTCACACCGATCCCCGGCAAGAGCGCCATCGGTATCGAGATCCCCAATACCGATCGCGAGATGGTCAAGCTCGGCGATGTCCTACGCTCCCAGGCCGCCCGCAAGCAGGCTCATCCGCTGGTCGTCGGGCTGGGCAAGAACGTCGAGGGCGACTACGTCGTCACTAACCTGGCCAAGACCCCGCACCTGCTGGTGGC
>NZ_CAUROW010000161.1:0-3303 GCF_963526355.1 uncultured Actinomyces sp. | reverse complement strand
GCTGATCTTCGTCACCCCCGAGTACAACTTCTCCATCCCTGGCGCGCTGAAGAACGCCATCGACTTCCTCGATCCCAGCGCCGTGGCCAACAAGGGCGTGGGCGTGGTCGGCTACTCCTACAGCGTCGGCATCCGCGCCGTCAGCCACCTCCAGCAGATCCTCCAGGGCATGGGCGCCACCGTCGTGGCCTCCAACGTGTTCCTGTCGCTCAACACCGACTTCGCCGACGGCGCCTTCTCGCCGGCCTCCTTCCACGACCCCGAGGTCCCGGCCATGGTGCGCGACGTCGTCGCCCACTCCGACGCCCTGGCCTCCCTGCGCTGAAGGCGCGGAACTCGGCTGACCAGCTGAACCGGAGGACACCAGTCCACCACGTCGCCGTCGGCGGCACCTGCGGGCGCCCCCGGCGGCGACGTCGTCTGCGCCGCGGCTGCGAGGGTGCGGCCAGGTGGATGGGTAGGGTTTCCACCATGACTGAACGCAGCGAGCGGGGCGGTTCCCACCGCGACGGCAGGGACGGACGAGGCGACCGCGGTTACCGAGGCGGCTCGGGCGGAGCCCGCGGGGGAGGGGGCCGTGGCGGCAACCGTGGCTACCGGGATGGCGAGCGCGGCCGCTCGCGCCGTGTCTACGACGACGAGCCGCGCGACGGCCTCCTGGCCGACCTCATCGGCCACCTCCACGCCCTCGACGGACGCTCCTACGCCGCCTACAAGGCGATCGTCGGGCGTTACCGGGCGCCCGCCGGCTGGTTCCTGCACATCGACCGCGTCCAGTCCGATCCCTACGCCCCGCCCACGCGCATCCACGTGGACGTGCCCACCGACCTGCATGGGCTGGAGCTGCTCGACGAGGCCGACCTGCTGTTCGATGCCGATCGGCGCCTGGCCGTGGGCGACTTCCTCACCCGCGAGCTGCACGCCGGATTCCGTGGTACGGCGCTGTCCATCGCCTCCCCCGGGCAGGAGATCCTTCAGCGCTCCAGCATCATCGTGCGCCCCGACGAGAAGAAGGACGGGATCGGTTGGGTCCTGGAGGTCCGCGCCCGCCTGGCCCTGCCCGCCCAGGGCCGCTCCATTCAGGGCCACGAGGCCTCCCGGATCGTGGGACGCGACCTCGTGCGCGAGTTGGAGGAGGCCATGGACCTCACCGGCGAGCGGGGCGACCGGCTCGTGCGCCACATCGCCACCCTTGAGGACCACCGGGTCCTGACGGCGACGGTTGCCCGCAACGGCTGGGTGTCCTTCCTCGCCGACGGCTCCGTCCTGCCGCGCCGCTCCGGGGTGAGCGACGAGCCCCTGGATGGCGGCATCCCCCTCGAGGCCCCCGACTCCATGGCCGCCACGGTCGAGCTCCCCCACGCCGGGACGGTGCGTGGCACCGTCGTCGAGGAGGGCGTCAACGTCATCGTCGGAGGCGGCTACCACGGCAAGTCCACGTTGCTGAGTGCCATCGAGCGCGGCGTCTACCCGCACGTGCCCGGGGACGGGCGCGAGCTCGTGGCCACGGCTCCCGACGCCGTCAAGGTGCGGGCCGCCGACGGGCGCGCCGTGACCGGCGTCGACCTGACCCCCTTCATCTCCCACCTGCCGGCCGGACGCGACACCGCCTCCTTCACCACCCGCAACGCCTCGGGATCCACCTCCCAGGCTGCCTCCATCATCGAGGCCGTCGAGGCCGGCTCCACGACGCTGTTGCTGGACGAGGACACCTCCGCCACGAACCTGCTCATCCGCGACTCGCGCATGCGCGAGCTGGTGGCCGCCGAACGCGAGCCCATCACGCCCCTGGTGGACCGCATCACCGCGCTGTTCCGCCGGAGGGGCGTCTCCACGGTCATGGTCATGGGCGGCTCCGGGGACTACCTGGACGTGGCCGACCGGGTCCTGCTCATGGACACCTACCACCTGCGCGACGTCACCGAGCAGGCCCGCCGGGTCGTGGCCGACCAGCCCCGGCCCCTCACCGAGCTGGAGGACTTCGCCGAGCCTCGGCGGCGCGTCCCCGAGCCCGCCCCGCCGCGCATCCGTCGGGGGCCGGTGCGCACCCGCGCCCAGGGCACCTCCACCCTCGTCCTGGACCGGGAGGACATCGACATCTCCGACGTCGGCGGCGTCACCGACCCCGGGCAGGCCGAGGCCATCGCCTACGCCCTGCGCGCCCTGCTGGAGCAGCGCTTCGACGGGGTCTCCCCGCTGCGCGAGTGCCTGGACGACCTCGAGGCCCTGCTCGACGACGAGGGCCTGGACGCCCTGACCGACGAGCGCGAGAGGCCCGCCTTCCTCGTGCGCCCCCGCATGGTCGACGTCGGGGCGGCCGTCAGCCGCTACCGCAAGCTCGAGCTGGCCGGCCGGCGGCGCGAGGACTGACGAGGCGAGCACTGACGGCCGGCCTCCCCTCCTCCTCCCACACTTCGACCAAATCTTCACAGACGACCCGGAGCCGCGTCGTCTGTGAAGATTTGGTCGAAGTGGTCAACGATGCGGGTGTCCACATCGGCGTCGTCGGCCTCCTGTTTCCCCAGGAGGGCAAGCGCGTCAGGCGAGTGCCGGGGTGCTGCGGGCAGCATATGGGCATGACCACCTCGAACTCCTCCCTGTCCTTGGCCGACCGCGGGGCCCTGCTCCCTCTCCTGTGGAACGAGACCGGTCTCGACGACGCTGCGTGTGCGCGTCCGGACCTCAGCCACGACTGGCTGCGAGTCGCCGCAGGCGTCTATGCACCCCGCTCGGCCTGGCAGGAGGCCTCGTGGACGGAGCGTTACGGGCTGCTGCTCGAGGCGGCGCACCGGAAGTACGGAAAGGACCTGGTGCTGGCAGGTGCTTCTGCTGTCTCCGCCTACGGGCTGCCGTTGGTGGGGACGGTCCTGCGCCGGGTGGAGGTCGTGGACGGGCGTCCCGGGCGCGTGCGGACCTCCTTGCTGTGGCGCCACGTCCGGCGCCGCGATACTGAGGTCGTCAGGGTGGGCGGGCATCTCGCTGTGGCGCTGCCGGACTCACTCGTTGACCTGGCTCGGTGGAACGGAGTGATGGCGGGGGTCGTCGCCATGGATGCGGCTCTGCACAACGGGCTGTGCTCCGTGGAAGCCATGGAGGAGGCTCTGGAGCGTCTGTCTGCTGCAGCGCGCGGCGGTCCCCGCGCTCGGCAGGCCGTGTGCCTGGCCGATGGTCGGTCCGAGTCGCCGGGCGAGTCCATGTCCCGTGTTCGCATGTGGGAGCATCGTCTTCCCAAGCCGGAGCTGCAGGTGAGTGTGCGGGTCGGGCAGGATCTCTACATCCTGGACTACTACTGGCCGGACCATG
>NZ_CAUROW010000160.1:0-3306 GCF_963526355.1 uncultured Actinomyces sp. | reverse complement strand
CGCCTCGATGTCCTCGCGCCTGATCAGTCCCGCCACAGGGCCATCGTAGGCGAGGGTGCCGACATCCTGCGCCAGGGTCGACTGAGCGCAGGCTAGACCTCGGAGAACATGCCGCACAGCCGGGCGTGCCAGGCCCGCGCGGAGGTATCCGTCAGGGAGGCGATCTGGTCAACGACCACCCGCAGGCGCTCATCGTCGTTCTCGGCTCGGTTCCATACATCGATTAGAACCGGGTCGATCCCCTTCCCACCGCCGGTCATGAGGGCGTCGGCGAGGTCGAAGATGATGGTGCGCTGGCGCAGGTAGACCGGTTCGTGCTCCCGCGGCTCCATGACGTAGCGCACGGCGATGCCCTTGAGCAGGAGGATCTCCGCGGCCGTCTCCTCGGGGATGACGAGCTCGGCCTCATAGCGGGTCAGGGGCCCGTTGCCGTAGGTCTGGCGGGTGGCGGTGGCAACCGCTGAGACGAAGCGACCGATGATCTCGCTGGTGAGGTTCTTCAGGTGAGCGGCATCGGCCACTGATCCGTTGTAGGAGCGGATCCAGTACGGCTGGCCTGAGAGTCTGTCGAAAGCCGCCCCCAGGGTGTCGGCGCCGAGATCGGTGCCGTACCAGGCCCTGGTGGCCTCGAGCAGCTCATCGACCTCTTTCGGGTCGGTCAAGCAGGACGGGTCCATGCGCCCCAGGGCGATCGCGTCCTCCACGTCATGGACCGAGTAGCCGACGTCGTCGGACAGGTCCATGATCTGAGCCTCGATACAGCGCCTACCCTCGGGCGCTCCCTGACGCATCCAGGCGAAGATCTCGGTGTCCTCATCGTAAACGGAGTACTTGCGCGTACTACGGCCGCTCAGACCGCCCGGTCCGCCGCCCTTGAGCCAGGGGTACTTGGCGACAGCATCGAGGCTGGCCCGGGTGAGGTTGAGTCCCATCGACCTTCCCTTGTCATCAAGCGTCTTGGGCTCCAGACGGGTGAGGATCCGGAAGGTCTGGGCGTTGCCCTCGAAGCCACCGATCTGGCGAGAGACGACGTCGAGCGCCTTCTCACCGTTGTGCCCGTACGGCGGATGGCCCAGGTCGTGAGACAGGCAGGCGGCGTCGACGACGTCGGGGGCGCATCCCAGCGCCTGTCCGAGCGCGCGCCCCACCTGCGCCACCTCAAGGGAGTGGGTGAGCCGGGTACGCACGAAGTCGTCGGCCGACGGTCCCAGGACCTGGGTCTTGGCGCCCAGGCGACGCAGTGCCGAGGAATGCAGGACCCGGGCCCGGTCACGTTCAAAAGGAGTGCGCTGCGGATTCTTCGCCTGCTCGTGAACAAAGCGCTCAATGTCCTCAAATCGGTATCCGGCCGGGCCAGGACCGCTGTCTCCGTCGATACGCTCGGGCTCGGATCCAGATTTCTGCACTGACATGGTCACAAGGTAGCGCAGAAGCGGGTTACGATGGTCGTCACCATTCCGACACCGTCCTAAGGAAGCGACGGCATCCGACCTCCTCAGCATGCGGTCGCCGAGCTCCCTCGGGACACCGATGAAGCACTCTTGGAAGTGACGCTCCTGGGCCCGAGCCCAGCGGAAGGGAGACGCTTGCCGTGACCACGACCACCACCCTCGTTCACCGGCCCTACGACGGTCCGGAGGAGTGGTGGCGCCACGCGCTGGTCTACGAGGTCCCTTCACCGGCCCTGGGAGCCGCGGACCTGGAACGCACCGAGTCCATCATTGAGCACGCCCTCTACCTGCGGATGGACGCGGTGATCATCCGTCCGAGCCTGCTGGACGTCAGTTCCGAGATCGATTCGATCCGTCGTTTCATCGACTCGGCAGGTAGGCGGGGACTGCGCACCATCGTGCGCATCTCCGGCGCGCTCGGGCCAATCACCGGCCCCTACGCCAAACGGACCACAAGTTTCGTCACAGGGCTGGAGGGCGCAGGCGATGATCTTCTGCGCCGCTCTGAGGCCTACCTCCAAGCCGGGGCGGTCGGCATCGACCTGGGTACGATCGTTCCTCCCCAGATCACCACCGAGATCCGGCTGGACCGTCTGAGCGCCTACTTCGCCATGCTGCACGGCCAGTTGGCAGAGTACGTGGAGGAGGGCATCATCGGCGCCGACGTGACCGCCGACTACCCCGACTCGCTGCGACACCACCTCCAGGACGACTGGATCCACCACCTGCGCGATGACTGTCTGACTCTGACCCGCTGGAACGCCGAGTCGCTCACCTCCCACCTGACGCGGTCCCTCGACGAGCACGATCGCTTCGGCGCACCCCCCACCTGGCGCTTCCTGCCTCCCCACATCCTGTCCGAGCACCTGGACCCGGGGGACGGCCAGCGCTGGTACTCCGTCGACCACGACCAGCGGCTGCGTCGAGGACTGGCGCTGCAGGCCATGATGCTGGCTCTACCCGGTTCGCTCTACCTACGACAGGGCGACGAGATCGCACTGAGCGACGCAGACAAGCCCACAGCCCCCTTGGAACTGGCGGACATGGTGGCTGAACATACTCGAGGACAGTCCTCGCAGTTCGGGTCTCCCGCCGCAACCGTGCGACACGCCGCCCACGTGCGCCTCGAGTACAACCTGGCCTGCGCCCCTCTGGCCTTCGTCACCGGACTGGAGTGGTGCCCGCCTGAGACCCTGGCCTTCCTGGTACGCGGCGTACTGGTCGTCGTCAACACCTCCGACTCCTCAGTGATCCTGCCCCCTGAGGCGAAGGTGCTGCTGTCGTCTCAACCCTTGCGACAAGATGAGGGTCGCCTGCTCATTCCTCCCACGACAACGACTTGGCTGGAAGCCACGACCGTGGCCTAACACACTTGAATGCAAAATTCATTCAGCCCTTGCATTCATTACAGTAGCCGATTAAATTATGGTGCCAAGCGGGGGGAACTCCCCGCTTATGGATCCGATTCGAAGGAGAATCCTTGTGGCACCCACCCGCCGGTCCTTCCTGACAATGGCCGCCGTCGCCACCACTGTTTCAACCGTTGCAGCCTGCTCCAGCTCCCGGAAGGCCGACGGCGCGGCCGCCTCCGGAGGAGCAGTTCAGCAGACCTCCGGCTCCTCCGGAGGTGATACCAACGCCGACTTGGTCATCTGGGCCGATCAGAAGAAGGCTGACTCGCTCAAGGAGATCGCCAAGAGCTGGGGTGACAAGCAGGGCATCTCGGTAGCGGTCCAGACCGTCGCCAACGACCTGCAGCCCAACTTCGTGACCGCCAACCAGGCCGGCAACGGCCCTGACATCGTCGTCGGCGCGCACGACTGGATCGGTAACTTGGTGCAGAACAGCGCCATCC
>NZ_CAUROW010000159.1:0-3307 GCF_963526355.1 uncultured Actinomyces sp. | reverse complement strand
TTCCGCGAGGACCTGTTCATGTACTACGAGGACACGGACCTCTCCTGGCGCCTGCACGAGCGCGGGTGGGGGGTCGTCTACGTACGCGAGGCAGTGGTGCACCACGAGCACGCGTCGTCCTCGGGCACCGACTCATCCATGTTCATCCGGGTCAACACCCGCAACCGGATCCTGGTGGCCGCCGCCCACAGCCCGGCCCGTGTGGTGCTGCAGGCGCTGGCCCGTACACTGGTGCGCGGCGTGCGCGGTCCGCGACGCGGCCCGGTGATGACCGGACTCGCTCAGGCAGTCGCCGCTCTGCCACGCGAGCTGCACCGCCGTTCGAGTGCATCGTCAAGACACTCGGAGACGCACTCGAGGCGCCGCTGAACCCGCTATGGACTGCCCTCACGGCGCCCCACCCGATAGAGTTACGGGACTGAGACGTTGTCAGACGCCCGAACCGTTCTGCGGCATCATGCGACACGTCATGAACCGGATCGAGGAGGACCCCCGAAGATGGCCGGAAAAGCCGCACGAGCCCCCCGAGTCACCGTGGTGACCCGAACCCGCAACCGTCCCCTGATGCTCGCGCGAGCAGTCCAGTCGGTCGGGGCGCAGTCCTTCCAGGACTTCGAGCTCATCATCGTCAACGACGCGGGGAGGACCGAGCCGGTGGAGGCCGCCCTGGCGAGTGCCCCCGAGTGGCTGCGCAGACGCACCCGGGTGGTCACCAACGAGACCTCCCACGGGCGAGAGGCCGCCCTTGAAGACGGCCTGGCCGTCTCCTCCTGCGAGTTCTTCGCCATCCATGACGATGACGACTCCTGGGAGCCGGGCTTCCTGGCCGCCTGCGTGGAGCATCTCGATGCTCACCCGGGCCACGGGGCGGTGGCGACGCGCTGCGACCTGGTGGCCGAGACAGTCACGGAGGACGGCCTCACCGAGCTCAAGCGGGGCGTGCTGGCACCGGACAAGGAGAGCTGGACCCTGCTGGACACGATGGTGGCCAACTACGTACCCCCGATCTCCCAGCTCATCCGCCGCGAGGTGGCCGACCGCATCGGCCACTGGGACGGCAATCTGCTGACCCAGGCCGACTGGGACTTCAACCTCCGCTTGCTGGCGACTTCCCCGGTCGGCTTCATCGACGGCGAGCCGCTGGCGCACTGGCACCACCGTGACTCCACTGACGAGACGATGGGCAACTCCGTCGTCGTCGATGCCGTCAACCACCGCACGGACAACCTCGCCATCCGGGACCGCTATGCTCGCCTGTCCCTGGATGAGGCGGGCTCCACGGGCTCCACCGACTCGACCGACGGCCCGGCCGACTCGGGGAACCTGGGCTTCATGCTGGTCTCGGCGGAGTACTACCACCGGCTTGAGCAGCGTCTGGCCCAGCAGGATGAGAAGATCGAGCAGCAGGGACAGCAGCTGCGCGAGTCCATGGCACGGCTTGATGAGGCACTGTCGTCATTGCGATTCACCATCGGCGACCTGCACGGCTCGCTCCGCCACGTCCTCCTTCAGATCCATGAGTCCAAGGCGAAGATCGACCACCTCGAGGCCTCAACGAAGCCCTTCTTCCGCACCGTGGCGCAGGGCGTCAAGAGAATACGGCGGGGCTGAGCAGCAGCCGACGTCGCCGTGCCTCAGTCCTGCACGGCGACGTCGACCATGGGGCGTGGTGGCGTGATCCGCTCGTAGTGGGCGCCCAGAGCCACCAGGCCCCCTGACTCCATGCGCGGTCCCGGGATGATGTCGAAGGCCGTGGCCTTCTGGTAGGCGTCGATGACGCTGGACAGGTGCCAGGGCTGGATGGACCCGGAGATGAGATAGGCGCCCGGACGCAGCATCATCGCGGGGATGGAGACGTCGACGCTCCCCTCGCCCGGCTCGATCCTCTCGGGCTGGAACCCGTCGTCGAGACCGTGAAGTCCCCAGGCGAAGATGCCCTCGCGGGTGTCGATGGAGCAGCCGAAGACGGGCTTGTCGATCGTCTCCTCACAGCGGTAGTGCAGGCGGATCGTGGCCTCGTCCCCCGTGCGCATGGAGCTGACCGAGGCGCCGGTGCGGTCAAGCAGCTCGATGCGACTGATCTGGGCCTCACCGCTGCCGAAGCGGGTGCCGATGCCGTCCTTGACCTTCTTGGCGCCGTGAGTGACGTCGGAGTACTTGTCGATGACCTCTGGGGCCGGTCCGACCTCCTTGAGCCTGCCGTGATCCAGCCAGGCGACCTCGTCGCAGAAGGTGCGCATCTGCTCCAGACCGTGGGAGACGACGACGACGGTGCGTCCGTCCTCGCGGAACTCGGCGAACTTGTCCATGCACCGCTCCTGGAACTCCATGTCACCCACGGCCAGGACCTCGTCGACCAGGAGGATCTCCGGCTCGACGTGGATGGACACGGAGAAGCCCAGGCGTACGTACATGCCCGAGGAGTAGTTCTTCACCGGCTGGTCGATGAACTCACCGACCCCGGAGAAGTCGACGATGTCGTCGAACTTGGCCTCGATCTCCCTGCGGCTCATTCCCAGGATGGCGCCGTTGAGGAAGATGTTCTCCCTTCCGGAGAGCTCGGGGTGGAAGCCGGAGCCGACCTCCAGCATGGCGGCCATGCGCCCGCGAGCGGTGATGGTCCCCGTATTGGGGGCCAGGATCCTGGCGATGCACTTGAGCAACGTGGACTTGCCCGAGCCGTTGTGTCCCATGAGCCCGAAGGTCTTGCCCTCGGGGATGTCGAAGGTGATGTCCTTCAGCGCCCAGAAGTCCTCGTAGACGCCGCGGCTGCGCTGGAGGACAGCACCCTTGAGGGACTGGTTGCGGTGGTGGTAGATCCTGAAGCGCTTGGAGACGTCCTCAATACGCACGGCGGGTGCCGCCAGGGATCCGGCCGAGTCCTCTTTGGCCGAGGCCGTGGGTGAGGACGCGAGCGATGACGCGGATGATCCGGTTGATGCAGTCATCTTGGGTATCAGAGCTCCTCAACGATGCTCGCCGAGTGCCGGCGGAAGAAGGTCAGGCCCAGTGCGAGCATGACGGTGGACCACAGCAGGCAGGCAAGGCAGACGGGCAGTGACGGCAGGGCGAAGTCGAACAGGCAGGACCTGAAGGCCTCCAGGAAGGTCTCGGCCGGGTTGAGACGCAGGATCGTGGTGAGCGGGATCGGCTCGCCGTTGATCTGCCAGCCGGCGTCGAACAGGTCGTTCTGGACGTTGTTGACCATGGTCAGGGGGAAGACGACGCCGGAGGCGTACATCCAGATCTGGTTGAAGATCTGCCACAGGTGACCCAGGTCCCGGAAGTAGACGGTGGCGATGGACAG
>NZ_CAUROW010000158.1:0-3345 GCF_963526355.1 uncultured Actinomyces sp. | reverse complement strand
TCGTTCCCGTTCCCGACCTGGGCGACGACCTCGATATCGGTCTCCAGGGCGAGCAAAGCGGCCAGTGCCCCGCGCACCATGGCCTGGTCATCGGCCAACATCACTCGGATCATCGCTCAGCTCCGTCCACTCAAGGTTCCTCAGCGCCAACGACACGAGTGCTCGCCGGAGTTCGGGGTGCCCGACCGGCTCACCGGCTCGCGTCGGGCGCCATAGGTGAGGATAGACGGCGGGCGCTCACCCTCAGAACCGTGCCGGTGCCACCGGAGGGCGTCTCCATGGTGAGGTCGGCACCGTTGTCCTCACAGCGCTGGCGCAGTCCCTCCAAGCCGTGACCGTCACCGGTGCAGGCCGAGTTCAGTCCGATACCGTCGTCGGCCACCTCAATGGAGTCGGCGCTCAGCGTCACCCTGCAGTGCGAGGCGTGGGCGTGGCGCACGATGTTGGTGACGCCCTCGCGCACCACCCAGGCGAAGAGCTCGCGCAGCTCGGGATCCACGATCTCGACGGTCAGCGGCAGGTCGGCGCGGACACCGGCAGAGGTCAGGACGTTGGTGGCGCGAGCCAGCTCGCCGGCCAGGCTCAGCTCGCGGTAGCTGTTGACGGTGGCGCGCACGTCGGCCAGGGCGGAGCGCGCCAGGGACTGAACCTCGGTCAGCTCCGCCTTGGCCTGATCGGGGGCGGCATCGACGAGCCTGGTGGCGAGCTCGGTCTTCAAGGCGATGACCGTCAGCGAGTGTCCCAGGATGTCATGCATATCCCGGGCCATGCGGTTGCGCTCCTCATTGATCTCCAACTCATGAGTGCGCCGATCCAGAATGCGGGCCACCCGCCGCTGCTCCATGATGTAGCGCCCGAAGACGCAGGCGCCGCCCGCACCGAGCAGAGCGATCCAGGTGCCTTCACTTGCGGACCAGGAGGGACTCATCCTGGGAACGAGGAACAGTGTGCCGGCGAGGATCGCGATGGGGCCGATGGACGCCTGCCAGGGCAGGGAGAAGGCCAGGACAACGGTCAGGAAGACCACCAGCTGCCGGCTCTGAGGGCCCACGCCGAGGGCAGCCCCGATCGCTGTGAGCGCGCCGACGACGATGAGCAACAGACTCAGGCGGCTGGGCCAGGTCAGGCCCTGGCGCACCCGTCTCACGCTGAGCGAGCAGGCGGCGTACAGGCATGCGCAGGAGACGATGGCACTGGCGGTGCCCCACACCCCGCCGCTGGATCCTCGGGTCAGACCCTCCCTGACGACCGGAACCATGGAGGCGGCCCACACGATGCCCCAGCCGACTACGATGCCCCAGCCGACTGCCACACCGCGGGTGCGGCGAGCCCGCGCCTCGTCGGGGGACAGGGCGCGGGCTTTCATGACCCTGATGGTACTCACGGTCTCACACCCGGGCGGTGTCTCGGCTCATCTTCCAGGCGGCCCCGCCCAGGAAGACGGCGAGCCAGGTCAGCACGTTGACCACCCACCACCAGGAGAAGCTCTCTGCGCCCATGGGCCACAGCGCCAGGTTGTGCAGCCCGTACATGGGGGTGAAGCTGCCGATGCGATCCATGGTGGAGCCCGGTGTCAACGGCATGAACATGCCGCCGAGGAAGGCGAGCAGGGCCATGAGCGGGCCGACCACCTGCATGGCGTTGTCCGAGGGGAGGAGGTAGCCGACGAACAGTCCGAAGGCGACGAAGACCAGGGAGCCGAGCCAGATGATGAGAGCCGAGGAGATCCAGGCCCTCGCAGGCATCTGCGCGTGTCGCACGGGGCCGCAGGCGTAGACGGCGCCGATGGCCAGGGCGCTGATGAGCATCCCCACGATCGCCTTGGCGGTGATGTAGGCGATGGGCTTGAGCGGGGTCAGACGCAGCTGGCGGCTCCAGCCCGAGGCCCGCTCGTTGCTCACAGCCGCTCCGGCTCCAGTGGTGGTCATGAGGGCGCCGTACAGGGCCATACCGATCATCATGTTCGCCACGACATTGCCGTTGCCGTAGGGCGTGGCGGAGTAGTCGGCGGTGGTGAACATGAGGAAGAAGGCCACCGGAAGAACGATCGAGAAGATGACGGACCGACGGTTGCGCAGGCGCCGGCGCACCTCAAGCGACAGCAGAGGAAGGCTCAACCCTCCCAGCGGTGGCGCGGTGCGGGAGGACAGATCGAGGCGGTTGACTACTGATGAGGCGGAGGAGGACGAGGAGGACTGTGAAGAGGACATTGCGGTTCCGGTGGAGGACGTGGGCGGGAGGGTGACGGTGCTGCTGAGGAGGACGGAACGGCTCATGCTGACGCTCCGGCACTGGGGGTGGAGGCGCTGTTGCTGGTCAGGACCATGAAGGCGTCCTCCAGGCCGCGGCTGGTGATCTCCAGGTCCTTGGCGAGGTGCTCGCTGAGGAGGAGCGCGGCAACGGAGTCGGTGTCGGTCGAGCTCAGGGTGAGCGTGCTGCCCAGGATCTCGACGTCGTGGACCTGCCCACGGAGCTGCGGATCGGTCAGGGCGCCGCGCAGCCTTTCGGGAGCGCAGGTCAGGGTGGCCCTCAGGGAGCGACCGCTCACAGAGGCGCGGATCTCCGCGGCGGTACCGTCGGCAATGATGCGCCCATGACGCATCAGGACGATCCTGTCGGCGAAGGCGTCGGCCTCCTCAAGGTAGTGCGTGGCGAAGACGATGGTGCGCCCGCGCTCGGCATCGGTGTGGATGGCCTCCCAGAAGCTGCGGCGCCCCTCGACGTCCATGCCCGTGGTCGGCTCATCGAGGATGAGCAGCGCCGGATCACTCACGAGCGCCATGGCGAAGCGCAGGCGCTGCTGCTGGCCTCCGGAGCACTTCTTGACGATGCGCGAGGCGAAGTCGGTGACACCGGCGCGGCGCATGGCCTCCTCGGCGTCGATTCGATGGGAGAAGAGACTCGCCGTCAGCTGCACCGTCTCACGCACGGTGATTTCGGGCAGGAGGCCGGCAGTCTGCATGACTGCGGCGACCAGGCCCCGGTCGACTGCCTGGCGCGGGCTCATCCCGAAGACTCTCGCATCGCCGCTGGTAGGACGGCTCAGTCCCAGGATCATGTCGATCGTCGTCGTCTTGCCCGCGCCGTTGGGGCCCAGGAGGGCGACGACCTCGCCGGGGCTGATGGTCAGGTCGACACCGTCGACGGCGGTGACGTCACCGAAGGACTTGTGCAGATTGGTCAGTCGGACGGCGTCCAAACGGTCCGTCCGGGGGAGTTCCGGGACGGGGGCCTCCTGGCCGGTCCGAGGTGTTGTTGTGCTCATGGCTCAAGAATCGTCCCGCGTCGGCTGCGGTCCATGGCCCATCGGTCACTACTTGCTCATGACATATCTCAGGGGTCGCC
>NZ_CAUROW010000157.1:0-3347 GCF_963526355.1 uncultured Actinomyces sp. | reverse complement strand
GCGATCTCGACGGCCTTGGCGATGGCGGCGGGGACCTCCTTCGCCTTGCCGTAGCCCACGCCGACGGTGCCCTCACCGTCACCGACGACCACGAGGGCCGTGAAGGTGAAGCGGCGGCCGCCCTTGACGACCTTGGACACGCGGTTGATGGTGACGACGCGCTCGATGTACTTGTCGTCGTTGCCGCGACCACGGTCGCGGCGGTCGTTGTTGCGGTCGCGGCGGCCGCGGCCCTCGCCCCGGCGCTCGTCGTTCTCGCGCTGGGCCGAGCCGTCGGACGACGCGGACCTGTCTCGCTGCGGTGCAGCCATCAGATGCTCCTCTGCTTTCTCGTCGTCTTGGTGCTCACAGCCTCAGGCCGCCCTCACGGGCGCCCTCGGCGACGGCCGCGACACGGCCGTGGTACTTGTTGCCGCCGCGGTCGAACACGACAGCCTCAATGCCCAGCGCCTTGGCGCGCTCGGCGATGAGCTCGCCGACCTTGCGGGCGGCGCCCACCTTGTGGCCCTCGACGCCCTTGGCGGCCTCCTCCAGAGTGGAGGCCGCGCACAGGGTGTGGCCGATGGTGTCGTCCACGACCTGGGCCACCATGTGGCGGTTGGACCGGGTGACCACCAGACGGGGGCGCTCGGGGGTGCCGGAGACGCGCTTGCGCACACGCTGGTGACGGATCTTGCGTGCGATGGCGCGAGGGTTGCCCTTGCCCCTCTTGATCGAGTAAGCCATGGTCACTTACCAGCCTTTCCGACCTTGCGGCGCACGTTCTCGCCGGCGTAGCGCACGCCCTTGCCCTTGTAGGGCTCCGGCGGACGGATCTTGCGGATGTTCGCCGCGACCTCGCCGACCTGCTCCTTGGAGATACCGGAGACGGTGATCTTCAGGTTGCCGTCGACCGTGAAGGTGATGCCCTCGGGGGGCTCAACGGTCACGGTGTGGGAGAAGCCGAGGGAGAGCTCGATGCCCTGGCCCTTGGCGGCGACGCGGTATCCGGTGCCGACGATCTCGAGCCGCTTGGAGTAGCCCTCGGTGACGCCGATCACCATATTGTTGATGAGGGTGCGCGACAATCCGTGCAGCGAGCGCGAGCGGCGCTCGTCGTCGGGACGCGTGACCAGGATGGAGCCGTCCTCCTGGCGGGTGACGCTCAGGGGCTCGCTGATTGTGCGGGACAGGGTGCCCTTGGGGCCCTTGACCGTCACGTCCTGGCCGTCGATGGTGACGTCCACTCCGGCGGGAACCGGAACGGGGAGCCGTCCAATACGAGACATGGTTTTCCTCCGTTCCTTCTCTTACCAGACGTAGGCGAGGACTTCGCCGCCCACGCCGCGCGACTCGGCCTGCTTGTCGGTCAGGAGGCCGGAGGAGGTGGACAGGATCGCCACTCCCAGGCCGCCGAGGACCCTGGGCAGGTTGGTGGACTTGGCGTAGACGCGCAGGCCGGGCTTGGAGATCCGGCGCAGGCCCTGGATGGCCCGCTGGCGGTTGGCTCCGTACTTGAGGCTCAGCGTGAGCGTCTTGCCGACCTCGGCGTCCGTGACCTCGTAGCCGGCGATGTAGCCCTCGGCCTTGAGCATCTCAGCGATGTTCACCTTGAGCTTGCTCGACGGCATCGACACGGTGTCGTGGTAGGCGCTGTTTGCGTTGCGCAGACGGGTCAGCATGTCTGCGATGGGGTCTGTCATTGTCATGAGTGGGCCTTGGCCCTTCCTCGTCGTGGTTTCCTCACCGGACCTGCGACGTAAGTTCTTACCAGCTGGACTTGCTCACGCCCGGGAGCTCGCCGCGAAGGGCCATCTCACGCAGGCAGATACGGCACAGGCCGAACTTGCGGTACACCGAGTGCGGGCGGCCGCAGCGCTGGCAGCGCGTGTAGGCACGGACACCGAACTTGGGCTTGCGGTTCGCCTTCTCAATCAGAGCGGTCTTCGCCATGTCACTTCTCCTTGAAGGGGAAGCCGAGCTGCTTGAGCAGCGAGCGGGCCTCCTCGTCGGTCTTGGCCGTGGTCACCACGGTGATGTCCATGCCGCGGACGCGGTCGATCTGATCCTGGTCGATCTCGTGGAAGACGGCCTGCTCGGTCAGACCGAAGGTGTAGTTGCCGTTCCCGTCGAACTGCTTGGGACTCAGACCGCGGAAGTCGCGGATGCGGGGCAGGGAGATCGACACCAGCCGGTCCAGGAACTCCCACATGCGGTCGCCGCGCAGCGTGGAGTGCGCGCCGATCGGCATGCCCTCACGCAGCTTGAACTGCGCGATGGACTTGCGGGCCCGGGTGACCTGGGGCTTCTGACCCGTGATGGCGGCGAGGTCGCGCACGGCGCCCTCGATCATCTTGGAGTCGTGGGCGGCCTCGCCCACACCCATGTTGACGACGACCTTGACGACGCGCCCGACCTCCATCACGTTGCTGTGCTGGAACTCCTTGAGCAGGTTGGGGCGCACCTCCTCGGCGTACTTCGTCTTGAGACGGGGGGTGATCTTGTCAGCCATGGTCACAGGTCCTCCCCGCTCTTCTTGGCGTAGCGCACGCGGACGGTGCGCTTGCGGCCGTTGGGACGCACGCCCTCCTCGACGCGGAAGCCCACGCGGGTGCGCTTCTTGGTCTTGGGGTCGACGAGCATGACGTTGGAGGCGTGGATGGGCGCCTCAACGGTCTCGATGCCGCCGGTGCGGGCGCCCTGCTGGGACTGCCCCACCTTGGTGTGCTTGGTGACGCGCTGGACGCCCTCGACGATGACACGGTCAGTGTCCTTGAGGACCTCCAGGATGCGGCCGGTCTTGCCCTTGTCCTTACCGGCGATGACGATGACCTGGTCGCCCTTCTTGATGCGTGCCATGTTCAGATCACCTCCGGGGCGAGCGAGACGATGCGCATGAACTTCTTCTCGCGAAGCTCACGGCCGACGGGGCCGAAGATGCGCGTTCCGCGCGGCTCCCCATCGTTCTTGAGGATGACGGCGGCGTTCTCGTCGAAGCGGATGTACGAGCCGTCAGGACGACGACGCTCCTTGCGGGCACGCACGACGACGGCCTTGACGACCTCGCCCTTCTTCACGTTGCCGCCGGGAATGGCGTCCTTGACGGTGGCGACGATCGTGTCGCCGATACCCGCATAGCGCCGACCCGATCCACCGAGAACACGGATGCAAAGGATCTCCTTGGCACCGGTGTTGTCGGCGACCTTCAGTCGCGACTCCTGCTGGATCATTGAGTGTTCTCCTGTCGTCGAGCCGGTTCTCAGGAAGCTCCCGAGCCTGGCCGAACGTTCTTCTGGTCTTGCACACGTCTCCCCCGGCCGCAGGCCGCACGAGGCCGACCCAGGGATAGGGGATGTCCGCGGTACGCT
>NZ_CAUROW010000156.1:0-3359 GCF_963526355.1 uncultured Actinomyces sp. | reverse complement strand
GGCTCACAGCTGGTGACCGCCCGCCACTGTTTCGCCGACCTGGAGCGCGACTACGTCGTCGTCACCTGGGAGCAGCCGGGGGCGGCGAAGTCCTACAGCGCGATCAGCCCGGAGGACATCACCCTGGACACCTACCTCTCCGACGGCGCGGCCGTCACCGACCTGCTGAGGAGCGAGTTCGGCCAGGACCGCATCTACCTCATGGGCGAGTCCTGGGGTTCGGCACTGGGGCTCATGATGGCGCGCGACCACCCGGAGCACTATCGGGCCTTCATCGGCACCGGGCAGATGGTCGACTTCCTGGAGACCGACCGGATCGACTACCAGACTGCACTCGACGACGCCCGGGCGAGTGGGAACCAGAAGCTCGTCGGCCAACTCGAGAAACAGGGGCCGCCCCCCTACGAGTCGGGCACCGCGTTGAAAACGGCAGCCTTCCTCTCCCCCTTGAACGGCCTGTCGGCGCGCTCCGGCCAGCTCCACAGCGCGGTCTTCTCCACGATGGACGGCGTCTACGGCGTCGAGTACGGCCTGCTCGACAAGGTGCGCTTCTTCTGGGGGCTGCTCAGGGTGCTCGACACGTTCTACGCCGACCTCTACCCGATCGACCTCCGCCAGAGCGCGGCCGAGCAGCAGATCCCGATCCACATCTTCCACGGCCGCTACGACTACAACGCGCCCGCCGGCCTGGCCGAGGACTACTACGCGCGGCTCAGCGCGCCGAGCAAGTCGCTGGTCTACTTCGAGCACTCGGCCCACAACCCCTGGCAGACGGAGAATGAGCTCTTCAACGACGAGGTGCGGCGGGTGTTCGCCGAGCCCGCCTGAGGCAGTTCCACGCGTTCGTAGGGTAGGTCGCGCGCTCGCACCCTCTACCCCTCGAACTGAAGCCGTAAGGTACGAACGCGACGCCGGAAACCGGGACCGACGGCGTCGAGGGAGACGCCAGGGCTACGGCTGCTCCCGCTCAGCCTCCTTGAGCGCCCTGGTGAGGGCAGCCGAGACCCCTCGCGCACCGAGGCTGCGCTTCCTCGCGCTCAGACGCTTGAGCGCCCATGTGAACAGGTCCTCCCGGGAGACCCACTCCGGGTTCCTGGCACGCGCCTGAGCCATGAGCCCCACCAGTTCTCGGGGATGGATCTCCTCGATGGAGTCCACGTGGTCCAGCGCGTTGCGACGGTAGGTCGGGGCCGCGAGCGCGTCGTCCCGGCAGGCCCACACGAAGCCGTCCTCGTCGAAGTAGGCGAAGGCCTCCCCCAGGGCCGCCCTGATCGACTCCTCGCGCGACTTGACGGTTCGCGACAGTCCGAAGGCACGGGAGATCTTGACGTAGAGCCGGCGCCGCGAGATCGGGGCCTCGACCTGGCAGATGGCGGTGGCGACCTCGACGAGCACCTTCTTGGCCTCTGGATCAGTACCGGCTCGGTCAAGGATCTCCAGGGGGCGCACGCCCGCCGGGCTCCAGGCGGTGTACTCCTCCCCCGGGGCCCGCGGGCCGGGGGCAAGCGACAACGCATCGCCGCCACCCGCATCGGCGGAGTCCTGGACTGCGGTCCGAGCATCGTCGTCGGCGAGCGGCTCGGACTCCTCGGCCCGACCGGGACGCTCCGATTCGAGCACTGTGGTCGACGGCGTCGGCGGCACCCAGTGGCCACCGGCAGCCTTGACGAGCCGGGCGACGACGGCCTGCGGGTCCGCCAGCCACTCGGGCGTCCAGACCCGCTCGACCCGTCGCCAGCCCATGGTGCGCAGGACGTCGACCGGCAGCAGGTCGCGGTCGACGACGCCCTCCCGCTTGTTCCACTGCGGCCCGTCGAGCAGGACGGCCACGGCGGGGCGGTCTGGCTGGTCGGCGCGCGCCAGGACGAGGTCGATCTCGAAGGCGGAGTGGCCGACGCCGGTGCGGACCGTGAGCCCGGCCGCCTCCAGCGCTCCGGCGATCTCACGGCGGTGCCAACTGAGCATGCTCTGCGAGGCCGGCAGGGCCCGCGGGGCCCGTCCCTCGGCGGCCTGGTGGAGGTAGGCGCGCAGGTCCTTGACTCCTCGGTGGGCCGTGCGCTCGGCGTGCAGGTCCTGGGGGTCGAAGCTGGTGAAGACGATGATCTGCCGGCGGGCCCGGGTGATGGCCACGTTGAGGCGACGTTCGCCACCGGCGTGGTTGAGCACCCCGAAGTTCAGCGGCAGATCGCCCTGGGCGTTGGCGGCGAAGGTCGCTGAGAACAGGATCGTGTCGCGCTCCTCACCCTGGACGTTCTCCAGATTCCTGACGAACAGGCCGTCACGGGCGCCGAGTGCCTCGATGACCCGGGGCGAGGCGACCTCACGCAGCCTGTTCTCGATGAGGTCTCGCTGCCTGTCGTTGAAGGTGATGACGCCCAGCGAGGGCAGGCGCTCGGGGGAGGCCTCGACGTGCCGAAGCACCTCCTCCACCACGAGTGTGGCCTCGAGCGGATTGGTGTTCAAGGAAGCACCGGGGTGGCGGGCGCGGTCCTCGGGCCGGAAGTAGCGGCCGCGGACCCGTCGCAGCGAGATGCCGTGACCGCCGGGCCCGTCGTCGGCCCCGGTGGCAGTCGTGAGCGGACTGGGGAAGGTGTGCAGCCGGCCGCCGTAGTAGTGGCGATTGGAGAAGGCGACAAGGGACTCGTCCCGACTGCGGTAGTGCCAGGTGAGGCGGCGCTGGAGCAGGCCGCTGTCCAGGCAACGGGTGAGGATGGAGTCGACCTCGGACGCCTGCTCCCCTCGTGTCTCGCCGGCTCCGGGGGTGGGCGGCATCTGCTTGGGGTCACCGACCACGATCACGCTGCGGCCGCGCCCCATGGCGCCCACGGCGTCGGGAACCCGGATCTGGGAGGCCTCGTCGAAGACGACGATGTCCACGTAGTGGCGGTCTGCCGGGAAGAACCGCGCCACCGAGTCGGGCGAGACGAGCAGGCAGGGTGTCAGAGCGGTGATGAGGTCGCCGTAGGTGTCCATCAGCTCGCGCACGCTCATGACGCTGCGACGGCGGTTGAGCTCGTTGCGCAGCGCCTCGGCACGGGCGGCGGCTCCCTGCAGGACTCGGTCTCGGTGGGCCAGGACGACGTCGAGCAGCTCGGGTGTCAGGGCCGCCCGCAGCTCGTCCAGGGCGCTGCGGTAGCGCTCGATGAGCCGGTTGTGGGCGGCGGCGTCGAAGCCGTCCAGGCCGGTGGCGCGGGCCCGCTCCTCCAGGACGGTACGGGCCTGGACGGCGGCAGAGCCCGCAGAGTCGGCCGAGTCTCCGGCCTCCCGGAGCTGGGCGAGTACCTCTCGGGCCCCGCTGTAGGACGGGCCGCCCGGTGCCGGCTCGTACAGGCCGCGGCGGTAGGCGTCGAGCTCGGTGC
>NZ_CAUROW010000155.1:0-3361 GCF_963526355.1 uncultured Actinomyces sp. | reverse complement strand
GGTCTGAGTCGAGCTCCGTGTCCGGCTCGGCGTGGCGCTCCGCGTCCGACGCATCGGACGCGGCGGCGAGGGAAGGCTGAGCCCCGCCGGCTCCGGTGGTCTCAGCGGTCGGCGCAGTCGCGGAGGCTGTGGGGGCCGATGTGGGAGCGGCCGCACTCCCGGTCGTCTCCCGGGCCGACGTAGCGGATCGGGTGGCCGTCCCGCGAACGTCCTCGCGGGAGAGTCGCTCCATGAAGGGATCCTGCGCCGCACCGGACTCGCCGACCGGTGCGGCGGGTGAAGACACTCCTGAGTCATCAGCGTCGCTGGAGGCTCCGCGGGCGCCGTCGACGACGGAGCGGGGCGCCGCCACGACGGAAGCGGTCGAGCTCCGACCGGTCAGGGTCACCAGGGTGTGTTCGAGCTCGGCGATACGACGGCGCTCACGGCGGTCCGCCGCAGCCGAGGCCAGGGCGGCGCGACGGCCGGCCACCATCGAGACCCCGAGCAGCGCCGTGGGCAGCAGGGCAGGCCACCAGGGCAGGGCCGTCACGAAGCCCAGCACCCAGGTGCCGAGCGACACTCCGAGCAGGACACTGGCGACGATCCCACGGTGGGAGGCGGCGACCCGACGGCGCTCGCGCCCCCGGGCGTGGGCCTGACGAGCCTGGTCGAGCTCGCGCTCGGTGCGCAGGGCACGCACATTCCTCACGGCGGGCCTGTTCATCACCTTCACCTCCGGTCGACGTCGAAAGAGCTCCGCATGCCCACTGCTCGCGCAGGTGTCGTCATGCTCGACGGCGGCCGCGCCCGTGGCCAGGACACGCAACTCGGCCGAGTAGCGGTCCTGGACGTTGGAGCGTCGCACCATCTCGCGGCGCCCCACCAGATACGGAAGGAGGTACACGGAGAGAACCGTCACGAGGGCGATGACTGCCCAGATTCCGATTCCCACATCGTAACCGTAGGCGCGCGCACCCTTATCGCCGCGCAGGAACACTCCGGTTTTCCTGCGAAATACCTGAGATTCTAGATGTCACACCGTCAGTATGACACCTCTGTCATCACACTAGTCACAGCAGTTTCTTCCGCCCCGATACGTGGTCTTCGCGCGGCCGGACGACGACCGTTCAGAGCCCCTTCTCCACCGCCTCGAGAACGCGTCGGCTCCCAGCGGCGGACAAGCTGCGCAAGCCGTCACCTGCGGGTGAGTCGCCGTTGGAAGCCGACGCCACCCGGACCGTGGACCTCCTCGGCAAGGGCGGCGAAGGACACATGATCGGCCCAGGCTCCGTTGATGTGCATGTACCCACGCCGCAGCCCCTCCTCGCGCAGCCCGAGCCCACGGCACAGCGCCAGGCTTCGTACGTTCTCGGGGCGTACGTTGATCTCCACGCGGTGCAGGCCGACCGGTCCCAGGAGATGGTCGAGAACCATGGCCACTGACAGACGCATGATTCCAGACCCCTGCCAGGAGCCTCCGATCCAGTAGCCCACCTGGGCGCTACGCGTGGACCCCCAGATGATCGGGTCGACGGCAATCTGACCTGCGAAGGCGCCGTCGACCTCGACGACGAGGGGCATCGCCTCCCCCAGCCGGGCCCGGCGTGTCTGGCGACGCACGAAGACGGGGAAGGAATTCATCGTCTCCCCGCCTCCGGGGGGCGGGGTGGCGTCCCAGGGGGCGAGTCGCTCACTGTCCGACAGCCGCAAGGCGCTCCAGGCCTCCCAGTCGTCGGTCCGGAGCTCACGCACCGCGACGGACGGGCGGCGCCTCGGGTCCATCGACTCACTGGGCACTGGTCCTCCCCGAACCGCTTCGGGCTCCAGGCGAACCGGCCAGACGAAGCGCGGCGTGGAGCCCGCCCCGAGCAGCAGACCGGCAACGGCTCGCCGCGCTCCCCCGCCGAAACGGTCACCGCGACCCCTTGACCTCGAGGGCCGCCCCTCGACGTCCTCGCACGGTTCTCGCCGTGAAACCGAGTCGGGCATCAAGCGTCCAGCAGGAGGCAGTGGAGAGTGTCGCCGGCCACCACGGTGCGCGTGTCCTCGGGAACGACTGCAATGGCGTTGGCTTCGGACAGACCGTGCAGCCGGACGGTTCCAGGTGGCGTCGTCGGCTCGGCTCGGTAGCCGCGGGTGGGCGAGCCACTGACCTGGACGGGGATGAACTCGCGCTTGCCCGCCGGCGAGTGCCATCCCTCCGAGATGGTCGCGGGCAGGCTGGAGCGGTGCAGGGAGGTGCGCCCGGCGATCTGGCGCAGGACCGGGCGCACGAAGGTCTCGAAGGCGATCTGGGCGCTGACCGGATCGCCGGGCAGACAGAGGATCGGGGTGCCCTCGACCGTCCCCACACCCAGCTGACGGCCCGGGGACATGGCGACGGCGTCGAACCGTACCGAACCCAAGGGGGAGAGGACCTCCTTGACCGTGTCACCCTGGCCGACGCTCAGGCCCCCGGTGGTGATGAGGACGTCGGCGCGCACCAGCTGGTCCTCAATGGTCTCGGCCAGGGCGCGCAGCTCGTCGGGGACGGCGGCGACACGGAAGGCCTGACCGCCGGCGTCGGTGACCGCACAGGCCAGGGCGTGGCCGTTGGCATCGAAGACGTCGCCGGCCTCACGGGACTGGCCGGGCTCGACCAGCTCGTCACCGATGGAGACCACGACGACGCGCGGAGCGGGATGCACGCGCACCCGGTGCAGCCCGAGGCCGGCCAGGAGGGCGATCTGCCGGGCGCTGACACGTGAGCCCCGTGTGAGGACGGTGGTTCCGGACCTCACGTCCTCGGCGCGGCGGCGTACGTTGTCGCCGGCCACGACGGCGCGGTAGATGCTGACCCGGGACTCGCCGCGGTCGGTGTCGGTCCAGGGGACGACGGCGTCAGCCCCCAACGGCATGGGAGCGCCGGAGTCGATGAGGACTGCTGCCCCGGAGACGAGGTGACAGGGGCGCATGTCGCCGGCGCGCACCGCGTCGACGACATCGAGCCCGAGCGGGTTGCTCCGGCCGGCCTCGGAGACGTCCCCGGCGATGACGGCGTAGCCGTCCTGGCCGGCAAGGTCCACGGCGGGCAGATCGATTCCGGCGATGATGTCCTGGGCCAGGACGCAGCCGACGGCATCGGGAAGGACGACGTCGAGGGGCGCTGCCGCCTGGGCGATCTCCAGGCAGGCGGCCAGGTGTTCGGCCACTGTTCTCATGACACTCAGGCTACCGTCAGGTTTGCAGTGCACGTCGTGCCCCGCCGGGACGAACGATTCAGATGCGAAACGCCATCGCCTGCAAAGATGACGCCATGACGACCGGCGCACTTGACCTGCCCGATACGAGCCGACTCGAGGTCGACGACGCCAAGGACGAGCTGCGCAAGGTGCTGCGG
>NZ_CAUROW010000154.1:0-3427 GCF_963526355.1 uncultured Actinomyces sp. | reverse complement strand
TGCCGATCATGTTGATGGCGGCGGTCACGGCCCGCTTGGCGGTCAGGACGCCGATTCCGCAGGCCACACTGACCAGGGCGACGACGATGAACACGATGGCCTCGCCAAGTCCCATGCGACCGTCGCCGTTCATGGCGGCGGGGGCAGCGGCTAAGGCTCCGGACAGCAGGACGTTCATCGCACGACCCCCTTCACGATCTGCTTGGCGCCCCATCTGGAGGCGGTGGAGACGGCCTTGGCGCGAGCGCCGGCCAGGCTGGGGTCGTCGGGCCGGTGGGCGCGAACCCAGTCGATCTGGGCCTGGGTGGAGCCGCTGACCCGACCGCGGTAGTAGTCGCCGTCCTCGGTGCCCTCGACCATGGGGTGAGGGGCGGCGACGGCGCCGTCGGGCACGGGCGCCAGGAGGTCCTCCTTCTCGTAGATGAGGCCCTCGCGTCCGGGGCCGACGAGCTCATCGAAGTCGGTGGACATGGTCAGGGCCCGGGTGGGGCAGGCCTCGATGCACATGCCGCAGAAGATGCAGCGCAGGTAGTTGATCTGGTAGACGCGCCCGTAGCGCTCACCGGGCGAGTACTGGGCACCGGGTTCGTTGGAGGCGGCCTCGACGTAGATCGCGTCGGCGGGGCAGGCCCAGGCGCACAGCTCGCAGCCGATGCACTTCTCCAGGCCGTCGTCGTAGCGGTTGAGCCGATGACGGCCGTGGTAGCGGGGCATCACCTGGGCGGGCTCGAAGGGGTACTGCTCGGTGACCACCGGGCGGAACATCGAGGAGATGGTGACCCCGTAGCCCGCCACGGGCGCGAAGGCCCGGGCCAGGGCGGAGGGGGCGTCGCGCAGCCAGTCGTCGTGCTGGGAGCCCCGGGAGCGGTTGGGGCGGCGATCAGTCATCTTTTCCCTCCTGGGGTGCCTCAGCGGCCTCGTCGGTGGCCTTGTCTGCGGCCTTGTCTGCGGCCTTGTCACTGGCCGTTCCGGCCGTGGAGCCAAGGGTGAAGGTGGGCAGGGCGGTGGCGGTGTCCGTGCTGACCCGGATCGGAGTGGTCTTGCCAGTACCCGCTGAGTCGGGGGACCCGACGGAGTCGGCGGCCTCAGTCGCGTCGTCGTCCTCGCGCTCGACATCGTCCAGAAGGCCGACGGCGGTCGCCGAACCGGCCTCAGGACCATCAGAGTCTGCGGCAAGGGCGGCACGGCGGGCGCGCGGCGAGGGCGGCAGGGACTGGCCCGGCAGCGGAGGGACGGGGAAGCCCTCGAGGAAGGCGACGTGGTCGTCGTCGGCACCCATGATCTCAACGTCATCATCTGCGTCGTCATACTCGTCGTAGTGCTCCTCCTCGTCCTCCTTGTCGGGGATGAGGAAGACGACGAGCATCGCCAAGCAGAAGAAGCCCACCAGCGGCAGTATCAGGGCCTGCGGGGAGAGGCCGGAGAAGGTGCGGAAGGCGCGTACCACCGCCACCAGCACGAACCAGACCAGGGAGACCGGGATGAGGACCTTCCAGCCCAGCTTCATGAAGTGGTCGTAGCGGATGCGCACCAGGGTGCCTCGGGTCCAGATCATGAAGAACATGACCGCCCAGACCTTGCCGACGAACCACAGCATCGGCCACCAGCCGGAGTTGGCGCCCTCCCAGAACAGGCTGAGGATCGTGGAGCGCCAGCCGCCCAGGAACAAGGTGACGCACACGGCCGAGACGTTGAACATGTTGATGTACTCGGCCAGGAAGTACCAGGCGAACTTCATCGAGGAGTACTCGACCATGTGGCCGGCGACGAGCTCACCCTCGGCCTCTGGAAGGTCGAAGGGAAGACGGTTGACCTCACCGACCATGGAGATGACGTAGATGACGAAGCTGGGCAGCATCGCCACGGCCCACCAGATCCGCTGCTGGGCACTGACGATCCCGGAGGTGGACATGGTCCCCGAGGCCAGGAAGACCGTGAGGATGGACAGGCTCATGCTCAGCTCGTAGGAGATGACCTGAGCGGCACTGCGCACGGCGCCGAAGAGCGGGTAGGTGGAGTGGGTGGACCAGCCGCCCAGGATGATGCCGTAGACGCCGAAGGCGGTGATGGCCAGGATGTAGAGGACCGCCACCGGGAAGTCGGTCAGCTGCAGGGGCGTGGAGTGACCGAAGATGCTCACCTGCGGCCCGAAGGGGATGACCGCGTAGACCATGAAGGCGCTGAAGGCGGCGATGAGCGGGGCCAGGAGGTAGATGATCTTCTCTGCCCCCTTGAGCCAGAAGTCCTCCTTCATAATGAGCTTGCCGGCGTCGGCGACCGCTTGGAGCAGTCCGAGCGGCCCGTTGACGTTGGGACCCAGGCGGGTCTGCATACGGCCCAGACCGCGCCGCTCCACCCACAGGGCCATGATGACGCTGATGATGAGGAAGGCGACGATGAAGACGGCCTTGATGAGGGTCAGCCACCAGGTCTCGGCGGAGAAGTCGGCGACCACGCCGCCACGGGAGACGACGTCGTCAACGGCGGCCTGAGCCGCGTGGATCGGGTTCACCTCAGTACCTCCGCTGCATGGTTCAGGGTGACCCGGGAGCCGTGACCGGCACCCAGGGTCTGGTGGACGGTGGATCCGGCCGAGCACTCGGGCAGCCACACGGTTCCGTCGCTGACGCCGCCGACGACGGCCGGCAGGGTGATCGATCCGGTGGTGGTCGACACGGTCACCTCCTCACCGCCGCTCAGCGACAGGCGCCGGGCGAGATCGGTGCCCACCCGGGCGATGGGACGCAGGGCGGTGGCGGCCAGGAAGGGTTCTCCGTCCTGGAGGCGCCCGGCGTCGAGCATGGGCTTGTGGGTGGTCAGGCGCGCCTCCACATCGCCGACGACGATCGACGCCTCGGCTGCGGTCATCGGGGTATGGCCGAAGGCCACCGGCATGCGCCGTCCGCGCCACAGACCCAGGGCGGCGAGCTGCTCATGCAAAGCAGCCAGGTCGTTGACCTGGAGGTCGACGCCCATCTCATCGGCGAGCATCCCCAGGACCTGGCGGTCGGTGCGGGCCCGCGAGACGTGGGCCTGACCGAAGGGGCGCACGCGTCCCTCCCAGTTGACGAAGGTGCCGTTCTTCTCCACGGCCGGGGCCACGGGCAGGACGACGTCTGCGTGCTCGCTGACCTCGCTGCGGCGCACCTCGAGCTGGACGGTGAAGCCGCTGGCGGCCAGAGCGGCGCGGGCCAGGCCCGGGTCGGGGAAGTCACGCAGGTCGATGCCGCCGACGACGGCGCCGCCCAGGGTCCCGTCCAGGAGGGCGGAGAGGATCCCGGTGGTGTCTCGGCCCAGCGACGTGGGCAGGAAGTGCTCGGGACCCATCTGCCAGGCCCGCTCGACCTGGGCGCGGGCCTCCGGGTCGGCCACGGGGCGACCGCCGGGAAGAAGCCCGGGCAGCAGGCCCGCCTCGATGCCTCCGCGC
>NZ_CAUROW010000153.1:0-3434 GCF_963526355.1 uncultured Actinomyces sp. | reverse complement strand
CCGGCCGCCCTGGAGTGCTACGAGCAGCTCACCCACTGGCTGGGGGTGGGACTGGCGGACATGTGCGCGCTGCTGGACCCCGAGGTCATTGTCATCGCCGGCGGCCTGGCCGAGGCCGGCGACATCCTGCTGGCCCCCACGCGCAAGGCCTTCACGGCCAACCTCACCGCGAGCACCAGCCGCCCCGCCATCCCGGTGGTCCTGGCCGAGGGCGGCCAGGAGGCCGGGCTCGTCGGCGCCGCGGACCTGGCCCGTCAGCCCTGAGCCGCGTCGAGCCGTCCGGGCAGACGACGACGCTACCCGCCCAGCTCTTTCTCGCGGCCTCACGCAAGACGGCACGGCGTCAGCGTGCTCTCTTCCACCAACCACCCTGTTGTTAGGTGCGCCTTACCTGGGTTACTGTCGTCGCGTTCGGCCTGTCCTCCGAGGTCATCACCACCCCGGTCTTGGACACGCCCCTCATCCTTCCCCAGGGCCGCCATCACGTGCGCGGCGCCGCGGCCCCGGAGGAGGAACAGGAATAGACGCCCATGCGCACAACCGCCGCCTCGCAGCCGCCTCAAGCAGACTCTCTAGCGGCACGGCCCCCGAAGCGTACGCTCAGCCACACGAAGGAGCCCCGAGATGAGCCCAGCCAGACCGTCCGCCTCACCGACCTCCCCCTTCCGCTTCTTCCATGTCACGGTGGCGGCAGTCCGCGACGTGACGCCGTCCATGCGGCGCTTCACCTTCATCGGGGATGATCTGATCCACTACGCCGACCCGGGCTGGGACCAGCGGATCAAGCTGGTGCTGCCGGCGCCGGCGTCGGGCTACGAGCGGCTGCCCGACGGCGAGGACTGGTACGGCCGGTTGATGAAGCTGCCCGAGGAGCACCGGTGCTCGATCCGCACCTACACGACGCGCTCCGTGCACTACGACGCCCCGGATCCCGGCAGCGCGGCCGGGACCCGGACCGAGGTGAATGTCGACATGGTGGTGCACGACCCGCTCGGCCCGGCCGCGCGGTGGGTTCTCGACGCCGTCGTCGGCACCAGGGCGGTCCTGCTGGGGCCGAACCGACAGTGGGACGGCGACACCGGGGGCGTGGACTTCGTGCCGCCGCAGGTGACTGAACGCTTCCTTCTGGGCGGGGACGAGACGGCGGCACCGGCGATCGCCCGGATCCTGGAGGACCTGCCGGCGAGCGCCCGGGGAGTCGCCGTCGTCGAGATGCCCAGTGACGCGGACGCCCCTTACCTGCCCACGCACCCCGGGATCGAGGTGCGGGTGACCGGGCGCGAGGGGCGCGCGCACGGTGAGGTGCTGACCGAAGGCGTGCGCCGGGCCGCCGAGGAGCTGTGCCCGATGGGAGTGCCGCAGGAGGTCGAGGAGATCGACGTCGACCGCGAGCTGCTGTGGGACGTGCCGCGCCACGCCAAGGGCGGGAACGCTCTCAAACGCACGACCCTGTACGCGTGGCTCGCCGGGGAGGCGGCCGCGGTGCGAACGATGCGCCGCTACCTGGTCAGTGAGCGCGGCATCGACCGGCGCTCCGTGGCCTTCATGGGCTACTGGCGCCAGGGCCGCGCCGAGGGCTGAGCCCGAGGGCTCCGACACCGCTCGACCGAACCGGAGGCCACGTCGTCGGGGACGCACTTTTGCCGGGACTGCGTTCCCGTGGCAAGGCGCAGTCGCCGATTCCCGCTCCTCATCTCCCGCGCACCCTGAACCTTCGTACCCGCTCCATGGCTGGAGCGCCTGACCTCCGACGCCCTCGACGACACTGATATAGCACTTGCTATGATGAGATCATGTCTGTCGTTGATTCGGCCGAGAACCTGGCAGCCATCGCCCAGGAGACGGATAAGGCGGTCCGCCAGGCGCGGGAGCGGCTGGTTACGGCCGTGCGCAAGGCCTCCAGAGACGGCATGTCCCAGAAGGAGATCGCCCGACAGATCGGTCGAAGCCAGCCGGAGGTCTCCCGCCTTCTGCGCTTTCACGGCACCACGCCACTGGCACGGCGCCTGCGGTCCGCGCGTCACGAGGTCATCGAGACGGTCAAGGCTGCCGGCGGCTCGAATGTCCGTGTCTTCGGCTCCGTGGCCACCGGCCGAGAGCACGAGGGCTCCGACATCGACCTGCTCTTCCACATGGACCAACCACTCGGGCTCATGGATCTGGCCGGGCTGGAGATGGAGCTGGGATCGGTCCTCGACACCGACGTCGACCTGGTGCCCGACACCAATATCCGTCCGACGATGCGCGAGCGAATCATCTCCGAGGCAGTCCCGCTATGAGCCCCGTCAGTAGAACGGCCGCCGAGATCATCACGGAAGCCCTCGAGCATTTTGATATCGCCATCAGTCACTCGGAAAGGGATCTCTCCGACCAGATCGTCATCGATGCGATCGCGATGAGACTCTCGGCCGGGGTGGAAGCACTCGGAGCATTGGACCCTGACATCCGCGCACACCTTCTTGGCAGCCAGTGGCCGAAGATGCGGGGAATGCGCAACTGCATCGCTCACGACTACGGTTTCATCGACGACGCCATCGTCCGACAGACAGTCTTAGTCAATCTGCCACCGGTCGTCGAGGCTCTCCGCACATGGAACAAGACCCGTCCCGCGACCTGATGCACTGATCCTGGTCGAGGACTACTTTTACCGCCGGGACTGCGTTCTCGTGGCAAGGCGCAGTCGCTGATCCCCTGAGGTGACCGGGGAATCCTCAGACAGTCAGTCCGTCTGAGCGCGTCGGCGGCTGCCGGACGGCATGGGGCCGACGACGTCGTCGGCCCTACTCGACCGTCTTGGTCTCAGGGGCCTTTGTCTCACGGGCCTTTTCGACCTCCTCGGGCTCTTCTGCCTTCTCGACGACGGGACGGCCATAGTCGGGATCCGCCGCTCCGACGCCGTCACCGTCCAGGTCGAGCTCATCGAGCACGTCCTCGTCCAGCTCGTCGGGGTCACGCACGGGCGAGTCGCCGGCGGACAGGAAGATCCCCACCCAGCGCGCGCGGGGATCGGAGTCGATGAGGAGGGCTTTGACGAACAGGGTCAGCGGCACCGCCAGGATGGTCCCCAGCGCCCCGATGACCGTGGACCAGAACAGCAGGCACAGGAACGTCGTTGTCGTGTTGAGACCCACCGCGTCCCCGGTGAACTTGGGCTGGATGAGGGACTGGATGACGAAGTTGGCCACCGCGTAGGACAGAACCACCCACAGTGCCGTCCAGGGACCGGAGTCCACCAGCCCCAGGATCGCCGGCGGCACCACGCCCAGAACGAACCCGATGTTCGGGATGTAGTTGGTGATGAAGGAGACCACGCCCCAGGTGATCGCCATCGGCACGCCCAAGTACCCCAGGGTCAGGACGTTGATGACCGCCACAATGAGTCCGAAGACCGTCGAGACCATCCAGTAGGAGCGCACCGACTCGCAGAAGGAGAC
>NZ_CAUROW010000152.1:0-3450 GCF_963526355.1 uncultured Actinomyces sp. | reverse complement strand
CCTCGATGACCCGAGCCGCCTCGGGCCCCGCCAGCATGACGTAGCAGTGCCGCCCCTGGCGGACCTTGGCGGCGAGACCGCGCGCCGCCAGCACATTGACATGCTCACTGGCCGTCGACCGCGCAACCCCGGCGTACGAGCCGAGCTCGCCCACCGTCCAGGCCCGACCGTCCATGAGCGCCGCGCACATGGCCGCCCGCGACGGATCGGCGAGCGCCGCCGCCGCGCCGGTGATGTCGGGGACCGCCTCGGGGAAGAGGCGCTCTGGCAACCGTGACATGCGGCCAGTATGCGCCCGCGTCGGTTCGGTCTGAACCGAACGAGGGCCGCTCTAGCCTGCCGGTGACCGGCAGCGACGGAGCGACTGTCCGCGGCTGGCGGAACAGACGGGAAAGGAGCTGCCTCGTGAGTGGATGCCTACGACGCGGCGCGCTCATTGCGGCGCTGCTCGGATTCTTCATCGTCATGCTCGACACGACGGTCGTCAACGTGGCGTTGTCTCGGATCGGCGCGGACCTGGGCGCCCCGGTCGCCTCCTTGCAGTGGGTCGTCGACGCATACTCCCTCACCTTCGCCACCCTTCAGCTGTCGGCGGGGACGGCCTGCGACCGGATCGGGGCCAGAGGCGTCCACCTGCTCGGTCTGGCGGTCTTCGGTCTGCTCTCGGCGGCCTGCGCCCTGGCCCCCGCCGGCGGGTGGCTCATCGCGTTCCGGGCGCTGCAAGGGGTCGGCGCCGCCGCTATCGTCCCGGCCTCCCTGGCGATACTCTCCCTGATCCACGATCGCCCCGCAGACCGGGCCCGAGCCATCGGACTGTGGGGAGGAGCCGGCGGGATCGCCGCAGCTGTCGGCCCCGTGCTCGGGGGACTGCTCGTGACCTGGACCGGCTGGCGATTCGTGTTCTGGGTGAACCTGCCCCTCGTCGCGGTCGCTCTGTGGCTCACCGCCCACTGCCTGCCCGGGCTGACGGCGCGTCCAGCGCGACAGCGGGCAGGCGGTGACCTTCCCGGGCAGGCCCTGTCCGCCGCGGGGCTCGCCGCCGCCACCTACGGGATCATCGCCGCGGGTGAGCGCGGATGGAGCCCCGCCGTGATCCTCTCGATTCTTGCCGGTCTGTCCCTGCTGACGGTCTTCGTCCTGGTCGAGCGCGCCGCGAGCCGACCGATGCTGCCGATGGCGATGCTCTCCCGGCCGCGCTTCGCCGTGGCCGTCGCAGTCGGGTTCGCGCTCAACATCGGCTTCTTCGGTCAGCTCTTCGTCCTGGCCCTGTTCCTGCAGCGCTGCCTGGGCTACTCACCCTGGCTCGCAGGCCTGTCCCTGGTCCCGCAGGCGTGCAGCGCCGTCCTCGCCTCCCCTCTGGGGGGCAGGATGACGGCCAGGATCGGGGCGTTTCCGACGATGTTGACCGGGCTGCTCGCCGGGGCGGCCGGCTTCTGCGGACTTGTCCTCGTCACGACCTCGACGCCGTACCCGATCATTGCAGCACTGACCTTCCTGGGTGGATTCGGCACGGCACTGACCATGCCGGCCGCGACCTCGGCCGCCGTCGCCTCCGCGCCGGTGGGCTGCACCGGAGTCGCCGGAAGCATCATCAACGCGGCCCGGCAGACCGGCAGTGTCGTCGGCGTGGCGGTCCTCGGCAGCATGATCGCCGTGGGTGACGTTCTCGCCGGTTTCCACCGGGCGGTGGCGGTCGCGTCGGCCGTCTTCGCAATCGTCGCGGTCCCCGTCGCCGGCGTCGTCCTCAGTGGTGCTCACCCGGAGCCGCCCCGCGAACCACCGGAGGAGCCCGAGGCCGGGTCGGGGACGAAGACGGTGTTATACCTGAGTTGCACAGTTTGGGGTGGTTTCGTTTTCTGGGTGGGGTTTTTCGTTGGAATGGTGCCGGTGGGGTGGTCGTCGTGGGGCACTAAGCCGGCGGTAGGATTTGTTGGGTGAGCCCGTACCTGCGCAGGGTCAAGACCGCCTCGGGGGCTACGGCCGTGCAGGTCGTGGCCAAGGAGAACGGTGTGCGCCGGATCGTGGAGCACCTGGGATCGGCTCGTGACGAGGCTGAGCTGGCCGCGCTGATGCACCTGGGGCGCCAGCGGCTCCTGGCGGGCCAGCAGGTCCTGGACCTGGGACCTGCACTCGACGGCGGCGGCAAGGCGCCCGGGGACGGCGGTGCGGTGCGAGCACCGGAGATCACCTCCCGAAGGTCGGGCTGGCTGATCGAGGTCATCAAGACGGCCTACACCCGCCTGGGACTGGGCGAGGCCACCGGGGGTGACCGGGCCTTTGAGCAGATGGTCGCCGCCCGCCTGATCGAGCCGACCTCCAAGGCCGACACCCCCAGAGTCCTGTCCGAGATCGGCTGGCCGGGACCGGCCCACCGCAACACCCTGCAAGCCTGCCTGGCCCGGGCCCAGACGCGAGGCTACCGTGAGAGTCTCTCGCGGGCCCTGTTCGATCATGTCACCGCTACCAGGGGCCTGGCCTTGTGCCTGTACGACGTGACCACCCTGTACTTCGAGGCCGAGCGTGAGGACGATCTGCGCAAGGTCGGTTACTCCAAGGAGCGTCGGGTCGATCCCCAGGTCATCGTCGGCCTGCTGGTCGACCGGGCCGGCTTCCCCCTCCAGATAGGCTGCTGGGAGGGCAACAAGGCCGAGACCACCACGATCATCCCCGTCGTGGAGGCCTTCCAGGCCGCCCACGGCATCGAGGAGCTCGTCATCGTCGCCGACGCCGGCATGCTCTCAGCGGCCAACCTCAAGGCCCTGGACGAGGCCCGACTGCGGTTCATCGTCGGCGCCCGTCAGGTCCGCGCCCCCGGCGACCTGGAGGCCCACTTCCACTGGGAAGGCGACGCCTTCACCGACGGGCAGCTCATCGACACCATCACCCCCAAGAGAGGCTCCAGGAGCGAGCGGGACAAGAGCCTCAAGGCCGAGCCGGTGTGGGACCCGGGCACCCACCCGGGTTCGTGGCGGGCGGTGTGGTCCTACTCCAAGCGCCGCGCGGCCCGGGACAACCAGACCCTCACAGCTCAGGCCAACCGCGCTCGGGCCGTCATCGCCGGCGAGAAGCAGCCCAGACGCACCCGTTTCGTCACCGTCCACGCCGGTGACGCCGCCCTGGACGAGGCCTCCATCGCCCGGGCCCGTTCCCTGGTAGGGCTCAAGGGGTACGTCACCAACATCCCGTCCCGTCTGATGGACGCCGCCGAGGTGGTCTCCTCCTACCACGAGCTGTGGCACGTCGAGGCGTCCTTCCGGATGAGCAAGCACGACCTGCGAGCCCGTCCGGTCTTCCACCACGCCCGCGACGCCATCGAGGCCCACCTGACCATGGTCATGACCGCCCTGGCCGTGGCCCGCTACCTCCAGGACGCCACCGGGATGAGCATCAGACACGTCATCCGCGCCCTCAAGCCCCTCCAGGAGGTCACCATCAACCTCAACGGCCACC
>NZ_CAUROW010000151.1:0-3471 GCF_963526355.1 uncultured Actinomyces sp. | reverse complement strand
TCCAGCTCGACCAGGGCGTTGTCGTTGCTGCGCAGGGCCAGGCGGGTGGCGTGCTCCTCGAGCAGGAGGTGGCGGGGCTCGGTGCCGTGGCCGTAGACGACGACCGGGACCTGGCCGGCGCGGCGGGCCTGGCGGGCCGAGCCCTTGCCGAACTCGGTACGGTCCTGGGCCTTGAGGGTGATGGCGTTGTTGGCCATGAGGCTCTCCTTGCGGATGAGGCGGGGCCCGGTGCCCCGCGGCTGGTGGTGGTCCGGCTGGGCGCGACGACGCGCAGTACCGCCAGGTACCACCACGTCGATCACGGATGCACGCCTTCTTAAGACGCGTCCCTCGCCGGGGCAACATGGGCAAGGGTACGGCATGGACGCGGCCCGCGAACAGCCGTACTCCCGGTGAGGCGCCCCACCTGGCGGGGCCGAGCCGGCTCTAGTGATCAGCGGTCGTACCTCAGGTCGCGCGGTCGTACCCTCTACCCCTCGAATCCGCGGCCTGACCTACGAACGCATGGACCGCAGGCTGCAGCTGGTGCCGGTTCATGTGTGCCACTCCGTCGCAATGAGGATCAGGAGGTTGGAATCGGCGCAGATGACGGCCTGGTCGGTTTGGAAGTGGTGCGGCTCGGCAATATTCGGGTCATCCTGAATCATGTGCTCGCCGTCGAGGATCTCGTCGGCCTTCTCCTTGGGGACGGCGGTGAAGACCTCGTCCTTGGAGACGTACTGACGCAGGTCGGGATGGATTCCCGGAAGCGGATCAGCCGTGCCCATCGAGGCCTCGGCAAGAGCCTGGGCACTGACAGGATCAAGGCCCATCACCGCATGCGTCCATATCGGGCGGTCCTGCGGGGGGAGGACCTCGCGTTCCTCCTGCCGGTACTGCGTGACCCAGTGGGCGGAAGAGACACTGATACCCGGCATGCGTCTGTTGAGAGGCCCCACATCGGTCCTGATCTCCAGCTTCTCGGGAACGTACTCGGTGAATTCCGCGAAACGATCGTTCGGCGCCTGCGTCGTCGGACCCGCCCGACGCCGCCCACTCCCCACCAGTACCGCGCAGCTGCTCAGCATCAGCGCGACTCCGCCGAGGACCCCCATACCGACGACGCCACGCCGCCCATACCCGGTCATGCCAGTCCCTCTTTCACCCCTGTACTCCGGCCCCGGCCTGTCGAGCGCAACGCCGTGGCCCACAGCTGAAGACTATCGGCGGAGGGCGGTAAGATGCCCACGATCCCTGCGTCCTGCAACGGGTACTCGTCCCCCTTGCTCCCCCACAGTGCGCGGGCACAGACCCGCATGGCGATCCTTCGCCGACCTCAGCGATACCGATGGGACGGGCCTGTCCGAGTCGGTGCGTAGTGTGGAGGACATGACTCACAACGCCATCGCGGAACAGTTCTTCGACTCCTACACCCGTGCTCTGCTCGACCGGGACGCCGAGACCATCGCCGAGCACTACGCCGTGCCCGCACTGATCGAGTTCCCCGAGCATCCCATCGCGGTCTCCAGCGCCTCACAGACCAAGCAGTTCTTCGCCGAAGCATTCGGCCAGTACGAGGGCGTCTCCACCACCCGCGCCACCATCAAGGTCGTCGCCGAAACCGGGCACAGCATCTGGGCCGACGTCACCTGGACCCACGATGCCGGCGCGCCACAGGAGCGCCTCCTCTACCAGCTCGTCCGCAGCAGCGAGGGCTGGAAGATCGCCGTTCTGACCCCGCTGGACGCATAACCGCCCCGATTGCGTGACACACCTGCCAGGCCCAGCCTCACCCGACTGCGCCCGAGCCGTCCGGCGAGGGCCCCTCGGGAAGGCGAGTCAGACCCGCAGGAGCTCCAGGCATCGGCGCACGTCCTGGATCGGCAACTGGCCAGGGGCGGAGGCCTGAGTCTCCCCCTGCGCGTCGGGGACGACGGCGAAGGTCAGCGCCGTGCCGAAGGCCGGGGCCACGCGGCTGACCGCGCCGAGCGATCCCATGGACATGGCGGCCACGGGCACGCCCAGTCCCGCCCCCTCCCCCGGGGCCTCCGTGGCCCGAGCGCACACGCCCAGGAGACGGGCGACGTCATCGGCACTGGTGGGCCACACGGCGATCTTGGCCAGGTTCGCCCCCTCGTTGACCATGCGGACCAGGACCTCCTCAAGGGAGGTGTCGGCGGGGGTGGCCTTGAAGTCGTGGAAGGAGGCGACGACGTCGATGCCCAGTTCCTGGGCCTGCTCGGAGACTCGCGGCAGGCAACCGCGCTGGACCTCGACGTCGATGGCGGCCGGGCGGCGCTCGGGCGCCCAGTCGGCCAGCTCGTCGAGAACGGCGCTGAGGACGGCGCCGTAGCCGGCATCGTCCAGGTGGGCCCGGCCGCCCTCGGTGGCGGTGCGGCAGGTGAGCAGGAGAGGGGCACCGTCAACGACGTCGATCATGCGACGCAGACACTCCAGGACCTGGGCGGCCGCCGTGGCCACGACCATCGGGTCGGGGGCGGGCGGCTCCTCGCCCTCACCGGCGGCCTCCTCGCCACTCTCACCATCGGGCCCGTTGCCTGAGCCGATGGGCCCGCGCCGCCCCGCAAATGCGGGCGATGTCGCAGGCCCGACCGAGCCGGCCGCCGTGGGGGCCAGGATCGAGGCGCTCGCCAACGCCGCCGCGGCCGAGGCCTCGGCGAAGCCGACCAGGGCGTCGGCCTCCTCGAGCAGGTCGACGCGCAGTTCAACGACGTCGGCTCCGGAGTCGATGGCGTGGCGCGCCTGAACGCGGGCGCGGGCGGCGGTCGGCCCGGTCAGGGAGACGGCCACCGCGGGCAGCCCCCCGGGGTTGCTGGTGATGGTACGACCGCCCCAGGTCAGCGACGGTGCCGCGCTCATGCTCCAGCCCCTTCCGCGATCGGCTGCGCGGGCACGAGCGACAGGGCGATGCCGTCGAGGATGTCATAGAGGCTGGTGGTGACCCGCTCCAGTGGGCGCCCGGTGGCCTCGGTCCGCGCCACTACACGGGAGACGACCTCACTCCACACGAGGGCACCGGCGGCGATGACGTCGCGGCGCCCAGGAGCCAGGTAGCCCCAGGAGGCCCGCTGCTCGGCGGTGGAGTGGACAATCGCCTCACAGGAGACCAGGACTGCTTGCGGGCTCAGCTCGGCGCCGTTCAAGGCCTGCGGGTCGAAGGCCTGGAGGCCCAGGGCGTGGGCGGTGACGGTGGTGATGGTGCCGGCCAGACCCACTAGCTGTTCGGGGGCGGACAGGTCCACGATCCGTTCGGCCTCGTCCAGGAGACCGCGTACCTCGGCGCGGGCGGCGGCCTCGGCGGCCGGGGTGACGCCGTCGGCCAGGAACCGTTCGGTGATGCGCACGCTGCCGGTGTCCAGGCTGATGGCAGCGCTGGGGGCGTCCACGCCCAGGACCAGCTCGGTGGAGCCTCCCCCGAGGTCGACGACGAGGCGCGGCGCCGGCACTCGCCCGGCCCGTCCCTGTACTTCT
>NZ_CAUROW010000150.1:0-3486 GCF_963526355.1 uncultured Actinomyces sp. | reverse complement strand
CGCACTTGGGGCAGCGTCCCGGGTGGTCGCTGGTCACCTCGGGGTGCATCGGGCAGAGCCACGTGCCCTTGTCGTGGGTGTCGTGCTGCTGGGCATGTCCGTTCTGGCGGCCGTGTCCGTGCTGGTGGGTGGCGGGTGCAGCGTCGGCATCGACGAGGAACATGCCGCACTTGGGGCAGCGGCCGGGCTGGTCGCTGGTCACCTCGGGGTGCATCGGGCACGTGTAGCGGGTGGTGTGGTCGTGGGTGGCGGTGGCTGCCGGGTGGTTCATGGGTTGCTCCTCGAGACGGTGCTGCCGGTGGATGGCGGGCGGTGGTCAGTGCTGGGATCCGTGGTCCATCATGCGCATCATCAGCCACATCATGAGCATGCAGCTGATGGCGGGCACGAGGGCGGCCAGGACACCGCCGGCGGCGAGGCTGGCACGTCCGGCCCACAGGTAGCCGGCGACCACGAGCAGCATCGGTGCGCACATCAGCAGGTGCATCCAGTGGTGGGACTTGCCGTGCTGGTGGGAGTTGCCGTGCTGGTGGGTGGTGCTGGTGGGGTCCTGGTCGGTCATTGGGCCGGTAAGGGGCTGGCGGGGGGCCTCGCCGAAGGAGCGGGGGGCCTGGTCGGGGCTCGTGTACATGGCGTGTCCTTGTCTGCTCGGGGAAGGGGTTTTCCTTCCACTTCCACGGTGACGGGGCGAGGTCAATGAGCTCGCGAGGTTTGGTGAAGGTCTGGTCAAGCTCTGCAGACGGCGATGGTGAGGCTGCCGCAAGGGGGCAGCCGCGCCATCAGGGCAGGCGTGGGTGGCCGACATCGGCCGGGAGATGTCAGTAGCGCAGGGTCGTCATCATGCCGAGTTCGGCGTGGTAGATGTTGTGGCAGTGCAGCATCCAGGTGCCGGGGTTGTCGGCCTGCAGGTCGGCCTCGACGGTCTCCATGGGGCGGATCAGGACGGTGTCCTTGCGCAGCCCGTCGCTGCCGGGCAGGGCCCAAGTGTGGCCGTGGATGTGCATGGGGTGGGCCATCATCGTCATGTTCGTCATCCGCAGCCGCACGCGCTGGCCGCGGCTGAGCGCCAGTGGGGTGTCCTCGCCGAAGCGTTTGCCGTTGAGGCCCCACGCGTAGGGCTTCATCTGGCCGTTGAGTGCCACGTCGAGGGTGGTGTCGGGCTTGCGGTCGGGCAGTCGGGCGCTGTCGGCGGGCTTGAGCTGGGTGGTCAGCAGGGCCTTGCCGTCGAGTTCTGCGATGCGGGTGTCCGGGGCCGGGACGTTGCCGGAGCCGGTGCGCACGATGGCGCGGGCCGGGGTGCCCTTCTTGCCCTCGGGCGCGGCCTGCAGCACGAACACGCCGTCGCCGAGGGTGATGGTCGCATCCAGTCGTTCTCCCATCGCGAGGTAGACGGCGCTGGCCTGGGTGGGGGTCACAGGGAACCCGTCGGTGTGGGTGACGGTGAGTCGATGGCCCTGCAGGGCGAGCTTGAAGATGGTGTCGGAGGAGGCGTTGACGACGCGCAGTCGTACCTTCTGCCCGGGCTTGGCGGTCAGGGTGCGGGGCGCGGCGGGGACGCGGCCGTTGACGAGGTAGTGGGGGTAGGTGACGTCCCCGGCGTCACCCAAGGGTGACATGCCGTGGTCCATGCCGCCCATGTCGTGGTTCATGCCGCTGGACACGGTGCCGTTCTGGGCCTTGAACGCGGCGAGGATGTCATCGGGTGAGGTGCCCACGCCATCGGCCCAGTCGTCGAGGGTGATGATCCACTCGTGGTCGTAGCGGCCGGGTTCAGCGGGGTCGTCGATGACCAGCGGCCGGTACAGGCCGCGGTCGATCTGCACCCCGGTGTGGGGGTGGAAGAAGTAGGTGCCGGGGTCGGGGGCGACGAACTGGTAGGTGAAGCTGCTGCCGGCCTCGATGGGTTGCTGGGTGACGCCGGGCACGCCGTCGCTTGGCTGGCGCAGCGCGATGCCGTGCCAGTGGACGGAGGTGCTGGTGGGAAGCTTGTTCTCGACGCGGACCTGCAGCAGGTCTCCGGCGCGGGCCCGCAGGACGGGGGCGTCGAGGGTCTCGTCGTAGGCCCAAGTCCTGGCCGTGACGCCGCCCAGATCGAGGGTGACCGGCCGGGGCGTGAGGACGTGGTTGACGGTCTTCGTGCCGGGGGCTGCGACCAGCGGGGTCTGGCTGGGGATCGTCAATGGGGAGTTCGGCGCGGCGGGTGCTGCGGCCGGGGTGTTCTTGGCGCCGCAGGCGCTCAAGGCCCCTGCCGAGGCCAGGCCGAGACCGGTGAACAGCACGTGGCGGCGGGAAAGTGTGTTCATGTCCTTGAGCCTGTCGGGCCCGGATGAAGCCCCCGGCAGGGGTTGGTCAAGATCTGGTCAAGAAGTCAAGGTGGGCAGGGTCAGCGCGAAGGTTGCGCCGTGGCCGGGGCCGTCGCTGTGGGCCGTCAGGTCACCGCCGTGGGCGCGGGCAATGGCCCTGGAGATCGCCAGGCCGACACCGGTTCCACCGTCGACGTCGCGAGTGCGGGTGTCCTCGACGCGGTAGAAGCGTTCGAAGACGTGGGTGAGGGCCTCGGTGGGGATGCCGACGCCGTTGTCGGTGACGCGGACCACGGCCCGGTCGTGCTCGTGTCTCATCGCGACCTCGACCCGGTTGCCGCCCACCGTGTGTTGCAGGGCGTTGCGCAGCAGGTTGTCCAGGACTTGCCCGATGCGAGCGGCATCCACGTCGACGCGCAGGCCGGGAACGGTCTGGGCGTGCAGCGTCACCCCGGCGGCGTCGTAGGCGTGCCGGGCTGCGGCGACGCTGGCCGTCACGATCTGGTCGAGGTCCTGGTGGCTCAGCGACAGTGGGATGCGGCCTTCCTCGGCGCGGGAGACCTCAGAGATGTCGGCGGCCAGGGCGGCCAGCCGCTGGTTCTGCCTTAGCAGGATCTCGACGTTTGCGGGGGTGAAGTCGACCACACCGTCCTGCAGTCCTTCGAGGGTGACCTGGGTGGCGGCCAGCGGGGTGCGCAGCTCATGGCCCAGGTCGGTGAGCATGCGTCGTCGGGTCTGCTCCGTGGAGGCGATCTGGCTGGCCATGTGGTTAAAGGCGTCAGCGACCTGGGCCAGCTCGGGGCTGGCCGAGGTCATCATGACGGGTTGGTCGTAGTGTCCGGCGGCGACATGTTGGGCGCCGTCCACGAGGGCTTCGACCCCGCGCGACAGGTTCCGGTTGAGGACGGTGGCGACCCCGAGGGCGGCGAGCATCGCGGTGCCCAGACCCACGGCCAGTGACACCAGGCCCGCGTCGTGGAAGGCCTGCTGAGCGTGCTCGACGACATCGGGCTGGGCGTGGCCGGCTTCGAGCATGTGCATCCGGAACCATGCCGGGCCGACCAGCAGTGCCGTCAGCACCGTGGTGGGGGGGGGGGCCGCCCCCCCCCCCCCCGGGGGGGGCACCCCCCCGGGGGCCCCCCAGCCCCCCCGGGGGGGGGGGGGCCCAGGCCCCGGGCCCCCC
>NZ_CAUROW010000149.1:0-3509 GCF_963526355.1 uncultured Actinomyces sp. | reverse complement strand
TGGCTGTGGTCGCTGCTCGTCGCCACGGTCGGCGGCGCCATCATCGGCGTCATCATCACCGCCTGGTATAGCGCCCTGAGCTGGGCGCAGTCCCAGGGATCGGCGGAGCTCACCAACGCCTCCCACATCATCGGCTCCAACCTCGTGTCCTACGCGGGGCTGGCCACCGCTGTCATCCTGTCCACGACGCTGGGACTCACCGTCTCGGCCCAGCAGCGCTCGCACGCGCTATGGAAGGTCCTGGGCATCCCCGGCAGCCGCATCCGCCGCATCATCCTGGGGCAGGTCGGGGTGGTCGGGCTGCTCGGAGGAGCTCTCGGGGCGGTGGCCTCGCTGCCGCTGACCCGCGTCTACCTACTCACCTGGCGGGAGTTCAGAGGCTTCCCGGACGACCTGCCGGTGGTCATGCCGGGCTTCGGGGTGCCGCTGGCCATCGCTGCGACAACGCTCTTCTGCGTCCTGGGCGGGATGGGGCCGGCCCGGCGGGCGGCGTCGGTCCCCGAGATGCAGGCGCTGCGGGAATCCACGGCTCCGCAGACCCGGACCCGGTGGTGGCAGTGGGGGACCGCCCTCATGCTGCTCTTCCCCGTGGTCATCATGTCCATCCTCATCAACCTGCCCCTCAGCCCCGAGGAGCTGGCGGCGCTGGACCTGGAGGACATGCCTCGACAGGCCGGGGAACGCGCTACGATCGGCGGAGGCATGGGGATCATCGCCGCGATCGCGGCCCTGTGCGTGCCGAACTGGACTCTGCGGCCGCTGCTGACCGGGTGGACCGCGCTCATCCCGGGTCGCAGCCCCGCCTGGTTCGCCGCTCGCGCCAATGCCCGCCACCGCGCCTCTGTGTCGATGACGACGATCGTTCCCTTCGCCCTTGCCGTGGCCATGACCGGCACCGCCTACGCCGCCGTCGGCGCCGGGCAGGCCGTCGGTGCGCAGGGTTCGGTCAACGGGTTCCTCACCATCGGGGTGCCGATCTTCCTCATCGCCGGGGTCGGCGGGATCGCCAACATCGCCATGGTGGGGCGGGCCCGGCGCCAGGAGGGCGCGTTGCTGGGAGTCGTTGGGGCGCGGACCAGGACAGTGCTGGCCTCCACCGCGCTGGAGGGAGTCATTTACGCCGGCACCGGTATCCTCTTCGGGCTGGCGGCCACTGCCTTCAGTGCCGTCAACGCCGCGTTGTACTCCGGAGGCGGGATGACGGTCCTGTCCTCCTCGATCCCGGTGGGGTTGCTGGTGCTCGTCAGCGGGATCTCGCTGGTGCTGGCGGTGGCGACCACCTGGCTGCCCGCGCAGCTCGACCGCCGGCCCCTCATGGACAACCTGCGCCAGCCGGTGTGAGCCGGCGCCGCTCGTCGCCTGGAAGTCGGACGACGGCATCGAGCTGACCGCACCGCACCTGTCGAGCCGAGCATTATTCCGCGTAGCCCTACAGAAAAGTCGTAGGGCATACGCGGAATAATGCTCGGCTCGAGGCGTGAAGAGGAGATCAGGAGGAGGCAGCTGGGGAGACGTCGGCCAGGAAGGGCAGCAGGGCCCGGACGAGCTCGGCCGGGGTCTCCTCCTGCGGTAAGTGGCCGCAGCGGCGGATCGTCACCTGGCGCAGGACGCCGGTCACGTGGTGGGTGTCGCGCGCGTAGGCCTGGGCGGGCTGGACGGGGTCGATCTCGCCCTGGATCGACAGAACGGGCACCGTCACCGGCCGCTCCAGCGCCGCCGTCTCCGCACGGGACAGCACGAGGTTGCGCATCGGCTCCAGGGCGGTGCGGGCGGCGCCGGGGCGGGACAGGAGCTCGGCGTAGTAAGAGGCCTCCTCGGCCACCGCCTCCCGGGTGTGCGGTCCGGCCCAGGAACGCAGCAGCCCCTCCAGGGCGCCGCGGTTGCGCAGACGCCGCTCTGCCAGAACCGGGACCTGAAAGCTCGCGTACTGCAGCGCCGACCCCGACAGCGCCCGATTCCACAGCGACCGCAGCGCCAAGGGGTGGGGGGCGCCCACCGGAACCATCGCCGTCGTCAGGCCCGGTGCCACGTGCGGCAGTGCCCAGGCGATCTGGCCGCCGAGTCCGGCGCCGATGACCACGGCCCGCTCGTGGCCCAGGGAGCGGACCACGGCGGCGAGGTCCTGGGCCAGCGTCACCATGTCGTAGCCCGATGGCGGCCGGTCCGAGCCGCCGAAGCCGCGCAGATCGAGGGCCGCCACGCGGTGCCCGGCCTGCGCGAGGGCGGGGATGACGTGGCGCCAGGTCCACCAGCACTCGGGGAAGCCGTGGACCAGGAGGGTCAGGGGCCCGCTGCCGCTCGGGGACTCGGGTCCCGCCAGTGCGACATGGAAACGGGTGCCGCGGGCAGTGAGGTCGCGGTGCATCCAGGGGCCGGGGCGATTGACGTCGACAGGCACGGTCGCAGCCTACTGGCCGGCGCGCCGCCACGCCCGCGGGGCCCTCGTCACCGTTGGGGAGATGCCGCCCTGCCTTGCCGCGGGCGGGGGCTTTCTGCGCGGCCGGGTGCATCCTCGAACGGACGGGGACCCTCCACGCGTTTGGGGACAGACATCCTGCCGGTGGGGTCAGGTCAGCAGGAGGCTGAGGATGACGTAGACGCCGGTGCCACTGATGAGCGATGGCCCGATCGAGCGCCGCCACAGGTGCAGTCCCGCTGTCGTCCCGATCCCGCCGGCCGCCGGCAGCCAGGTCGACGGTGTCATGCTCACCCCGCCGAGCGTGTAGGCCACCAGGACGATCATGACGCCCAGAGGCATCGCCCGGGACAGGAAGCCCAGCAACGCGTTGTTCCTGCGTCCGCGCAGCAGTACGAAGGGGGCGATCCGGCAGACGAAGGTGATGGCGGCGACGAGCCCGACGGCGATCGTGATCTGCGGATTGGTGAGCATCAGGCGGCCGTCCCCCGCTCCGACATCGGCTCAGGAGACTCGGGGCGGTGGCCGCGGCCGCGCCAGGCGTACAGACCCACCAGGCCGACGGCGAGGACGACCAGGGCACTCAGCAGCGCGGCCGAGCCGCCCACCGCCAGGCCGATGCCGCCGGCCACCAGCCCCAGGCACAGCACCCCGATATCGGGGTGGTTGCGCCAGTTCTCAATGGCCAGGACCACGAACAGGGCCGTGAGCACGAAACTGAGCAGCTCGATGCGCTCGCCCACCAGGGAGACCAGCGCCGTCCCGGTCAGTGCGCCGACGGTGGTGCCCGCCACCCATGAGGAGTGGCTGATCACCTCGACGGACACCAGGTAACGCCCGCTCATGGTTCTCCGGTCGCGCGCTGCCAGCAGCGCATAGACCTCGTCAGTGATGGCGTGGACGGCGTAGAGACGGATGAGCAGTCCGCCGCGCACCCGGTCCAGGGGGAAACCCAGGCCGTAGAAGACGTGCCGGCCCGAGACGAAGCCGGTGGACAGGGCGATGGTCGCCAGTGACTCGCCGCCTCCGGCCAGTGGTACCAGCAGCATCTGCATGGTTCCGGAGTAGATGACCAGGCTCCACACCGGCGCCC
>NZ_CAUROW010000148.1:0-3521 GCF_963526355.1 uncultured Actinomyces sp. | reverse complement strand
CCTCCAACAGCCCGAACCTCTAGGGTAGAGTGGGGCCGTATTTGTTTTCATAGTAGATTGCTTGTGACATGCTGTCTGTCTCGAATGGTGCTTCAATGCGAACTTTAACGAACGTAACTGTGGCGATAAGATGTAGGGAGGTATGACTGGGGAGTGTCCAGTCGACATATGTGCCTGAATCATTTTTTTCTTTGTCGTAAGGCCCGTATACTTTTGATAGAATATCTCTATAGGCTGCGTACGTAGATTGAATCGCTATGGTTGATCTCGATGCGAGTTCCAAAGAGGCTCGGGTGGTTAAGCGAACTCCGATCCCGGAAACGATGTTGTGGTCAGTGGTGTCGATCATGATTGTTCCGCTTTCTTCGCCGTCGCGGCCCTGGCGATGAGCAGTCTGGTGGCACTGGGGTGCCTGTGGCAGGGCATCACTATGGCGCGAGCCATCGGCCCCGAGTTGTTCTACGGCGACGACGCCTCCACCCCCTCTTACTTCGCGGGCCTGCTCGATGCTCTCGCCGCCTTCTGGGACGAGTTGGGCCCTGCCGGCCAGATCCTGATGATCGCCACCGCCGCCATGCTGCTGATGACCGCGGGATGGAGCCTGGCCTTGGCCCTGGCGGTCACCGGAGCCGCCTCCTGGACCATGACCCACGGACGCGGCCTGGCCTCCTTCATCCACGACCCTGCGGCAGCGACCTCCTCATACCTCAGCAACGTCACCGCCGGCCAGTTAGCCTGGGACCTGTTCGACTTCGCCCTGACCTTCATCCCAGGTTCAGTTTTCGGAGCCGGCGCACACACCATCGCCCGCACCACCGCCAGGGACATGGCCGCCAACCGAGCCGCCATGAGACAGGCAGCAGCAGCCAGAACCCAAGCCCAACACGTCGCAGAATCACAAGCAGCACACACACGAGCCGCACGAGTCAAGGAACAACTTCCAGCGACAAAAAGAAATAAACGCAAAGCTGTTTCGTCCGACCGCTACAACGATGCACTCAGTGGCTGGTCAAAAGATCGCCCTCCAGGGTTTCTGGACCCTAATGTCGAGGAGGTGCTTCAAGTCACCGACGAGATGGGACATCCAAGAACTTCACACTATGTAGATCAGGGGGTACCCGGGAAGTATTTTGCATCACATGCCGAACGACAGATGGCACTCAACACTAAATGGCCACGCATTGGCGCATCTAAACCTATGTGTCCAGACTGTCAAGGATGGTTCCGAAGTTTAGCTCAGTATCAGCGCCGAGACTGGTATGCCACCGACCCAGACGGAACATGGATATTCAGAACGGATGGGTCAGTCGTCACATCATCCGGACTTCAAGTGTCTTCAGGCCAACCGATACCTGAGATATATTAAATTTGTAAGGGAAGGAATGACTTAACTTATGATCGACATGCTTGCTGTGAGCAGCGCAATCAATCGAGCGAAAATTGATTTAAGCGCAAGTCCCAAAGGGATTCTTTCGTTGGAAAGTCGAACCGCCATTTGGATTGCAATGAATGACTTTGCCGACGCGGAGGCATCCTATTTAAATCGGACACACCTCAAGGTGCTGTGCGTCAATAAGGTGAAGTCGATATGGACACAGGTGTTTCCAGCAGATTCCAGCATCGATAGGATGCTACAACTAACCCATGCTCTTATGGGGAAAAACGTAGACCCAGGCGCCGCAGAGAACGACGCCTCTCGCTTCCTTCAGAATGTGATAGCAAAATTCGGCTCAAATGCTACTACCAACCCAGCATTAATGGTGGCTGACGCGGCCGCTGCAATGGTGGTTTCCGCTTGTTACCGAAATCCTGACTATGATACTGCAGATAATGATATTGATGATGACGAACTAGCTCCTGACAGCTTTGAAACCAGTTACACGTGTGCCAGCGCTGCCGCGGGAGGCATGAACTGGATGCCTGTAGATCAGGTTGACGTTGATGCGCGTCGCAGTTTCTGGATGTGGTATCTTGATGAAGCCATTCCAGCAGCCCTCAGGAATTAAGTAGGTTCTGCGAAAAGGACTCAACCTCATAGCTGGCATACTACGTGGAGACGGATCGGTTGACGTCAACAGTCAAGGAGCCAATGAGGCTTATTCATAGGGGTGTTTAGGGTGTTTAAGGGGGGATGCCCCTATGTCCAGCAGCAAGAAGCAATGCCCCCACTGGCCAAGGGTTGTGCATACTGCACGAACCCCCGACCCCCATAGAGTACACCCGCCCCTCCTCCAGTATCCCCGACCTTCGTGCAGTGCTGAGCAGGACGTCGGGGATACCCTCAGCCAAGCACCGCAGTGAGTTCGAGCCCCGAGCCTTCAGTGGTCGTACTCGCGGTGGACGCCGCCTCCGACGCTGGCCGCCAGGATGCCGCGGCCCCGGGCCAACAGCCGGGCCCCCTTGGCAGCGTGCTTAGGGCTGCCGATGAGGGTTCCACCGGCTGTCCGCAGGCCGCCGACGACGATACGCACCAGGCCACCAGCGGCGGCCCTGGCCCGGATGGCCGGCTGAGCCCCGCCGCCGGCCAGGGCCAGCTCGACACGCACCGAGGTGGCGGCATGGGATCGCTGCCGTCGCAGGATCCAGGGACGGGTGAGGCGCGAGGCCGGGACGTGGTCGCGCACGCGCGCCTCGTCACACCAGCGGATGACGCCCCCGGCAGCACTCAGCCGGCGGGTGAAGAGCGTGTCCTCTCCCCCGGTGGCCCCGAAGGCCTCGTCGAAGCGCAGCCCGGCCCTGCGCACGAATTCCAGATCGAGCAGCAGGCAGTTGGAGGCCGCCACCGGACGGACCGTGCCGGTGGGCCAGGTCCTGCGCACGAAGAACTCCCCCTGACGCACCCACTCCTCCGGCTCGGCCTCGTAGACGGGGATGACGGGGCCGGCCACCGCCTGGCAGCCGGTGGAGGCCCACAGCCCCACGAGGGCGGCGAGCCAGCCGGGTTCGGGCTCCTCGTCGTCGTCGATGAAGACGAGCAGGTCACGCCCGCCGGTCTCGTCGAGGGCGCGGTTGCGCACCGCAGCCACACCGGGCCGTTCCTCAACGACGTAGCGCAGGCTCACGCTCCCGGACTCCTCGGGCGCCTTCGCGGAGGAACGCACGGCCACCCCGGCGTCGGCCGCTGCGGCGAGGGCGGTCTGGCGCCCGGTGCTCCGGGCGTCGTTGTCGATGACGAGGACCTCGACGTCGCAGACGACCTCACCGGCTGTCTTGTCCGCGTCTATCGCGCCCGCCGCATCGCCCTCGGGTTCGCGGGCCTCGGCGCTCAGGCCGCCGACCAGCTCTCCGGCCTGCGCCAGGACCCCGATGACGGCCCGCTTCAGGTCCTGAGGACGCCGGAAGGTGGGGATGGCGATCGTCAGCCGGTTCATGCGTTCCCCCTGCCGGCCGGTGCCGTGCTCCGCCTGCGGCGGGGGCGGCCGTACTCGCGCACGTGCCCGCCCAGTGCGCCCACGACCATGCCCAGGCCCCCGCGCGAGGAGACCTCATAGCGGGCCTGCGCGGACACATCGCCGCGTAGG
>NZ_CAUROW010000147.1:0-3557 GCF_963526355.1 uncultured Actinomyces sp. | reverse complement strand
CGTCCAAGTAGTACCAGCTGCCGGCATCGGCCACCCATCCGGTCGCCATGGCCCCACCGCGGGAGCCGTCCAAGTAGTACCAGCTGCCGGCATCGGCCACCCATCCGGTGACCATGGCCCCGCCGCGGGAGCCGTCCAGGTAGTACCAGCTGCCGGAGTCGAGCACCCAGCCCGTGGCCCTGGCACCGTCGGGTCGTATGTAGTACCAGGAGCCCGACTCGGCCTTCCAGGTCCCGGAACCGTCGATCTGTGCCTGGGCGATGGAGCGGATGATGCCGAGCTTGGAGTAGCCGACGTCACCAGGGCAGGAGGTGTAGCCGACGTCGCGGTGCGCCAGGATCCGGGGCATCGAGACGGTGGAACCGGCCTGGTAACGCTCGGTGGTCCACACGTGCAGGCCCGCCCAGCCGTTGGCGTCCGAGATACCGGCTCGCCGAAGGAACCATCCGGCCATCTTGCCCACGGAACTGAGCTGAGCCTCCGAGGGGCTGACGCTGCTGTAGTCACCCATCATGGACAGGCCCATGGTCCCGGTGTTGACGCCTCGGGCGTGGGCTCCGACGCTCATCCTGCCGCCGGGAGCCGCCAGGGAGCCGGAGCGTCCCTCGAAGACGGTGCCGAACTTGTCGATGAGGAAGTTGTAACCGATGTCGCCCCAGTCCAGGGTGACCGCGTGGTAGTAATAGATGCCCCGCACGATGGAGGCCGACTGCTCGGCGGAGTAGTTGTTGGTTCCGGCAGTGTGGTGGACGACGACGTGACCGGCGGACGCGTACTCGGGGTCCCAGGTCATGTAGGAGGCGTTGGCCCCCCACTCGGCCCGGGTGGTGACCGGCACCGGGAGGCCGTTGGCGGTCGTCGCTGCCGGCAGAGCGGCGGGCACGGTGGCCGGCAGAGCGGCGGGGCGCACGGGAGGCAGCGCTGTCGTCGTGAAGGTCGCGGGCCTGACCAACGGCGTCGCTCCTGCGGCAGCCGGCTGAGTGACCGGTTCGGTGGAGCCCTTCGACGCACCGGGCCAGCCGGGTGCAGTCTGCGGGACGGCGGCGTCCTCGATGACCGGAGTCGGCCCGGCCTCAGTGGTCTTGAGGTCGGCCGCACTGAGGGCCTGCTCCCCCTGGGGCTGGGAGGGGACGAGGGCCAGCTTCAGATCCGTGGGCAGTGAGCCGCCGACGACGGAGGCCTGGATCGCGTCGGCACCACCGGTGACGAACTCGCCGGTGCCGGAGGTGGCACGGTCGTCCCTCCCGGAGTCGGCCGCCTCGTTGAGGTACCAGGGCGACCAGGTGCCGTTCTCCCTCACTCGCAGGTAGATGCGCACGCCCTCGGGCAGGTCGGCACCACCGGTCCAGGTGAATCCCGCGACGAGGAACCGGTCGACCTCGAGCGGATCGGTCAGAAGAGTGGCATCGATCTGCGGGTCGGTGGCTGTGGGCAGGATCATGGGAACCCGCCCATCGGTCCCGCCGGTGGTCTGGGCGACTGTCCTCTGGACGGACCGGCTCACACTGGCCGCCAGCGCCGGGCTCACCGACGTGGCGGCGCCGGTACCTCCGCCTGCGCCGCCACCCCCGGCACCCGTTCCCGACTGAGCGTCGTCGAGGCCCGAGCGGGCGATCTCGGTGGCCTGCCCGCTGGAGCCGGTCAGGTCGAGGACCTGGACCGGAGCGGGGCCGTCAGCCTGAGAGGCGGAACCGCCGCCCGAGCCGCCGGAGTCACCGGTGTCGGGCGCGGCGCTGGCCACAGGCACCAGTCCGGCCAGCAGGAGCGGGACCAGGGCGACCAGCCCGGTGGCGCGGCGCGCGAGCAGGCCGGCAGTAGGGCGACGGTCTATGCGTAGGACGAGACGGCCAAGAGCGCGTGGAACTTTCATGGGGCTCCTTTTGGGGGTGATATCGACTGGAGTCGGTCGAGCCTCACCACCGAAGCCACCGACACCGCTCCCCCGAAATGCTCGATATTTAATATCTATGTGTTTTCCGAGAGATTATTGATAGTTTACTGATATTTTTGGGTGGCTCGGATATCAGGGTCTGTTCGCCGATGCCCACCACCGCCCGCGCCGCTGCACGGGTATCGCTTTTTCCCGGCAGATCAAGGTTTCGTCACACCGCGACCACACCGTTGCAATCTGGTTGCAGCATCGCGGACGTCAGGGAGGAGTCGGAGACGGGCAAGGAGGACGGTGATGCCTGCGGACCCCATGGGCTCCCCGGGCTCCTGTGGGCCCCCGAGGACTCCTGTGGCATGATGGCGTCGGCCATGACGGGCGCCGGGCGCCCACAGTTCCCCCTCATCGGAGCGAGTTCTATGCACGTCCTCATCACCGGAGGCGCCGGTTTCATCGGCGCCAACTTCGTCCACCAGACCCTGGTGCGCCACCCCGACGCCACCGTCACCGTCCTGGACAAGCTCACCTACGCCGGGAACAAGGGCTCACTGGCAGACGTGGATGATCGCGTCACCCTCGTCGTCGGGGATATCGCTGACGCAGACGTCGTCGACCCGCTGGTGGCCGAGGCCGACGTCGTCGTCCACTTCGCCGCCGAGTCCCACAACGACAACTCGCTGCGCGACCCCTCCCCCTTCATCCAGACCAACCTCGTGGGCACCTTCACCCTGCTGGAGGCGGTACGCCGCCACAAGGTGCGCTTCCACCACATCTCCACCGACGAGGTCTACGGCGACCTGGAGCTGGACGACCCGGCCAAGTTCGAGCCGACGACGCCCTACAACCCCTCCTCCCCCTACTCCTCGTCCAAGGCCGGAAGCGACCTGCTCGTGCGCGCCTGGGTGCGCTCCTTCGGCGTGGAGGCCACGATCTCCAACTGCTCGAACAACTACGGGCCCTACCAGCACATCGAGAAGTTCATCCCGCGCCAGATCACCAATCTCATCGACGGCGTGCGCCCCAAGCTCTACGGCGCCGGTGAGAACGTGCGCGACTGGATCCACGTCCTGGACCACAACGACGCCGTGTGGGACATCATCGAGAAGGGCCGCATCGGCGAGACCTACCTCATCGGGGCCGACGGCGAGAAGAACAACAAGGAGGTCGTCGAGCTGATCCTGGAGCTCATGGGCTACGAGCCCGACGACTACGAGCACGTCGCCGACCGCCCCGGCCACGACATGCGCTACGCCATCGACAACTCCAAGCTGGTCGAGGAGCTCGGCTGGGCGCCGAAGTTCACCGACTTCCGCTCCGGCCTGCAGGCGACCATCGACTGGTACCGTGACAACGAGGCCTGGTGGCGCCCACTCAAGGCCGAGGTCGAGGCCAAGTACGCCGCTCAGGGGCAGTAGCCACCACCTGGCCACTGCCCGACCACTACCTGACCGCCGCCTGGGTAATTGTCTGTGCAATAGACAGTGATTGCCCAGGCGGTATCCTTTTGCCTGTGAGTACTCCACACCGTGCAACGATGCGCGCAGGCATCATGATGCTTCTATCCGTCGCGCTCACGGGGTCCGCCGTCGTCGGTCTCCCGGCGATGGCCCCCGCGCCCGCCTGGGCCGACGAGTCTCCCGCGGCGCAGGAGGCGGCAACGTCCCAGCCC
>NZ_CAUROW010000146.1:0-3585 GCF_963526355.1 uncultured Actinomyces sp. | reverse complement strand
TTCCACATGCCGGCCTCCCTTCGATCCGAGCTTCTTGCCAGTAAGAATTACATGCTTGTGAGACAAGGTCAGTCAAGCCGGGGAGGGAAAGTTCACCCTCTCGTGATCATGACATCATTCCTTGATATATCAAGGAATATCCCCATCTGGCTAACACCATATGTTGACTTCCTACAAATCCCCTGGGAGGTGCCCGCGGCCTGCCTGACAGCAGCAAAATATACGGTTCTCCAGAGACCTCTAGGGCATCACCTCACCGAGCAACTCCAGTCCAACCGGCTGGACAGCACCAGGGAGATTCCTGGACGTCAGTAGATCTGCTTCAATCTATAGACATGCACGACCCTTTACTGACCCTGCTTCCAACCCCTCATGACACCGGCCGGCCGTGGCTAAATTGTTATGGAGATGATGAGCGCGTCGAGTTGACCGGATACGTGACGTACATGTGGCTGGCCAAGGTTGCAGGTTTGATCACAGCAGAGTCGACACCGGGTGACGGGGTCCATGTGGGAATGCCCCCGCACTGGCGGACGGTGGCCTGGGCGTGCGGAGCGTGGGCGGCCGGGCGGAGAGTGCTCCTGGGGACCGGCGAGGAGGTCGGGGCCGTCGGCCTCGTCCCGGAACTGAGCGTCGCCTTCAGTCCGGAGCACCTGTGCGAGGCGGCGGAGGTGCAGGTGCTGGTGCCACCCGCCTCCCTGGCGTTGCGCTGGCCGGGAGAGCTGCCCGCTCTCGTGCTCGACGGCGCCGCGGACCTCATGGCATATCCGGACCGCTTCGCACCGGTGAGCCTCAGCGCCGACCTGCCCTGCCTCACCGACCTCGCCCCGGCTGGCACGCAGGACGCGCAGCCCGTCACACTGACGCGCGGCGAGCTGGTGGCCAGGGTTGACGCCCTCTGCGGCGATGCGGACCCCGCCGGTTCACGCGCCGTCCTGATACGCCGCCAACGGGCCGCGGAGGCGCTTCAGGAGGTCCTGGCATCCTGGCGCGCCGGGCGCACGGCAGTGGTGCTCACCCCGGAAGCGGGCGACGACGTCGCTGCGGCCGCCGCTCGTCAGGAGGGAATCGCTGACGGAATCACCGGAGTGCAGGTCGACTGAGCATCCGCCCCACCAGGGTGTCCCTCACCCCTGTTCAGGGGACGTCGGCCTGAACGAGGGTGCCCTCCCCCTCGACGGACAGGCTGCGCTCGTCGGCACCGACGAACACCGCCTCTCCCTGTGCCAGCGTCTGCGAGTCGGCCTGGGTCACCAGGGTCACGGCCCCCTCAATGGCAAGCAGGATGCGCGGCCCTCGCCCGGGGACGGGCAGGCGGCCATCGGTGACCACCACGGTGGTGACCATGAGCTCGAAATCGTCCACCGGCGCGTAGTAGGCGCGGGTGGCGCGCGAGAGGTACTCCGGGGCAGGGCGCACCGGTGGCGCCGCCACGTAGTCGACGCAGGCCAGCATCTCGGGGACGTCGATGTGCTTGGCCGTCAACCCGGCGCGCAGCACATTGTCCGAGGAGGCCATGACCTCCACCCCCAGACCGGAAATGTAGGCGTGGACACTACCCGCGGGCACGAACAGGGCCTCGCCGGGCTGGAGGGTGACAGGGTTGAGCAGGAGCGCGGCGGCCACCCCGGGGTCGCCGGGGAAGGTGGCCGCCATCTTCAGGACATTGGAGTCCACGCGTAGCGACGGCGATGTGCCGGCCTCGAAGCGGGCGGCGATCTCGGCGATGAGGTCACCGATCTCTTGACGGCTCGGGCGGGTGGCCGCCGAGACGACGTCGGAGAAGACCTGACGGATGCCGTACCGGGTCGGGTTGAGTCGCAGAGTGCGGCGCATCCTGCGGGCCAGGATACTGTCCAGCCCGGCGAGGACCTCGACGGCGCGGCGCGGGGCCCGGAAGCCGGCGACCGCCTGGAAACGGGTGAGGGCCAGGACCATCTCCGGCTTGTGGTTGGTGTCCTTGTAGTTGCGGGCGGGGTGGTCCAGGGCGACACCCGCCTCATCCTCCAGGGCGTAGCCCTCGGCCGCCTGCCCCTGACTGGGGTGAACCTGGAGGGACAGGGGCTGCTCGGGGGCGATGAGCTTGAGCAGGAAGGGCAGCTGGAACCCGAATCGCCTGATGACGTCATCACCCAGGAGGCGCTCGGGCTCGGCCTCGATGAGGTCGGACAGGGTCCGTCCCTCGGCGATCCGGGCCGGACCACCGGGATGGGAGCCGTACCAGGCCTCTGCCCAGGGGTCGCCGTCGTCGGCCACACCCAGGATCGCGGGGATGGCGGTGGCCGACCCCCAGGCGTACCGCCGGCGTGCGGGCTCAATTCTTCTCATGGAGCATCACCGTACCGGCCCCGGGGACGCAGGCGTGTCCACGACGGCAACATGCAAGCTGTTCTCCACCTATGAGACCCGACGCAGCCCGCCTCTGCGCAGCGACACCCAGGCGCGCCGAACGGCGGTGGCCGCGGGCCGGCGAACGGGCGACTGCTCCGACTGGGGAAGAGGGCCAGGAACTGCCTGCGAGACTCGGTCACCATTGACGAGAGGCCGTTCCTCGCCCGTTAGCGAGTGGTTCATGTCACCCTGGCGGACATGCAGGCGAGTCAGGACAACCAGCGTGGCGGCGCCCCAGGAGACGTAGACGCTGGCGGCCAGAACCGCGAGCAGGTTCCAGTGGGGCGGGTCGTAGCGCACAAGGTCGTCGGAGAAGTGCGCAGGGGCGATGAGGAACCCGATACCGGTGCAGGTGACGGCGCTGGCCAGCAAGACGAGCAGCGCCCGTCGGTCGCGCCTGAGCAGTGCCAGCAGCAGGAAGACGGCGGGGGTGAGCGTGACGGCGATGGCGATCGACCGAGGCCGCACATCCATCACGGCACCACATCGATCTCGTTTTGTTATGCTTCTTTTCGTTAGAATTTCTGCCACCGCATCCCTCCCCAGAAGAATCAGTCCTTTCCCCGAGACCACAGGGAGTCAGATGAGGTGGTACGACGGCAAGGGCGACCGAGAACAGGCCGACCCCGCCCCGCACAGGCCCGACGACCCTCCTAGCCGCCCACCTCAGACGAGGGGAAGGGGCTGACGTCGGTCAGGCGGGGATGGGCCCTGTCCTTGTCGGAGAGGATCGCCTCGGTCAGGGCTATGGGCCAGGGGATGTTCACCGTCTCGTCGGCCAGGTTGAGGAAGGTGTACTGGGCGTCGGCCGACCAGTGGTCGTTGACCAGGTAGGTGTAGGCGGTATTGGGCTCCAGCGTCTGGTAGGCGTTGCCCACACCCCGGGGCACGAACACGGCCACCGACGGGTCGATCTCGCAGGTGTAGACGGTCCCGAAGGACGGCCCCTCGCGCAGGTCCACCCAAGCGCCGAAAACGCGGCCGGTGGCCACCGAGACGAACTTGTCCCAGGGCTCGGCGTGGATGCCCCGAGTCACCCCGACCTCATTGTTGAAGGAGATGTTGTTCTGAACCGGCCCGAAGTCGGGCAGCCCCAGGGCCAGCATCTTCTCCCTCTGCCAGTTCTCCTTGAACCAGCCGCGGTTGTCCCCGTGAACAGTCAGGTCGATCCGCAGGAATCCCGGAATCGGCGTC
>NZ_CAUROW010000145.1:0-3715 GCF_963526355.1 uncultured Actinomyces sp. | reverse complement strand
GGATGCCCGCATCTACGTCGTCGGGCTGGCGCCGGCGGCCAACGGGGCGAACCGCACCGGCCGCATGTTCACGGGGGACCGCTCCGGGAACTGGCTGTGGGCGGCCTTCCACCGGGCGGGCCTGGCGACATCACCCGCCTCAACGGCGGCCGGTGACGGGCAGCGACTCATCGGTGCGCGCATGGGCGCCGCCGTGCGTTGCGCCCCGCCCGCCAACAAGCCGACGACCGTCGAGCGCACCACCTGCGCACCGTGGCTCGCCCGCGAGATCGCCCTCATGCCCGAGGTCAAGGTGCTGCTGGCGCTGGGCGGGATCGGATGGGGCGCGGCACTGCGAGTCACCCGCGAGGCGGGGTGGACCCTCCCCCGCCCTCAGCCGCGCTTCGGCCACGGGGCGACGGCGGAGCTGACCAGGCCCGACGGCAGGCCGGTGACGCTGCTCGGCAGCTACCACCCCAGTCAGCAGAACACGTTCACCGGGCGGCTCACCGAGGCGATGCTCGATGAGGTGCTGGGGACCGCCAAGCGCCTCGCTGAGGCATGATGGCGGAGCGCAGCCGAGGAGGTGTCAGGAGCGGTCGGGCAGGACGGCCTCGAGGTCGGCGAGGGTCCGCGGCGCGTGCTGGGGCTCCGCCTCCTCCGCCTCCTCGGGCTCCGCGCTGGACGCGTCCTCCTGGGACGTCGCGTCCGCGCGGTCGTCGGCGCCTCGGGCGCTTGGCACTGGGACCGAGGGCCTCGTAGCCGATTCTTCGTCCGTTCCCCCAGCAAGTGCATCGATCCCAAGCGCGAGGGACAGGCCGGCCACGGCGGCGCGGGCGGATGCGGCCCGCTCACTGGGTGAGTCACCAGATCCAATGCTGGCAGAGGTCCGCGCCGGGTCCACGGCTGCCATGAGGACCTCGGCGGCATCGGAGGCCGATGCGGCCGACGCAGCAGCGGCAGTCGTCTGCCCAAGTTCTTCGAGGTCGAGCTCCAGCAGGCGGCTACGGCGGTCCTCAGCGGTTTCCTCCGTCGAGTCGGACGTACGACGACGCTTGGCCGGGGCGGCCGTACGGCGGGAGCGCTTCGCGGCGGGCTTCCTCGCCGTCTTACCGGTCTTCTTCCCGGGAGCCTCCGCCGACCGCTCCTCGGCAGCGGGCTCGGTGACATCCGCACGCTCGGCGCCGCCCTTGCCGTCGGCGCGAGCAACGTCGTCAACAGCGCCGTCGAAGTCGGCCGTGGCCGTCGCGACGTCGGCGGAGGCATCGACATCCTGGAACGACGGCTCCGCGCCGGCGCCCGGACCGGGCGCATCGGCCGCATTCTCATCGGGGGCCCCGTCGGGCTCGCCGCCGCTGTCGACGCCGTCATCCGACTGCTGGGCGGCGAGCTCGGCGATGCTGCGGCCCTCGCGCAGGTCGAGCCCGTTAGTGCTCAGCGGCACCATGAGGTGGTCGTCGACCCGCGAGGGGTTGATAGGCCACTCCGGGCCCTGGTCGGGCAGGTCGGTCTCGGAGTGGGCGCCGCAGCCGTGATCCAGGGAGACGACGCTGCCGTCGTCGGCGGCCCACTCGTTGGCGCACACGCCGAAGATGGCGCGCAGGGCGCCGGCCATGGGCACGAAGAAACCGCAGGTGGAGCAGGTGGCGTGGGCCTTGCGGACGCCCTCGGCGTCGGGGCCGTGGTCGCCGCCGTACCAGCGCTTGGCGGCGCTGGACACGCCCTGGGCGCTCAGGACCCGGGGGCGGCCCAGATCGAGCTGATCCAGGGCGACGGCGTCGGCGTCCTCACCGGTGGCCTCCCAACCGGGTTCGAGGCGCTCGTCGGTCTCCTTGCGGGGGAGGCGGTCGGAGCGGGTGATGTCGCCGGGTTCGAGGCGCTCGGCCCATGGGACCCAGGCGGGGGCGAGGAGGGCCTCCTCTCCGGGGAGGAGCTCCATCTCACAGACGGTGGCGGTGCGGCTGCGTGGGACGCGGCTGAGGGTGACCGCCCAGCGCCAGCCGCGATAGCCGCTCAGGGTGCAGTCGAACAGGTGGGTGACGAGGCGGTCGGCGTTGGGCACGGCGGCCAGGTACTCGCCGACGGTGATGGGGTCGGTGACCTCCTCCAGCGCGTGGCGGGCGAGCTCGACGGCCGCCGGGCAGGTGAGGGTCTTGTCCTTGGCGGCCTGGGCCTGCTCACCGGGGGTCGGCAGGGCTCCGGCGCGCGGCACTGGGACCAGGGCCGGAGAAGGCGAGGCCGGACCCGATGTCGAGCGCTCCAGGGTCGCCGCGGCAGTGCGCGCCGTGGAGCCTGAGGCTGGGTCTGGCCAGGTCGAAGGCTCGCCTGAGGCACCGGTGTGAGAGTCGATCGTGTCGGTCACTCGGCCAGTGTAGGGGAGGCTCCTGAAACTGCCCCGGCCCGCACGGGTTGGCCTGGGCACATCGACTCAGCCTCCCGCACTTCGACAGAATCTTCACAATCGACACGGATACGCGTCATTTTTGAAGAAAACGTCGGTGAGTGAGAGAACCGTCAGTTCGTCTCGACCGAGACGATGCGGTGGACGGCAACGGTCAGCTCGGTCTCGCGCACGACGTCGCGCAGGCGCACCCGTCCGGACTCCACGGCCATGACTCTCACCTGCCGTTCCTGCACGGCGCCGTCGGGACCGGCCAGGGTCAGCCGCAGCCGCGAGCGCGAGGACTGCGCCTGACGCAGAACCGCCAGGGCGTGCACCGGGTCGGTGGCCACAGCCGTCTCTCCGGTGGCCTGCAGCGCCTCCTGCCCCACGCGGAGTCTGCCCACCAGGGACGCCAGCTCGCGCCTTCCGGGCCGACGCCGTCGCACTGAGTGCTCACTGCCGGGCAGTGAGGGCTCAGGGGCCCGGTGCGCCTGCTGCGCGGTGGCCGGCCCGACCACCAGGTGACCGCTCGCGTCCTCGGTCACCGGCGCCAGCCCGGTGTCGCGCAGCTCGCGCAGTACCTGCCCGGCACTCGCCGTGGCCACGAGGATCCCAGGCGCCACCTCGTCCAGGCCGAGGTCCTGCAGGCGAGGCTCGGCCAGGAGTCCGGCGGCCGTCGCCTCGTCGCCGACCCGCAGCAGCGCGGACACGGCCCGCACCCGCACCGCCCCGTGACGGCGGGCCGCGTCCTGGATGAGCACGCTCAACGAGTCCGGCAGGGGGGCGGGACTGTAGCGGCTGATCGCCTGGGTGATCTCCTCGGCCCGGTAGCCGACGTCGAGCGCGCCGCGCACCGACTCAGGCGTGAACCGTACCGTGAGCGCCCCACCGCGCGATTCGACGACGCTCGTGCGCTCCAGCAGCGCGGCCAGCTCTGGGGCGGGCCGGCCCGGGACGATGGCGGTGAGGTCGGACTGGACGAGGATCATGTCGACGGCGGCCGGCAGGTCCGTGGCGAGCGCCGCCTCCAGCGCTGCCAGGGTCTCGTCATCCGAGAGCGGCTCGGCGTGCGCGTCGCCGCCCGTCTCCTCGGCGCGGTTGGTGCCACCGAGGCTGCCGCCGAGTCCCGCGTCCTGCTCGTCGAGGCTCGCCGCCGCCCGTCGGGCGAGGATCCTGCCGGCCTCGGTGAGCGCGCCGCCGCCGGTGATCCCGAGGGTCTCGGCCTCGGCCAGGACCGCGGAGATCGCCCCGCCGGGGATGGTGCGCCGGGGACTCTGCCAGGTCAAGGCCGCCCGCACGAAGGACGGAGTCGCACTGGCGCCTGGCGGGAGGTCGCCCAGGAGGGCGAGCACC
>NZ_CAUROW010000144.1:0-3775 GCF_963526355.1 uncultured Actinomyces sp. | reverse complement strand
CCGCGACCTGGACGTCCTGCGCGCCACCAACGGCAACGCGAAGCTGAACTACCTGGGCGTCTCCTACGGGACCTACATCGGAGCCCTCTACGCCGACCTCTTCCCGGGCCGCGTCGGACGCACGGTCCTGGACAGCGCCATGGACCCCTCGAAACAATCGTATGGCGAAGGCAGAGCCGAGCAGGTCACCTTCTATGAAGGTGTTCTGCGTCAGTACGTCGAGCACTGCCAGGCCCAGACTGGTTGCCCCCTGACCGGCTCCACGGACGAGGCGGTCTCCCAGCTGGCCGCCTTCGTCAACGGCCTGGACAAGAACCCACTGACCACCCCGGACTCCGACGCCACCGTCAACACGCAGGAGGCCACCGACATCATCCTGCAGCTCGCCGTCAGACGGCCGGACTGGGACGGACTGACCGCCATGCTCACCCCGGCGATGACCAACCACGACGGCACCCTCATGGCCAAGGCGAAGCAGGGCTCGAATAAGTCGATGCCCGTCGAAGCGGCGGCCTTCATCGCCAACCGCGAGATCATGTTCGCCGCGGTCGTCTGCAACGACTACCCGGATACGGACAACGCCGCCTCCGAGATGGACGCGCAGACAGCCGCCGAGAGGAAGGCCCACCCCTTCTTCGGCGGCACCTCGAGCGCCATGGAGGCCTACTGCCGAGGCTGGGGACACCACGCTCAGACCCCGCCCCAGAAGATCCAGGTCAAGGGCTCCGACCCGTTCCTCGTCGTCGGGATCAAGGGAGATACACAGACGCTCTACTCCTGGTCGCAGAGCCTGGCCGGCCAGCTGGGCAACGGTCACCTGCTCACCGTCGAGGGCTACGGTCACGGCGCCTTCAGCACGAACACCTGCGCCACCACGGCCATCACCGGATTCCTGGTCAACGGGACCATGCCGGATGAGGGCACCACCTGCGCCGCCGACCCACAACCGGCCGCCAGCGAGCCCCAACCCGCCGCCGGTGAGCCCCAACCCGCCACCGGCGGAGCCAAGGGCTGACAAACAGCGCCACACCGACGAAACCGGGGCCTTGGGCCCACTCCCAGCGAGTGGACCCGAGGCCCCGGCCTAGTGGGACGGAGGTAAGCAGCGTCGTCGGCGGCACACTCGGCTACGGGGCGACAGCGCGCTACTGGAAGTCCCCGAGTCCTGTGGCTCACCGGCTACGTGGGCGGAACCTACTGCAGGTCGGGGCGGGCCGGATCGGGCGGGAAGTGGACCTTCCGAGGCACGGCGCAGTCGCGACCCAGCAGCCCTGACTCCCGGCCGCGCAGGGTGTGGTCGAAGAAATCGGCGACCAGCGCCCGAATGGTCTCCTCGGTCTGTGGCTGAGCCGTGTTGCCGGTCAGGGCGGGACTGACGAAGGAGAACAGGTCATGGCTGACGTGGTTGGTGTTCTCGATGGTGGCGGCCCAGGTCGGCCCGGTGCTGCGGTCGTGGAACTGCTCCTGGAACCGAGCATCCTGGATATAGCCCGCATTCCGGGGCTGCTCGCCTCTGTGGACCTTGGAGATCTCGGCGATGTGGCCGGTGGCCAGGATGTTGAGGCTGGGTGACGGCACGCCGGTGTCGCGGACCGATCCGAAGTGTGTTCCATCCATATTGACTCCGGCGTCGAAGCGCGAATCATCGGCCAGGGCCTGCTCCGCGGTGGCGCCCCCGAAGGAGAAGCCCAGAGCGCCCACGGAGTCGAGGTCGAGCCGATCATGGAACGGACCGCCCGGGTCGGCGTTGAGCCTGGTGAGGTGATCCAAGACGAAGGAGAGGTCCGCGGAATTGGTGGACACCGAGCGGGTCATCCTCGCCAGCGACTCCTCGGCACTCATCTCAACGGTGTCTGCGGTGTCCCGATCGACCTGGCGGCCGTTGGCCAGGGTGACCGGAGCGTTGGAGGTGTAGGGGTGGTCAACGGCGACGACGACGTAACCCCGACTGGCCAGGTCCACCACGAGTGAGGTGTTGTCGAAGCGGCCGGCTCGCGACCCCGGGGAGTAGAAGATGACGGGGAACCCGCCCGGAACCTGAACCACCTCGCCCCCGCGCACCGCGTGAGTGTCGATCAGCCGGAAGTGATTCAACGAGATCTCCAGCAGGCCTCTTGCGCGGGAGGTCCCGATCTTATCGCTCGCGTTCAGCGCGGTGCTCTTGGCCAGCCTGCGGTCCAGGGCAAGCGGCTCTCCTTGGGTTCCCGCCTCCGTCGGGTACCAGATCGAGAGCTCGACCTCACGCAGATCGTTCGCATCAGGTGTCGTCCACTCCCGGCGGTCGGAGTCCGTCAGGTGATCCTCGGTGTACCCGACGGCGTAGGGGCCGGTCGGCGTCGGCAGGTTGAAGACCGGGAGCAGGAGCCCGGCAGCGGATGACACCACCAGGGCGAGGACTCCCACCAGCGCCGCGATACGCCCCAGAACTCGCAGGACGGGCCGCCTGCGCCGCGGCTCGGCGGCGATGGAGGGACGATCCCAGCGGAACCAACGCGCCAGGAGGACACAGGCCAGCACCACCGTGACGGCGTAGGCCGGAACCATGACGAACCGGTGCCGCTCGATGACGAGGTGGCCCAACAGAGGGAGAAGGAGCGCCACCAGCAGGACGAGTTCGGCCCGCGGCCACCGTCGCGCACTCGATGCCTCGGAAGCCACCTGCCACCAACGACGCGGCGATCTGAGGACCGCAAGGAACAGTACCGCAGCATCCACGGCGATCAGCACGACCTCCAGCGTCCTCATCGGCCTTCCCCCTCGCTCGCCCGCCAGATCCGGCACCGACGTTAACCGAGCACTGGCCGCGTCCGCCTCCGTCAGGAGGACGATGCCCTGCGGGCGGGCACCGGCGGAGGCGAGTCGGATGCCGGCGGCCACCGGTGGTGCACACTGTGCCTCATGGCAAACGGGACCAGACGCGACCTCACCGGGCTCCTGGAGTCCATCGGCGGACGCGACGGCCGGCTCGTCCACCTCCAGCGCACCCCGGCCCGGCCGGGCCGCCACGGCGACTGGCCCGACTGGGCGGACCCCGATCTCGTGGCCGCCTACCGCCGCATCGGCGTCGAGCGCCCCTGGACGCACCAGCTCACCGCCGCGCAGTCCGCCCACGCCGGCCACCACACGGTCCTGGCCACCGGCACCGGCTCGGGCAAGTCCCTGGCCGCATGGCTGCCGGCGCTCTCCGACATCCTGGCCGCACAGTCCTCCGGCGCCGACACGCGCATCTCCGCGCACGGCCGGCGCCCCACCATCCTCTACCTCTCCCCCACCAAGGCACTCGCCGCCGACCAGGCCGCCTCCCTGGTCCGACTCATCGGCGAGCTCGAGACAGTCCAGCGCGAGGCCGGGGCAACCGCCGGCTCCTTGCGCACGGTGCGCGTCGGCACCTGCGACGGGGACACGCCTCTGCCCGAGCGCGACTGGGTACGCGCCCACGCCGACGTCGTCCTGACCAACCCCGACTTCCTCCACTTCTCGCTGCTGCCGGGCCACGAGCGCTGGAGTCGCCTCCTGCGGGGCCTGCGCTACGTCGTCATCGACGAGTGCCACGCCTACCGCGGGATCCTGGGGGCGCACGTCGCCCTCGTGCTGCGCCGTCTCCTGCGGCTCGTGGCGCGCCTGCGCCCGCACGGCCCGCAGCCGGTCGTCCTGTGCGCCTCGGCGACGGCGGCAGAACCCGCCCTCACCGCCTCCCGACTCATCGGTGCCGGGCCCGACGACGTCGTGACCGTCACCGATGACGACGCCCCCGCCGGGGAGCGCACCCTGGCCC
>NZ_CAUROW010000143.1:0-3809 GCF_963526355.1 uncultured Actinomyces sp. | reverse complement strand
GCCCTGGCCAACATTCTCGACACGGCCGCCTCCGACCACCGCGAGTGCTTCGTCGTCGGGCCCCCTCCTCTGCCCGAGGCCGACCCCGACGCCACCGCCCAGCTCTCCCAGGCCGCCGAGGAGGTGTGCCTGCGCCGCAACGTGCCCTACGTGGACGCCTTCGAGCCGCTGCGCAACCACGAGCAGTGGACGGCCGACGTCGCGGCCGCCGGCGGCATGCACCCGGGCCAGGCCGGATACGGTCTGCTGGCCTGGCTGGTACTGCACCGTGGCTGGTACGAGTGGCTCGGCGTCGAGCGCCCCGAGGCCTGACGGCGCTGACACCCCACCGGGTCAGGCCCGCACCGAGGAGCCTGCGGCTGCCGGCTTGGACGCGGCGAAGATGTCGCCGGATATCCCCACGAGGCGGTTGGAGACGCGCATATTGAAGAATCCGACGATGGGGCCGACGAAGAAGCCCATGATGACCGTTCCCAGGGCGATGATGCCCAGCGAGAGGTCGAACCTGATGAGGATGAGGGCCAGGAGAATCGTGATGATGTCCTGGACCACACGGTAGGTGCGGTAGCTGTAGCGCGGGAAGCGGCGCCTGAGCGAGGGTGCGATCCCGTCATAGGGGCACTGGCCCAGGTCGCAGGTGATGTACATGGAGACCCCCAGGCAGAACAGAGGCAGCCCGATCGCCAGGTGGAGGAGCATGATGCCCACGGAGTACTCGACGTGGAAGACGCTGCGGTAGATCGGGCGGAAGTAGTCCACGAAGACGCCCACGATGGTGAAGTTGATGACCGTCCCCAGTCCGAAGATGGATCGGTCGAAGGGGAAGACGAGGATCAGCATGATGATGTTGACGATCGGGACGATCACGGCGAAGGAGATCCCTGAGACGTGGGAGATGCCCTGAAGGAAGGCCGTGAACGGGTCGACACCGCTCTTGCCCTCCAGACAGATCGCGATCCCACAGGCCGTGATCACCTGCCCCACGAAGCACACGAGGATGCGTCGCAGAAGAGAGTTGTCAGAGAGTGTCCATTGGCCTTTTGCTGTCAGGTTCCCTAGGTTCATGTCGCACCGCCATCGTTGAGGAGGAGCCGGCAAGGTCACGTCCACGAGGCACCACAGGGTCCCTCGGATCGGAGAGGGACCGGACAGTTCTCCTCACCATGAACCGGGCCGTGTTCCGCAACTCATAGGCTCACACCTCAGCGTCTCACCACAGTCAAGGCCGTAGGACCCAAATACGGCATTGAGTCAGCACCTGATCAGGGCGATTCCAGTCAGTCCCGGGACAGCTCAGGAACGACGTCGGCCGGTCACCGTAGGAGTGACCGGCCGACATCTGATATGTCTTCTGGGCGCCCCGCTGGACGCGTCACCCGGCTCAGGACCCGGGCGACGTCTGCTCCAGGCGCGCCAGCATGTCGATGACCTGGCCGATGTCCGCACGCAGGTCGCTCACCCCATCCTGCTCGTACCAGGTGCGCAGGACCGCCACGATCCCCCACATGGTCGCCGAGGCCAGGATCCTGGCCCGGGACAGCGGCATCCGTCGCGAGTCGCTCACGGCCCGGGCTATGGTCTCCACCTGCTCGTTGACCAGGACCCACATGGCGCCCTGAATCGAGGGGTGCTCGAAGCACCAGCGGGTGCGCACCCAGGAGGGTCCGGCGTCCTTGACGAAGTGTTCCGCCCACAGCTCGTCCAGCACCCGGGTCAGCACGTGCGCCAGGTCGTCGTCGCGCTGGAGGTAGTAGACGAGCAGCTCAAGGACGCGGTCGTCGTACTCGTCGTGGACGACCAGTCCCTCCTTGGTCCCGAAGTAGCGGTAGACCGTGGACGGTGAGACCTCGGCGGCGTCGGCGACCTGCTCGATGCTCACCGCATCGAAGCCGTACCGCTCGAACAGGTCGAGGGCGATGGCCTGGATGCGGTGCATCGTCGCCGCCTTTTTGCGCTCGCGCAGGCCCGGCCGTGGTGCGCGGGCGGCGTTCGCGGCGCTGTCGGCGGCGTCACGCTCCGGGGTGTCGGCACCGGAGCGCCTGGAGGGATCGGGCACGGGGCTCTCCTTGGGCGTCGTCGGCTCTTGACAGTCACAGTCTAGCAAGTAGAGTCACTGTCATGAGCAAGTCACTGTCAGATCGTGTTGTTGAGGCACAGTCACTCGTCAAGCGCTTCGGCGCCGTCACCGCCCTGGACGGACTGGACCTGTCCGTCCGCACCGGTGAGATCCATGGCTTCCTGGGCCCCAACGGCGCCGGCAAGTCGACCACGATCCGCGCTCTGCTCGGCCAGCTCCGGCTCAGCTCCGGCTCGGTCGCAGTCTTCGGCCAGGACGCCTGGCGCCACGCCGTCGACATCCACTCCCGCCTGGCCTACGTCCCCGGTGACACCATGCTGTGGCCGAATCTCACCGGCGGCCAGTGCATCGACCTGCTCGGAGGCTTCCACGGAGCCATGAACCGGACCCGCCGTGACGAGCTCGTCGAGCGCTTCGACCTCGACCCCACCCGGCGCTTCCGCACGTACTCCAAGGGCAACCGCCAGAAGGTCGCACTCGTGGCCGCCCTTGCATGCGACGTCGAGCTGCTCGTCCTGGACGAACCCACCTCCGGGCTCGACCCTCTCATGGAGGCGGTCTTCCAGGCCGTCGTCACCGAGCGCTCCGCCTCCGGAACCTCCGTCCTGCTCTCCAGTCACATCCTGGCCGAGGTCGAGACCCTGTGCGACCGGCTCACGGTCGTGCGTGCCGGGCGGGCCACCTTCACCGGGTCCTTGTCACAGCTTCGCTCCAGCGCCGCCACCGCCGTCGACGTCGTCACCCCCACCGCCATCCCGGGGCTGGAGCACGTCACCGGCGTCAGCCGCCTGCGCTCCCAGACCGAGCCACGCGGCCACCGCACCACGCTGCTGGCCCAGGCCGCCGCGCTACCCACCGTCCTCACCACGGTCGGAGCGGCCCGGCCGCTACAGGTCACCGTGCACCCACCGAGCCTCGAACAGCTCTTCCTGGACCAGTACACCGAGCAGGAGACCGACGACGGCGGTGAGCCACGATGACACGGTCCGCTCACCATCGCAGCCGCCCGCTGACAGGCCTGGGAGGGATGACGGTCCTGGGGATGCGCACCTCATGGCGCGGCCCGGCGCTGGTCGCGGTCATCTGCATCGCCCTGGTGGTAGCCATCGCCGTCGGCGTCGAGGGGCTCTACCCCAACCTGGACCAGCGCGTCGAGTACGCCGCGACCGCGGGCGCCTCGGGCATCTCCACCGCCTTCAACGGCCGCGGCTACGCGCTGGACACCCTCGGCGGGATCACCGGCGTCGAGGTCGGATTCATGGGGCAGATCCTCTTCCCGATCCTGGGCGTGGTGACGGCCATCGGACTGACCCGGCGCCAGGAGGAGGCCGGACGCACCGAGCTGCTCACCGCATCGCGCGTGGGACGGCTGGCCCCGCTGGCCGCCGCCGCCCTGCTGCTGGTCCTGACCTGCGCCGTCACGGCGGCGGGGCTGACAGTCTTCATGGCGGCGACCGGCCTGCCCGTGGTCGGCTCAGCCTGGTACGCGGCCGGCGCGGGCGCGTGCGTCCTGTTCTTCGCCGCCGTCGGCCTGCTCCTGGGCGAGCTGTGCCAACAGGCCCGCACCGCCCAGCAGCTCGGCCTGGGCGTGGTCACCGTGGCCTATCTCACCCGCTTCGTCATCGACGCCATGGGGCGGGACGCCGCATGGGCGAGCCCGCTGGGGTGGCTGCCGGAGGTGCGCGCCTTCGACTCGCCGCGGGTGTGGCCCCTGGCGGCCTACTGCCTCGCC
>NZ_CAUROW010000142.1:0-3820 GCF_963526355.1 uncultured Actinomyces sp. | reverse complement strand
CCGAGGACGGTGGCGTCGATCTCGGGGTCGGCGTCGATGGCGCGTTGAAACATGGCGTTCGTTAAGGAAGGTGAAGCGCCTTCTATGAGCATGGTGAAGGCTGATTGGCGTGTCTGTTGCACGGAAAGCGTGATATTTTGTAGTGCCGTGAATGTTTGCTCTGAGATTTTCCAATCTGCTTCGTCGGCGATGGTGTCAAGAACTTCCCATTGATCCTCTCCTACTTGGCGTAGAAGGGGGGTGGTGTGGTTGATGAGTCTTGTAGCTTCTTTCCAAGTGTCATCCCAGTCGACTGTTTCCCATACTTCATTCTTATGCGATAGGGAAAGGGAAGTGAGTTGATCTCTTGAGGCGGGACCTAGGCCGATGCGACGCCAGTCCGCTGCTGCTTTAATGAGCGCTCCGCATTGGGAGTGCTTCTTGAGCTCGTCTGCGAATTTGGAGCGCACCACTTCGGCGCATCCAAGTAGGGGGCCTAAGCCGACATTCTCGATTTGTGATAGCTGGTTTGCATAGGAGGTATGTTTAACGTCATTGAGTTCTTTTGTTGACAATGATGGGCTGAGTGTGAGCCTTTCGAAGCGATTGACCACGTCCCATCCCACCACTTTCTCGTTACTGCGATCACTATGTTTTACGTACTGTGAATGCATCATGGTGGCGACGATGATGCACGAATTATTGACCCAACGGTTGAGTTGGCCCAGCGTGAGACTTTGGTTTGACAGAAATCTGTCGAGATTGTCTAAAATGATAATTGATCCGAGTGGCGGCTGTTGGTTACTATTGAGAAGTTCCTCAATATCGCCGGGACCTAGGGGGAACCAGCAGTAGGTGTCGGGCCATTGGGAACGAATCGTCTCTATTGCCAGGCGCGTCTTTCCGGCCATGGATGTCCCCTCAATGAGGACGGGTATCCTGTTTCTGAGGTGCTCGACCAGTTGGTCCTGGATATCCCGATGTACGAAGTCGGTGATATCTTTACGATCAGAGCGGTGAACTCGCAGGGAGTAGAGGTCTTTGTGACTCAGATATTTATTTCCGATGCCATTCTTCAAGACGCCTGCCGTATCGGTGATTTGCTGTCTGTGGAAGCGTGCTGAGAGCCACTCGCGGAACTGGGGTGTCGTGGCGGTTATGCCTCCGATTGTGTTGAGTGCCATGCATGCTGCGGCCCACTTGGGGCCGAGTGTGCCGAGGTATGGAATGGCTGCACCTACTACTGCGCCGCAGGCTGGCGCAAGGAGCCACCAGCCGGACTGGCCAGGATCGGTTGAGTGGACCGCTTTCTGTGGCCTCCGTGGCAGCATCGCAACCTCCATCCTCGCTTGGTCTGTGGTGTAGGTTACCTGAATCGTGAGAAATCAGTGCCCCGGCGATGCATACCTGAGGCCTGGCGCCGGTCTCGGCCTCACTACTGCCGCGGTGGTACCGTTCGGTCACTATGCGATCGGCTTTCCGCCGGGCCTCGAGGCGCCGCACCCGCACGCACCGCGCCTCCTCGCCCGTCTCTGACCACCCCCACCCCGACTCGTCCGCCTCCAGCGTCCACACCTCATCCCGCGTGGGGGAGGGACCCGCATGACCGACTGGCTCATGATCGCCGTCGGCGTGGTCCTCACCGTGGGCACCGCCCTGTTCGTGGCCGGTGAGTTCTCCCTGGTCGCCCTTGACCCCTCCACCGTCGAGACCCGCGCCGCCACTGGGGACAAGCGCGCCACCACTGTCCGGCGCGCCCTGGGGCGCCTGTCCACCCTCCTGTCCGGGGCCCAGGTCGGCATCACCCTGACCACCGTGCTCCTGGGCTACACCATGCAGGCGGCCCTGGCGAACCTGCTCACCGGCCTCATGAGCCACTGGCTGGCCACCTCCGTGGCCACCGGCGCCGCAGTCGTCATCGCCCTCATCGTCGTCAACGCCTTCTCCATGGTCATCGGCGAGCTCATCCCCAAGAACGCCACCCTGGCCGACCCCATGCGCGCCGCCGGCCTCGTGGCCCCCTTCCTCATGGGCTTCACCACCCTGCTCAAGCCCCTCATCGTCCTGCTCAACGGTGCCGCCAACGCCGTCCTGCACGCCATGGGCATCGAGCCCGCCGAGGAGCTCAGCGGCACCCGCAGCGCCGGCGAGCTCGCCTCCCTCGTGCGCCACAGCGCTGAGGAGGGCACCCTCGACGCCTCCACCGCCACCCTGCTCACCCGCTCCATCGGACTGGGGGCCCTGACCGCCGTCGACGTCATGACCGACCGCGGCCGCCTCCACACCCTCGAGGCCGACGACTCCGCCGAGGACGTCGTGCACCTGGCCCGCGCCACCGGCCACTCCCGCTTCCCCGTCATCGGCCGCGACGTCGACGACGTCATGGGCATCGTCCACCTGCGCCGCGCCATCGGCGTCCCCTACGAGCGGCGCGCCGACGTGCCGGTCGCCTCCACCTCCCTCATGACGCCCGCGCCCCGCGTCCCCGAGACCATGCCGCTGGCCAACCTGCTCGTCGAGCTGCGCGCCCAGGGCTCCCAGATGGCGATCGTTGTCGACGAGTACGGCGGCACCGCCGGCGTCGTCACCCTCGAGGACGCCGTCGAGGAGGTCGTCGGGGACGTCGCCGACGAGCACGACCGCCGCCGCGCCGGCGCCCACCTCGACCCCTCCGGCCACTGGGTCGTCCCGGGATGGATGCGCCCTGATGAGCTCGCCACCCGCGCCGCCATCCAGGTCCCCGATGACGGCCCCTACGAGACCCTCGGCGGCCTGGTCATGACCGAGCTCGGCCGCATCCCCGCCGTCGGCGACGTCGTCGACCTGCCCCACGCCTCCCTGACCGTCGACGCCATGGACGGGCGCCGCGTCACCCGCCTCCACGTGCGCCCCCAGGACCCCGAGGCCGCCCCCGGAGGCCGAGGAACGGAGGGGGAGCGCCGATGAGCACTCCGCTCGCCCTCCTGATCACCGTCATCCTCCTGGCCGGCAACGCCTTCTTCGTCGGCGCCGAGTTCGCCGTCACCTCCTCGCGCCGCAGCCAGCTCGAGCCGCTGGCCGAGGCCGGCGACACCCGCGCCGCCACCGCCCTGTGGGCCCTCCAGAACGTCTCGCGCATGCTGGCCACTGCCCAGCTCGGCGTCACCCTGTGCTCGACCGGCCTGGGCGTCGTCGCCGAGCCGGCCATCGCCCATGCCCTCGCACCTCTGCTCGCCGCCGTCGGCGTCGGGCACGCCGGCTCCCACGCCGTGGCCGTTGTCATCGCCCTGGTCATCGTCGTGGGCCTGCACATCGTCGCCGGGGAGATGGTGCCCAAGAACATCTCCATCGCCTCCCCGGAGAAGGCCGTGCGCTGGCTCGCCCCGCCCCTGGTGTGGTGCTCGCGCGTCTTCAGCCCCGTGGTCAACGCTCTCAACGGCTTCGCCAATGGGGTCCTCAGAGTCCTGGGCATCGAGGCCAAGGAGGAGATCTCCGCCGCCTTCAACGCCGAGGAGGTCGCCTCCATCGTCGAGCGCTCCACCGCCGAGGGCGTCCTGGAGGACTCCACCGGCCTGCTCAGTGGCGCCCTGGAGTTCTCCGAGGAGACCGCCGGCAGCGTCATGGTGCCCCTGAGTGAGCTCGTCACCCTGCCTCAGGACTGCACCCCGGAGGATGTGGAGAGGGCCGTGGCCTCCACTGGCTTCTCCCGCTTCCCGCTCGTGGCTGACCAGGCCGTAGCCGACGGGGGAGCGGAGCCGGCCATCACCGGCTACCTGCACCTCAAGGACATCCTTTACGCCGACGGCGCCGACCGCACTGAGCCGGTGCCCGCCTGGCGCGCTCGCGCACTCGTGCCCGTCGG
>NZ_CAUROW010000141.1:0-4097 GCF_963526355.1 uncultured Actinomyces sp. | reverse complement strand
TTCGCCCTGGTCCTGGCGGGCCAGTGGGCGCTGGTGGCGGAGCGGGAGCGGTGGCCGGAGGGCCGCTGGCTGGCGGTCAACGTGCAGCTCGTCGTCGAGCGTCATGAGGCCACGCGCGGCGGCGAGGTGGAACGGGCCCTGACCTGCCTGGAGGCCCGCTCCCTGCTGCCGACGGCGGAGGGCGAGACGTGGTGGGCGGCCACCTTGGAGGACTCGGCGGCCCACACGGTGGGGGTCTCGAAGGACCTGCGTGAGGGCGTGCGCTCCTCGATTGAGATCCTTGCGAATGAGGTGGTGCGCCGTCGCGCCGCGCGGGGGCTGGAGCCGCTGCCCCAGGAGCGAGCGCAGGAGCTGGCCCTGCAGTCGCTGCGCTACATCTACCGGATCATCTTCCTGCTGTATGCGGAGGCGAGCCCCGAGCTGGGGGTCCTGCCGGTGGGCGCCACCGAGTACGACGCCGGCTACGGCCTGGATCGTCTGCGCGACCTGGCCTTGAGGGAGCTGCATGAGGAGTCGGCCCAGGCGGGCACGCACATTTACGAGTCCTTGGACCGCCTGTTCCACCTGGTGGATGAGGGCCACAACGAGCAGGTGCCGGCCGCGCAGGAGGGCAGCTTCGATGGCCTGGTCTTCCGGCCGATGCGCGCCGACCTTTTCCGCCCGGTGGCAACCGACCTCATTGACGAAGTGGGCCTGGGCAACGGGGCGCTGCTGCGGGTGCTGCGCCACCTGCTGCTGACTAAGGAGAACAGCAAGAGCGGCCGTGGCTTCATCTCCTATGTGGAGCTGGGCATCAACCAGCTGGGTGCCGTCTACGAGGGGCTCATGAGCTACTCGGGCTCCTTCGCCACCGAGCGCCTGTGGGAGGTGGCGCCGAGCGGGGACGCCTCGAAGGGCTCCTGGGTGGTGCACGAGGACGTCATGAAGGGCCTGGAGGAGAAGGACTTTGTGACGGTGGAGGACGAGGTGACGGGCGAGCCCCGCAACGTCACCTATGAGAAGGGCCAGTTCGTCTACCGGCTTTCCGGCCGGGACCGGCAGCGCTCGGCTTCCTTCTACACCCCGGAGGTGCTGACGCGATTCACGGTGCAGCAGGCGCTGGCCGAGCTGCTGGATCAGGACGGGCGGACGACGAGCGCGGAGGAGATCCTGCACCTGACGGTGTGTGAGCCGGCGCTGGGTTCGGGAGCCTTCGCCATTGAGGCGGTGCGCCAGCTGGCGGAGCAGTACCTCTCGCGGCGCGAGCGCGAGCTGGGCCGGCGCGTGGATCCTGAGGAGCGGCCCCGGGAGCTGGCGAAGGTGAAGGCGTATCTCGCTCTGCACCAGGTCTACGGGGTGGACCTCAATGCGACGGCGGTGGAGCTGGCGGAGGTGTCCCTGTGGCTGGACACGATGGTAGAGGGGCTGGCGGCCCCATGGTTCGGGCTGCGGCTGCGGCGCGGTAACTCGCTGGTGGGGGCGCGCCGAGCCCTGTACTCGACCTCCCAGCTGAAGAAGAGGGCTTGGCTGTCGGCCGCTCCGGTGGCCGAGCCGCTGAGCCAGGTGGCGGCCGTGCTCGACGACGCCGATGCCGCCTCCCGGCACCGGATCGGCGGGGCGCTGGACGTCTCCGGGAGCATTCATCATTTCCTCCTACCGGCCAAGGGCTGGGGCAGCGCGGTGGAGGTTCCCAAGCAGGTGCGAGACCTGGTCAATGCCGAGCAGCTTAAGGCCCTCAAGACCTGGCGCAAGGACATCACAAAGACACTGAGCACCACCCAGTCCTTGCGGCTGACGGCCTTGGCCCGGCGCGTGGAGGTGCTGTGGGAGATGACCCTGCGGCGCCTGCGGGTGGCGGAGGCCGAGGCCTCTCGGCGCATCGACCTGTGGGGCCGCGAGGCGCAGGAGGGCTCCGGTTCAACGGTGTCCCGTGAGGACATCGAGGCCTACCTGGCGGCGCCGGGTTCGGCGTACCGGCGGCTGCGGCTGGTCATGGATGCGTGGTGCGCCCTGTGGTTCTGGCCGTTAACCACGGATGTGACCCCGCCGAGCCTCGATGAGTGGCTGGATGCCTTGGAGGGGTTGCTGGGTAAGCAGGTCAAGGACGCCAAAGGCACCGATGGGACCCTGGTGGATGCTTCCTCCTGGGCGGAGCTGGAGACCATGGAGGAGGTTGAGCTCGGTCTCGCCGGAGCCCGCACAGTGCAGTCGGTCATTGACGAGCACGAGTGGCTCACCGTGGTCCAGGAGGTGGCGAAAGCACAGGGTTTCTTCCACTGGGAGCTGGACTTTGCCACCGTCTTCGCCCGCGGAGGCTTCGACCTCCAGGTGGGGAACCCTCCGTGGGTGAGGCCCGACGTCTCGGTTGAGACCCTTCTGGCCGACGGCGATCCCTGGTGGATGCTCACGAAGAAGCCGTCGCTTGCGGACCGGCAGGAGCGCCTGCCGCAGACTCTGGCACGTCCTGGTGTCCTCGCCACAGTGCTCGACGGAGCCGCCGAGACCGAAGTTCTCGCTGAGTTCATCAGCGACCAGACCGTCTACCCGATCATGGAAGGCCGCCCCGACCTTTACCGGGCCTTCATGTGCAAGGTGTGGGAGCACCAGAACGAGCACGGCATCTCGTCGCTTATCCACATGGACACACATTTCACTGACACAAAAACCCCGGAACTTCGCGCCATCACATACGAACACCTGCGGCGGCACTGGCGATTCATTAATGAACTCCGACTCTTTGACATTGAAGATCACAAGCACTACGGAGTTCACGTATATGGAAGACCTCGCCCTCCACGATTCCTTCATGCGGTAGCCTTGTATCACCCAGATACAGTCGTGCGCTCCCTACTGCACAATGGCAACGGCGAGGAACCAGGCTTCAAAGACCCACACACCGGAACCTGGGACTTACGGCCGCACGCAGCCCGCATCGAATCCATTGATGAAGCAGCACTGAAGACCTGGCAATCAGTAACGGACTCTGACGACTGGCGTTCCACACCGATGATCTCGACCGTGAACTCAGCAGCTTCTCGCACATTGGCCATGCTTGCAAGCCAACCACGCATCGGTGGCATCGGTCTCCAGTTCTCACTCGGTTGGGATGAAGGAGCAGCATTCACCGATGGAAGGTTCACAAAATCATGGGGCCCCGCATCCTGGGAAGACACCATTCTTCAAGGCCCGCACCTTCACGTCTCAACCCCACTGTACAAGCAGCCCAACGAGTCCATGAAACACAACCAGGACTGGACCTCCACAGACCTGGAAGCGCTTGCCCCGAGCGCACAGCCCACTACCCAGTACAAACCGTCAGGTGACCGCCCCACCTACGATCGCCTCTACACTCACTGGGATAAATCTCCCGCCCGCGACCACTATCGCATTGCCTGGCGTTCCATGGTACCCACAACCGGCGAGCGGACTCTTACACCAGCCATGATCCCTCCTGGCGCAGCCCATGTAGGAACAGTAAACTCGGCAGCATGTCCAGATAGCCTTGCTCATCTTCTTTCAACCATGAGCACTGCAACGACCCTATGCTCCGATTTCTTACTTAGATCATACGGGCGCAACCACATTTATCCCCGTGATTTCATACTCCTACCCGCAATCTCCATTAACCACCCTCTCGTAAAACGTACCGCAGTTCGAACACTCCGTCTTAACTGCGTCACTGAAGCCTACGCGAAACTGTGGGCCGATTGTTGGGATGATTCGTTTGCGAGTGATGCACCAATTCTTGAGCGTTATGACGAGCGTCCGATTGGTCCGGAGTGGACGGCGGATACGCCGTTGCGTCGGGCGGAGGATCGTCGTAATGCGCAGGCGGAGATCGATGTCATGGTGGCAATGATGCTGGGCGTGCCGATCGAGGACTTGTGCACGATTTACCGCACCCAGTTCGCGGTGTTGTACGACTACGACCATGGCCGCGGCCAGGGCGCCTACGTCTATGACGCGAATGGCCGCCAGTTGCCGACTCCTGTCCGCCAGGCCTGGGAGAAGCGCCAGCGTCCTACCTCCAACGAGGACATGCCACTATCGGAGCGCACTCACACCCACCCAGGCTCTGGCGTCTCCTACATCTACGACCTCCCCTTCCGCATCCGCGA
>NZ_CAUROW010000140.1:0-4123 GCF_963526355.1 uncultured Actinomyces sp. | reverse complement strand
TCCTGCGCCAGGGTGCAGGCGGCCCACCAGTCCAGGGCCTCGGCCCCGCGGAAGGTGCGCGACTCGTTGGAGGAGGCACCGTAGTAGGCCACGGAGTCCTTGCCGGAGGTGAGGATGAGGTCCCATGCGTGGGGCACGCCGTCCTTACGCAATACGAACAGGCGGGCGTTCTTCTCCCCCAGGGCCGTCAGCATGGTCCAGTAGACCTCAGCGTCGTGAGGCTTGAAGCCATCGCGCTCGGCGGTCTCGCGCAGAACCTCGTAGACCTTGTCGAACTCATCACGGCTCAGGCCGGTCTCATCACTGATGGTGCAGCCTGCCTCACGGGCCACGCGCTCGGCGCGTTTGACCGCGCGACGCCCGTCCTTGGGCATGACCGCCGCCATCTTCTCGGGCGTCTTGGGTACCAGGTCGATGACGTAGGTACGGTCGTAGGTGATGGTGGACAGCAGTTCCCGCAGGTCGGTGTCGCGGTAGCGGGCATGCATGCGGATGAAGCGCACCGAGCGGTCGCGCTCCTTGACCACCAGGCGCAGCAGCCGGCGCAAGTGAGCCTCACGCTCGGGTGACTGCTCCTTGAGCCAGACCGGGCCGTGCTTGGCCCACAGGAAGGTCTGTCCCCCCATCCTGTAGCGGTACAGGGCGATGGCAGCCACCGGCTTGCCGTCATCCTCGTAGAGGTAGCGCCCCCACAACGGGCGGCCCATGGCCTCCTCGAAGCGTTCCCAGGCCTCGGTCTGCTCGACGGGGAACGGGCTGTTGCCCACGGCCAGTCGCATCTCGCGCCCGTCGACCCGCCGCAGGGTCTCGGAACGGTCCGAGGTGGAGTGCACCGGCTCAGGGTGCGTGGGCCGAGAGGCCTTGGGCTTGTCAGCTCTGGCAGTTTTATCGGCCTTGGCAGGCTTGTCGACCTTTTGCGCGGACTTCTCGTCCTTGCGAGCATTCTCCTCCGGTTGAGTCCTCTGAGCCTTCTCGGGGGTCTGTGCGGCAGTATCGGTCGTGGCGTCAGTCGTGGTGTCGGGGGCGGTGCTGTCGGGCATGTTCTCGTTCTCGGGCATTCAGCGGGACCTGTCGACTCGTTGCGGATAGTTGCGGGCGAACTTGCGGTAGTGGTTGAGGCGCTGGAGCTCGATCGTCACACGTCGGCGAAGTGATCGCTCGGCCGGGTCGCGCAGCGGGTCGATGCCCCGGCCCAAACTCTTGGCCTTGCGGCGCAGCGCCTCATCGGACACGTAACGTGCGATGACGCCGTCGGGGACCAGGGAATAGAGGACCTGCCGGGTGACCTCAACGGGCTCGTCGCGCTGGTCCAGGACCAGGTCCTTGAGCATGACAGCCATGGGATTGGCGCCGGCGGCGGTCAGATAGAAGGAGTTGCGGCCGATACGGGGGTTGACCTCGAAGAAGAGCTCCCGCCCATCGCGGGGGTCCACCTTGATGTCGAGGTTGGCGAATCCACGGTATTCGGCGTGGCGCAGCAGACGGCTCGTGGCGTCCCACAGGTCGGGGAAGGCCTCGGTGATCATGGCGACCGGGTTGCCGATCATGGTCGGGGCGTGGTCCTGCAGGAGAACTCGCGCCGAACCGATGAGGCGCAGCTCGCCGGTGGAGTCCATGTAGGCGGTCACCGAGCGCATGGCTGTGTCGTCGCCGGGGATGCACTCCTGGACCAGGAAGGTGGAGCGGTAGCCGGCTTCCTTGAGGCTCTTCCACATGCCGGCCAGCTCGGCGGCGTCGTCGATGAACCAGATCTTGCGCTTGCCGGGGAAGGAGATGCGATCGTAGTCGGCGCCGATGGCGGCCTTAGCCACGAGCGGGAACTCCAGACCGAGCTCAGAGGCGGAGGTCGGGGGATCGCAGTCGGGGTCGGCCAGGTCGACGACCACTTCCCGAGGCGTGAGCACCCCCACCTCGGCGCACAGTCGGGAGAAGGAGGCCTTGTCACTGACGGCGTCGAGCACGTCGATGTCCGGGAAGGGTAGGACATAGGTGGGCTCGAGCTCACTGCGGTGAGCGGAGATCATGGCCGCTGCGGCATCGGTGTTGGCCATGAGGACCGCACTGCGAGGATCGCGCCCCTGGACCAGATGCCGCAGCAGCGCGATCGTCCGCTCCGGGGCCGCTCCGGCCTCCTGATGGACAACGGTGATGTAGGCCGACTTGCAGATCGCTACGATCGGATCCGCGGCCACGATCGTCACCGAGGCGCCGGTGACCTCGTGAAGCTGCCGAGCCAGGGCGTAGGCGCCAATGTCGCCCCCGAGAACCACGGGCAGCAGGTGCCTGAAGCGTTCCGTCATGACCATCCGTTTCCTACCGCAAAGACCAACTCCTCCACAGATGGTAGAGCACGCCGGGACGGCCTGTTCCCGACCATTGGGGAGACGCTACGATCCGGACACCCAGCCAGTGTTGACGGCTCCTAGCCGGTACCGAGATTCCAGCCAGATTCCGGGCAGATTCCTCTCCGACCGAGCGGCAGAACCACAGGAGTCCGGTGACGCACACCACCTGGCACACCGCCCCGCGGGTTGACGCTTGCGCAGGTTGATCGCGGGCGCAGTAGCCGCAGGAACGCCGTCCAACCCCCACGGGCACGCCGCCCCCTCGATGCTTCTTGTCATCTCACACCGCCTCGTGCTGTCGCACCAGGCTGACACGCCTCGCACCGGGACGTAAATATAGTGCACAATACTTTCATGCGCCCACAGGTTCTGCTTGTCGTCATTACGCTGGCTATTTTCGGCACCATCGGCGCCGCCCGGCTACTCCGATCAGTCCGTCAAAACTCCCAACAACATCAGGCGTCTGCCGCATCCTCACCCGCCGAGAGTGATGAGTCCGTATGGAGTGAGCTCACCGAGCACCACCGTCCCGTCAGAAGCTCCAACCCCTCTGGGTTCATCCCTGGCCCGTATGAACGACTTGTGGCGATCTCGGCACCGTACGCCCTATGCCACCAGGACCCATGGGACCGCCTAACCTGCTCCGATATCGATGAGACACGGGACATGCTCGCCCACACCTGGGACATTCACTCCCGCACCGATCTCCTCGCTCAGATCTTTTGGCTGATCACCCCCGGCAACCGTGGTGAGTTCGGCGCCGAACGCGCCCGGTGGGTCGACGCCTCGCTGGCGAAGGCTGATTATCAGGAGCTGAGAGAGACAGGCACCGCAACACAGGACGCTACCGAGATGCTGTGGCGCCGGGAACGCATGCGGAACAACGACCGAGGCATCCAGAATGTGGACTTCTTGGCCTGGGACATGGTCCGTGCCGCCATGCTGACACGATGCGGCGCGGCGCTGAACTGGTTGCAGGAGGCTGAGGCGTGGGACACCCTGGCACTGCTGGATCAGGCGCTGCGCACGCGCTATCAGAACTGGAGCCACGTCTGGGAGTCCTTCAGGCTGGGACGCTGGTACTGGTACTCCGAAGCCGGTGAGGATGAGCACTTCAACGATCTGCACGATCTCAACCGCTCACAGATTCTCCTGAGCCCAGAGGGACCATGGGGGCTGATCCCTTGGGACATACCGGTTCCCGAGCCGTCTCTCATGATCCTAGACGTCTTCATCGACGCCGGACTGACCGTCCCTTTGAGTGCGTACGAGCGGGAGCACGCCACACAGTGGGAGCGCTGGATCGACGATCAGGCTACTCTTCGCGCGCAGCGCCGTTCTCAGCTCTTCAGCACCGACCCCGAGTGACGAACCAACGTTTCACAGAGCTCGCGAAATCTGTCTGCTGACCTTGCCGCCCCCGTCGCCGCAACATTGAACCGGCAAGAACCGCGAAGCGGCCTCAGCCGTGCTTGTCGACCATCATCTCCACAGCCTTGGCAGCTCTGCGTTGGCGGGTCTCGGCACGTTTCGCCTCACTGATCCAGCGCAGGTACTCGTTCTGGTGCGATGAAGGCAGAGCCGCGAATGCCTTCTCCGCCGCCTCGTTCTCCGATAACGCCTCGGCCAGCTCCGCCGGGATTCGCGCCTGATCGTTAATCATTCCGCCTCCTCCAGCTGATCAACAGGCTATCGCACGACCCAAGGGCTCGTGTCTCGTGTGCGGAGCTTGTGGTGGACCCGGCCGGACTCGAACCGACGACCGACGCGGTGTAAAC
>NZ_CAUROW010000139.1:0-4123 GCF_963526355.1 uncultured Actinomyces sp. | reverse complement strand
CCTGGACCCCCATCTGCTCGGCCCAGCCGAGGAACTCCTCGATCTTGTCCGCGCCACGCTTGTGCCCCTGAGCAGCCCCGAACCCCATGGACCTGGCCCAGCGCCGGTTGCCATCGAGGATGACTCCCACGTGATGGGGCACCGTGGCCGGGTCGATACGCGCCGCCAGCCGGCGCGCGTAGATGTCGTAGAGGATGTTGTCGCCTGCCATGCCGTTTCCTCGGGATTCCTCGGTGGGGTTGTAGGGGAAGGGGGCCCGACGGCGCGGGGCCATCCACAACGGTATCGCGCGCCATCCCTTCCGCGCTGGACGAGACGGTCAACAGCCGGCTCTAATCAGGTCGTCAGGTTCCCCCAGGGCCACCAGGGCACAACAGGGGCACGTCAGGACACTCAGCCACGCGCCCGACCGTCTCAGGCCGGAGCGGAGAGCCGGACGCCCACTCACGTTGACGGCGGTACGGCCGGTGTCACATCCCCGTCCATACGGCTACCACCACAACCTACGCTCGCGTAACCTACGGACTCGTAAGGTCGAGGCCGATCCTGACCTCAACCCCTGTGACCCAGAAGGACGCTCACACCCATGTCTCCGACGCCATCACCGCCGACACCGGCACCGCGCCGCACCGCGTCCAAAGGCACCAAGGACGTCATCGCCTCCGTCAAGCCGAGGCTGCGCGGCTGGATCCACGCCGGCACCGCGCCGCTGGCGCTGGCCGCCTGCATCGTTCTGACCGTCCTGGCGCCGGGAGCGGGCCTGAAGTGGGCCTGCGCCATCTACATGACCTGCTCACTGCTGCTGTTCGCCAACTCCGGCGTCTACCACATCGGCACCGGCCATTGGCCCACGAAGGTCGCGGCCACGCTGCGGCGGATCGACCACGCGAACATCTATCTGCTCATCGCCGGGACCTACACCCCCCTGTCGGCAGCGCTGCTGCCAGCACGCACGGCGACCCTGGTTCTGGGCATCGTGTGGGCGGGTGCCGCGATCGGCACGGCCACGAACCTGCTGTGGATGCACGCTCCGCGCTGGTTCACCACCTCCCTCTACATCATCCTGGGTTGGGTGGCGATCTGGTTCCTACCGCAGTTCTGGCGGATGGGCGGCCCGGCGATCGTGTGGCTGCTGGTGGCCGGCGGCGTGACCTACACACTGGGTGCGGTCGTCTACGCCCGCAAGACGCCCGACCCCGCGCCGCACTGGTTCGGCTTCCATGAGATCTTCCACGTGTGCACCGTGGCGGCGTGGGCCTGCCAGTGCGTGGCCTGCTTCTTGGCGATCCTGAGGTAGGTGCACTGGGGCCCTGCAACACGCGGCGAGAGCGTCACAGCGCGCCCCACACCGTTGGACAGACTTTCTCCCACCGACTTTCCCGACAAAAATCTCCCGACGTTGTTCAAGCAGGTTAGCGGCGTTTTGGCCATCTCGGACAGCATTGTCACGCCACAATTCCCCAGCACCTCACGACCTGCAATCAGAGTTCTTTCAGGTTATGGCGTAGACTCGCGCATCAAACCCGGTTGGCCCCACGAGGAGCCGCCGGGTGTCGTCGTCGCAAGGTGGCCCAGCCGGTCATCGAGCGACCAGCACCAGTCATCGAAGGAGGACCCATGTCGGAGCAGTCACAGGGCACCTGGCTCACCCAGGAGGCCTACGACCGCCTGTCCGCCGAGCTCGAACACCGCAAGACGACCAAGCGCAAGGAGATCGCCCAGCGCGTGGAGGCGGCCCGCCAGGAGGGTGACCTGCGGGAGAACGCCGGCTATCACGCCGCCCGCGAGGAGGCGGGGCTCAACGAGGCGCGCATCATCCAGCTCGAGGAGACCCTGGAGAATGCCCAGATCGGAGAGGCGGCCGATGACGGCTCGGTCTCGGCCGGCACGATCGTCACCGCGAAGGTGGCGGGCAAGGAGCAGGTCTTCGCCCTGGGCGGCCAGGAGATCACCGAGGACGTGCCCGATGGCGTCAAGGTCTTCTCCCCCGACGCCCCGCTGGGCCAGGCGCTCATGGGGCACCGCGCGGGCGACACCGTCTCCTACGAGGCCCCCACCGGCCGGGAGATCAAGGCCGAGATCGTCAAGGTCGAGCGGGTCTGAGCCTCTTCTCCGCTCCCCTTCCACCGAGCCGGGCGTTTTTCGCGCAGCCCCTCCGAATTTCCGTCGGGCACCGCGAGAAATGCCCGGCTCAGATCCTAAGGAACCCAAGAAAACAACCAACCCCCTGAGATGCTGAGATGACGCAAGGAGAGTTCTATGGGTTATGCAATGTATTTCTACAGATTCAGCGATGGACGCAGCATCGGAGGCAACAAGCAGGGGTTGTGGAACTTTCTTGAGCGCCGAGGATTAAGTCTTCAGCGCAGCCCACACTCCAGCGACACGACACACCTGGTGAACGCCGACGGTTCGGTACTATTATTCGCCGACGGCTACCCACGAGATCTCATCCTCTCCGACCCCTCCATTCACGACTCAGAGCTGAGCGCTTTCATTGCACACGCCCATCTCAGCGATGACGAGTGCGAACTGCTCTACGACCTGTGCGTCTCGACGAACTTCCTCCTCGTTCACGTGGACGCACCCCTACTATTCGTCATCCCAGACGGGAATCACCGGATCGACCAACTGCCGCAAGAGGTAAGGGATGACGCAGACCGAGGTGAGATTGAGATTGTTGTGGCCAACAGCTGGCAGGAAATGCAAGCCGCATTAAAGTACGAGTAGACGCGCATTCTGTAAAAACGAGGACTCCAGCCACGGACGGGATGTATCCAATGGGCTTTTCTCTCTATCTGTACAAGATCAACGGAGATCGACTCGTCGATCCGGATCGCGACGGCGTGCAGAAGTTCTTGCGACGGCGTCGAATGCACATGAAGGTCTTCCCGCCCTCCAGCGCAGACCGGCCATCATCCGCGACGCTGCTCAACGAGGACGGAACCGACATCGATGTCGATGGGCTCCAGGACTTCCACTTCTCCAATGTGCTCGAGGAGGATGAGGCGATGACGGCGGGGACCGGGCACGCCCACCTCACTGCCGGTGAGTGCGACTTCATCTTTGATCTGTGCATCTTGGCGGGCTTCATGATCGTCAACCCTCAGGGAGGCCCCAGCTTCATCATCCCGCGCGGGAACCACACGGCCGAGAATCTGCAAGCCATCACGCAAGACATGAGTGCGGAGGATCAGGAGCAGGACATCGTCACTATCAACAGCAGTGAGGAGCTTCAGGCGCTACTCACCGGCGGGTTCCAGAACTTCCTCGACTGGCGCGAGAGGGCCTTCACCCAGCTGGGGCTGAACAGCTCCGGGCCGGAGTCCTCACCGAGCACCTGACCGACACCCGCACTCGCGCCTCGACCCCGGCCGCTCCTCGCGGTCAGTGAAGCGCGGGAGGGAATAGGCGCCGGGGGCAGTAGCGTGTCCTCATGTTCAACATCCTTCGTCACTCGCTCAGCGGATCGGCGCCGGCCGGCCGCGAGACACCGGTCCTGCCCACCCCCGGAGACCACCCGGTGCTGGGAATGCCCCTGGACGGGCCATGGCCCGATGGCAGTCGGATCATCTACCTGGCGGGCGGCTGCTTCTGGGGCGTGGAGCGGATCCTGTGGCGCCAGGACGGCGTCGTCTCAACGTCGGTCGGCTACATGGGCGGCCAGACACCCAACCCCACGTACCAGGAGGTGTGCACCGGGGCGACCGGTCACGCCGAGACGGTGCGCGTCGTCTACGACCCGGCCGTCTGCGGCGAGGGCGGGGAGACCCTGCTGCGGGCCTTCTGGGAGAACCACGACTCCACGCACCTCAACCGCCACGGCAACGACGTCGGCACCCAGTACCGCTCGGCGGTGTGGACGACGACGCCCACCCAGCGCGAGGCGGCCGTGCGGATCCGTGAGGCCTTCCAGGGCGAGCTGACCCGCCTGGGCCTGGGCACCTGTGTGACGACCATCGAGGACGCGGCGGATGCGCCGGCCGAGTTCGGCGGCCCCTACTACCTGGCCGAGGACTACCACCAGGCCTACTTGCACAAGAACCCGAACGGCTACTGCAACCACGGCCCCAACGGGGTGACCTGCCCGGTCGGCATCACGGACCTGCCCGCCCAGACCGAC
>NZ_CAUROW010000138.1:0-4131 GCF_963526355.1 uncultured Actinomyces sp. | reverse complement strand
GGTGCGCGGCGAGATCGACCTGGCCAAGGTCAAGGGACAGCGCATGGCCAAGGAGGTGAAGCCTGCGGTCGTGATGCTCGGCGCCGCCGGAGTTCTGGCCCTGTTCACCTTCGGGCTGCTGCTCGGATCGCTGACGGTGGGGCTGTCCCACGTCATGCCGTTATGGGCCGCCTTCCTCGTGGTGGCGCTGGCCCTCATCGTGATCGCCGTGCCGCTGGCCCTGATCGGCATCAAGCGGCTCAAGGCCGCCAAGGCCGAGGCCCCCGCGCCGCAGGAGGGCCTGCGCGAGTCCGTCACCCTCGTCAAGGACGCCATCGCCTCGGGTCGGGAGAGGGGGAACGCCCAGTGAGCGACAACAACGCATCCGCCTCCGTCCCGACGGCACCGGCCACGCCATCCACCGAGGCGCTTCTGTCCGATCTGGCCGCTCGGCGCCTGACGCTGGCCTCCGACGTCGACGAGCTCGCTGCACGTTTGACACCGAACAATCTGACCAAGGCGGCCAAGCTCATGGCCCGCGAGAAGGTCGATGACCTGCGTCACCAGGCCGCCAGCAAGGTCGGGGACGCCGTCGGCCAGGTCAAGGACCGTCTGACCTCCTTGGTCGCTGGTGGCACCGACCCCGATGGCGGCGTCGATTCCTACGAGCCCGGAACGCTGACCTTCGGCCAACGCGTCACCCGGCTGTTCGACGACGCCCGCGACGGCGATCCCGCCTCGTTGGGGATCGTCACGGTTGCTGGGCTCGCTCTGGCGGGCCTGAGCGTGAAGGCGACCATCGCCGCGATCAAGGCCTTCTCCCGCCCCCGGGCGGGCCGATCATGAGTCGCGACCGGAAGACCGGCGCCTCCGGTGCTGACGGCGCTGAGAGCGCCGGCTCTGAGTCGCTGAGCCCCGAGCAGATCGAGGAACGACTGCGCGCCCAGCGCCTGGAGCTGGCGGCGAGCGTCGATGAGTTCGCCGCCAGGATGGGCCCGCGTGCACAGGCCCGGGAGGCCGGGGAGCACCTGCGTGAGCAGGCCGCGGCCGGGGCCGACCGACTGCGTGAGGAGGCGCGCCGCTGGGCCGAGCAGGCGGAGGAGACCTGGGAGCGCGCCAAGCAGGGCGACGCCGAGGCGACCTCAGCGCTCGCCAAGGCGGCCGCCGTCGCCGGAGGTGTGGTGGCCGCCGGCATCGTCCTGTCCCGCCTCTCCCGCCGCTGACACAGAACCACCTGTCGAGGACGCACGCCCTCTCTACAACCACACCGGCCACCTGTCGAGGACGCACCATCAGGCTCGCGGACTGCACCCCCAGGAGCAGTCCTCAGCCCCTATGGTGCGTCCTCGCGCACTGATAGCAGGGAGAACAACTCCAGTCACACTTGAGCAAGGCAGCAGGGGCACCCCCACCAAACAAGATGTGTTTCAAGCCACACCCACGCCGTCTGGTCCTGCACCCCGAGACCTCCTAACCTAATCCCATAACTCCCCGCCGTCCCCCGGGACTGGCGGGGTCTATTTTTCTTTGCGGGAGGCTACTCGTGGCCCTCAAAATGGCAGTCGTCGTTGACTACCAGAACGTACATCTCACTGCGGCAGGCCTATACACGCCAGGGTGTCCTCCCGAGGATGCACTCATCGATCCTTACCGGTTCGCCAGCCAGCTCGCTCAGGCTCGCAACGCGACGAACGACGACATGCACCAGGTAGAGGTCTCCAGGGTTGAGGTCTTTCGTGGCCTGCCCATCCCAGAAGATGACCACGATGCATACCGACGCAACCAGGCCCAGAAGGCACAGTGGACCCGGGGTCACCACGGAGTAGTCAACGTGACGCTGCGACCGTTGAAGTACTCCTGGGAGTACATCGATGGAGTCAAGCGACCTATCCGTGCATCGCGGCAGGAAAAGGGCATCGACGTCCTGTGCGCCTTGACACTCGTCGATCTGGCTCGCTACGGCTTGTACGACGTCGTGGTTCTCGCTTCCCGAGATACGGACCTCGCCCCCGCCCTTGACAACGCGGCTCGAACTGGCCAGGCCAAGGTTGAAGCGGCCAAGTGGTACCACCCTGGCAACTCCCGCACGTTCGGGCGAATCAAGACCGAGCGTCGGCTGTGGACCATATCCATGACACAGCAGCACTTTTTCGCCAGCCTGGACCCACTCGACTACACCTGACATAACGTCTTCCCTCCCTCATCACTAAGCTCGCCCACACGCCCACCGGCTCCGCTCGTTGTAGCCCTGCACCGGCCCGCAGGTCACAGATCAGTCACCGCCCTGAATTGGTCTCGACCACCTGCGCCCGCGTCCTAAAATCACTTCCGTGACAACGGCGCCCACGACTCCCCCGGATGCGGTTACGGATCCTGCCCCTTCCCTCCCTTCCCTTGATGTCGCACCGGGCTCCGTAGTCCGGGTGCGCGACGAGGACTGGCTGGTCACCCAGGTCTCCACCACATCTGACGGCATGCTGGTGACCGTTCAGGGCCTTTCTGAGCTGGTTCGGGACACGACGGCGCAGTTCTCCGCTGGTCTTGACCGCGTCGTCCCGGTGGATCCGCGTCAGACCCGGGTTATTGCGGACACCTCCACCCGTCACCGGCTCTCGCGTCTGTGGCTGGAAGCGACGCTGCGCAAGACGGCGCTTCCAGCAACCTCCACCGACCTGGCCGTGGTCAGTGACGTCCTCGCCGACCCACTGGCCTACCAACTGACGGCGGTCCGCCAAGCCCTGGACCCGGCGAACCTGCGACCGCGCATCCTCCTGGCTGACACCGTGGGCCTGGGCAAGACCCTGGAGATCGGCATGATCCTGGCCGAGCTCGTGCGCCGCGGCCGGGGCGACCGCATCCTCATCGTCACGCCCCGTCACGTGCTCGAGCAGATGCAGCACGAGATGTGGTCGCGCTTCGCGCTGCCCTTCGTACGCCTGGACTCGGTGGGGATCCAGCGCGTGCGCCGTTCGGTGCCGGCCTCACGCAACCCGTTCTCGGTGTTCCACCGCGCGATCATCTCCATCGACACGCTGAAGTCGGACCGCTATCTCAACCATCTGCGCAAGCAACGCTGGGACGCGGTCGTCATCGACGAGTCGCACAACGTCACCAACAAGGGAACGCTCAACAACCGACTCGCGGACATCCTGGCCCGCCAGACCGACGCCCTCATCCTGGCCTCGGCCACACCCCACAACGGCAACCCGAAGTCCTTCGCCGAGCTCATCCGTCTGCTGGAGCCGACGGCGGTGCACGCGGACGGCTCCCTCGACGAGGAGGAGGTACGCCGCCTCGTCATCCGCCGTCACCGTCACTCCGACGAGGTGCGCGACGTCGTGGGCGGCCGCTGGAAGGAGCGCCTGACTCCGGTCAACAAGTTGGTGGAGCCCTCCCCGGCTGAGGACGCGGTGGCCGGGGAACTGTCACGCACCTGGCTGCACCGTTCCGACGGCGCCTCAGCACCGGGCGGCAGGCCCGCCGCCCGCGGCGGCGACTCCCTGTTCGCCTGGACCCTGGCCAAGTCCTTCCTGTCCTCACCTGCAGCCCTCATCCAGACGATCGACGAGCGCCTGGCCCGACGCCACAGCCGGGCAGCAGCCGGCTCCCTCCCGGAGCCCTCGGAGCAGTCGCAGGCCCTGACCCGCCTGCGCGAGCTGGCCGTGGAGGCCAACACGACGGCGTCGGGCAAGTACCAGGCGCTGCTGACCGAGCTGCGCCGTATCGGGATCGGCCCCAGGTCGCCCGAGCGCGTCGTCGTCTTCGCCGAACGCATCGCCACGCTGACCTGGCTGGCTGAGCACCTGCGTGAGGATCTGCGCCTGCCCGCCGGCGCGGTGCGGGTCATGCACGGGAGCCTGTCGGACGTGGAGCAGCAGGAGATCGTGGAGCAGTTCCGCCAGGCCCACACGCCGGTGCGCGTCCTGGTGACTGGCGACGTCGCCTCGGAGGGCGTCAATCTGCACGCCCAGTGCCATGAGCTCATCCACTACGACATCCCCTGGTCGCTTATTCGCATCGAGCAGCGCAACGGCCGCATCGACCGCTACGGCCAGAGCGTCTCACCGCAGATCACAACCCTGCTGCTGAGCCCGTCAGACCCGCGCTTCTCCGGCGACGTCCGCGTGCTCACGCGCCTGATGGAGAAGGAGG
>NZ_CAUROW010000137.1:0-4134 GCF_963526355.1 uncultured Actinomyces sp. | reverse complement strand
GACCTCCCCGGAGGCGATGAGCTCATCGAGTATCGCGGGACGGTAGTCGGCCACCCGCGCGGGCAGCACCACCGACTCCCACAGGTCGGCCGGCAACCACGCGCCCTCCAGTGCGGCCAGGGCCTCCGCCAGGGTGTCGACACCGCTACCCCCCTCGCCTACCCCTGCCCGCTCCAGCACCAGACGCTGGAGGACCTCGGGAGCCACCGGTGCGACGGCGGCCCGCGCCCGAGCCAGGGAACGGTGGCGCACCCGGGCCAGGACAGAAGTCTCCATCCAGCCCGCCTCGCCGAGGCTCACCACGGAGCCGTCCTCGACCAGCTCGCCCAGGGCGGCCTCGGCGACCGATGCGCCCACCCCGAAGCGCTCCGCCACCTGCTCCGGCGTGATGAGTGTGTGAACCCGGGCGTGGCGCAGGGTGAGGTCGACCAGGGGAGAGCGGGCCGCCGCGGTCCGTGCGGCTGCGCCGTTGACGCCGTTGAGAGCCCTCGACTCCGCGGCCCACTCGGGGATCATCGTTCCCAGCGCCCGGTGCAGGTCGCCGGCGTCCTCGATCCGCGCCCAGTGCTTGCGGCCTCCCACAGTCACTCTCAGGGCGCGGCCGGTATCGGCGAGCTCATCCATGGCCGTCCGCACCGCTGCAGGCAGGCCGTTGGCGACCCCGGAGCCCTCCTGGCCGTCGTCGCTGCCCGAGTCTCCGGTGCAGTCGCACCGCTCGACCAGCTCCGTGTCGGTCAACGGCCCGAGCTCGCGCAGCAGGTCGGCGATGCCCTCGGCGTCGGCGCGCACCCGCCGCCCGGGCGCCAGACGCTGAAGCTCGGCCTCCACCTCAGCCATGACCTCGTCGTCGAGCAGCTCGGCAAGACCCCCGTCACCCAGCAGCGCGTCGAGCACTTGGGGATCCAGGGACAGCAGGCGGGCCCGGTGCTCGGCATGCGGCAGGTCCTCCTGGTACAGCAGGGTGCTGGTGTAGCCGAACAGGAGCGGGTGGGCGAAGGGTGAGGGCTCGGTGGTGTCGGCCTCGACGACGTGCACCCGGCCGGAGCCCAGGCGCTCCATGAGACCGGTGAGCGCGGGCATGTCGTAGTACTCCTGGAGGCACTCGCGCGCCGCCTCCACGCTGACGGGGAAGTCCTGGAACTGGCGGGCGGCCTCAAGCAGCTGACCCGCCTTGACTCGCTGCAGCCACAAGGGTGTGCGGTGCCCCGGCCGTATGGTGGGCATGAGCAGGGCGCGCGCGGCGCACTCGCGGAACCGGGCCGCGAACAGCGCCGTCTCCTTGATCCGGCCGCGCACCAGGGTGGATACCTCCACGGGATCGAAGACGACGAGCTCGGCGCCCGGAAGACGCCCCTCGAGCGCCGGAATCTGCAGGACGATGCCGTCGTCGGCCGCGATCACCTGCGGCTTGATCCCCAGCAAGCGGTGCACTCGCTCCCGGATCGCCATTGCCCAGGGCTCGTGGACGCGCCGCCCAAGTGTGCTGTGGATGATGATCCGCCAGCTGCCGGACTCGTCCCGGTTGCGCTCCAGGACCAGGGTCTCATCGGTGGGCAGGACCCCGGTGGCGCAGCGCTGCTCGCGCAGCAGCGCCACGAGATTGTCCCGGGCGTGGGCGTCCAGCCCCGCATCCATGAGCCGGCGCCGCAGCGCCTGCTCAGCCTCCGACTCACCAGTGCTCCCCGGTTCCTCCAGCCCGGCCTGCGCCTCCCGCAGGAAGACCCCCTTGGCGAGCCCCGTGGCCGCCGGCCGCCCCAGGCCCTCACCTCGCCAGAACGGTAGGCGGGCACTGCGCCCCTCGGCCGGGTCGACGACGACTCGGTCACCCGTGATCTGCCGGATCCGCCAGCTCGATGTCCCCAGCGTGATGATGTCGCCCGGGCTGGACTCGTTGACCATCTCCTCGTCGAGCTCGCCCACCCGGCGCCGCCCTGCCTCCTCGGCACCCTCGGGCAGAACCACCGGGAACATGCCCCGGTCCGGAATCGTGCCCGACGACGTGACGGCCAGCCGCTGCGCGTTCGGCCGGGCACTGAGCCGGCCGGTGGCGCGGTCCCACACGATTCTCGGTGAGAAGTCGGCCAGGTCCGCCGATGAGAAGCCTCCGGACAGCAGTGTCAGAACCGACTCGAAGGCCCGCCGCGGCAGTGAGGTGTAAGGCGCCGCCCGCGTGACGGTGGCGAACCAGTCATCGGCTGTCAGGTTCCCGGCGCTCACCGCGGCGACCGTCTGCTGGGCCAGGACATCCAACGCGTTGGTCACCAGGACGGTGCGCTCGATCGCCCCGGCCCGCATCCCCTCGGCGGCGACGACGGCGTCCACCAGGTGGGTCCGCTCGACGGGATAGATGACACCGCGGGGCCGTCCGCCCACCCGGTGATCGGCCCGCCCCACCCGCTGCAGGCCCGCCGCGACCGACGGCGGTGGCGCCACCTGGAGCACCAGGTCGATGGAGCCGATATCGATCCCGAGCTCCAGCGAGGCCGTGGCCACCACGCAGCGCAGCTCTCCCGAGGCCAGCCGGCGCTCCACGTCCAGGCGCTGCTCCTTGGAGACCGACCCGTGGTGCGCGCGAGCAATGACGGGCGCCCCCTGCGGCAGCGGCTCGGTGTGCGAACCGGTGCCCATCTCCCAGGACTCGCGGTGAACCGGTGCCCGGGCCTCGGCCGGGGAGGCAGCCTGCACCACGGACTGCGACGCGGTCCGCACCGCAGATCCCGGCCCGATGTGCGCCGCATAGGCCTCGTTGAGCCGGGCGGTCAGGCGCTCGCAGGCGCCACGGGAGTTGACGAACACGAGCGTCGTACGGTGGGCGAGGACCTGGTCCAGGATCGCGGTCTCCAGGTGCGGCCAGATGGAGCCCGACACCCGGGCAGGCCCCGCCGAACCCGGGACTCGGCGCGCCCCGGCCGACGCCGTCTGTCCTGACTGCCCGACCTGCCCCGCCGCCATGGCGCGGCGCAGCGCCTCATCCGAGCGCCATGCATCCACCGCCCTGGCCGGCCCGAGCCCCGAGGAGTGCCCTGCGGCGCTGAGCGAGGGGGATCCCATCGCCCGCTCCATCCGGGTGCGACGGTCCGAGATCGCCGGGATGCGGGTCATGTTCTCCACCGGCACGGCCACTGTGACCTCCGGCGTCGCTCGGCCGTCGTCGATGACGACGGTCACCGGATGCGGCCCGCCGAGGAACCTCGCCACCTCCTCAAGGGGCGAGATCGTCGCGGACAAGCCCACGCGCTGCGCCGGACGCTCCAGGAGATCGTCAAGGCGCTCCAGGGAGAGCGCCAGGTGCGTGCCGCGCTTGGACCCGGCGAAGGAGTGAATCTCATCGACGATGACGGTCTCCACCGTGCGCAGCGTCTCGCGCACGGCGCTGGTGAGCATGAGGTAGAGCGACTCCGGCGTCGTGATGAGGATGTCCGGCGGATACTTGCGCAGTCGACGGCGCTCCCGCGCAGGCGTGTCCCCCGAGCGCACCCCCACTGAGATCGGGTGGGTGGGGCCGCCAGCGGCGATCCCCGCCAGCGGCCGGCGCAGGTTGCGCTCGACATCGACCCCCAGCGCCTTGAGCGGTGAGATGTAGACAACCCGCACGCCGCCGGCCGGCTCCGGGCGCTCGCGGGCCTCCGCCTCGCCGGTGTCGAGCCGCCCCAGGCGATCGATGGCCGACAGGAAGGCGGCGAGCGTCTTGCCCGAGCCGGTGGGGGCGATGACCAGCGCGTTCTCACCCCGGCCGATCGCCGTCCAGGCGCGCTCCTGCACGGCGATGGGCCCGGCGGGAAAGGCGTTGGAAAACCAGGTCCGGGTGGCCTGCGAGAAGCTCTCCCAACCCGGTCGGTACGCACTGGCCGTAGCGGCGCCGTCGCTGCTCGTTGTTGTTCCCGCAGCCATGCTCGCTCACCCCCGCTCACCTCGTGGCTTCAGTGGCCATCCTTCCATGAGGGTGTGACAGTAATCCGCGCCGATTCGTTGCGCTGACCGGATCGCTGCGCGGAGCTGAAAGAGCCTGCGGCAGTGGCGGGGGCAGCCCCGTCTCCACTCCTCCACCGCACCGCATATTGCAGTGATACAACCGTCTGATTTCGCTCAGCGCGTGACGATCTGGAAGAATGCCGCCGTGAGCACACGTACTCC
>NZ_CAUROW010000136.1:0-4204 GCF_963526355.1 uncultured Actinomyces sp. | reverse complement strand
GAGGTGTTCTCCCGGAAGAAGAGCGGGTTGTCCACCCCGGCGTAGCCGGCGGCCATGGACCGTTTGAAGACGATGACCCGGCTCGCCTCCCACACGTGCAGCACCGGCATGCCCGCGATCGGGGAGCCCGGCTCCTGGGCGGCCGGGTTCACGGTGTCATTGGCGCCGATGATGAGGACGACGTCGACGTCGTCGAAGGAGTCGTTGACTTCATCCATCTCCAGGACGATGTCGTAGGGGACCTTCGCCTCGGCCAGCAGCACGTTCATGTGCCCGGGCAGGCGGCCCGCCACCGGGTGGATGCCGAAGGTGACCTCCACGCCCTCCGAGCGCAGCATCTCGGTCAGCGTGGCCACCGGGTACTGGGCCTGGGCGACGGCCATCCCGTAGCCGGGGGTGATGACCACTCGCCGGGCGGACTGCAGCAGGTGAGCCACTTGCCCGGCACTGGTCTCATCCACCGCCCCCTCCTGGCCGGATCCTCCCGAGGCGGCGGAGGTCGAGTCGGTTCCGTAGCCGCCCAGCAGCACCGAGGCGAACGAGCGGTTCATGGCCTGGCACATGAGGTAGGACAGGTACGCCCCCGAGGAGCCCACCAGCGCCCCGGTGATGATGAGCAGGTCGTTGTCCACCATGAAGCCGGTGAATGCCGAGGCCCATCCCGAGTAGGAGTTCATGATCGAGACGACCACCGGCATGTCACCACCGCCGATCGCCAGCACCAGGTGAGCGCCCAGCACCAGGGAGATGAGTATCATGACCGCCAGCAGCGCCCAGCCGGTGCCAGAGCCGGACGGCACCATCATGAACCCCACCATCAGGAACAGGGAGACGATGAGCGCCCCCAGGTTGAGCAGGTTGCGGCCCGGCAGCGTCAGCGGGCGCCCCGGCACGCGACCGGCCAGCTTGAGGGCCGCCAGGACCGATCCGGTGAAGGTCACCCCGCCGACGAACACGCCCAGGAAGACCTCACCGAGGTGGAAGGCGCCCAGCGAGGCGGACAGCGCATCGGGGGAGACGTAGGAGTTGTAGCCCACCAGGACGGCCGCCAGCCCCACCAGACCGTTGAGCACGGCGATGAGCTGGGGCATGCCGGTCATGGCCACGCGCCTGGCCACCACCAGCCCGATCACCGAGCCCAGGGCCAGGCCCATGGCGATGAGCAGCAGGGTCGGCAGCACGCCCCGCTCGGGCCGGCTGCTCAGGGTCAGGCCGATGGCCGCGAGCACCGCCACCCCCATGCCGATGGCGCCCGCCACGTTGCCGGCCACGGCCGTCTCATGGCGGGACAGGCCGGCCGCGGCCAGGATGAACAGGATCGCCGCGGCGATGTAGGCCAGGACCACGGGAGAGGGCAGTGACGGCGCGGCGGCGATCAGTGTGCTCGACGACGCGGCCGGCATCAGCATGTGAGTCATCATCTGGTCCTCACCTCAGTCCTTCGTGAACATGGCGAGCATGCGGTGGGTGACCGCGAAGCCGCCGACGATGTTGATCGTGGCCAGGACCACCGCCGCCAGGCTGATGGCGCTGATGACCGGATGGAAGTGACCCACCTGCGAGATCGCCCCGACCAGGATGATCCCCGAGATCGCGTTGGTCACCGACATGAGCGGTGTGTGCAGGGCGGGGGTCACGTTGGAGATGACGTGGAAGCCCAGGATCACCGAGAGCATGAGCACGATGTAGTGGCTCGTGGCTGCCGGCGGCGTCACCAGGACCAGGGCGGCGGCCACCAGGCTCGCCGCCGCCAGCCCCAGCCACTGCCGGGAGCGGGAGCGCGCCTGCGCCGCCCGGGCCGCCTCCCGGGCGGCTGCGTCGTCGGCGGCCGTCTGCTCCGGGTGTCCCGGGGTGGGAGCGGCCGAGACCTTGATCGGGGGCGGGGGCCACAGCAGGTCGCCGTCGTGGGTCACGGTGATGGCTCGCACCACCTCATCGTCCAGGTCCAGGGTGAGGGACCCGTCCTTGGCCGGGGTGATCAGGCTCAGCAGATTGACGATGTTGCGCCCATAGAGCTGGGAGGCCTGGGCGGGCAGCATCCCGGCCAGGTCCGTGTGCCCCACGATGGTGACGCCGCCGGCGGTGGTGACCACCTCGCCGGGCACCGTCAGCTCGGTGTTGCCGCCGGTGGCCGCCGCCATGTCGATGATGACCGATCCGGGGCGCATGGCCTCGATCGCGGAGCGGTCCAGGAGCATTGGCGCGCGGCGTCCCGGGATGCTCGCCGTGGTGATGACGACGTCGGACTCGGCGGCCTGCTGGGCGTAGAGCGCGTTGGCCTCAGCCGCCTGATCAGCGCTCATCTCCTTGGCGTAGCCGTCGGAGGAGACCTCCTGAGCGCTGGGCAGCGGCACGAACTGCGCCCCCATGGAGCGGACCTGGTCGGCGACCTCGGGGCGCACGTCGGAGCCGCGCACCTGCGCGCCCAAGGAGCAGGCGGTCCCGATCGCCGACAGCCCGGCCACGCCCGCACCGATGACGTAGACGGTTGCGGGCGGGAACTTGCCGGCAGCGGTCACCTGCCCGCTGAACAGCCTGCCGAAGTGCGAGGCCGCCTCGATGACGGCGCGGTAGCCGGCGAGGTTCGCCTGCGAGGAGAGCACGTCCAACGACTGCGCCCGCGAGATCCTCGGGACCACGTCCAGGGCCAGGCAGGTGATGCCTCGTTCCCGCAGCGTCTCAAGGAGCTCGGGACGGCGCGCCGGGTCCAGCCGGCAGATGAGGACCGCCCCCCGGCTCATGAGCGTCAGGTGCTCCTCGGCGGGGGCCGAGGCGCTCACCACGACCTCGCAGCCCCAGACCTGGGCGCCGCCGGCCACCTGGGCGCCGCCGGCCTCGTAGGCGGCGTCGGGGAACTGCGCCCGCGCCCCGGCGCCGCGCTCGACCAGGACCTCGTAGCCCAGACGGATCATCCTCTCCACCGTCTGCGGGCTCGCAGCGGCGCGCGGCTGATCGGTCGGCTCACAGGGGACTCCGATACGCATAGTGCCTCCTTGCACGATGTGGGTGCCGTCGTCGGCACGTCGCAAGAAACTATCGGCAAGATAGAAGGTCATGCGGCCCTCGGCAAGGGACTGTTGGCGTTGAACCGGAGATATGGTTGGCGGCGCGCGCCGGAGAGGCGGCCAGTGCCCCGTAGGGGAGGGGCCGGCGGTGGACGGAATAACGAGAATTAGGGGCGGGTCATGTCCCAGCAGCGGGCGCCCCCGGTCATACCGGCCTCGTTGGGGACCACGACAACGTCGTCGCCGATCCTGTCCAACTGGGCCCCCGTGATCCGCCGCGAGTTGCCGCCGCCCAGGTAGAGGCGGTCCCACAGGTACATGGGGCGCAGGGCGTCGACGACGCGGCGCACCCGGCGCGACCAGTGGGCGTCGCCCAGGCGAAGGCGCTCATGCTCGCCGATGTAATCGTCATACGTCAGGCCCCAGCGCACCGGCCCCTGGGAGACCTCCACGTGCGGGGCCAGGACGCCGTTGTCGAAGACGGCGTTGCCCAGGCCCGTGCCCAGGGTCACGATCATCTCCAGGCCGTGGCCCGTGACGACGCCGGCCCCTGCGACCTCGGCGTCGTTGAGGACCAGGGAGGGCACGCCCAGCGCCTTCGAGACGCCGGCGCCCATGTTGAAGCGGGCCCAGGCCTCCACCAGGTCGGGCAGCACCTTGGAACGGGGGCCGTCCCTGGTGATGTAGTGCGGTGTGGCGATGACGACCCCGTGGCGGATCATGCCCGGCATCCCCACCGTCACCCGGTCAGCGTTCGGCAGCTGGGAGGCCAGGGAGACGATGGTCTCCACCAGCTTCGTCGGCGGCAGCGGGTAGGGGGTCGGAGTGCGCACGGCGCGGGAGATGATGTTGCCCTCGGCGTTCAGCACCGAGGCCTTGATGCCGCCGCCGCCGCAGTCCACGGACAGGGTCGTTATGCTCACGGCTGCGAGCCTAGTGGAAGTGCGAAACCAGTGCGGTTCAATGGGGGCATGCCACGCATCCGCCTCGACCTGGCCTATGACGGCACCTTCTTCTCCGGGTGGGCCGCCCAGCCCGGGCTGCGCACCGTCGAGGGGGTTCTGACCGCCGCCCTGGCCACCGTCCTGCGCGAACCCGTTCGCCTCACGGTGGCCGGCCGCACCGACGCCGGTGTCCACGCGGCCGCCCAGGTTGCCCACTTCGACGTGAGCCCCGGGGCCTGGGGCGCGCTGCCGGGA
>NZ_CAUROW010000135.1:0-4229 GCF_963526355.1 uncultured Actinomyces sp. | reverse complement strand
GCCCTTCAGATGGCCGTCTGGCAGCGGAAACGAGCCGGTGCTGACCTGACGGGCCTGGTGCACCACTCCGACCGTGGGGTGCAGTACCGGTCCATTCGCTATGGGCAGGCTCTGGCCGACTGCGAGGCAGTCGCCTCTGTAGGCTCTAAGGGGGATTCCTACGACAATGCTCTGGCCGAGGCGCTCAACTCGCTGTACAAGGCCGAGCTGATCCGCAACCAGGGCCCTTGGGAGGACATCGACGCCGCCCGTACTCGCCACCGCCGAGTGGGTCCACTGGTACAGGCACCACCCGGACACACTCCGCCATCAGGATGCGAACCCCCGCCGAGCACGAAGCCGCCTGGGCGCCCGACACCCACCGCCAGGAACAATCACAACCGGCAACCACCGGCAACAGATAAACCAGCCTCCACAAAACCCGGGGCTTGACAGTCATCAGTGTCAGTCCTTCCACAAGGGCTTACACAAACCATTGAACAGGCTCACCGCCACCGCCAGGGCCCCGATGGCGGCGGGCTGGTCGACCACCACCAGCAGGCTCCCGTGATCGGCCAGCTTGTCGTAGAAAGCACGCAGACGCTCCTCGTCGTTGGGAAGGGGCTTGTCAAAGACCTTCCGCCCCTCCCGGCTCAGGGCCGTGGCCCAGTGCTCTGCCTTACCGACGTCAATACCGATGAAGACCTCGATGTCCTTGATATCCATCTCTCCTGCCACCTCTCGCTGCATGGGTGCAGGGACAGCCGGTGGACGACCGGTCCCGCACCCACACCTGCGAAAGACCTCACACACAGCGAGCCGTTCCCCTTATCAGCGGTCACCAGCGCCCAGCTGCCGCGGGCGACTTTCGCCCCCCCCGGATCATCTACGGACAGGGGCAAGACAACCGTGCCCACATCAGCTGGCCCGGCCCCGGACCACCCGGGACCACCAACAAGGTAACGAGCCGTCAGCCAGCTGCTGACGGTACGCACAGTAGCGATGGGGACGTCGAGAATAGCACGATGGGATAGCACGCGGAGCCCTTCTTGCGAGCAGGTATTCTTGGTCTAAAACAACTCTGACGCACGACTCCGCGTGCACCCCGATCCGGCATCCCCCACCCCAGTCCTATCCACCCTTCTCAGCCATACCAGCGCTCAGGCCACCACTACCCCGGTGAGAAAACCTCAATGAACGTAACCCGAGCAAGCAAATCCACGACTCGGTTCACTCATTTCCGTAACTCGACGCCACTCTGTCAGCGAAACTGTCCTGCGTACAATTCCACAATTGCTGCTATACCACTTATGGGGCTCAAGATCAACTTTCACAGTCATTTCTCGACCTCTTAAACTATCGAAGTAGTTAGCATACAATGACGAACCTGAGGAGCTAAACTGAACTGCAGCAGCAGAATAGGGTCGCCCCGTTAATTTAATTGTTCCGACCTTCATCCCTGCAGCCAAAGAGTATACTGAAACAGTATTCAAGGAATCAACATAAGCAAGATACTCGCCGTTGTTAGAAATGTTTACAGCCGAGGATCCTTCCAGGTAGGAGCGTTGCTCAATTGTTCCATATCTCGTATTAGCAACAACAGTTCTATTCCTTGACGTACTGACAGTAGAACCGTCGTTAGCTAGCCAAACATAACGATTGTAGTTCTCCACTTTTCCGTCATTATAAATAACTTTAAACATGCCGACATTATAATTGTCGTCACTATTTTCCGAAACTACAACCCCGCGATCAGTCATTTCAACTACGCGACCTTCAGATGTAGTCCGACTAAATTGATGTGTGTTATAGTCAAAACTCCAAATGTCTGAACCATTTGAAAACTTTAAGGAGCTTCCATCCCATACCCCTTTAATGTGTCCAGGATTGGACATAAGATGCCCGAGACCGGAGTCATTTTCGGTCCAAGATGGTATGACCCAACAACGATCAGAAACACCACCTACCGCCCGATAAAGGCAAATCTTCCCGCTGCTTATAACAAAATAGTCTTCATCGGTTCGCCATGCAAGAAAATCGGCTTCTTCAACTATACTCTCCGAACCATCGTTAAAATTAAGGACAAAAATGTGACCACCTTTAGAGGTGTTCCAATACTGGGCCAAATACTTTCCCGACTGAGATGGGGCAATTCGGGAAACCGCACAGTCATCACACATGGGGCCTGCCGTCGATTCATACTCCCGAATTACTTTGGACGGGTTGTCCATCCTCCAGTATGATACGTTTGAACCGATCGCAGTGACAATCACATGCTTGGTCGGCACAGCCAAAGCAGAAAGTTCATTGCCGACAGGGAGGGAAGTGGAATCCCATTGATTAGATCGACCATCTTCGACATCATACACGGTAAGTCCATCTGCGTTAATGACGGCAGCTGTTGATCCATCATCTGAGAGCGCTGGCAATGGAGATCTTACGTAGTAACGTTTGTCCCAATCAAGTTCCGCATAGGATACAGCCGGCTCGGTATTGTCAGGAGTATTCTGTTGCGACGATACGACCCCCTTTTCGCCGAAGCTATAACCGCCATTTGGCGAAAGAACAGGAGACTGATCATCTGGGCCACTAATATAATTGCGCGTTCGATAAGCTGCCTGCTGGTCGGCAAGAAAGTACGTATATATCGATGTATAGCTTTGGATAACCACTGATTCGTCATCAGGTAGTGCAATCGCATCGTTCTCGTTAGTGGAGAAGTGACTATGCAGGTCAACGTCCGACCATCCACAATCTCGCGATTCGATATGCAGTACTTTCATAACTCCAGATTCCTGAGGCGGTAGCGCAACTGTATTTCCGGATGGAGACACGGAGGCACCACCATAGCGATCTAACTTGCTGACACATTCTTCCTTTCCTGATTTCCATAATTTTACTTCGGCTTCATAGTATCCAGGGTAAACGTCACGCCATCCCGTTGCTACAACAACGTCTCCGGAACGATTCACGGAAATTCTTTTTATTGGAAAGCTTAGTTTTCCAACCTTCGTCAGCGCGTTCGTTTTAGTTTCCCATCGTTCCATCGTTCCGTCTTCATGTCCAACGAATATCAGTGTTACATCAGAATTTGCAGCCAGCGACGTAACGCTACTTGACGTAATTCGATTACCCGCCAGATTGCGGGACTCTACAACGGACTTGAACAGCGCTGCCCGAGTGACTTCATCTTGATGAAGATCCCACGCTTGCGCGGCATATAATTGAGAATCGGCTACATCACTATCAGACAACTCATTAGCTCGGGAAGCGAATGCTCTTGCAGTCGCGACATTTAAGTTCGATAAGGCTTCATTCCGTGCAGATACCGCAAACCAGGAAATTGCCACCGAGATCGTGAGAAGGATGGCGAGTATTGAGAAAGACAGCCGCCGAAATCTCACAAGGCGATTCTGACGCTTGTTCTCGCGATCTAAAAGAGCTTCTTTCGAAGTATTCTGAACCCGCGACGATATACTAAGAACCGCGTCGAGAAATTCCGGATGATTTTCTAAGGATTCCTGCGACTCGCCCCTTCCTCTCAGATCTATCCATAGAGGCTCATCATTAATTTTATTTAGGATCTCTCTCGGAATATTTGTCGTTGTTTTGGAAAAACTCTTCGCTTCTCGATCCCAAAAGATGACGCCATCATCCACTATAAGTATGAGTCTCTCGACGCCGTTCCGTTCGATGTACCACTTAAGTTCTTTAGTGACCGGGTCTGATTTAGCGGCGTTCTCAGAGCAAATATACACAAGCCATTCAGACCGCTTGACAATGCGTTCGAGCTCTTTTTCCAACCTCATTGTTGGCCCAAGCGAACTTCGATCTAAAAATACATTGAGCGCCCGGAAACTGTACCAGTTTCGGCTGAGTTTTTCTAAGCTGTCGTGCAACGTAAATGCGAGCGTTCTAGATGGGTCGTGACTGTAGGAAATGAACACGTCGAAGTTGCCTACTCGCCGATGCTTCCATCGCATCCATTGAGCTTTAACCATAGACATCAGTTTGTCGACAAAGTCTCGCTTCATTGGGAGCTCCCTTTGTGGTTGACGCTCACGCTGAGTCTGTTCGTCCTCGAAGCCCAATGCGCAAGCCGCAGTCCGATTGAAACGGATTATTACGCACTCTACCACGCAGACACGATGGTGGTGGCGGCAACCCTGGCCCGGTTGGAGCGACCCCCACCAGCCGTTTGTTTGTGGAGGAGCTACGCCCCCACAGGGCTATAAAGGGCTGGGGGGGGG
>NZ_CAUROW010000134.1:0-4234 GCF_963526355.1 uncultured Actinomyces sp. | reverse complement strand
TCATCTGGTCGTCGTCGGTCTCCACCGCCCGCAGTGGCCCCGCTGTGACCGGGGCCCGGGCAGTGCAGGGGCCCACTGCCCGGCTCACGCCGGCCGGTGAACCTGGCCCGGACCCCGTTCCCGCGGTGCCCAGACTCCTACAACGCTAACGGCATGGCGATGTTGGTTTCCTCAACCTCTGGGAGGATTTGAGGTGCCGGTTTCCTCAGTTGCTGGGTGGATGAGGATGACCTTCTAGGGGAGACGGACGACGAGTGCCCTCCTCCAGGAGGTCGCCGCGTTCGTACCTTGCTGCTCGGGGTCTCGGGTCCACTCCCAGTGAGTGGTCCCGAGACCCCGGAGCGTGTCGTGGGTGTGGTGCTGTTTGTCAGCCCTCAGCTGGTTGGGGGTCGCTGGTGGCGAGTTGGGGTTCGGCGCCGGGCGACTTAGGTTCTGCGGTGCAGGAGGCCCCATCAGCTGGGACGGTCCCGTTGACGAGGAAGTCGATCGTGGCCGTGGTGGCGCAGTTGCCGATAGCGCCACCGTGTCCGTAGCCCTGGACGGTGAACAGGTGACCGTTGTCCAGCTGGCCGGCCAGAGTCTGCGACCAGGAGTAGAGGGTTTGGACATCGCCGGTGATCCCGACGACGAGGATCGGGGCGGAGCCCTCGGCGTGGGTCTCCTGGGGTGGGGTCTTTGAGTGGTGTCCCCAGCCACGGCAGTAGGCCTCCATGGCGTTCGAGATACCGCCGAAGAAGGGGTAGGCCTTCCTCTCAGCGGCTGTCTGCGCGTCCATCTCGGAGGCGGTGGCGCCCGTATCAGGGTTGTCGTTGCAGATGATTGTGCTGAGCATGATCTGTTGGTTGGCGGTGCTGGCCGCCTCCTCGACAGTCGTTGGTGGCGCATCATCCAGATTCTGCTTCGCCTTGGCCATGAGGGTGCCGTCGTGGTTGGTCATCGCCGGGGTGAGCATGGCGGTGAGCGTGTCCCAGTCCGGCTGTACGACGGCGAGCTGTTGGATGATGTCGGTGGCGTCCGGCGTGTTGACGGTGGCATCGGAGTCCGGGGCGGTCAGTGGGTTCTTGTCCAGGCCGTCGACGAAGGCGGCCAGCTGGGAGACCGCCTCGTCCGTGGAGCCGGTCAGGGGGCAGGCGCTCTGTGCCTGGCAGTGCTCGACGTACTGACGCAGAACACCCTCCTTGAAGGCTATTCTCTCAGCGTCGCTGTCGGTCTCTCGTTTGGACGGATCGACGGCGCTGTCCAGAACTGCGTGGCCGACGCGGTCGGGGAAGAGGTCGGCGTAGAGGGCTCCGATGTAGGTGCCGTAGGAGACGCCCAGGTAGTTCAGCCTTGCGTTGCCGTTGGTGGCGCGCAGGACGTCCAGGTCGCGGGCGACGTCGCGGGTGCCGACGTGGTCGAGCAGCTCGGGGACCTTGGAGTGTTTGGCGCACCTGGCGGCGTTGGACGCACCCCGGTCGATCTTGTCCTGGGCCGCAACGTTCTTGGACGTGACGCCCTTGAGTGGTCTCATCGGGTTGGAGGTGTCACTGCTGGGATTCTCCAGGTACTGCTTGATCTCGTCCTCGCTCCAGCAGGTGATCGGGGTGGACTGCCCGACTCCACGAGGGTCGAATCCGATGATGTCATAGGCGCCTCGAAGCTCCTCGGACACTCCGGGTGCCGACGTCACTGCCTCGACACCGCTGCCGCCGGGGCCTCCGGGGTTGAGGAACAGGGAGCCGTGCTCGGCGTCGCCGTCGGAGGCGGGGAGCTTCTTCAGTGCGATGGTGATGGTTTGGCCGTCCGGGTGCTCATAATCCACCGGGACGGTGACGGTCCCGCACTTGAAGGAGGCGCCGTCCGGGCAGTCCTCCCAGTTGATGGTCTGGTTGTAGAAGCTCTCCAGCCCTCGGGGAGCATCGCCCTGGGAACCTCCAGTGGGGTTGGAGGCGGAACCGTCGGTGGGGGTGCTGGTCTGGTCGGTGGATGCAGGTGCAGCAGTGGGCGTCGCGGTCCCGGTGGAGCTGCCGGAGCCGTCGGAGGAGCCGTCAGTGGGGCTAGTGATGCTGCCGTTGGTGGGGGTGCCGGTCTGGTCGGTGGATTCGGTGGATGCGGTTGCAGTGGTGGGTGCGGTGGCGTCGGTGGAGCCGTCTGGTTGGCAGGCTGCTAGGGCGGTTGACAGCATCAGTACTGCCAGGGCCGCGCCTGCCTTCCGTGCGGCCAGGGGTGCGGGTCTCATCAGAGGGTGGCTCTCTTTACGGTGTCGGTGGTCGTCATCGGTCTCCATTGCCCGCAGTGGCCCCGCTGTGACCGGGGCCCGGGCAGTGCTGGGGCCCACTGCCCGGCTCACGCCGGCCGGTGGACCCGGCCCAGGCCCTGCTCTCGCGGTGCCCGGACCCCTACAACGCTAACGGTGCGGCAGTACTGGTTTCCTCAGTCGCCGGGCGGAATCGAGGAGCTGGTTTGCAACCTCCGGGTGGATGGGAATGGCATCCCTGAGGACGCTGATGACGAGCGGCCTCCTCCTGGAGGAGGAGACCACGTCCGTGCCTTGAGGCGGGTCGCGTTGTGAAAGTGAGGGGCGCTCTCGGGGCTGTGGCCGAGTGCCTGGTTCGTTGCGGACACCCCGAGGCCTTGACCAGGGACGCTGTGGGTGCAGTTCGCGAGATCTCGGGTGCGTCCGTGAGTCCCTGGGAACCCCTGCGACCCTGGTGGACTGTTGCAGCAGGCCGGGGCCTTGGGTCCATTCACTGGGAGTGGGCCCGAGCCCCGGAGCGTTTCGCAGGTGTGGTGCTGTTTGTCAGCCCTCGGCTTCGCCGCCAGCGGGTCGGGGCTCGGCGGTGCAGGGGACGAACGCGAGACCCGAGGTGGGGTGGACCGGCTCAGGCCTTGGGCCAGGCGACGACCAGGCAGACGACGACGAAGACGACCGTCAGCCCCACCTGCGTCCAGCCGAGCCAGGCCCGGCGACGCGGCAGCGTGGGCAGCTCCGGCCACAACGTGATGCCCCGGACGATGCCGTACATGCCGGGCGGCGTCGCCACCGCCAGGATCCAGGTGGGCATGTACGTCCAGGGCCCGTTGGCGGCGGCCGCCATGAGGCAGGCGAGGAGTGTGGCCACGCGGCAGACCACCGCCATGCGGCTGGACGCGCTCGCCGCGCGGGAGGTCGTGTACAGGCCCATGACGAGTGCCAGAATGGTGAAGCCACCCAGCATCGCGATCAGGGGCACTATCTGGTCCGAGATTGGTGTGCGTGCCGTCGAGATCTTCTGGCCGTCGGTCAGGAGCGCGGTGGTGAGGGCGGATGCGGTCATGTCGCCGCTCTGGTCGGTGTAGACCATGACGACTGTGCCCGACTCCTTGTTGATGGCCAGGTGTGTCATGTACTCCATCGTGATGCCGCTGTGGCCGATGATCGTGTGTCCGTCGACGACATCGGTGTACCAGGTATACCCGATCTTCTTACCCGGCAGCGGGGTCCCCCAACATTCCCGGCCATCGCGGTTCCTGGGCGTTGTCGCTGCCGGGAACAGTGTCGGACAGGACCGCCTGGGCGTAGCGGGTCTCCTCCGGGGTGCTCCATACGCCGGCGCCGGCTGGGTTGGATCTCGGGCCGCTGAGCGACTGGCCGCGGCGCCTGTTGGCCAGGACTCCGTGGATGGCGCCGTTGGGAATGTCCGTCTGGCCGGTGGTGAGGGTCGTGTGCTCCAAGCCCAGGGGTGTGAAGAGCCGCTCCGTGACGTAGGACGTCCAGGAATCGGCGCCGGCGGCGCGCGTGAGTGCCTCGCTCAGCAGCGAGACTCCCAAATTGGAGTAGTCGAACTTGCCGCGCTGGCCCAGTTTGATGGTTCGGGCACTATCGATGAGCTGGTCAGTGCTTTCGGTGAAGGGGTTCAGTCCGAGGATATGGGAGTGCAGTAGGAACCGACCCATGTCCTGAACACTCGGGATACCGGAGCGGTGCGAGGCGACCTCCTCCAGGGTGGCCTCGCCCGCCGGGGTGCCGGCGAGCTCGGGCAGGTGGGTGGACAGTGGGTCGCTGGCCTTGACCTCGCCGCGCGCGATGGCGCGGCCAGGAGCTGGCCGGTGAAGGTCTTGGTGATCGAGCCGATCTCCATGGGTGTGGTGGACGTGTACTGCTGGCCGGAGGCGGCGGTGCCGATGCCGGCGTGGCGGGCGCCGTCGGCGGTGATGACGGAGACGTGGATGCCGCGGGCCTGGTAGTCGTCGGGCAGAAGGCCGATGACCTGCT
>NZ_CAUROW010000133.1:0-4269 GCF_963526355.1 uncultured Actinomyces sp. | reverse complement strand
AGGGTCTTCTTGGCCTCGTCCTCGCTCTTGCCGGTCACGTCGGGTATGGTTGCCGGCTCCTTGCCCTTGGAGACCACGATCGAGACCTTCGTGGTGTGCTCCACGACCTTGCCTGCCTTGGGGTCGGAAGAGATCACCTTCCCCGAGTCGACACTGGCGGAGTACTCCTCGGTGACCGATCCCAGGGTCAGGCCGGCTCCCTTGAGCGCGCCGCCGGCCTGGTCCTTGGTCTTTCCGACGACGTCGGGAACCGTCTTGGTCTCCACGCCTCGGGAGATGACGGCCGTGACGGCGCGGCTCAGCCCCACCTTCTGACCGACCTTCGGTTGGCAGGAGATGACGTGACCGGCCGGAACCGTGTCGGAGTAGGCCCGCGCCGGCGTGCCCCAGTCGAGGCCCTGCTTCTCCAGGGCGAGCTGCGCCTCATCCTGGGACATGCCGACGATGTCGGGGACGGACACCCTCCGCCCCGGACCCGCCGTCAGGTACCAGGCGGCACCCGCCCCGGTTCCGGCCACGGCCAGCAGTCCGACGATGATGGCCGTGCGGCGGTTGAGCCCGCCGGCGTGCTTCTCCCGAGTGGGTACGGCGGTGGTCTTCTGGGAGTCGGCCGCCAGGGCCCTGCGCGACAGTGCGTGAGTTCTGCCCTTGGAGTCCGGTCCGATGGAGCCGATGGGCAGGGAGACGGTGCGCATGCCGACGTGGGGGGAGGCCGGATCGTCGCCGGAGGTGTCGATCTGGTCCTTGTCCTGGAGCGCGTTGTCGATGGCTGAGCGAGCGGCCTGGGCGTTGGCGGTCATGACCTCCTGGGTCCGGATCGAGCCGGTTCCGCCTCCGCGGCGCACGGCCAGTTCGGAGTCCGTGAGCTCGTCGACGACGTTGCGCAGCAGCGCCAGCGCCTCATCGGCGTCGGCAGGGCGGTCCTGGGGCTCACGGCGCGTCATGATCGCCACGAGCTCGTCGATGTCTGCCGGCATGTCGGGGACCAGCGTGGAGGGCAGAGGCACATCCTCATGGACGTTGCGGAAGGCGATCTGGATGGGGGAGTCCGCGGAGAAGGGCTGCTCCCCGGTGAGCAGCTCGTAGAACACCACACCGGCGGAGAAGACGTCCGCACGGGAGGTGGAGTCTCCCGAGGTGATGAGCTCTGGAGCCAGGTACGCGACCGTTCCCAGCACGTTGCCCGTCGTCGTCTGTGTGACCTCTGTGACCGCCCGGGCCAGGCCGAAGTCGGCGACCTTGGCCACCGAGCCGTCCGAGGGAAGCAGGACGTTCTCCGGCTTGATGTCGCGGTGGACCAACCCGGCCCGGTGAGCGGCTCCGAGCGGTCTCAGCAGCTGGGCGACCAGTCCCAGGGCCTCCTTGACCGACAGCGGCCCCGCAGCGATGAGGTCGCGCAGGGTGGGACCCTCGATGTACTCCATGACGAGGTAGGCCACCCCGTCGAGGCTGCCCTGGTCGTAGACGGCCACCACGCCCGGGTTGGACAGGCGGGCCGCCGCTCTCGCCTCACGGCGGAAGCGTGAGACGAAGTCGGGGGAGTCGGCCAGGTGGGCGTGCATGAGCTTGAGCGCCACGGTTCGATCCAGGCGACGGTCATGGGCGCGGTAGACGGTGGCCATGCCGCCGCGCGCAAGACGGTCGACGACCTCGTAGCGAGAGTCGACCAGCCGACCAATGAGGGGATCCGTGACCACGAACGCGATTCTACGGTGCCGGAGGCGGACCGACAGCCGCTCGCCAACATGAGCGGGTGGTGCCGCCCGACCCGGTGGACGCCGCCCGTTTCGCCTGCTGCGTCAAGAGTTCCTGTGCGTCAGCAGGTCCGTCAGGGCCACCAGATCGTCCAGTGATGCGGCACTCACCACGCCCTCCGCCCTGAGTCGGTCCAGCGCACTGCGCCCGGCGTCGCGATGGAAGGCGACGATCTCCTCGTGCGCGCTGCGTGCTCCGCAGTCCTCGATGAGCGCCGCGGCCTCGGTGATCTGGGCCTGCGTGGCCTCGGCGTTGGCCAGGACACTCCCAAGCAGCTCCCGGTCGGCCTCGTCGCATCGGCCCCAGGCCAGGGCCAGCAGCACCGTGCGCTTGCCCTCGCGCAGGTCGTCTCCGGCCGGCTTGCCGGTGACCTGCGGTAGGCCGAAGACTCCCAGGTCGTCGTCGCGCAGCTGAAAGGCGATGCCGATCTCCTCGCCGAAGACGGACAGGTGTCCGGCGGTGGGACTGGTTGGGTCCAGTCCGGCCAGGAGTGCGCCGATGAGCAGCGGGTAGCGCACCGAGTACCGGGCCGACTTGTGGCGCACGACCGACAGGGCGTTGTCATGCATCCGCTGCGCTGCGGCCGCGGGGTCCTGCCCCCAGGGCAGTGGCAGGTTCTCGCCGCGCACGTCGAGGAACTGCCCTAGGGCCACCTCGGTGGTCATGGCGTCGAAGGCGGCCCGAGCACGCCGGACCGTTGCATCCCCGGAACCGGAATCGGCGTGTGCCTGCGCCAAGGCGCTCATCTCCTCACCGGCCAGGGACAGCAGGATGTCTCCGAGCAGGATGGCGCCGTTGACACCGAAGGCCTGTGAGCGCCCCAGCCAGCCGTGGGCGTCGTGCTGCCGGGCGAAGGCGCGGTGCGCCGCGGGCAGTCCCCGCCGAGTCTCGGCCCCGTCCATGAGATCATCGTGCACCAGGGCGCTGGCCTGGTAGAGCTCGAGCGCCGCACCCAGATGGACGGCACCGGTACCGACCAGGCACTCGGCCCGGTGCTCCGGAGCGCTCAGGAGTGTGCAGCCGACCGCGCCCAGCACGGCGCGCATGCGCTTGCCCCCGTTCAGGACGCTCCCGGCGGTATCGAGCATCTCTGGAACGGCCCGTCCCAGGTCCTCCCAGCGTCGTCGACAGCCGGCCAGAACCTCCTCCAGACGGTGCTCGACGGCGGGACGGACACGGCCCAGGGCCGCAGGCAGCTCGCTCATGACCGCCAGGGTAGATGGCAGACGGGGCAGCAGGCGGGCGCGTCCACCGGTGCGTCCTGAGGAGCGCCTTCAGTCCCTGGGAAGGACGGCTGTGGTCAAGGTGAGGTCATACCAAGTCGACGACGCGAAGTTGCTGGGGAATAAACGCTACAATTCTCGGGTTGTCCGCTGTGCCGGGGCGGGCGCCCATACCCCGCCACCGGCTGTCCGCCCGCCCACGCGAAAGGAACTCCGTGGCTTCTTCCACAGTGACGCGCTCCAGCGCCGAGCTCACTGACGACGTCGACGAGACCGCGCTCGACGACGAGGACTTCGACCTCGACGATGAAGGGGACGACGACACCGACGTCTCCGACTACGACGATGAGGACTACGACGACTCCGATGAGGAGGATGACGAGGACCCTGATGAGGATGAGGACCCGGAGGATGATGACTCCGAGGAGCGGATCGTCCAGGACGATGACGGTCCCGCCCCTGAGCTGCGCGACTACTACCTGGACGTGAGTCTGGAGGAGAACGGCGACGGCTCCAAGCGCAGCCCCTTCAACAACCCGGCCTCGCTCAAGGGCGTCCGACTGGCCCCCGGGGCGACGCTCTTCGTGCGCTCGCGAACGATTGTGGAGAACCTGGAGATCGCCGGCCACGGCACCCTGGAGGAGCCCATCACCCTGGCCCCCTACGGTCACGGCCCCGTGCCCCGGTTCGTCGTCGGCGACTCCGCCCCCATGGTGGCGCGTGACTACCTGGCCCAGAACGGTTACATCTTCCGAGGCTGGGTCATCAAGGGCATCAAGATGCAGCCCTCCATCGCGGCCCTGACCGGGGAGCTCGAGCGCATGCGCCGGGAGGAGGCGGAGAAGGCCGCCTCCAAGAAGTCCGGCAAGCGCGGTAAGTCCCAGGACAAGGACGGCTCCTTCACCGTCTCCGACTCCGACGAGGGCGACGAGCCCGCTCAGCGGGTCGTCACCGCCGGTGCCACGGCGGACCCGGTCAAGGACTACCTCAAGCAGATCGGTAAGGTCGCGCTGCTCAACGCCGAGCAGGAGGTCGAGCTCGCCAAGCGCATCGAGGCCGGTCTCTACGCCGAGCACCGCCTGGCCGAGGAGGGGAACGACCTGCAGGCCAAGCTGCGTCGAGAGCTGCACTGGGTGGCTCAGGACGGCCAGAGGGCCAAGAACCACCTGCTGGAGGCCAACCTGCGACTGGTGGTCTCCCTGGCCAAGCGCTACACGGGGCGCGGCATGCTCTTCCTGGACCTCATCCAGGAGGGCAACCTGGGCCTCATCCGCGCCGTGGAGAAGTTCGA
>NZ_CAUROW010000132.1:0-4290 GCF_963526355.1 uncultured Actinomyces sp. | reverse complement strand
GTACCGCGTCGCGTCGTATCAACTTCGCCAAGATCGCCGAGCCCATGCAGGCTCCTAATCTGCTCGCCCTCCAGACCGAGAGCTTCGACTGGCTCGTCGGTAATGAGAGGTGGCGTGAGCGGATGATCGCCGCCAATAAGGCGCACCCGGGTTCCCTGCCCGAGACCTCCGGTCTGGAGGAGATCTTTGACGAGATCTCCCCGATCGAGGACTTCGGGGAGACCATGGCCCTGTCCTTCCACGACCACCGCTTCGAGGAGCCGAAGTACACGGCCGAGGAGTGCCAGGAGAAGGACCTCACCTACTCGGCCCCCCTCTATGTGGTGGCGGACTTCGAGAACTTCTCCACCGGTGAGATCAAGTCCCAGACGGTCTTCATGGGCGACTTCCCGCTCATGACGGACAAGGGCACCTTCATCGTCAACGGTTCTGAGCGCGTCGTCGTCTCCCAGCTTGTGCGTTCGCCCGGCGTGTACTTCGAGCGCACCACCGAGAAGTCCACGGACAAGTACGTCTACAACGTCAAGTTCATCCCCTCGCGCGGCGCCTGGCTCGAGTTCGAGATCGACAAGTCCGACCGCGTGGCCGTGCGCATCGACCGCAAGCGCAAGCAGGACGTCACCGTCTTCCTGCTGGCCCTGGGCATGGACGAGTCGGAGATCCGCAAGGAGTTCACCGACTTCCCCGCCCTGACCTCCGCCCTGGACGAGGACCGCAAGATCACCACCCAGGACGAGGCGCTCCTGGACATCTACAAGAAGATCCGTCCCGGCGAGCCGCCGAGCGTCGAGGCCGGCCGCACCCTGCTGGAGAACTTCTACTTCAACCCCAAGCGCTACGACCTGGCCAAGGTCGGTCGCTACAAGATCAACAAGAAGCTGGGTCTGGCCTCGGACCTGACCGAGTCCACCCTGCGCATCGAGGACATCGTCGCGGCCCTTCGCTACCTGCTGGCCCTGCACTCCGGCGCTGAGACCGTCGAAGGTGTGCGCGACGGTGAGATCACCGAGATCGCTGTCGAGTACGACGACATCGACCACCTGGGCAACCGTCGCATCCGCGCCGTCGGCGAGCTCATCCAGGCGCAGGTGCGCACCGGTATGAGCCGTATGGAGCGTCAGGTGCGTGAGCGCATGACCACCCAGGACGTCGAGGCCATCACGCCGAACACGCTCATCAACATCCGGCCGGTGACGGCCGCGATCAAGGAGTTCTTCGGCACCTCCCAGCTCAGCCAGTTCATGGACCAGAACAACCCGCTGGCGGGCCTGACCCACAAGCGCCGTCTGAGCGCCCTGGGGCCCGGCGGTCTGTCCCGTGAGCGGGCCTCCATGGAGGTCCGTGACGTCCACACCTCGCACTACGGGCGCATGTGCCCCATCGAGTCCCCCGAGGGTCCCAACATCGGCCTCATCGGCTCGCTGGCCACCTTCGGGCGTATCAATCCCTTCGGCTTCGTCGAGACCCCCTACCGCGTCGTCGTCGACGGCCATGTCACCGACGAGACCCACTACCTGACGGCCGACGACGAGGACCGCCACGTCATCGCCCAGGCCAACGTCGCCCTCACCGAGGACGGCCGCTTCGCCGAGGACCACGTCCTGTGCCGCGTCACCGGCGGTGAGCCGGCCCTCGTGCCCTCCTCACAGGTGGACCTCATGGACGTCTCTCCGCGCCAGATGGTGTCGGTGGGTACCTCCCTCATCCCCTTCCTCGAGCACGACGACGCCAACCGCGCCCTCATGGGCGCCAACATGCAGCGCCAGGCCGTGCCGCTCATCCGCCCCGACGCGCCGCTGGTGGGTACGGGCATGGAGCGGCGCACCGCCGTCGACGCCGGTGACGTCCTCGTGGCCGACAAGGCCGGGGTCGTCACCGAGGTCTGTGCGGACTTCGTGCGCGTAGCGAACGACGACGGCACCGAGAAGGTCTACAAGGTCGCCAAGTTCCGCCGCTCCAACCAGGGCAACTGCTACAACCAGAGGGTCGTGGCCACCGAGGGCGAGCGCGTCGAGGTCGGCTCGGTCCTGGCCGATGGCCCCGCCACCAACGAGGGCGACCTGGCCCTGGGGCAGAACCTCCTGGTCGCCTTCATGACCTGGGAGGGTCTCAACTACGAGGACGCCATCATCGTCTCCCAGCGCGTGGTCGCCGAGGACATGCTCACCTCGATCCACATCGAGGAGCACGAGGTCGACGCCCGCGACACCAAGCTGGGCGCCGAGGAGATCACCCGGGACATCCCCAACGTCAGCGAGGAAACCCTGGCCAACCTCGACGAGCGCGGCATCATCCGCATCGGCGCCGAGGTCCGCAGCGGCGACATCCTCGTGGGCAAGGTGACCCCCAAGGGCGAGACCGAGCTGACCAGCGAGGAGCGCCTCCTGCGCGCCATCTTCGGTGAGAAGGCCCGCGAGGTCCGCGACACCTCCCTGCGCGTGCCTCACGGCGAGTACGGCATCGTCACCGGCGTGCGCGAGATCGACGCCGCCTCCGACGACGCCGAGCTGCCCGCGGGCGTCAACCGCATGGTGCGCGTCTACATCGCCCAGCGACGCAAGATCACCGTGGGTGACAAGCTCTCCGGCCGTCACGGCAACAAGGGCGTCATCTCCAAGATCCTGCCCGTGGAGGACATGCCCTTCCTGGCCGACGGCACCCCGGTCGACGTCATCCTCAACCCGCTGGGCGTGCCCAGCCGTATGAACGTCGGCCAGGTCCTCGAGCTGCACCTGGGCTGGGTGGCCTCCCGCGGCTGGGACGCCACCGCCGCCCACGAGGCCGGCGAGGCCTGGACCGCCAACCTGCCCGAGAACGGCATCAAGGCCGAGCCCCGCACGCCTGTGGCATCGCCCGTCTTCGACGGTGTGCGTGACAACGAGCTCATGGGGCTGCTGGACTCCACGCTGCCGACGTCCGACGGCCTGCAGCTGGTGGAGCCCAACGGCAAGGCGCGCCTGTTCGACGGCCGCTCCGGTGAGCCCTTCCCGTACCCCATCTCGGTGGGCTACATGTACATCCTCAAGCTCCACCACCTCGTGGACGACAAGATCCACGCCCGCTCCACGGGGCCGTACTCCATGATCACGCAGCAGCCGCTGGGTGGTAAGGCCCAGTTCGGTGGTCAGCGCTTCGGCGAGATGGAGGTGTGGGCCATGGAGGCGTACGGCGCCGCTCACGCGCTCCAGGAGCTCCTCACCGTCAAGTCCGACGACGTCAACGGTCGCGTCAAGGTCTACGAGGCCATCGTCAAGGGCGAGGACATCCCCGAGCCCGGCATCCCCGAGTCCTTCAAGGTGCTCATGAAGGAGATGCAGTCGCTGTGCCTGAACGTCGAGGCCCTGGACGCCGAGGGCAGCGCCATCGCCCTGGATGACACCGACGACGACGGCTCACGCGCCGTCGAGGAGCTCGGCTTCGACCTGGGCCGGCGTCCGGGTGGAGCCACCGCCTCCACGGTCGACGAGATCTGAGTGGCCACTTCGGTGACGACTTCGTGACAACTTCATCGAGCCCCGGCTGAGGGTGGGCGGCAGGCCCGCCGCCCACCCTCCCACCAGGCTCGCAGGCGCCGTCGGAGTCATGGAACAACGACGACGGAACGCCCCCAGACCACCACCTGATGAGATTCACCATCGGAAGTAGGAACTGTGCTCGACGCCAACGTGTTCGACAGGATCCAGCTCGGCCTCGCCACTGCGGAGGACATTCGCTCGTGGTCCCACGGCGAGGTCAAGAAGCCCGAGACCATCAACTACCGCACCCTCAAGCCCGAGAAGGACGGCCTGTTCTGCGAGAAGATCTTCGGCCCCACCCGGGACTGGGAGTGCGCCTGCGGTAAGTACAAGCGCGTGCGCTACAAGGGCATCGTCTGCGAGCGCTGCGGGGTCGAGGTCACTCGTTCCAAGGTGCGCCGCGAGCGCATGGCCCACATCAAGCTCGCCGCACCGGTCACCCATATCTGGTACTTCAAGGGCGTCCCCTCGCGCCTGGGCTACCTGCTCAACCTCGCGCCCAAGGACCTGGAGAAGGTCATCTACTTCGCTGCCTACATGGTCACCGAGGTCGACGAGGAGGGCCGCCACGACGACCTGCCGTCGCTGCGCAACGAGCTCGAGGTCAAGAAGAAGCACCTCGAGGAGTCCGGTCAGGCCGAGGTCGAGACACGCCAGCAGCGTCTCGAGGAGGATCTCGCCCAGCTCGAGGCCGAGGGCGCCGAGGCCTCCCAGCGCGAGAAGCTCCGCAAGACCGCCGAGCGCGAGATCACGGCCATGCGCCGCCGCAACCAGC
>NZ_CAUROW010000131.1:0-4305 GCF_963526355.1 uncultured Actinomyces sp. | reverse complement strand
GGCATGGGCTGGTCCACGTCGAGGGGCTTGTGGTGCCACTCCTCGTTGCTGGGCACGTCCGCGCCCGTGGCCGCGTGCAGGGCGTGGACCAGGTCGGCGACGGCGTCGACCTCCTCGCGGCTCATGAGCCACGGCTCGGACCTGGTCGACGTCGAGTACACCTCCAGTGTCGGGTAGCGGTGCCCGAACCCGGCGAAGGCCACCGCGTGCTCGTTGCTCGCCACGAGCAGCCCCTGGTAGGAGGCGTAGTCCACCGCCATCTCGTTGTACAGGTTGGGGTTGGCCCGCACCTTCTGCAGCTCCAGCTGGCTGGTCACACCGCGCTCGTCGATGCCCACCAGCTGCTTGTGCAGGTGGTCGAAACTCGCCCCGGCAGGCCGTAGCCAGTTCTGGAAGACGGCCACGTAGCGCACCCACCGGTTGGCCTCGTACAGGCTCTGCATCGCGTGGATCGCCAGGCGCGTGTAGGCGCGGTGCTCTGCCACGCTCAGCGTCCCCGAGCCGGCCAGGGCGGAGGTGTCGACGGCGTCGTCGGTGAAGTGGCGCCGACCGATGATGACGTCGTGGCCCCCGGCGAAGAAGGCCGCCAGGAAGGTGCGACGAGTCCGCTCGTCCATCGAGTCCCAGGAGTCCGGGTCCGCGCCCGCGGCCGCCAGCTTGGTGCGCGCCACCCGCTCCACGTGCTCGACGCCGGCCGGCTCGGCCAGGTAGGCCTCCATGCGCTCACGGGCGGCGTCGGGGATCTCGTAGCCGTGGTTGATGTGCCAGTAGTCGAAGGAGAGGATCTCGAAGAGATTGGGCACCCGCCGGAACTCGGCCACCGTGTCGAACAGGGCGGAGGCGGGCACGGCGTCGAGACGCTCGAGACCGCCGTCGGCCCGGCGCACGACGCGCGCCTTCTCCGGGGGCGTCTCCAGGTAGCGCGCCGAGCAGAAGGCGCAGCTGTGGGTGCGGTCGGCCGCCTCGAGCGGGCGGACCTCGGCCACCGGGTGCGAGATGGGGCGGTTGGCGCGGCCCGGAACGGTCCACACCTCAGTACCGGTGAAGGGGTTGATCTGCTTGACCGTCCCGTCGGCCAGGCGCGTGAGTGGTTCGGCGGAGGGGGCGTACGGCATGAGCATGCCCCCATTGTGACGTGTTGTGAGACTCCCGCGCGCCCAGTGGCCCTGATGGTGGGTTTCCGGTTCTCCTTTGTGGGCGGTGAGTCCTGCTTACAGGGGGGATGAGCTCGATATGTCGCCGATCCTGGGACGTGAGCGCCTGAGTCATGCGTCCGTCCATGGTGGTGAGAACAGCGTTGTGATGTGCCGCGAGGTCCACCAGGTGCAGGTCGGTGACCGGTTTGGGACCCTTCAGTCTCGAAAAGATGATGGACGGCTCAGCAGGGGGAGCGTCATCGACGAGGAACACGTGATCGCCAAGTGACGTCAGATCACTGAGTCCGGAGAGCACTTCAGAGGCCGCGATCTCGAATCCAGTGACTCGAGGATTCATGAGGAGACGCAGGTAGGCGGCTTGGGTGATGGAGCAGGTCCCCCACTGATCCACGGCATCGAACCAGGTGCTGACCACCTCATGGTGAGCATGGTTGGGTGGCGACAACGCTACGAGGACATTGACGTCAAGCAGTCACAGGCGATCAGTGGTCGTCATCTCGGTACTGCTCGATGAGTTCCGGTGTCACCCATGAGCCTGCTGGCCTGCGGGCGGGAAGAACAAGGGGATCCCGTGCCTACTGGTGCGGCCCCGGTGGGAGATTCCCTGGAGTGCGAGATCGGAGACGGCGCGCCCGAGTGACACTCCGTCGCGATGAGCGCGTTCACGAGCCAGGGACAGGACCCGGTCGTCGATCTCAAGTGTCGTCCTCATACGATCATGATCGCATCAGCGCATCACGTCATCAATGAGCCGCTGAGCTGTTGTGGCTCCTGATGCGGGCCCGGCCGTCCGAGGTCGGGGTAGTCTCACTGGCTCGTGTGGGTCTGTGCGCCGGGCCCGGCCCTGCGCTCCGCACTTCCCGCACCCCCGCACCCGACTGGAGACAAGGAGACGATATGGCCGAGGTCTTCACCTCACTGCTGCTCATCGTCGCGGTGGCCTTCGTGGCGCCGCTGGTCTCCTGGACCGTCCCCAAACGGCTCGTGCCCGAGGTCGTCCTCCTCATCCTGGGCGGAATGGTCATCGGCCCCCACGGCCTGGAGCTGGCCGGTGAGGGGGCCTCCATCGAGCTGCTGCGCGAGCTCGGCGTCGCCTTCCTCTTCCTCATGGCCGGCTACGAGATCGACCTCAACGAGTTGCGCGGCGCCGGTGGGCGACACGCAGCCGTCGCCTGGATACTCTCGCTGGGCCTGGCCTTCGGGGCCGTGACGGTCATCGGGGTCTCCGGTGGTGCGCTGTCGGCCAACGGCATCGCCATTGCCATCGCCATGACCTCGACGGCGATCGGAACGATCCTGCCGATCCTGCGCGACCGAGGTCTGTTGTCGACGGCGGTGGGAGCCTCGATCCTCAATCACGGTGCCGTCGGCGAGGTCGGCCCGATCCTCCTCATGGCGCTGCTGCTGGGGTCGCGCTCCACCTGGGCGAGTCTGGTGATCCTGGCGGTCTTCCTCATCATCACCCTGCTCATCGTCCGCTTCACCAGCCGTGTCAAGCGTGTGGGGCGCCGACTGGTGGAAGCCATCCACCTGGGCGCGTCGACGACGGCGCAGACCACCATCCGCGCCACAGTCCTGCTCCTGGTGGGGCTGTGCGCGATCGCCGCCGTGTTCGACCTCGACGTCATCCTGGGGGCCTTCGCCGCCGGATTCGTCCTGCGCCATGTCCTGCCCGAGGGTGACGCCCAGTTCGAGGAGAAGCTCGACGGTCTCGCCTACGGGTTCTTCGTGCCGATCTTCTTCGTCACCTCCGGCATGGGCATCGATCTGAGTCTCAGTGCCGGTGACGTGGTCAACCTGCTGGCCTTCTTCGTGCTGCTGGTGCTCGTGCGGGGCGTGCCGGTGTGGCTGGCCTCCCGCGCGGAGCGGCGCCGGGACGGCTCGCGCGCCTACTCGATGCGTCAGAGCCTCCAGATAGCGGTCTACTCGACGACGGCGCTGCCCATCATCGTGGCTGTCACCCAGGTGGCGGTCAGCGCCGAGGCCATGTCGACATCCTTCGCCTCCACGCTCGTGCTGGCCGGGGTGCTCTCGGTGCTCGTCCTGCCGGCGGCGGGGCTGGGGCTGGGGCGCAGGAGCGACCACGTTCCGGTCAACGAGGTGATGCGCGTGGTCCAGGGGCCGGCCGCACCCGACGGCCGCACCCCGGAGGAGGCCTCCGTCCCGGCCGGTGAGCAGGTTTCGGAGCCGCAGCGACCTGCGTCGCCGCCGGGTGGCATCAGGCTGCCGGCGGGCGAGCGCACTCCGCCCGGAGGGAGGGAGTGGCCGACGCAGCCCGACCTGGTGGGCCTGCCCGACCTGCGTGAGCGGGCGGCCCCTGTTGTCGCGCGCCTTGCCGACCTGGGGCTGCACGCTCACGGACTGTCGGTGGAGGAGTCGCACCATCTGGCCGCACGTCTGGCCCAGATCGAGCAGGACCACGCCCAGTGGCGCGAGCGCTGGCACCACCTGCGTCGGCGCGGCGGAACGTCCCGCGCCGCCCGGCGTCGTCGGCCCCGCGGCGAGTGACCCGTCTTCCGGCGGGCCGGGTATTTCTCGCCTGACTTGGCAGGAAAAACGTAGGGTCACGCGAAACGTGACCGGCTCGGCGGGGCCGGGCCTCTCGTCCAACCTCGCGCCGACGGGGGACACGTCGCGCGGCCGGGGACGTTCCACTCCGGTGGGGGACATGTTGCGCCTCCGGGGACAGGATCCCTGTCCCCGGAGGCGTCGAAGGTCCCCACCGGGTGAGTTTTGTCCCCGGCCGCGCGGAATGTCCCCAGCCGGTGGAAGAGGGCGGAGCAGGTGGGCGACTATCCCTGCTGGGTGAGCATCTGCTCGACCATCTCCTCCATGGACGTCTGGGCCGGTCGGTAACGGGTGCCCAGTTCGAGGCGGCTCCGGGAGGCGTCGGCGCGGACCACGTAACCCACGTTGCGCCGAATATAGGTTCGAGTCTGTCCGAGTCTGGGCGCCATGGCCACGACGACGGGCCGAGGCAGGGCGCGCCGCGGCAACGGGAGCGACCTGCCGAAGCGCGGCAGCAGAGTGCTTGTGAGTGCGAAGATGTCGGTGTCCTCGGCGGAAGCGATGTAGCGGCCGTGGGCATCGGGTAGGAAGGCGGCGGCGATATGCGCCTGGGCCACCTCGCGGACGTCGACGACGCTGA
>NZ_CAUROW010000130.1:0-4323 GCF_963526355.1 uncultured Actinomyces sp. | reverse complement strand
CTGGGGGTCGGCGTCGTCCAGCTCAACGTGGCCCTCAACATCCTGTTCGGGCTGCCGCAGGGCTTCCCCACCCAGATCGGGCTGACCGCCCTGGCCGTCATCATGGCCACCGTCTCGGCAGTCTCCGGCGTCGACCGCGGCGTGCGCGTGCTGTCCACCATCAACGTGCTCCTGGCGATCGGCTTGGCCCTGTGGGTGCTCATCACCGGCGACGCCGCCTTCCTCATCGACGCGCTGGTGGGCTCCATCGGCGACTTCTTCACCCGCTTCCCGCTGCTGACACTGGAGACCTACGCCTACAACCGGCCCGATGAATGGCTCAACGCCTGGACCCTGTTCTTCTGGGCCTGGTGGATCGCCTGGGCGGCCTTCGTGGGAATGTTCCTGGCCCGCATCTCACGCGGCCGCACCATCCGCCAGTTCGTGCTCGGCAGCCTCCTGCTGCCCTTCTGCTACATCGTCATGTGGGTGGCCATCTTCGGCAACCACGCCCTCGACCTGGTCATCCGCGGCAACGGCGATTTCCGCGACATCACCCTGAACCAGCCCGAGCAGGGCCTGTATTGGATGCTGGAGCACCTCCCGGGGCAGAAGATCCTTATCGCCCTGGCCCTGTTCATCGGCGTCCTCTTCTACGTCACCAGCGCCGACTCCGGCGCCCTGGTCATGGCCAATCTCTCCAGCCGTATCCGCTCGGCGCGCCAGGACGCCGCCGCCTGGCTGCGGATCTTCTGGGCCGCCCTGACCGGGATCCTCACCATCGCGATGCTCGTGGCCGGCGGCATCCCCATCCTCCAGCAGGCCACGATCGTCATGGCGCTGCCCTTCTCCGGGGTGCTCATTCTCATCATGTACACCCTGTGGAGGTCCCTGAGCAGCGAGGACACTCACAACCAGGCCCTGTCCATCGTGGACCGCAACCGGGCCCTGGGCTTCAACGGGTCGGCTGCGGGGCTGGAGCAGACGCCGTGGCGCGAGCGCCTGGCGCACACCCTCAACTCGGTGTCTCCCGACGAGGCCGGCCATGCCATGGAGCGGCGCATCGTGCCGGCCCTGGAGGCGGTGGCCACCGAGCTGCGTAAGGAGAACGTCTCCGCCGAGGTCTTCGTCGAGGGCCCCGAGGCCCAGGACCCCGACGACGAGCGCACCTTCCTGGGACGCGCCAGCCTGGTGGTCTCCTCCCACCCGGCCACCAACAGCGGCGAGGAGCAGTCCAGTTCCATCGACTCCTTCCGCTACGTGGTGCGCATGGTGGTCACTCCCGTGCCCGCCTACGGGTTCGCCGTCCACGAGGCCGATGACCTCACGGTGCGCCTCGAGGTGCGCCCGCACAGCGGCGGCCAGGGCTACGACGTCGTCGACTGGAACTCCGACCAGGTGGCCCACGACGTCCTCGATCACTATGAGCGCTGGCTGGAGTACGTGGGCACCTCCGAGAAGACGGAGTCCCGTTTCTCGCGCCGCCTCTGACTCCAGCCCCTCCCCGGGTGGGGACATTCCGCGCGGCCGGGAACTTCTTCTTCCGGGCGGGGACATCCTGCGCGTGCGGGACGGGATTCCTGTCCCCGACGGCGTCGAACGTCCCCGACCGGAGCGGGCCGCACCCGGCCACGTCGAACGTCCCCGCTGGTGGTCGGAAGCGTCCGCAGGTGGCTGGGGGTCAGTCCTCCTCGACTGTGAAGGAGGCGAGGAGCTCCTGGAAGGCGGGGTCGTAGTGGTCGACGACGCCCTGTCCCTCGTCGAGGGCGGCGATAGCCCGCATGTCGGCGTCATCGAGCTGGAAGTCGGTGACGTCGAGGTTGGTGATCATGCGCTCGCGGTGGACCGTCTTGGGGATGACGATGATGCCAAGCTGGATGAGGTAGCGCAGGGCCACCTGGGCGGCCGTCTTGCCGTACTTCTCGCCAACCCCGGTGAGCACCGGGTGGGTGAAGATGTTGTTGCGGCCCTGGGCCAACGGGCCCCAGGACTCCAGGGCGGTGCCGTGCTTGGTGTACCACGTGCGGGTGTCGGTCTGCTGGTTGAAGACGTGGGTCTCCATCTGGTTGACGGCCGGAGGCACCTCGACGTTGCGCGCCAGGTCCACGAACCGGTCGGGGAAGAAGTTGGAGACGCCGATGGCGCGGACCTTGCCGGCGGCCAGGGCCTTCTCCATGGCGCGGTAGGTGCCGTAGTAGTCACCGAAGGGCTGGTGGACGAGCAGCAAGTCGATGTAGTCAATGCCCAGGCGGCGCAGGGAGCCGTCGATGGAGCGGGCGGCGCGCTCGTCCCCGGCGTTGGTGAACCACACCTTGGTGGTGAGGAAAATGTCCTCACGGGGCAGTCCACAGGCGGCGACCGCGGCGCCCACACCCTCCTCGTTGCGGTAGGCCTGGGCGGTGTCAACGTGGCGGTAGCCGACCTCGAAGGCCTCGAGCACGGCCCGCTCGGTCTCCTCCGGCGGGGTCAGGTAGACGCCGTAGCCGATCTGCGGGATGTCGACACCGTTGTTGAGAGTGACAGTGGGGGCGGAGTCGTTGACCATGAGTTCTCCTTCAAAGCGATCAGTGCGGGCAACCTAGCCCCGCAGGAGGGCAGGACGTCAGCCCCTTTCGCGCCCGGCCCAACCGGCGCGTCGGCGGAATCAGTCGGCGGGGCCACCGACACCGTCTCGCCGGGGGCTTTTCCATCCAGCCGGGGACGTCCCACGCGTACGGGTACAGGATTTCCGTCCCCGACGGCGTCGAACATCCCCGTCCAGCCTCAATTGCACCCGACCGCGTGACATGTTCCCAACTGCATGAGAGGGACCGGAGGCGAAGGTCAGTCGCGGGCGCGCAGGACCTGCCCCAGGCTCTGCTCGCCCGCGAGCGCTCCGGCTCGGGCGGAGACGACAACGGCCAGGCAGGTCGTCGTCAGGGTCGCCGCGCACACGAGGCCCAGCGTCATCCAGGGGAAGTCCGACAGAATGCCGGCCAGGGACCGGTGCAGCGCCTCGGACAGGAGGACGGCCATGGCCACGGTGACGAGTAGGCCGAGGACGGTCGCAGCGGCGGCGTGAAGAACACCTTCGAGGACCTCGATGGCCAGGACGTCGCGCTCCACGGCGCCGGCGGCGCGCAGCAGGGCGGCATCACGGCGACGTCGCCCCGCGCTCATGGCGATGACGGCCACGCCCCCGGTCCAGGACACGAGGAAGGGCAGCCCGAACAGGGAGGAGAATGCACCGACGTTCACATTGGGTGAGACCGACGCCGGACCGAAGGCGATGGCGACCAGCCCTATCGTCACCACGAATGGCAGGACGGTGGCCGCCGAGCGGCGCGTCTCCAGGGCGCAGGTGCGTCCGGCGACGTGCCAGGCGACGCCGGGGCTCGGGATGAGGGCGGCGAGGAGACGCTCCAGCACCGGACTGAGCCAGCTGCACAGGACGCATACGAGGATCAGTCCGCTCAGGGCGCCATTGAACATCGCCATGAAAATGTCCTCCTCATTCGTCCCGTTGCGGATGATGAGGAGCGCCGCGACCCACCCGGACGCGGCGAGGATGGCCCAGAGCAGTCGTAGGAGGCCTCGGGAGACGCGGCCCTTGTCCCGGTACGTTCGTTGCCCGCCGGTCCCGCGCAGCAGCAGGGCCTCCGGGGTGCGCGAGGCACGTTTTGCGGCTCCCCGACCGCCCATGACGAGGGTGCCGGCGCTGATGATCGCGGTCCAGATGAGGTCGGCGGGATCCCACTGGGGTACGGCGCCGGGCAGGACGATACCGTCGGAGACGAGCCGGTGCATCATGAACCGGCCGATCGGCAGGCTCAGTGGCACCGCGGCGAGGGAGGCGAGCAGCCCCAGGACGAGGAGCTGGCCCTGGATGATGAGGCGGACCGTGGAAGGACTCATGCCCAGGGCCTTCCACAGCCCGTGGTCGCGTTCTCGCTGGGAGACCACCAGGTTACTGGTGGAGGACAGAACGGTCATGGCTGAGATGACCACCGCCGCGATGATGATTCCAGTGAGTGCATCGACGCCCTCTTCAGCAGCACTGCCAAGGGCCTTGGCGGCGGCGTTGATTCCGTGGACGACCCTGAACTGACCGGCGATGGAGGCCGCCGCGACGACGGCGACGACGGCGGTCCACCCCCAGACCCCGGCGTGGTGGCGCAGGTCGGACAGGAGCAGGCGGATCATCGAGGGCCTCCGACACCGCGGGCGGCCAGGACCGCAGCGGAGACGGCCTCCGGGTCTCCTCCGGGCAGCACGGCGACGAGGCGGCCGGCGTCCATGACAAGGACGCGCTGGGCCCGGGCGGCGGCCGCGGCGTCGTGCGTCACCATGAGGACGGTGGCCGGC
>NZ_CAUROW010000129.1:0-4372 GCF_963526355.1 uncultured Actinomyces sp. | reverse complement strand
CACAACAGCCAGAAGCCAGGCAAACCAAAACAAAACAAGCCCCAAAAACCACACACAACAAACAAAAGCCCACCATGCGCAGCCCCCAGGACCAAATGGCATAAAAAACATAACACACTATCGAGTTCTCAAACAACACACCCACCAAGAGTACATGAAGAATATACTTCACAGACACTCAGAGGCGACTGCACTACAGTAAGCAGGTCAAGTCCCTGAAATCAATTTCGGATCGCGTGACCCTGATCTCTGAACTTTTCGACCCACTTCGCATCAACAGACTTTCATCCATCGATCCTGTCGTCCAGCACTGCCGTTGAGCCGTTCGGCCACATCGGCAGCGAGGAGAACTATAGTCAGATGAGATCGCCACCTGTCAAACACAATCTGCATGACCTACATCACACGGCGTTCCTTGTGCGTCACGTGGCATCTTCTCGAACCGGCACCGCTTGCAGCGTCTCTCGTCCCTCATACATTTTCAGGGGTGTACCAGGCCCGCGCGAATTCCCCAGAGCACTGTCTGCAGGCGGTCGCGGGATCCGGTCTTCTGCATGAGTCCAGTCAGGTGGTACTTGATCGTCGTCGGCTCGACGTACAGGCACGAGGCCATCTCGCCGTTGGACAGCCCTCGGGCCAGCAGCGAGAGTACCTCCAGCTCACGAGTGGTCAGAGCGACTCCCACCGAGGAGCAGTCGGCGGCCCGCCCAGAACCGGCGTCGTTGTCCATCCCGATCCCCATGTCCGCAGCCCCCACCTTGGTACTCTCCTTGGACCGCGGGTGGAGAAGGGTCTCTCCGTCGGTGGATCCTGATCCGCCACTGGTTCCACGCCTGGAAAGCTCATGAAGGATACGGCGGGTGACACGTTGATCCAGGGTTCCCTCTCCAGCGGCTACGGACCGGATCGCTCCCAGCAGGGCATCCTCGTCCGCACCTTTGAGGAGGAACCCAGCGGCCCCGGCTTCGAGCGAGGCCAGGACATCATCATCGACGTCGAAGGTGGTCAGGATGAGCACGTCCACGTCCAGGTCGGGGTCGGTGACGATCGCCCGTGTCGCTGCGATGCCGTCGATGCCGGGCATGCGGATGTCCATGCACACGACGTCGGGGCGCAGCTCTCGGGCGAGCTCGACGGCCTCGGCGCCGTCAGCCGCCTCGCCCACGACCTCGATGTCCTCCTCCGCTCCGAGAATGACGCTCAAGCCGGCGCGGACCACCGCCTGATCGTCAGCGATGACGAGTCGGATCATGAGTCTCCTATCTTCGAATCGCCGTCATCGCAGCGATCAGTGCCGACCACAGAGACGGGAATGACAAGTCGGTTGCACCAACCACCGTCGGGATCGGGGCCGGTGATCAACTCCGCACCCACCAGAGCAGCGCGCTCAGCCATACCGGACAGGCCATACCCACCGCCCTTGCCGCCAGAGTCCGCCTGACGCATCTCCGCATTCGGCGGACGTCGGTTGCTCACGACGACTTCGACACATTCGTCCTGATAGGTGACATACACCTGACAGGGGGCGCCCGGCGCGTGCCGCGCACTGTTGGCGAGCGACTCCTGGACCATGCGGTAGGCGGCGGTATCCGCCAGCGGGCTCAGGGGACAGGGCCGACCGTTGACTGCGTATCCGACCCGCTGTTGACGACGGCGGGACTCCTCAACAAGGCGCGGCACAGCCGCCAGCGACGGCAGATGCACCGGTTCCCTCGTCACCCGGGCCCCCGTCACAGCCGCTGACTCGAGTGTCGGCCCTGCGTCCGACGACGTCGGCTCGCCCAGCCGACCGCCCTCAACCTGTCCTTCACGTTGAGAGCCGCTGCTGTCCCCACTACGCAGCAGTCCAACGATCTGACGCAGATCGGCCAGAGCGGTTTGGGCGCTATCCCGCACTGCCCGGAGCATCTGGTCGGAGCGATCCGGGTCCTTGTGCCGCAGAGCCGCAGCCGCCTGAGCACTGACAATGACGCCGGAGAGGTGATGACCGGCGATGTCGTGGAGGTCTCGGGCCAGAGCATCGCGACTGGCCCGCAATTCGCGTTCAACTCGCCCACGCTCCTGCTGCTCGAGCAACTGCTTCTCCCGCTCGAGGAGCTCAGCCTTGTCGCATAGTGCACGGTGCAGCCGCTCACGCCCAAGCATGTACTCCGCCACAACCACTGCCAGGAAATAGCGTTGTACCAGTTCCGTCATCACTAAAATAGCATCGGCGATTATTCCTCGCTGACCGGAATATATCTCCCCCGCCATAAAGACGAGGATAAATACTGCCACACAACCGACGAGCGCCGACATCCAGTGCCGAATACGATAACGAACGAGATACCAGATCACCACCACCACGGCTATGGAGCCGAGCCCCGATCGATCACTGATGGTGAGGATGATGAGATCTACAACGGAGACGACTGCGAGGACTCCGTACGGGAAGTAAGCCGTCACCATCACGGCCGTCATTTGGAGGAAAACGAGCACACCCAGGACAACCGCCCTAGAAACGGTACTGGCCCCATACCTGGCGACATACTCTGAATCCACCAGCACCATGCCGATATACGTCAGAGCGGTGAACAGGCACAGCGCCACCGCAGCTCGTGGGAGCCCTGGTGACGATTGCACTCCGACGGCGGAATCGAGCATGTCCCGAGTCAAGCACATGCGCGGTGACGAAGCCCCCGACTCCGCCTCAGAACTCATCACTTGTGGCACAAAGTGACGTCGACGGTCTTATCGATCTTTGCGCCCTTCTCCTTGGCGGAGCTTTCCAGGTCGCTCTGGTCGGCAACAGCACTGGAAAGGGCGGTGACAGCGACGGTCACAGCGGTACCGTCGGGACCGACGGCATTATGAGTCTCATAACCGGGAATCCCGCCTCCATGACCCCAGGAGGTGCCTCCACAGCTGAGCGGAGTACCGAAAAGCCCCAGTCCGTACACCATGCCACCTGAACCGGTGTCGACGCCTTTCTTCATCTCGTCGATGCTGGCCTGGGTCAGCAGTCTGCCGTCGAGGACCGCCTGGAAGAAGGTGTTGAGCTCACTGGGTGTCGAGACCATCGCACCAGCCGCCCACGCCCAAGCCGGATCCATCTCGGTAATGTCCTCGAGCTCGCCGTCGACACTGAGGTGGTAACCCTGAGGGTGGGTGCCCTTGATGCTCCTGTCTCCCGGGGCCGGGAAGTAGGTGTGGGACAGTCCTAGCTTCTTGATGATGCGCTGGTCGATCTGCTCCCCCACTGGGCGTTGAGACACCCGCTCAATGAGCATCCCCAGCACAATGTAGTTCGTATTCGTGTAGGCCCACTGCGTCCCCGGCTCAAAGGCCGCCGGCTTACCCAGAGCCGTATCCAGTAGATCACGCGGCTGCGCGTAGTGATCCTTGACCTGGAAGATATCGCTCCTTCCGGGAGTCGTGTCGGTGTACTCAGGTAGTCCGCTGGTGTGTTGTAGGAGCTGGCGCACCGTGATCTTTGATCCGTCGATGCCCTCGCCCCTGATCAGGCCGGGCAGGTAGGTCTCGATCGGCTCATCGAGCCCGACCCTGCCCTCCTGGACCATCTGCATGACCACCACAGCCACAAAGGTCTTCGTGTTCGACCCGATCCTCACCTCACCGTCCATCGGCGGGGCCTGCCCCGTCTCCAGGTTGCCTTTGCCCACAGCCACCCCCGCCGACTCACCCTCGGCATCACTCACCGCCGCCAGAGCCGCCGGGTAACCGTCATCCACCAGTCCCTGGGCCCGGGACTTCAGGCTCTCAGCCTCCCCCTTCGACGGCGCCGCCGAGGCCGCACCCCCAACCGCCCCCAACGCGATCGCCGCCGCCACCGGAACCGCCAACACCCGCCACACCACCGAACGACGACGAGACAACCGGGTGCCGACAGCCCCTCCTGTTGCACTGGCCCCGATTGCTTGGGAACGGACAGAACTGATCTTCTCTGTATTACTCATGCACCCAGTGTCATCAATTCACCAGCCAGTCACCTCCTCCCACAGCACGGCATTGCCTGTCCATATGGACAGTCCGGGATAAAATATCCACCTCCGCGCTAGGCCGCCCGCGCGGGGCGCTCAGGAGGTACGCGCTCGGGAGGCCTGATAGGCGGCCCCGACGATGCCGGCCGTGTTGAGCAGATGCGCCGGGACGATCGGGGTCTTGAGGTCGAGCAGCGGCAGGTACTTCTCGTGCTTACGGGAGACTCCGCCGCCAACGACGAACAGGTCCGGGGAGAAGAGCATCTCCACGTGTGAGTAGTAGCGCTGGAGGCGCTTGGCCCACTTCTTCCAAGACAGCTCCTGCGCAGTGCGCTGTCCGGCGGAGGCCCGGGTCTCGGCGTCGTACCCGTCGATCTCCAGGTGCCCGAGCT
>NZ_CAUROW010000128.1:0-4436 GCF_963526355.1 uncultured Actinomyces sp. | reverse complement strand
GGGTGTCACTTGCGGGCCTTCGGGTCCAGGGCGTCGCGGACGACGTCGCCGAGCATGATGAAGCCGAGCACGGTCAGGGCCAGCGCGCCGGCGGGGAAGAGCAGGACGCTCGGGTGGCTGTTGAGGGCGTCCTTGGCGGCCGCGATGTCTGCACCCCAGGAGACGACCGAGGAGGGCAGCCCGATGCCCAGGAAGCTCAAGGTGGCCTCCGAGACGATGAAGACGCCGAGCTCGACGGTGGCGGTCACGATGATGGGGGCGGCGGCGTTGGGCATGACGTGGCGCAGCAGCATGGCCATGCGCCCCGAACCCAGTGCCCGTGAGGCGGTCACGTAGTCCTCGTTCTTGACGCTCATGACCGAGCCCCGCGTGATGCGGGCGATCTGGGGCCAGCCGAACAGGGCCAGGACCAGGATGACGGTGAGGATGGAGCGGTCGTTGCGGAACATCTGCATGACGACGATGGCGGCCAGGACGAAGGGCACGGCGAAGAAGATGTCGGTGACGCGTGAGAGCAGGGCGTCGAAGAACCCGCCGAAGAACCCGGCCAGTGCTCCGACGGCCGAGCCGACGAGGATCACGATGAGGGTGGTGAAGATGCCCACACTCACCGAGGCCCGGGCCCCGTGGACGGTACGGGCGAAGATGTCGCAGCCCTGGATGTCGAACCCGAAGGGGTGCGCCCAGGAGGGCCCCTGGTAGGAGTTGACCAGCGTGCAGTAGCCGGGGTTGCGCGGGGCGATGAGCCCAGGGACCAGGGAGAAGAGCACGGCGACGGCGATGAGCACCGAGGCCGCCCAGAAGATGGGGCGACGACGCAGCTGCCTCCAGGCGTCGAGCCAGACGGAGGCCGGCGCGGACTCGTCGGCGACGGCGTCGACGGCTCCCAGGCCGATCTCGTCATCGGCGATGACGAAGCGCTCCTGGCCCGGGCGCACGGCGGCAGGCGTGGAGGGCGTGGGGGACGCAGTGTTCTCAGGGTTCTCAGGCATAGCGGATCCTCGGGTCCAGGGCGGCGTAGAGCAGGTCCACCAGGAGGTTGGAGACGATGAAGACGAGCACGAGCACGGTCGTGAAGGACACGACCATGGGGCCGTCGCCGCGGATGATGGCGGAGTAGAGGGTGCCTCCCACGCCCTTGATGTTGAAGATGCCCTCGGTGACGATGGCGCCGCCCATGAGGGCCCCCAGGTCCGCGCCCAGGAAGGTGACGACCGGGACCAGGGAGTTGCGCAGGACGTGGACGATCATGACGCGGAGTCCGCTCAGGCCCTTGGCCCGGGCGGTGCGCACGTGGTCGGCGGTGAGGTTCTCGGCCACCTCGGTGCGGGTCAGGCGCAGCACGTAGGCGAAGGAGACGGCGCCCAGCACCATGGCCGGCATGAGGAGCTCGGTGAAGCCGGGGCTCTCACCGGCGGTGACCGGCAGCCATCCCAGGCGGACCCCGATGATGAACTGCAGGACGAAGCCGATGACGAAGGTGGGGACGGCAATGACCACCAGGGAGAGCACCAGGACGGTGGCGTCGAACCAGCCGCCCTTCCTCACCCCGGCGATGAGACCGAAGCCGATGCCCGCGATGGCCTCGAAGGCCAGGGCCATGAGGGAGAGCTTGATGGTGATCGGGTAGGCCCGCACCAGTACGTCGAGGACGGACTCAGTTCCTCGCAGCGACTGGCCCAGGTCCAGGGTGAACAGTCCCTTGAGGTAGAGCAGGTACTGGACGATGAAGGGCTTGTCGAGGTGGTAGCTGGCCTTGATCTGGTCGATCACCTCGGGGCTGAGCGAGCGCTGGCCCCCGAGCGCGGCGACCGGGTCGCCCGGCAGGGCGAAGACCATGGCGTAGATGAGCAGCGTGGCCCCGAAGAACACCGGGACCATCTGCAGCAGCCTGCGTGCGACGTAACGAAGCATGTCCACTTCCTCCCGATCAGAACTTGGAGATGGCCTCGGCCTGCGCCCACAGGCGCCTGGCCTCGTCCGGGTCGTAGGTGAGGACCTCGTTGCCCGGTACCTCGGCGGTCCATCCCTCGACAGTGGGGGCGGTGAAGTCCTTGGCCGGCGTACGGGTGCCGTAGTAGAGCTTCTCGCAGATGAGGTTGCGGTCGATGGCCCGGCAGATGGCGGCGCGGCGAGCACGGCCCTCCTCGTCCATCTTCCAGTGCTCGTGGGTGACGTCGATGGCGAGCCCCTGGAAGAAGGCGGCCGGCTTGTTAATGGCGCGCTCGCCCAGCTGCTGCTGGAAGATGGGCAGGAAGGAGTCGGGGACTCCGTCAGCGATGTCGATGGCATTAGCCAGCAAGTCGTTGTAGACCGAGTCGTAGCTCGTGTACAGCTTGAAGGTGACGCCCTGGTTCGCCACGGTGCGCCCACCGACGTAGGCGGGGTTGGGCTCCAGCACGATCCGGCTGTCGTGGTCCCAGGAAATGAGCCGGTAGGGACCGTTACCAACGGGCTTGGCGCCGTAGGCCTTGGGGTCGGCGAAGGCCGACTCGGGCATCGGATAGTAGGCGTAGTGGCCCAGGCTGATCTTGAAGTCCGACGCCGGGGCGGTCAGCTCGACCGTGAAGGTGTAGTCGTCCACCTTGGTCAGCCCGGTCAGCTCGGAGTCCTCGTCGTAGGAGAAGCCCTGGATCCGCTCGAAGAAGGAGGAGCCGAGCTGGGCGTTGGACAGCAGCGCCCCGAACTTCCAGGCGTTGATGAAGGAGTCGGCGGTCACCGGGCTGCCGTCTGAGAAGGTCCACCCCTGCTTGAGGGTGATCGTGTAGTGCTGGTTGTCCTCGGTCTCGATGGAGGAGGCGACCTCGTTGATGACGTTGCCGTCCTTGTCGTAGCGGACCAGGCCGGCGAAGACCAGGTCGAGGATCCGCCCGCCGTTGGACTCATTGGTGTTGGTGGGCAGCAAGGAGTTCTGCGGCTCGGAGAGGTTGGACAGCACGACGCCGCCATTGGCGCTGGAGCGGGCCTCTTCGTAGACCGGGACCCCGGTCCAGTTGAAGTCGACGTTGGAGGCGTTGCGGGAGTAGCCGCCGAACCCGTTCTGGTACCACAGCGGGATGCCGGGCAGGTCGGCGAAGAGCTGGGTCTGGGCCTGTCGGAGGTAGCCGTAGGCGTCCTCGGGGTCGGTGGCCGCTGCCGCCTGGGCCAGGAGGTCGTCGAAGGTCTTCGAGGAGTACTGGGAGTCGTTCGCGCCGGCGCCGGTCTGGAAGGTGGCGTTGAGGAAGTTCTCCAGCGAGGGGTAGTCGGCCGACCAGCCGGAGCGGAAAGCGCCCAGGAGGGTGTGGTCGGTGATGGCGGCGCGCATCTCGGAGAACTGGGCCACCGGCAGGGGTTCCATGGTGATGCCCAGGACGTTGGACACCGAGTGGCACACGGCCTCGGCCCAGGTCTTGTGGGGGCCGTCGGAGTTGTAGGCCAGGGTCAGCTTGCCGCTGCCACTGCCCAGGCCGCCTCCGCCCGAGCTCGATCCGCGCGAGCAGCCTGAGACCAGGAGCATGCCGAAGGCCACCGCGCCGAGTCCGAAGCCGCGGCGCGACACTGTCAGAGCGTGGTTCATGCGACCTCCATTGGGCATGGAACTGACTGGGATAGTCACTGGGACACGAGGTTTCAGACGCCTAGAGGTGGTCAGGCGCTGTCCATGGGTGGAGATCCTACGTCCAAAAAGGAAACAGAATCGACACGTGGGTCACGTGTAAGACTCACAGGGGAGGAAGGACACTCAGACGTACCAGGCCTGGGCCAGCAGCTCGTAGGAGCGACGCCGCGCAGCCGGATCGTGGGCGTGGGTGACGATGAGGATCTCATCGAGGTCCCAGCGGTCGGCCTGCTCACGCAGGCGGGCGACGACGTCTCCGGCCGTTCCGACGAGGGACAGGGACATGGCCGCCTCGACAGCGGCCTCCCTGCCGGGCGCGTAGGCGCGCCAGGCCCGTGAGTCCTCGCTGGGCGGGTCGAGGGGGCCGGGCCGGTTACCGACAATGCGGGCGGCGGCAGCCATGGCGCTGCTGAACAGGAGGCGGGCCTCCTCCCGACTCGGGGCCACCATGACGTTGACGGCCGCCGCGAGACGGGGGCCGGACTGCCGACAGGTGGGGGCCTGGGGGTCGAACACCGAACGGTAGGTGGCGATGGCCGCCTCGGCCTGGACCGGAGCGAAGTGGGAGGCGACGACGAAGGGCAGGCCGAGCCGCCCGGCGACGCGCGCCCCGTTGACGGAGGAGCCGAGAACCCAGACGTTGGGGTGGGTGCCCTCACCCGGAATGGCCCTCACCCGGGAGCCACCGGGCTCGGAGCCCTGGGCGGTGCCGGCAGTGGGGGCGCCGCCCAGGAGGAGAGAACCGGGGACCTTGTGGGGGCCCGGATCGGGCTCGTCGCCGAGATAGGTGAGGATCTCGAGGATCTCCTCGGCGAAGCGGCGCGGGTCGGAGGCCCCG
>NZ_CAUROW010000127.1:0-4438 GCF_963526355.1 uncultured Actinomyces sp. | reverse complement strand
CATCATGGTGTGGGACGCCTGCAAGGGCTTCCTGAAGAAGGCCGGCACGATCATCACCCTGACCACCGTCATCCTGTGGGTGCTGCTCAACGTCCCCATGCGCTCGGACGCCCAGTTCGAGGCCTTCTGCACCTCCGACACCCAGTGCGCGGCGGTATCGGCGGCGGTGGAGGACCCGTCGTCGTCCACCGTCAAGGGCGACGACGGGCAGACCGTCACCGACCCCGAGGAGCTCGACAAGCTGCTGGAGGCCCAGAAGACCTCCTACACGATGGACAACTCCTGGGCGGCAAGCGTCGGCAAGGCGGTCCAGCCGGTCTTCGAGCCGCTGGGCTTCGACTGGCGCATCAACGTGGCCACCCTGTCCTCGCTGGCGGCGCGCGAGACCTTCGTAGCCACCCTCGGCCAGATCGCCGCCGCCGAGGACCCCGAGGACCCCGGCGCCCACCTGGCCACGATGACCTACCAGCAGGACACCCTGACCAACAAGGCCGGCGACCAGCTGTTCAACCCGGCAACCGTCGTCGCCATCCTCGTGTTCTTCGTCTACGCCCTGCAGTGCATGGCCACGGCCGGTGCGATGCGCCGTGAGACCGGCACCTGGAAGTGGCCAATCATCGCCTACACCTACATGTTCGTCACCGCCTGGGTCATGGCGGCGGTGACCCACGCACTCGTCGCGGTGTTCATATAATCGCGACGATGACCGGACATGCGACAGGACAATCAGGAGAGGTGAGGCGGCCGTGCCCGTCGTTCCCACGCACCCGGTGACCACCCCGGACCCCGACGTGCTGCGGTGGGTCGTCCCCGACGGCCTGCTGCCCTTCACAGGGGAGGTGGCCCATGCGCCGGCGCTGCTTCAGGCGCTCATCGACGACGGCACCCTGAGCTCCGTACGGGTCGATGGCGGAGCGGTCCTCACCCTCCTGGGCCCCGGCCACAGCTGGCGATCGGAGGGCGCCCGGGTGCGCAGCGCGCTGGTGGACGCCCTGGGGGCCCCGCAGTCCTGGCAGGGCGGGGAGGCCGCCCGATCCTGCGGACCCGACGACGCCCTGGAGGCGGCCGCCAGGCAGGTCGCGGGCGGCACCCTGGGGTCCTTCGTCAACAGCCACGGGGGCTCGCTCGTGGTGCGCTCGGTGCGCGATGGCGTCGTCGAGATCGCCATGGAGGGCGCCTGCGACGACTGCCCGGCCGCCGAGATCACGATGCACGCGCGCTTCGAGCACCTGCTGCGGCGCCGCTGCCCCTGGCTGGTCGAGGTCCGCCGGGTCGAGGGGTAGGAGGAATCAGCCCCTCGTCACCGCGCGCCCCTTACCTCCTTCGCCGAGTCCGACGAGGCACCGAGGCCTTTTACTGCGGGCGGCGCCGGCTCGCTCTGATCTGTGTCAAAGATGCCCGCAAAGCCTGACGGTAGAGAAGGCTCACCTTAGACTGGAGTGGTCGATGCACAGCGTCCACTTTGGGACTGAGGACAGACAGAGGACAAACATGAGGACTCCGATGAGCTCCGAGGACACCGTGGCGACTACGGTCTCGCCCCACGGAACGTCAGCCCCCACTGACACCACCAGCGCCTCCTCCCCGAGGCAACATCCCCTGTCCGATCTGCACCTGGGCACCGCGGGGCGCGTCGTGAGCCTTCTGGAGGATGCGTCCAGCGACCCCATCATCAGGAGACTGAGCAACCTGGGCTTCGTCCCCGGCCGGATCGTGACGCCATTGCGCCGTGCCCCTCTGGGCGACCCGATCGTTTACCGCATCGCCGACTACGAGCTGTGCCTGCGCCGCCACGAGGCCTACATCGTCCAGGTCGAGGCCGTCACCGAGGCCGACGACATCGCCGAGACCAAGACCGAGTCCGTCACGGCACCTGAGGCGGAGACGAGCGAAGGGACCGCCCTCACCGAGCCGAGCACTGAGGCAACCACTGAGCCGACCACTGAGCCCGCAGGAGAGGAGCAGCACCGATGAGTGACCACTGCGCCACGCACGAGGTCCCCGGAGCCACGGACTGCCACTGCGGCTCCTCCAGCAGCAAGACCCTGGTGGCCGGGGCCCGGCGCATCGCCCTTGCCGGCGCCCCCAACGCCGGCAAGACCTCCATCTACAACGCCCTGACCGGTCTGCACGCCAAGACCGGCAACTACCCGGGCGTCACCGTGGCCCGATCGCTGGGGACCTGCCGGATCGGCGAGATCAGCCTGACGATCGAGGACCTGCCGGGCGCCTACTCGCTGGACCCGATCAGCCCCGACGAGCAGGTGGTGCGCGACGTCCTCACCGACGCCTCGCAGAGCGTCTCCGTGCCCGACGCCCTCGTGGTCGTCGTCGACGCCACGACGCTACGGCGGGGGCTGAACTTCGTCGCCGAGGCCCTCGCCCTGGACCTGCCCACCTGCCTGGTGGTCACCATGACCGACGAGCTCACGCGGCGCGCCGGGCGCCTGGACGTGGCGGCCCTCGGACAGGCCCTGGGGATCCCCGCCGTGCGGGTGGTCGGCAACCGCGGCATCGGCATACCCGAGCTGCGCGAGCGCCTCACCGAGGTGGCCTCCTGGCAGCGCCCGCCGCTGCCTGCACCGACGACCCCCACCGAGGTGGCCTCCTGGGCCGACTCCATCCTGGCCACCGCCGACTACCAGGCGCCTCAGCAGGACCGCATCACGACCGCCGTCGACCGGATCCTGCTCAACCCCATCCTGGGGTCCCTGGTGTTCTTCGCCATCATGTACGTCTTCTTCCAGGCGATCTTCACCTGGGCGGCTCCCCTCCAGGACGCCGTCGAAGGCGGGTTCAGCGCCCTGGGGCAGCTGGTGCACGGCTGGCTCGACGAGTCCCACCCGCTCATTGCCGGGCTCCTGGGTGACGGTCTCATCGGGGGTGTGGGCTCGGTGCTCACCTTCGTCCCCCAGATCATCATCATGTTCCTCATCATCGCCTTCCTCGAGGGCGTGGGGTACATGTCGCGCGCCGCCTTCCTCATGGACAGGATCATGAGTCGGGCCGGACTGGAGGGGCGGGCCTTCGTGGCCCTCCTGTCATCCTTCGCCTGCGCGATCCCCGGGATCATGGCCACCCGCACGCTGCCCAGCGCCAAGGACCGGGTGGCCACGATGCTGGCCGCCCCACTCATGACCTGCTCGGCGCGCCTGCCCGTCTACGTCCTGCTCACATCCATCATGGTGCCCGCTGACGCGAAGATCGGGCCGCTGGGCGCACGCGGCACCGTCATGTTCGCCCTCTACCTGCTGGGGGCAATCTCCGCGATGGTGGCCGCCTGGATGGTCAAGCGTCTGACCGACCGCGGCGGGGTACTGCTGCCCTTCTACATGGAGATGCCGCCCTATCGGCTGCCGCGACCGCGCACGGTCCTCATCATGGTGTGGGACGCCTGCAAGGGCTTCGTGAAGAAGGCCGGGACCGTCATCGCGCTGACCACGCTCGTCCTGTGGGTGCTGCTCAACATGCCGATGCGCTCCGAGGAGCAGTTCAACGCCCACTGCGCCGCCAGCGCCGAGTGCGCGGCCGTGTCCGCGGCGGTGGAGGACCCGTCGTCGTCCACCGTCAAGGGCGACGACGGCGAGGTCATCACCGACCCCGAGGAGCTCGACAAGCTGCTGGAGGCCCAGAAGACCTCCTACACGATGGACAACTCCTGGGCGGCAAGCGTCGGCAAGGCGGTCCAGCCGGTCTTCGAGCCGCTGGGCTTCGACTGGCGCATCAACGTGGCCACCCTGTCCTCGCTGGCGGCGCGCGAGACCTTCGTAGCCACCCTCGGCCAGATCGCCGCCGCCGAGGACCCCGAGGACCCCGGCGCCCACCTGGCCACGATGACCTACCAGCAGGACACCCTGACCAACAAGGCCGGCGACCAGCTGTTCAACCCGGCAACCGTCGTCGCCATCCTCGTGTTCTTCGTCTACGCCCTGCAATGCATGGCCACGGCCGGTGCGATGCGCCGTGAGACCGGCACCTGGAAGTGGCCGATCATCGCCTACACCTACATGTTCGTCACCGCCTGGGTCATGGCCGCACTGACGCGGTTCATCGTCGCCATGCTCGTGTAGGTGGGCCCAGCCGGGCCGTGCAGACTGCGCCGGGCTGGGCAGGCTGCGCCGGGCTGGGCAGGCTGCGCCCACCCACTTCGACAGAATCTTCATAAATGACGCGGAGCCGTGTCGTTTATGAAGATTCTGTCGAAGTGCTGGGTGCGGGCCGGCGCTGACGGCGCGAGCCAGCACCTGGCGACTTCCACCCACTCCACCTCCGCGGTCGCCTTCCACCTTCGCCTGCACAGCCACCTCCACGCCCACCTCCCACCTTCGCCTGCACAGCCACCTCCACGCCCACCTCCCACCTTCGCCTGCACAGCCACCTCCACGGCGAGCGATCGTCTAGGCTCGCGGCATGGCGACTCCTGAGTTCATCGTCTCCC
>NZ_CAUROW010000126.1:0-4522 GCF_963526355.1 uncultured Actinomyces sp. | reverse complement strand
GAGGAAATTCATCCTCCCCGTTTCGGGCCGGAGAGAACATTACGCACCGGCCACCAACCCGTCAAACTGCAGAGCGGTGACAGTGCCCACAAGACGCTGTCACCGCTCAACAACTGTGTTCGGAGGCCAAGATCCCCCTCGCGGGGAAACTAAACCGTGCGTCCGACGGCCAGGTTCCGCCGTCCCTTGCGCACCAGGACCACTCCCCCGGCGAGCAAGTGCTTCGGACCAATGACTGTGGCCTCATCCTCCACCTTGACGTTGTTGAGATAGGCCCCGCCTCCGGCAATGGTTTTCCGTGCGGCGTTGCGACCTCGATCCAGTCCCGTACTGACGAGCAAGTCGACGATCGTGGTCTGCCCGACCGTCACATCACCAGAGGCCAGATCGGAGGTGGCCGCCAGGATCGTCGCCTCGTCGATGTCAGCGAGGTCTCCGCGCCCCCACAGTGCGGAGGTCGCGGCCTCGGCCTGGGCTGTGGCCTCAGCTCCATGCACCCAGGTGGTGACTTCGTGTGCTAGAACCCTCTGGGCCTCGCGTGCCTTCGGGTTCTCAACGGTCGCCACCTCAAGGCGCTCGATCTCCTCGCGCTCCAGGAAAGTGAACACTTTGAGGAAGCGCACGACGTCGGCGTCGTCGACCTGGAGCCAGAACTGGTAGAAGGCGTAGGGGCTGAGCATCTCGGGGTTGAGCCAGATGGCCCCGCCCTCGGTCTTACCGAACTTAGTGCCGTCGGCCTTGGTGATGAGAGGGTTGGTCATGACGTGGACCGAGGCGCCCTCGACCTTGTGAATGAGGTCCATCCCGCCCACGAGGTTGCCCCACTGGTCGTTGCCGCCGACCTCCAGGGTGCAGCCGTTGCGCCGGTAGAGTTCGAGGTAGTCGTTGGCCTGGAGGACCTGGTAGCTGAACTCGGTGTAGGAGATGCCCTCCTCACTGGCCAGGCGCCGGGCGACGATGTCCTTGGAGAGCATGGTGCCCATGCGGAAGTGCTTACCCAGGTCCCGCAGGAAATCGATGGCACTCATCGCCTGGGTCCAGTCCAGGTTGTTGACGATCCGCGCAGGGTTGTCCCCGCTGAAGTCGAGAAGGTTCTCGAGCTGCTCCTGCAGGCTGGCCGCCCAGCCGGCGACGACGTCCTTGGTGTTGAGGGTGCGCTCCCCCTTGGCGCGCGGGTCGCCAATGAGCCCGGTCGCCCCACCAACCAGTGCCAGAGGGCGGTGGCCGGCCAGCTGAAGATGACGCATGACCTTGACGGCCACGAGGTGCCCGTGGTGAAGGCTCGGTGCTGTGGGGTCGAACCCGCAGTAGAAGGTGACGGCCCCGTCGGCGAGTGACGCTCGCAGGGCGTCGATATCGGTGTGTTGGGCGATGAGCCCGCGCCACTGCAGTTCGTCCAGGATGTCCGTCACTGTCCAGTCGCCTTCCGTGGGTTGTCGTGCTTCCCGAAGCACGCGTGATCCCGGCGCGTCACGCTCGGGTCCGGCTGATGCCTCCGGCGCAGATAGTCTGCCATGCTCCGGCTCGACTTCCGCGAAGAGGCAGAGCCGTAGAGCTGTGAGCCGGATGCGGGGATTCGTTCACAAAACCTCCGTCGGGCGGTCCCATATGAGGGTGTATCGGTAGTAGAAGCGCCGTCGGATCCTGGCGTCGGGAAGCATCCGGGATGCCGCCGCACGAATCTCGGCCAGGGATTCTCTTGGAGGACGCGTGACCACACCGATGTCGGACCTCTCCCGGCGCAGGGCGCCGACCATCCGCAGAGGGAGGACAGCCAGTGCGGACAGCACCCAGTCCCACAGGCCCCTGTTGGCGGCTAGGCCGACGATGATGAGTCTGCCGCCGGGTGCCACCAGCTCGCTCAGCCTCGCCAGGGCGGGTTCCAGCGGAAGGTGGTGCAGCGTGGCCACGCAGCTGACCGTCTCGAAGGTTCCGATGCACTGAGGCAGGTCGGGATCCATAACGTCGTCGAGCAGAACCTCGGCCTGCGGTATCTGCTTCAGACGTCCACGTGCTCGAGCAGCCGTCTGCTCATCGGGTTCAAGTCCGACGACGCGGCGGCACACCGTTGCCAGACGCGCGAGCAGGAGCCCGTCACCACATCCGACATCGAGGGCGCTCCCACCGCGCAGCGCCGTGTCCCGCACGATGCGCCGGTGAAAGGCGACATTGTGGTTCCAATAGTCATTGGTCACTGAGACATCCTCACGGAGCAGCCACCTCGGTCGGACCGGCCGCGTCACCAGGGGTCCTGGAGTGCGCACTCCGGCCGCTGGACGCATCGATCGCCTCGCCGTGGTGCGCTGCCGGTCTGCGCACCACGACACCGGCGTCGCGCAGCAGAGCGTCGCGCAGGTGAGGCATGGTGGCAAAGTACGCCTCATCGGCGTCCTCAACAAGACGCGTTGCCCTGGCCCCGATTTCTCGTCCCGCTGCCGTCGTTGCCACGATCCGAGCGCGGGCATCCGTGGGATCCTGCTGACGCAAGACGAGGCCGGCCCGCTCCAGCCTGCGCAGCACCTGGCTGGTGGTCTTGACATCCATTCCCGCCTGGGCCGCAATCATGACCTGGCTGGCACCGCCTCCCTGCGCCTCGAGCCACTGCGTGCAGGCCAGGAGGACGAACTGGGAGTGCGTCAGTCCAACCGGTTCCAGGGCGGCAGCGATGTCGCGCTGCCAGGCCAGCGCAGTCCTCCACATGAGGAAGCCGGGACTCGCCTCCGGCCCTTGGAACCGTGTCTTCACATATTGACCCTAGCAGCCTCGACGAGTGAGTCGATGGCCTGCGGGAAGTCCTCGGCGATTCTCGGACCGATCACCGGTCCGGCCTCGTCGGCACCGGGGCCGTCGATGTCGAGGCGGGTTGTCACAACGCTCTTCCCCTGTTCCTGTGCGGACGTGAAGGAGTGCGTGAAGGTCAGCTCCACTCCCCCGTAGGAGGCCCGGTCCGCCTGGACATGAGGTGGCTCCCAGCGGGTCACCGTGATCTCGACGCTGTCCTGCCCGGCCGGTGTCATCGTGATCGATGCACCGGGCCCCACCGGCTCGCATGGTTCGTAGCGGTCTCCCTGCGGGAGCTCGATCTCACCGGAGAGCACCTTGATCCAGGTCTCCCACAGGACCCCCACCGGGAGATCCACCGTCCGTTCACACTCGGTCGACCACATTGCTCGCCCTTCCTCCGCGGTTACACGACGACAATAATCTCTACAGAGATTGTCTGTGTATCCATTATTAGATGACGTGAGCCCTCAGGGCAAGCCGGCACCCGCCAGCATGAGGGTCAGTCCTGACGACGACGCCTGGGCGCGGCCGGTCTGTACGGTGAGACAGTTGGCTCATCATGGAGCCAGAAGCGCCACGGGAAGGCCTCTCCATCTCCCCCGGGACCGGCCACCCCGGTGCGTGGCCCACGCCGAATGCGCTCGGCATCCGGCACCTGCCACGCCTCCGGCAGCGTCAGACTGATGCGCGAACCGGGACCTCCCAGCCATGCACCGTCGTCGGAGCGGTCCAGTCCGAGCGCCGAGCACAGCCGAGCCGGGCCACGGGCCAGGTCGCGGTCAGTGCGCGCGGCGGGGCGACGCTCTCTGGCCAGCGCAATCCCGTCCACCACCTCTCCCCCGCGCAGGAGCACCGCTCGCGAGATCCCCGCCGGCCCGGTGACGATATTGAGGCAGTGGTGCATGCCGTAGGTGAAGTAGACGTAGACGCACCCGCCGGCCTCGAACATGGAGGCATTGCGCGCCGTGCGTCCCCGGAAGGCGTGGGAACCCGGGTCCTCCTCGCCTCGATAGGCCTCCACCTCTGTCAGCCGGATCGCGACGCGTCCTTGCGAGCCGGCAACGGAGATGACGGCGCCCAGCAGGGCCGGGGCCACCTCCAGGCTGTCACGACTCAGGAGCAAGACGGCCTCGGGGCTCAGTTCTGTCGCGGGATCCCCCATAGCATCGCCCTCGCGAGCAGGCTCAGTCCTGCTCCGCCCCAGCGTCCGTCCCAGTCCCGCCGTCCGCGTCCCCGTCATCAGACTCCCCCGGCTCGGGCCGCTGAGGACCCGCGGGGCCGTCCAGCAGGGAGCCCTCCCAGGCGAAGACCCTCAGCTCGGCGCTGCGGGCGATGGCCCGGGCGAGCTGCTCGACGACGCGCACCGGCGCGGTGCCACCGTGCCCGGTGCGGGCGGCCACCGAGCCCTCGGCTGAGAGGACCTCCCGCACGCCCGGGGTGAGCCGCTCATCGATGGCGGCGAAGTCGTCGTCGGACAGATCCCACAGCTCAGTGCCGCGACTCTCGCACTCGCGTACGCAGGCGCCGGAGATCTCGTGGGCGTGGCGGAAGGGCACACCGTTCTTGACCAGCCACTCCGCGATATCGGTGGCCAGGGAGAAGCCCTGGGGCGCAAGGTCCGCCATGCGCTCGTAGTGGAGGGTCATAGTGGACACCATGCCGCTGACGGCCGGCAGGAGGATGGCCAGGGTATCGACGGCGTCGAAGACGGGCTCCTTGTCCTCCTGCAGGTCCCGGT
>NZ_CAUROW010000125.1:0-4555 GCF_963526355.1 uncultured Actinomyces sp. | reverse complement strand
AGGAGGACTGGGTCGTGGTGGCCAACCCCGACCTCGTCTGGGAGCCGGGCAGTCTCGACGTCCTCATCGACGCGGGCCTGGCCAACCCGAAAGCCGGCTGTCTGGGGCCGCTCCTGCTCAACCCCGACGGCACCGTCTACCCCTCGGGGCGGGCCCTTCCCTCACTGGTCAAGGGCGCCGGGCACGCCGTCCTGGGCAGGATCTGGCCGACCAACCCCTTCTCCGCCGCCTACCACACCGCCGAGCGGGGAGGCTCCGGCGGCACCCGGACGGTGGGGTGGCTCTCCGGGGCGTGCCTGCTGCTGCCGGCGGCCGCCTGGAGGCGACTGGGAGGATTCGACGACGACTACTTCATGTTCTTCGAGGACGTGGACCTGGGGGCTCGGGTCGGGCGGGCCGGCTGGCTCAACGTGCAGGTCCATGACTCCGTCGTCATCCACGAGCAGGGGGCCAGCTGGAAGGCCCGTCCCGAGAAGATGATCCGCGCCCACCACGCCTCGGCCCGTCGCTACCTGTCCGGCGTGTACGACGCCCCGTGGCAGGCGCCGGTGCGCTGGGCGCTCCGCGGCGGGCTGCGCCTGCGCGAGGAGATCGAGGTCCTCGCCTCACGACGCTGAGGCCCCCTCACCGGCGTGAAGGCCCGGAGGGGCGGGGCGCGGAGAGGTCCGTCAGGGAGCGGTGCGCCGTGCCCCGTCGGGCGGTTCGGGGGCGTTGTCCAGGGCGATGCGCCTAGCCAGGTGCGTGATCTGCCGCTCGCGCGCGCCGTTTCGGCGGAACGAGGACAGGATCTGCGCCAGGAAGGCCACCACCAGGACGTACAGCAGCAGGTCCGTGCCTCGCCCCACCCCCACCATATGGGCGATACGGGCCACCACCGAGGGCACGACGATCGCTACGATGGCGAAGGCCACGAAGGCCAGGGTCGCCAGCCTGCGACCGGCCTGGTGGCGGGCCCCGCTCGGGGTGCGCAGCATCATCCAGCCCACGCCGGCCACGGCGACGATGAGGGGGACCTGGATGTAGATCTGATGACTCATGGGGCGGTGTCTCCCGTTCTGACCTCTGTGCTGTGCTTGTGGTGCTTGCCGTGCTCGGGTGGGAATGCTCAGGAGAAGAGCAGATCGACCAGGATGTTGACCGAGTTCCACAGGGACTGGCCCTTGGAGCGCGAGTAGTCGGTGTAGACGATGCGCACGGGGAACTCGCGCCAGGGCAGCCCGGTGGCGCCGATCTGCCGGATGATCTCGCTGGCGTGCGCCATGCGGTTCTGCCTGAGGTCCAGACGCGCCAGCACATCGCGGCGGATGACTCGCAGGCCGTTATGGGCGTCGGTCAGCCGCATCCCGGAGGTACGCGAGCTGACCGCCGCCGCCGTACGCAGCACGAGCCGTTTGAGCCAGCCCACCGGGGAGGGGCCCTCCAGGAAACGCGACCCGAGGATGACGGCACACTCCTCGTCACGGGCCGCGGCGACCATGGCGGCGGCGTCGGTCGCGGAGTGCTGGCCGTCGGCGTCGAAGGTGACGACGTAGTCCGCATTCGTCTTCTCCAGGACGTAGGAGAAGCCCGTCTGCAGCGCCGCTCCCTGGCCGAGGTTGACCGGGTGACGCACGACGACGGCTCCCGCGGCGGCCGCCTGCCGTGCCGAGTCGTCATTGGAGCCGTCGTCGACGACGACGACGTAGGGGAAGATCTCGCGGGCCTGGGAGATGACCTCGCGTACGACGGCCGCCTCGTTGTACAGGGGGATGACGAGCCAGGTATCGGTGACCCGAGGAGCCGGGGCGGGTCCGCCGGCCCGTGTCACGTTGGAGGTAGTCACCGTCGCATTCTTTCACGCGATGAGGAGGACCCGTCCGCCTTGCGGGCTTCGAGGAAGGCGGGTGCCGGTGGGCTAGGTCTCGTCCGGGTCACGCTCCGGCGTCGTCCGAGGTGGGCGAGTCCCCCGGAGCGTCCCCTAGGATGGGGCCGGTCGTGCAGCGCCCGACGCCGCCTCGGCGACCGGAGTGGCACGGCCCCGGCAACCACCAGGTTGACCGGTCTCGCTCGATCGTCAGGGCGGCTCGGGCCGCCCGTGCAGGAGTCGCCGTGTCCACCCGAATCGCCCCCTCCGCCGACGTCTCCCAGGAGGCCGCGCTCGGTGAGGGCACCAGCATCTGGCACCTCGCCCAGGTCCGCGAGCACGCCGTCCTGGGCCGGGACTGCATCGTGGGCCGGGGCGCCTACATCGGTGAGGGCGTGGTCATGGGGGACAACTGCAAGGTGCAGAACTACGCCCTCGTCTACGAGCCGGCTCGTCTGGCCGACGGCGTCTTCATCGGTCCGGCCGTCACCCTCACCAACGATCACTTCCCCCGGGCCGTCAACCCCGACGGCACGCGCAAGTCCGCCGACGACTGGGAGCCCGTCGGAGTCACCATCGACGAGGGCGCCTCGATCGGGGCCCGCGCCGTGTGCGTCGCCCCGGTGCACGTGGGGGCATGGGCCACGGTGGCCGCTGGTGCCGTCGTCACCAAGGACGTGCCCGCACACGCCCTGGTCGCCGGGGTCCCCGCCCGCCGCATCGGTTGGGTGGGGCGCGCCGGTGAGCCCCTCGCCTCCGCCGAGCCCGGCCCCGATGGCGTCCCGCGCTGGCGCTGCCCGGTCACCGGGACCCTGTACCAAGAAGCAGGCACTGACTCAGACGCTGAGTCCGATATCACCATCCGAGAGGTCACTCACTGATGTCACGCGAGTTCATTCCCGCCGCCAAGCCGATCATCGGGCAGGAGGAGCGCGACGCCGTCGACGCCGTCCTCGCCTCCGGCATGGTCGTCCAGGGGCCCCAGGTCAAGGCCTTTGAGGAGGAGTTCTCCACCCAGGTCGTCGACGGCGTCCACTGTGTGGCCGTCAACTCCGGCACCTCCGCCCAGCACGTGGCCACCCTGGCCAGTGAGCTGGGCGAGCGCGCCGGGAGCGCCCCGGAGGTCATCGTCCCCTCCTTCACCTTCGCCGCGACCGGAAACTCGGTGGCCGTCAGCGGTGCCGTCCCGGTCTTCGCCGACATCGACCCGGTGACCTTCACCCTGGACCCCGCCAGCATCGAGGCCTCCATCACCGAGCGCACGGCGGCCATCGAGGTGGTCCACCTCTACGGTCTGCCCGCCAACATGCCCCAGATCCTGGCCATCGCCGAGCGCCACGGCCTGGCCGTCTTCGAGGACTGCGCCCAGGCGCACGGCGCCGCCATCAGCGGCACGCCCGTGGGCACCTTCGGCGTCTGGGGCTCCTTCTCCTTCTACCCCACCAAGAACATGACCAGCCTCGAGGGCGGCATGATCACCACGGCCGATGCCGAGCTTGCCCGCCGCTGCCGCCTCATCCGCAACCAGGGCATGGAGCAGCAGTACGCCAACGAGCTGGTGGGGCTCAACAACCGCATGACGGACGTGGCCGCCGCCGTCGGCCGCGTCCAGCTGGGCAAGCTGGCCGGCTGGACCGCCACCCGCCAGGCCAACGCCGCGCGCCTCAACGAGCTGCTGGTGGGCGTCGACGGCGTCGTCACGCCCCGCGTCCCCGAGGGCTACACGCACGTCTACCACCAGTACACGATCCGTCTGGAGGGGGCCACGGCCGCCGAGCGCGACGCCGTCCAGGCCGCCCTGCGCGAGGAATGGCAGGTGGGCAGCGGTGTTTACTACCCGATCCCCAACCACCGCCTGACCTCTCTGGCCCACTACGCCGAGGGGCTCGAACTGCCCGGAACCGAGAAGGCCGCCCGCGAGTGCCTGTCCCTGCCGGTCCACCCGTCCTTGAGCGAGGCGGACCTGGAGCGCATCGGCCAGGCCGTGGCCGCCACCGCCAAGGCGGGTGCCTGACATGAGCGAGAACGTCGCCCTCGACGGCTTGGCCGCAACCACCGGCCTTCCCGAGGCCCGTTACCTGCCCGACAAGGGCACGGCGGACAACCCCCTGCGCGTGGGGCTCATCGGACTGGGCTCCATGGGGCGCCACCACGCCCGGGTCATCCGTGCCACCGAGGGCATGGAGCTCGTGGCCGTGGCGGACCCCGGCGGCGACCGCTTCGGCGTGGCTGGCGAGCTGGCGGTCCTGCCCGATGTCCACGCCCTCATCGACGCCGGGTTGGACGCCGCCATGGTGGCCGTCCCCACCGTCTACCACGAGGACGTCGCCCTGGCCCTGGCCGAGGCCGGCGTCCACACCATGGTGGAGAAGCCCATCGCCCACGACGCCGCGGCGGGCCGCCGCGTGGCCACCGCCTTCGCGGAGCGGGGCCTCGTGGGCGCCGTCGGCTACGTCGAGCGCTGCAACCCGGCTCTGCGGGCGCTTCGCGAGCGCCTCGACGCCGGTGAGCTCGGCGAGGTCTACCAGGTCCTCACCCGCCGCCAGGGGCCCTTCCCGGCCCGCATCAGCGACGTCGGCGTCGTCAAGGATCTGGCGACCCACGACATCGACCTGACCGCCTGGGTGGCCGGCGCCCGCTACACATCCGTGTCCGCTCAGGTCACGCACCGCTCCGGCCGCCAGACCGAGGACATGATGGTGGCCACCGGTC
>NZ_CAUROW010000124.1:0-4576 GCF_963526355.1 uncultured Actinomyces sp. | reverse complement strand
CTGCCCGGCATTCTGTGCGCGACTTCCGGCCTGACCCGGTGCCGAGCCAGGTCCTCGACGCGATCCTTGACGATGCCCGCCAGGCTCCGAGCTGGTCGAACACACGGCCCTTCATGGTGGCGCTGGCCACCGGTGAGCGGGCGGACCGCCTGCGCTCGGCCTACATCGCCGAGTTCGATGTCACCCTGCCCTTCCAACACAAGGAGCCCGGCGCCATGGCCCGCCTGGTCCGGAGCGGCAAGGCGCCCGACGGCGACTACCGCACCTGGGCGCCCTATCCCGCGGAGCTGCTGCCCCACTCCCAGGCCGTCGGCGGCCGGTTGTACGCGCACATGGGTATCGCCCGCAAGGACCGGGAGACCCGCGACGCGGCCGCCCGGCGCAACTGCGAGGCCTTCGGCGCGCCAGTCATCGGCTTCGTCCTTATCCACAAGGGCTTCATGCCCTTCGCCGCGCTCGACGCCGGGCTCATGCTTCAGACCCTGTTCCTGTCCGCCAAGGCCCACGGCGTCGACTCCTGCCCCCTGGGGGTCCTGGCCACCTGGCGCCGCCCCTTCGACGCCGAGTTCGAGGCTCCGGCCGACTACCACCTCATCACGGGCTTCGCTCTGGGCTACGCCTCCGACGCCCCGGTCAACGACTTTCGGGCCGAGCGGCGGGCCGTGCGCCTGGTGCCGACCCGTTCATGACCCGGGGCGGGCCGTCACCAACCACGCTGCTCGACGGCGCCGCCGGGCGGCGCCAGCTGGGCGGGACGATGAGCCCGCGCCGGTGGACCGCCGCCAGCACGGCCAGACCCGCCACCGTGCACAGCACGATCGCAACGATGGAGCCCTCGATCCCCATGGCCCCGCCGGTGAGCAGGTCGGAGCCGGTGAAGCGGGCCTCGATGAGTCCACGTCCCAGCCCGGTGCCGGAGACATCGGAGCCGAAGATGCCTCCCTGGACGAAGTTCCAGGCGATGTGAACCCCGATCGCCAGCCACAGGCGCCGGGTGAGCAGGTAGCAGGCACCCAGCAGAATGCCCGCCTCCACGATGATCGCCACTGCACCAAAAGCAGTGGCATGAGAGTTGCCGAGGTGAGCGGCACCGAAGAGCACCGAGGTGATGACCAGCGCCCACCAGGTCCCCAGCCAGCCCTCAATGAGGCGCAGCAGGATCCCTCGGAACAGGATCTCCTCGGTGAATCCGGCGGAGATCCCGGCTCCCAGTCCCCCGAGGATCCCCGCACTCCAGCCGATGTCCACAACATGGTAGGAACCCGCCAGGGCCAGGACGGCAATGACGGCGCACATGAGCAGCGCGCCAACACCCAGACCGACACCGAGCTCGCGCAGCGCCGCCCCGCGACCGCCCAGCTCGATCACCGGCCGCCCACCGGCATAGCGCACCAGCAACCAGTACCCGATCACGACGATGGGAGCGCCCACAACAGCCATGATCAAGGTGGCGTCCGGCCTGAGGAACACCACAGCGCCATGGTCATTGAGCCGCGCGGAACCGGTGATCAGTACCAGGAACATGGAGGCCGTCTGAGCACCGAGGAAGAGCAGAACGCCCATCACGAGCTGGATCCAGCTGAACCGCTCCGCCTTCCGCGGAGGGACACACCATTGGGGACTGACCGGAACGAGTCGGTCCAGGATGCCAGCGGGCCGGGATCCAGGCACGGGCGCCCGGGAGGAAACGGGAGTGCTCATGGCCCAATGTTTCCTCCCCCAGGCGTGATGCGCCTCCTCCTGGAGGACCAGATAATGTCGCAAAAGGAAGGTTTGAGGGCGATCGAGCCGTGACAAGATGTTCGATTCGTTGTGGACGCCCCCTAGGCCTCGACTACTGACGTCGTGGGCGCAGTCCGCGAGCCCTCATGTGCATTCACGAGAACACCCGAGCCCGACAGAGTCTCGCAACTAATGCCCGCCCGGAACCTGTGGGAGGCCACTGCCGGACCAAGGTGCTCAGATCCTGGCCACGGGGGCGTAGCGCAGGATGAGGCGCTTGGTGGTGGGGTCACCGTCGATGACGAACTCGACGCGGGCGGTCAGGGAGCGTCCCTTGCCCTCCAGGCCGACGACGGTGCCCACCCCGTAGGAGTCGTGGCGCACCTGGTCGCCGGCTCGCAGCCCGGACACGGCAGCGGGCAGGTCCTCCGAGGCGGCGGTACCCCCGGCCGGCGAGGCCGCGTTCTGTTTGCCGCGGGCCTCGAGGCGGGCGGAGGCGCGCTTGGCGGCCCGGTCCCGGGCGGTCTCGACGCGCCCCAACTTGCCCGAGCGCTTGGCACCTCCCCCCACGGGCGGAGCGAAGTCATCATCGTCGGAGTAGGCGCCGGAGTGGGAGCCCTGCCGGGAGGCGCCCGAGCCGAAGCCGCCCTCGCCCCAGCTGCTGCCCCAGCCGGTGCCCCCGCCGCGCAGCGCCTCCATGGAGGAGGTCAGGCGCTTCCAGTCGATGGTCTCGTCCGGCACGTCGTCGAGGAAGCGGGAGGCGGGCATGGCGTTGGCGGCGCCCCAGGCCGAGCGCACGGCGGCGCGGGTGAGGTAGAGGCGCTCGCGGGCGCGGGTGAGGGCCACGTAGGCCAGGCGCCGTTCCTCGGCGAGCTCGGTCTCCTCTGCCAGGGAGCGGGTGTGGGGGAAGGTGCCGTCCTCCATGCCGGTGACGAAGACGACCGGGAACTCCAGGCCCTTGGCGGTGTGGACGGTCATGAGGGTGATCTGGCCCTGTTCCTCGGCCCGCCTGGCGTCCTCGTCCTCCAGGTCGGCGCTGGGCGGGAGCTGGTCGGAGTCGGCCACGAGCGAGACGCGCTCGAGGAAGTCGGCCAGGGTGCCGTCGGGGTTGGCGGCCTGGAAGTCGCTGGCCACGGAGTGGAGCTCGGCGAGGTTCTCCACGCGGGTGGCGTCCTGGGGGTCGTCGCTGGCGCGAAGCTCGGCGAGGTAGCCGGAGGCGTCCAGGGCGGAGTCGAGGACGTCGGCGACGCCGTCACCGGCGGTGACCATGTGGCGCAGGGTGGTGAGCAGCTCGTGGAAGCCGCGGACCTGGTTGCGGGCCCGGGTGGTCAGGCCCTCGACCTCGGGCGGCTCGCCGGCCTCGGCGATGGACGGCTGCCCGTCTGCGCTGTCAGCGCCCGCGGCCCCGCCCGACTCCTCAGCCCGCGCCTCGCGGGGGGCTCCGGCGGCGTCGGCGACGGCCTGCCCGAAGGAGACGGCGTAGCGGGCGGCGTGCTCGGCCAGGGCGCCCTCGGCCTTGTCCCCCAGGCCGCGCTTGGGGACGTTGAGGATACGGCGCAGGTTGACGTCGTCGTCGGGGTTGTCGACGGCGCGCAGGTAGGCGATGGCGTCCTTGATCTCGCGGCGGTCGTAGAAGCGGGTGCCGCCGATGACCTTGTAGGGCTGGCCGGCGCGCATGAAGGCCTCTTCGAGGGCGCGGGACTGGGCGTTGGTGCGGTAGAAGACGGCGACGTCGCGGGGACGCACGCCGTGCTCGTCGGCCAGGCGGTCGACCTCCTGGCTGATCCAGCGGGCCTCGTCGTGCTCGGAGTCGGCGACGTAGCCGGTGATGGGGGCGCCGTCGCCGGCGGCGGTCCACAGGTTCTTCTCACGCCGGCCGCTGTTGCGGGAGATGACGGCGTTGGCGGCCGAGAGGATGTTCTGGGTGGAGCGGTAGTTCTGCTCCAGCAGGATGGTGCGCGCCGTCGGGTAGTCCTTCTCGAACTCCTCGATGTTGCGGATGGTGGCACCGCGGAAGGCGTAGATGGACTGGTCGGAGTCGCCGACGACAGTGAGCTCTCCCGGAGGCGGGGCCGAGCCCGCCCCGGAGGTGCCGGGCCCGCCGACGAGCTCGCGCACGAGGACGTACTGGGCGTGGTTGGTGTCCTGGTACTCGTCGACCAGGATGTGGCGGAAGCGGCGCCGGTACATCTCGGCCACGGCCGGCCGGGTCTGGAGCAGGGCGACGGTGCGCATGATGATGTCGTCGAAGTCCAGGGCGTTGGCGGCGCTCAGGCGTTCGGCGTAGGCGCGGTAGACCTCGGCGAGGTGGCGCTCGAGGGGGTTGGAGGTCACGGCCCGCTCGGCGAACTGGGCCGGGGTGATGAGCTCGTTCTTGAGGTCGGAGATGCGGTGGGCGAAGGTCTTGGGGGTGAAGCGCTTGGGGTCGATGCCCAGCTCGCGCACGATGAGGGTGATGAGGCGGGTGGAGTCGGCGGCGTCGTAGATGGAGAAGGTGGAGCGCAGGCCGGCGGCCTCGTGCTCGCGGCGCAGGATGCGCACGCAGGCGGAGTGGAAGGTGGAGACCCACATGCGCTCACCGGCGGGACCGACCAGGGCGGTGACGCGTTCGCGCATCTCGGCGGCGGCCTTGTTGGTGAAGGTGATGGCCAGGATCTCGCCGGGGCGGGCGCGGCCGGTGGCGATGAGGTGGGCGATGCGGTGGGTGAGGACCCGGGTCTTGCCCGAGCCCGCGCCGGCAATGATGAGCAGAGGCGTGCCGGCGTGGGTGACGGCGGCCTCCTGGGCGGGGTTGAGGCCGGAGATCAGCTCGGCCGGGTCTGAGACCGTCACGCCCCAGGCCGGGCCGGAGACG
>NZ_CAUROW010000123.1:0-4589 GCF_963526355.1 uncultured Actinomyces sp. | reverse complement strand
GTGGCCGCCCTGCTCATCACGGCGCGTTCCCTGGCGCAGGAGGAGCCCGACGCCGCAGCCCCGGCCGGGCAGGTCGCCCCCTGGGAGAGCCGGCTGGCCGGCCTGCTGCGGCCAGAGCGCGCGCCGCGCCGTCGGATGGCCCTGGAGATCATCGACGACCCCGGCAGCATGTGGGGCACCCCGGCCGGTCCATCCATGCTGCCGCTCATCGAGGGCAAGCGCGGCTGGAACCGACAGGGCGCCTCATGGAGCCAGATCGCCTCCGGTGGGCTCGACGACGAGGTGGACCCCGAAGTCATCGACGTCCTGCGCGAGCTGGCCGGCATGGCCGACGGCTACGGCTTCTACTACGCCGACGACCGCGTTTCCCTGGTGACCGCGCCCGCCCGCGTCTGGGAGGTGCTGCGCCGTGGGGTGGTGGCCGGCCTGACCCTCACCACCGCGCAGCGCCACGGCATGCCCGTCCACCTCGCCGAGGGTCTGCGCGGCGGCGTCCACCTCACCCGCGAGGAGGGCGGCGGCGTCGTCATCACCCCCGCCGTGGAGATCGACGACATCGAGGAACTGCGCAGCCTGCAGGTCCCCGGACTGCGCCTGAGCTTCTCCCTCATGCCGATCGGCGACCCGGTTCACGGCTTCTACACGTGGATGCCCGGACGCGAGCTGCTGCTCATGCCGATCGAGCCGCGCCCCACTGAGGCGCTCTCGCGGCTGCTCCTGGGTGAGGGGGAGACGATCACCATCCCAGCCGGAGATGTCGAGCGCTTCGAGACCGAGCACCTCGAGGCCCTCACCCGGGCGCTGCCGATCCTGTCCGCCGATGCCTCCATCCGCCTGCCCCGGCCCACGACGCTGCGCGCCGCGCTCGCGGTCCACGTCGACGCCGAGGGGCACCATCTGACCACCGAGTGGTCCATCCGCTACATCTCCGAGGACGGCGAGGTCCTGCGCGGCCACGGCGTCGGGGACCTCGCCGAGGCCGCTGAGGGTCGCATCGAGGGCGAGACCGCCGGCCGGGACATTGAGGGGGAGACCCGCCTGGTCCGCGAGGTCCTCAACCACCTGCTGCCCCTGGCCGTCCGGCACCCGGCCGTCTGGCGGCCCCTGGACCTGCGCGGCATGGCCACGGCCCGCTTCATGACCGAGACGCTGCCGGTCCTGCGTGAGCTGGAGGCCTTCGACGTCGAGGTCGATGACGATGTCCCCGACTACCGCGAGGCCGACGACGCTCCGGTCATCACCACCAGCATCAGTGACGATGAGGACCGCCCTGACTGGTTCTCCCTGTCCGTGCGTGTCCACGTGGGCGAGGAGGAGATCCCTCTGGCGCTGCTCATGGCGGCCGTGGCCGCCGGTGAGCCCGAGGTGCTCCTGGAGTCGGGCACGTGGGTGAGCATCGACCGCCCGGAGATCGAGGCCCTGGCCCGCCTCATGGAGGAGGGCCGCGAGCTCGCCGACCCGCAGGCGCACGGCAGCCTGCGGGTCAGCGCCCTGCACGCCGGCTACTACGAGGTCCTGGAGTCCCTCGGCCTCATCGGGCGGGCCACGGCCCGCTGGAAGGAGCGGGTCGGGCGGCTGCTGGAGCGGGCGCGCGCCGCCGAGGCCGCTGCTGAGCACGACGTTGTTGCCGATGCTGGGGGCAGTGTCGGCGAGGTGACCGTGCCCGAGGGGATGCGGGTGACGCTACGCCCCTACCAGCTCGAGGGCTACCGATGGCTGGACTTCCTTCGCCAGGCGGGCCTCGGCGGAGTCCTGGCCGACGACATGGGACTGGGCAAGACCGTCCAGGTGCTCGCCGCCGTTCAACGCCTCATCGAGCAGCGTGAGAAGGCCGAGGAACAGGTACCGGCTGACGTCGGCGCCGGTGGGGCTGCGCCCGGCGGCGTTGGAGCCGACTCAAGGGGCGCTCCGCAGAATGGAACGGAAGGCCCGGCCGGCGAGTCGACCGCCTCCGACGACTCCGGTGAGCCGGAGGGGGCCGGGCCGGTGCTCGTCATCGCGCCGACCTCCGTCGTCGGCTCCTGGGTGGAGCAGGCCGGGCGCTTCTGCCCGGGGCTGCGGGTCCGGGCCGTGCGACGGACCGCCGCCAAGCGCGAGGAGACCCTGGAGGAGATCGTGGAGGGCTGCGACGTCCTCGTCACCTCCTACACGATCGCGCGCCTGTGCGAGGAGGAGTTCATCGCCCAGGACTGGGCCTGGGTGGTGTGCGACGAGGCCCAGTTCGTCAAGAACCACACCTCGGCCACCTACAAGGCCGTGCGGCGGCTGCGGTCGCCGTCGACCATCGCGATCACGGGCACGCCGCTGGAGAACTCGCTCATGGACCTGTGGGCGCTCATGAGCATCGCGGCGCCGGGGCTGCTGCCCGATCCGGAGCGCTTCGGGCAGGTCTATCGCAAACCGATCGACCGAGGGGACACCGAGGCGTTGGGACGGCTGCGGCGCCGGATGCGGCCCTTCCTGCTGCGACGAACCAAGGAGCAGGTGGCCGCGGACCTGCCCGCCAAGACCGAGCAGGTCCTGGCCGTCGAGCTGGGCGCCAAGCACCGCAAGGCCTACGACCAGCGCCTGGCCCGGGAGCGGCAGAGGATCCTCGGGCTGCTGAAGGAGGACACCGCCCAGTCGCGCTTCATCGCGCTCAAGGCGCTGACCACCCTGCGGCAGATGGCGCTCGACCCGGCGCTCGTCGACGTCGAGGACGGAGTGGCGGCTGCGGACGCTGGAGGAGTGGCCGGCGGGAAGAGCGGTTCCGGGAAGAAGGAGGCCCGTGGTGTGAGGGGTGTGAAAGGCAAGGCGGCCGCCGCCCCCTCCAAGGGGCAGCGGAGGCCCGGTCGGCGGCCGAGTCCGTCGGCCAAGGTCGAGGCGCTCCTGGAGCACCTGGGGCCGATCCTCTCCGAGGGGCACCGTGCTCTCGTCTTCTCCCAGTTCACGCGCTATCTCTCCGGCGTGCGCGAGCACCTGGAGGCCGCCGGTGTGCGAACCGCCTACATGGACGGCGGAACCTCCAACCGTCAAGAGGTCATCGATGCCTTCCGGGCCGGCGGGGCCGATGTCTTCCTCATCTCCCTCAAGGCCGGTGGTTTCGGGCTCACGCTCACCGAGGCCGACTACGTCTTCCTGCTGGACCCGTGGTGGAACCCGCAGGCCGAGGAGCAGGCCGTCGACCGCACCCATCGGATCGGCCAGGACAAGCCGGTCATGGTCTACCGGCTCGTCTCGGCCGACACCATCGAGGAGAAGGTCATGGCCCTCAAGGAGAAGAAGGCCGAGCTCTTCGCCCGGGTCATCGAGGGGACCGGCGACGTCGAGGCCGGCGGCGAGGGCGTGGCCGGGGCTGCGGGCGCGGGTGCAGGCGGCCTCAGTCCGGCGGCCCTCACCGCCGCCGAGATCCGCGAGCTCATTGAGGGCTGAGGCTCTCGATGCGGTCGGGTGCGGTCTTGGGTCACTCGCGCCCGACCACCTGCGCGGTGGCCTCCATCCGGCTGTGTCCTGGTGGGGGCCTTCCTGCCGTCACTCATGGAGACAGTCGATGCCAGGGGCCTTCCACGCGGCCGGGGACGTTTTGATGCCGGTGGGTGCCGTCTGCGCGTACGGGGACAGGAATCCTGCACCCGTACGCGTGGAGCGTCCCCGCCCGGAGCGGTTGGCACCCGGCCGCGCAGAATGTCCCCGGCTGTGAGCGAGGTCCAAGCGGTGGGGCGGATCGGCTCAAGCCTGTGCGGTCCCCGGCGCCACAGGCTCGGGACTGCAAGTTGTCTTCACAGGGCTGAGAAGCCCCTGAGCGCGGGGGCGCAGGGTGGACCGATTCTGGGTGGGCGGGCACGGTGCCCGTTGGGGAACAGCCGAGTGCTGGTCCCCGCCAACCAGAGGAGAACCACCATGAGGAGACCCACTAGAACCGCTTTGCGTACTCTTCGCACCAGTGTGATGTTGGCCCGCTCGGGCGACCCATTGGCACTGCCGGCCACTCTGAGGCGTCTGGCGTCCGGGCAGGACGGCATGGCCACCGCCGAGTACGCCATCGGGACATTGGCTGCTGCGGCCTTTGCGGGTCTGCTGCTGGCGCTCATGCGCTCGGGCAGCCTGAGCGGCGCTCTGCAGTCCATCATCGAGTCGGCGCTCTCGGTGTGATGTGCGGCGTCATCGCAGTGGGTGGGCGCGTTCGCCCCCGAGTGGTCCGGGTACCTGGCGGTGGCCGACGTCGCCGCCGGGTACCCGCTTCCCGCCGGCCCTCCGGGCGGACGGAACCGCACTCGTCACCCAGGCGCCTGCCCCGTCGAGACGGTGAGTCCGGCGAGGGGGCCAACGGCCCGGACGAGCCCGGGCAGAACGAGCAGGGGATGGTGACGGCCGAGACGGCGCTGTCCCTGCCCGCCGTCGTCCTCGTGCTCCTCATCGTTCTGGCTGCCGTCAGCGCCGGCGTCACCCAGCTGCGGGTGGCCGACGCCGCCCGTACGGCCGCCCGCCAGGCCGCCATCGGCCAGGACGACTACACCGGCGCCGCACAGCGCGTGGCCGGAGGAGTGAGCCTCGGCGTCGAGCAGGGCGAGCTCACCTGCGTCACCGCTGCCCGTCCCGTGCCCGGCCCA
>NZ_CAUROW010000122.1:0-4752 GCF_963526355.1 uncultured Actinomyces sp. | reverse complement strand
ACCAGCAGCATCTGCATGGTTCCGGAGTAGATGACCAGGCTCCACACCGGCGCCCACCACCAGGACAGCCCCTGGGCGACCAGCAGCATCCCGGCGGCCAGCCCCAGGGTTACGTAGCCGATCACGATCGGAACCGCATCGCGAGCGGCGTCACCGACGGTCTGCATCCGCGGAACCGGCCGTGGCCCGGCCGGCGGGTGGACGACGTCGGGTTCAGTCACGGTGACGGTGCCCGTCGATGTCCTGCTCGTGCCGACCGGCCCGGCGCGCCCGGTGGGCGACGACGGCGACCATGATCGTGAGTACGCCCATGAGGACGAAGCGCCCCGACAGGCCGTCGTCCATGACGTAGGTGGACAGGGAGCTCCCCAGGTCGGAGTGGGCCTGGAGCCGGTCGATGGTCGAGCCGAGGATCGACTGAGCGACTCCCGGTGTGAGGACGAAGAACAACCCGATGACCGCACTGATGGTGCCGACGACGAAGGCGCCCAGGGCGGATCGCGAGATCATGAACAGGGCGGCGGCGCAGGCCGCAGTGCCCCCCAGGATCTCCAGGGCGCCCATCGGTGAGGCAGCGGACGGCCAGGTGGAGGGGGTGGAGCCGGTCAGGGCGGCGGCGCCGTCGTGCACGAGGAACCAGGCCAGGGGGAACAGGACGACGGCGATGAGGACCCCGGCCCAGTGGGGCTCGGTGCGAGTGTCCGGGGATCTCAGTGCGCTGGCGCCCTTGAGGAGGATGTCGTCGTCCTCGGCGGAGGCGGTCATGGCGGCTGCGGCCTGTCTGGCGCGCAATCGGCCGCGTTCCTCGGGGTCGTCGCTCTCCAGGGCGCCGGTGGCCGTGGACAGGCCCCGGGGTGCGGAGGCCGCGAGCCAGGCGGGTGCCTGGTGCGAGGAGGGCTCCTCCGTCACCGCGGCGGATGTCGATGCCGATGCGGCCGGGGTCTCGACCGGGGCCTTGGCCGGGGGAGCCTCGCGGTCGGGGGCCTCGGGGTGGTAGTCGGCCGGGACCGAGGTGGACTCGGCCGCTGCGGGCCCGTCCGTCGAGAACTCGGCAGTCGGAGAACTGCTTGCCGGGGAGGTCACGGATGCGGAGGGCGCCGGCTCGGCCGAACGGGCCGTGGACGCGCTCGCCGCCGATCCTGTCCGGGCCAACCGGGCGGCCGGGGTCGCCGGCCACGAGGGGGCTGAGGGGCGGATGTCGGTCGGTCTGACGGCGGGGGCCCCGGTCAGCTCCTTTGTGGCAGTCGCGGCGGAGCCCGCTGTATCCGCCGTGGCGTCCGCCGCTGCTTCTGCCCTGGAGCCCCCCGGGGATACGCGGGTGGACTCGGTCGTCGCCTCCTTGAGCGGTTCCACGGCCGGGCTGAGAAGGGGCTCGGCCGGTGACGCCGCTGCCGGCGGGGTGGTCGGCTGGGCTGGTGACGGCTTCTCGGGCGGGGCTGCTGTTGTTCTTGCGGTGGAGAGAGCCGGTGGCGCTGAAGCGGACGACGTCGAAGGCCCGGACTCCTCGCCGGCTGTCGCGCCGATCGCAACGATGGGGGAGGGGGGCGCCTCGTGGTGTGCGGGCTCGTCCGGGGCTCCCACGGTGCTGGTTGTCACGGCAAAAGGCGCGGCCTTCGCAGCGGGGGCGCCGGCGGGGGCTGTGAAGGTCGTCGGGGTCACGGGCTCCGGGGAGAGCTCTGCCCGACCATCGCTGTCCTGCGGGCCCACTGGATCTGCGACGTCTTCCAGGGCTGTGGTGTCTTCCGGGCTCGTGGGATCCTCGGTGGTGCCGGCCGAGGGAGCGAACACCGGTGTGGTCGTGGCTTCAGCCGCGTCGGCAACCGTGGCCGGAGACTCGTCCTCATCGATGTCCCGTCCGAGCGACGGCGGTGTCTGCGCTGTGGGGACCGGGTCCCTCTGCCGGATCGGTTCCGGGGTCGGCTCGGTGAGTTCAGTCGGTTCGGTCGGTTCGACTGGTTCGGCCGGCTCGGCCGGCTTAGCGGGTTCGGCCGGCTCGGTGGGTTCGGCCACTGCCGGAGCGGGGGCGTCGGCCGAAACGATGGTTGTAGCGGCGGGTGGAACGATGGAGGCGGTCGCGGACGCGGGCTGCACCGGCTCGGCCTTCGACCCGCCGGATGCCGACGATGGCGGAATGGCTGGCGGCATGTCAGGAGTCACGGTCTGGTCCGCTGCGACCTGAGCCTCGTCGGTGTGCGTGTCGCCGGTGTCGTCGTCCTCCGGGGCGAGGGCTGCATCGGCTGACGTGGAGGAGGGCTCCTGAGGCGTCCTGGCGGTCGCCGTGCCGGTGTCCGCGGTCGGTCCGGCGGCAGAACCTGGGATCGACGTCGTGAAGGCCTCGGAGGTCCCGGAGGCCTCAGACGGCTCGGAGGGCGTTGGCTCCGCCTGGGTCGTCACGGGGCGAGGCGAGGGGTCGTCGGCGCGCAGCGGGTCCTGAGCGGGGCGGCCGACCGGGAAGGTACCGACCTCGGCACCCCCCGGGGCGGTCGGTGCCGGGGAGAGGTCCTCGTCGCCGACTTCGTCCGCAGCGTTGGTGACGATTGCGTCATGGTTGACGTAGGTGTCGACTTCGGTGCTGACAGTGTGCCCGGTCGCATCCTGTCGCCCTTCGTCCTGCTGGATGTTCACGGTACGGGCGTCGTCGGTGCTGCCGGCGTTGCCCGCGCTGTCCGTGTCGACCGCCTCGTCCGCGTCACTGCTGCCAGTCCCGTCCGCGGCATCACCGGTGTCGCAGCCGTCGACACCGTCGGTCTCGTCGGCTCCGGTGACCTCGGCCGCCGGGGAGGGGATACCGACATCGGCGGGACTGCCGGCACTGCCGGCGCCGGCTCCACTGTCCATCGTCGCTGCCGTGACCGGCGTGGCCGACGAGGCCGCTGCCTCCTGGGATGCCTGGGCCAACGTATCGGCCAGGTTCTTCAGGGAGGCGAGAGCCTCGTCGGCCAGGTTGACCGTCGCCTCCTCCGTGGGGGCGTCCGATGCCAACGGTCTCGAGGCGGACGTCGGCGCCTTCGAGGCGGCCGGGGCGACGCCGTCTGACCCGCTGGGCGTCTGGGGGGTGGTGCGGTCTGTGTTGTCGGTGCTCACGAGGTCTCCTTACGCATGCACACGGTAGTGGTAGGGGTGGGGACGCCGAAAGGGACGGCATGGTCGTCCCAAAGGCATGACTGCGGGTATGGGACCCTCAGACGCCGGAGCGCAACCGGGCCAGAGCGTTGGCACGGCCGGTGCGGCGAGCCATGTGGGCTCCCCAGCCGATCGCCATGAGCTCGATTCCGATGGCGGCGAGCACGATGGCGTCCGGGCCGTAAGGCAGGATTCTGGAGACCAGCCGGCTGCCAGGGATCATATCGCCACTGAGCGCCGGGACCGCCAGTAGGACGAGGATCGGACCGGTCAGACGCGCACCGAGGGTGGAGCGCGCCGTCGAGGCGGCGGCCGCGGCCAGGGCGATGAAGGAGACGAGGATGGCCCCGAGCATCAGCGGCCCGGTCTGGATGCCGGGGGCCACCGCCCGCAGGTAGGAGCGGGGGAGCAAGAATCCCGCGAGCGTCAGCCCGGCGATGACCCAGGGCAGGGACAGGAGGTGGTCGCGACGGCGTGAGGGTGGTGGTATCGGGGTGGAGCCCACGGTTCGATCGGCCTGGGTGAGGCGGAAGGCGGCATGACCCTGGGTGTGGCCGGCGCGGCGGGCCATACGCATCCCCCAGGAGCCACCGAGCCACAGGCCCGCCAGAATGAGCATGAACCCGGTGCTGATCAGCCTCTGCAGCCAGGGGTAGGGCAGGGAGGCGGCGTGCATGGGGGCCATGAAGACGGCCGCCTGGGCAGCCAGGGCGGTCAGGGCGGTGGCGAGCGCGCCCAGCGAGGAGCGGGCGGCGAACAGCGCGGTGGCGGCGGAGGAGGCCAGCAGAATCGTGCCGAGGAGCAGACCGGCGCGCAGGGGCGAGTCCGGGGCGGCGTCGGCCGTGCCCAGCAGGAAGGGGACGGCCGCGGCGAGGATGACTCCGACGACGGCCGTGAGCACGTAATCGGGTCTGCGACTGCGCGGCGGTCGCCCCGAAGCGCCCACGGGGGCGGGTGGTGGGGCTGAGCCCTGGGCGTGATGGGAGGGGGAGTCACTCACCTGATCGAGTCTAGGGGGTGAGTCCGGCCCATGTGGGATTCGTCGAGGCCCGGGAAGCGTTGGGTACCCCCGGCTGCTGCTGGTTGCGGCTGGCGGTCGTTGACCGGGGGCAGTGGTCATGTGACACAGTGGGTGCGTGGTGCGAATGTCCGTGGGGATCGGGCCGTTATCGGCCGGGGCGCCGAAGAGGCGCGGCATGGCAGGAGCGGTCGGGGATGAAGACCGTTCCGACCTGTTGGTCGAACGGCCGAATGTGGTGGATGTCGCCGAGGCTCCGTCTTCCGCATCCGAGGCCTCGCCGGTGCTGGGGGCGCTGCGGGCAGTGGCGGCCGATGAGCGGGTGCGCGCCGCCGAGGCCGCGGTGCGCGAGGCCTGCACCGAGCTGCGATGGAACGAGGCTCTGCGGCGTCGGTGGCGCGAGGCTCGCGCCGAGGCGGCGATCCGTGGGGCCATCGCCTCGGGCGGTGCGGAGGGGGCCGTGGTGCCCACCGAGGTGCTGCGCGAGCACGTGGCCTCCGCCTCCCTGACCGAGGCTGCCACCGGGGACCCGGGCTTGGACGCCGTGGCCGGGTTGTGGCGTGCCGGGACCCGCCTGGTCGGCTGGATGCCGGACCTGGTGGGGCGAGGAC
>NZ_CAUROW010000121.1:0-4795 GCF_963526355.1 uncultured Actinomyces sp. | reverse complement strand
CGGTCCCCGGCGTCGCCGAGCCCGGGCACGATGTAGGCGTGCTCGTTGAGCCGCTCGTCGACCCCGGCGGTCACCACCGTGACGTTCGCGCGCTCGCCGACCGCCTTCTCGAGCGTGCTGACGCCCTCGGGAGCGGCGATGAGGCACAGCGCGGTGACGTCGCGCGCCCCGCGCTCAAGCAGGTAGTCGATGGCGGCCACGAGGGTGTGGCCGGTGGCGAGCATGGGGTCGACGACGAAGCACTGGCGGCCCGAGAGGTCGTCGGGCAGACGGTTGGCGTAGGTCTCCACCTCCAGGGTGTCCTCGTCGCGCTTCATCCCCAGGAAGCCGACCTCCGCGGTGGGAAGCAGCCGGGTCATTCCCTCCAACATTCCCAGGCCCGCGCGCAGGATCGGCACCACGATCGGTCGTGGATCGGCCAGCCGGCGGCACTGCGCCACCGCCACGGGGGTGCGGATCTCCACCTCCTCGGTGCGCACCTCGCGGGTGGCCTCGTAGGCGAGCAGGGTGACGAGCTCGTCCACCAGCTGGCGGAAGACCGCCGACGGCGTCCTCTCGTTTCGCAGCACGGAGAGCTTGTGATCGATGAGGGGATGATCGGCAACGTGGAGGCGCATGGGGACAGCCTAATCCCACAGTCGAGCCCACACCGCTCCGATGCCGCGCCGGCCTCGTCCTCGCTCACGGCGTGACCACTGCGCCGTGCGGCCAGTTTCAGGCCCGGGCATGCAACCAGGCCAGGACGGCCCGTACACGCCGGTTCTCCTCGCCCGGCTGCAGGTCCAGCCCCCGGAAGATGTTCGCCACATGCTTGGCCACCGCCCCGTCGGAGAGCACCAGCCGCTCGGCGATCTGCGCGTTCGACAGCCCTTGCGCCATGAGCTCGAGTACTTCCTGCTCGCGCCGTGTCAGCCGGTCCAGTCCCGCTCTGCCCGGCGCCGCGCTCGCGATCCCGCCCGGCGGTGTCGGCGGCGATCCCGCCCGGATAGGCACCGGCACCCAAGGGCCGGGTGGTGTGGCGGCCGCACTCACTGGCGCACCGGACGACTCTCCTGGCGTCGGCTCCGTCATTGCTCCCGCGACTCCTGCAGCTTGACCGGTCCAGGTAGCGGGGACCGCCTCGTGCCCGGTGGCGGCGGCGCGGGCGGCCTTCATGAGGTGGGAGACCACTTCGGGGTCGATGACCACTCCGCCGCCCACGACGACGTCGAGCGAGTGCAGGAAGTCCGCCACCCGCCCCACGCGTTCCTTGAGCAGGTAGCCCACAGCGCCACCGCCGCCGCCGGTCGGGGATGCCGGGGACTCGGTCTCCTCCAGCAGATCCTGCACGTAGGGCCCGGCCACGTAGGCGCTCAGCACCACCACCGGCAGCCCCGGATGGGCTCGGCGCAGGTCGATGGCTGCGCGCAGCCCGTCATCCGTGCCGGTCGGCGGCATCCGCACGTCGGTGACGACGACGTCGGGCAGCTGCCCGGCAGCGGCCAGACGCTCGACCTCGGCGCGCAGGGCGTCGGCGTCGGCCACTTGTGCCACGACCTCGTGACCGGCGGTGGTCAGCAGCCCTGCCAGTCCTTCACGTAGAAGGGTGGCGTCATCGGCGAGCATGATCCTCATGGGGACATCCTGCCCCAGTCGACCGGGTGGGTGTGGGTTGTGGACACCGGGATCTCTCCCAGGACGCCGGTGCCGCCGGGATCACCGCGGCGGCCGGATCCGTCGCGCGGATCCGTCGTGGCCGCCAGGTCCGCAGACCTTGTGAAGGCTGGTGACGTGCTCACGCAGGAGCCGACACCGCTGCCGGCGTCAGCGCTTGCGGCCGGGCCTGTCGGCCCTGGGAGACGCCCGCCGGACCGGTCTCTTGAGCGGCGGGCACCTGGTCGCCCCCGTGACCGCTGGGTCGCCCGTCCGGCCGATCCTGCTGATCGCCCGCCCGGTCATCCTCCGGGCCGTCCGTGCCCCAAGGCGGCGTCAGCGGGGCCGTGATCATCAGCCGTGTCCCACCGCCGACGGGGGAGTCGACCTCCAACTGCCCACCGATGGACTCCACCCGCTGCACCATGCCCCGCAGGCCGGTGGCATTCTCGCGCCCGGGGTCGGCCCCGCCGCGCCCGTTGTCGGTCACGAGGGCGCTCAGCCCGCCGTCCGTGCAGTGCAGTGTCACCGTCGCGTGCTCGGCCCGAGCGTGCTTGGCGGCGTTCGTGAGTGCCTCGGACACCGCGAAGTAGACGACCGTCGCCACAGGCTGCGAGATCTGGGCCAGGTCGCCCTCCTCGGCATTGACGACGACACTGGTCGGCAGCGGGGCCCGACCCGCCAGATCCTTCAGAGCCGGTGCCAGCCCGCGTTCGGACAGGACTGCCGGGCGGATGCCGCGCACCGTCTCACGCAGGTCCCGCAGGGCCGCCTCAGCGCGGTCCTGCGCCGTGTCTATCCCCTTCAGCAGGGTGGTACGGGACGTGGCGTTGGCACCGTCGTCGGGCAGGGACTCGGCGGCCAGGCGCAGCCCGCCCAGGCTCATGGTGAGGGCGACGAGGTCCTGCTGGGCGCCGTCGTGCAGGTCCCGCTCAATGCGGGTGCGCTCGGCCTCGAAGGCATCCATGAGGGTGGCGCGGCTGGCCGTGAGGTGGCCGACCTCGGCGGTCAGCTGCTCCAGGCGCTGCTTCTTGCGCTCGCCCGACAGCGCCTCCACCAGCAGCAGCCGCAGTGCCCCGAAACCCAGGAGCGCCCCGGCGGCGAGGCCCAGACCGAGCAACCCGGCCGGCACCAGCAGCCAGGCCTGCTGCGGGCCGGTGACCGTCATCTCCGGACCGAACAGACGAACTGTGAAGGTGTCCTCCGGGGAGGCCAGGAACGGCGCCAGGATACTGCTGACCGCCGCGATACCGAGGAATCCGCCGACGAGGAATGATGCCGTGGTCAGGGCCAGGCCCCCCAGGCACAGGGGCAGGTCCTGCCGCCAGAACTCCGCGTGGGCGGGACGCGCCAGCAGCCACGGAGTCTTGCGCTCACCCTCCTTGCGGCCGGAGGGGGCATCCGCACCCAATCTGCGCGCAATGATGCGCTCCAGCGCCGCCCCCAGGGGGACCGACAGGTGGAACAGCAAGGTGGCGGGGAGAAGAAGGAGGATCATCGGCATCCACAGGACGGCGTGCAGGAGCTCCCACCCGATGATGCGGGGCAACCGGCCGTGCCGGCTGTACCAGCCGGGCCTGCGCTCAGTGGGGGAAACGCTGGATGGCGTTGAGGTCATGCCGACGACGTTAACGGGCTCGGGCCCGGGGTGCACTCCTGCTGGCGCCCCCGTGGGAGCCATACGGGTGTCCCGGGGTGGTGCTGGCACCCCCAAGGTGGTGCCTGCCCGACCGTAGGTGAGGTGGGGCTGGCCGGATACGAAGACGGGAGCGGGCACCAGTGCGACGGCGGCCCGTGGGGAGTGAACTGGTGCACATGAGCCTCAACCAGTTCTCCCCGGTTCAGACGCCCGTCGCCTGTGATGCTTCAAGCCTCCTTTCCTCGGAATCGGAACGCATCTGTCATCCGGTCCTGCCTCGGGCCAGGGTCTCCGAGCTGGAGCCCTACCAGGTGGTGCCGACAACACAGTCCGACGAGGCGCGCGTCCGTGCGCGTCGGCACGGGTGCACGCGCTGGCACGTGGCGGTGGGAGCCGAGGCCCTGGTGCTGGTGCTGCTGATCGTCGTCGTCGGGCAACAGCTGATGTCGGTTCTGGGTGCCGGCGCGTCCGGCGGAGGGCTGGAGGGTTTGGCGCACGACCTGGGGGCGGGAGCACGCGAGCTGCTTGCCAGGATGAGCGGCACCGAGGCGCGGACCTGGTTGCCGTCGGTCCTGGCCGCGCTACTGACGATCATGGGGCCCTGGCTGAGGAGGCTGGCTGCGAGGTGGGGACTGGCGGCCTTGGTGGGGAACCGGACGACGTCGGTTGTCGCCTGGCTCATTGTGGCGGCGGCCGCGGGATTCTGGGGGCAGTCGTGAGGCGCCGTCGGGAATGCTCCGCCGTGGCCAACACGGAGGTCGGTGCCGAGCCGGGCTCCTTTCGTGGAGCCCCACAGCAATACGGTCCGGTTACGCGAGAAATGCCGGTCTCGGTGCCGCCGATGACGATGCCGCCGACGCAGGCACCACCGGCCATCGAGGTAGCCGGACTCACCCGCGTCTTCCGCGTCCAGGGCCGCCGCAACGCCGACGTCACCGCGCTCAACGGCATCGACCTCGCCCTGCCCGCAGGCAGCTTCACCGCCCTGGTCGGTGCCTCCGGTTGTGGCAAGTCCACCCTTCTGCAGTGCATCGCCGGGCTCGACGCCCCCACCGCCGGCACCGTCCAGCTCCTCGGCACTCGGACGAGCACGCTGCGTCCCCGGCCCGCGGCCCGCTTCCGGGCCCGGCACGTCGGCTTCGTCTTCCAGGACGACAACCTCGTCACCTCCCTGTCCGCGCGTGACAACGTCGCCCTGCCCGGTCGCCTGCGCCGCAGGCCCTTGAGCCGCAACGCCGTTGACAATGCCCTTGAGCGCGTGGGTCTGAGTGACCAGGCCCGCCACCTGCCTCACCAGATGAGTGGTGGTGAGCGCCAGCGCGTCGCCATCGCCCGCGTCCTGGCCTCCCGCCCCGACATCGTCTTCGCCGATGAGCCCACGGCCGCCCTCGACGTCGCTGCCGCCGCGACCGTCCTCGACTGGCTCGCCGAGCTCGCTGGAGGCGCCGGTGCCGTGCCCGCCCCAGCCGGTGCCTCTTCCCCGGAGCAGCAGCCGGCCACCGTCCTCATGGTGACGCACGACGC
>NZ_CAUROW010000120.1:0-4802 GCF_963526355.1 uncultured Actinomyces sp. | reverse complement strand
GGCCAGCCGGTCCGCCGCCCCAGTGCCCGGGGCGCAGGGGCCTGGTGGCCATGGCGGAGCGCCGGGTGCGTCGTACGGGATCATGCCGGGCTCCAGCGGCGCCCATACCGGCCACCCGTCCGAGCCGACGGCGGCGCCCGGCTACGGTCGGGTGGCACCGTCGGAAGGTGTTCCGGCCGGTGCCGTACCTCCTGCTCCTGCGGCTGCCCCGGCGTCGTCGAGGCAGTACGGGCTGATGCCCGCACCAGTGACGGCGACGAGATCTGCGCAGTCGGAGGCGGGGACAGGACCCGCGATGGCGACGACGACGGGGCCCATGCCGCCCTCGGGGCCCGCGCCGGTCGCCGCACCCCAGACGCCTGCGGCCGCGCCGGCGCCTCGTTCCCCTGACCGTTCGGCCGCGTCCTCGTTGAACCTGGACGGGGCACCGGTGCGCCTGGAGTGGTGGGAGCACCTGGGCGGCCTCCTGATGAGGTTTCGGGCCCTCCGTGTCCTGATGCGGGTGCGGATGGTGCTGACCTGGGTGAGCCTGCTGATCGTGGCGGTGGCGCTGGCCGTATCTCCAGTGGCCCGGACGGTGCTGGGTGCCTGGGCCGGTTGCTTCTGGATCGTGGCGGTCTGCTTCTGGCTGGCGCGGGGCAAGACCGTCTCCTGGGGCCTGACTTCGAGTGTCTTCGCCCTGTCCATGCCGTGGGCCGGGGCCGTTGGGTGGCTCTCCTTCCAGGTCGCGGCTGCGGCGGGAGTGGCGGTGAGCCAAACGGCCTCGCAGGTCGTGATCGCCGGCGTCGTCGAAGAGCTGGCCAAGCTCGCCCCCATCTGCCTGGTGGCGGTCATCGCACCGGGACGAGTGCGCCGGCTACTCATTCAGGACTGGCTCGTCCTGGGGGTCGCCTGCGGGGCGGGCTTCATGGCGGTCGAGGAGGTCGCCCGGCGCCTGGTGTTCATCGTCGGAAACACCCCGGGGTTTCAGTTGTCCAAGGCGATATGCCCTGAGGACCCTGCGGGAATCGTCGAGTGCATACACGCTCACACCTTCAGCCTTTGACCGTTCGCCGACGCGTTCCCCGGCCCTGTAACCTATGCGGGGCACGCCATTGTCACCGGCCTGGTGGCCGTGAGCATCGGCTTGGCGCGGCACCTGTGGTGGCGCGCGAGACACCATCACCCCGCCGTAGGCGTCTGCCTGCGCTGCACAGCCCTGGGCCTGCCCCTGGGCATGCTGTGGGTGGCGATCGTCGACCACATGGCGGCCAACGCCACGACCGCGAGCACCAACTGGTTCACTGACGAGCGCGTCGTCAAGGTCTGGGGCGCTACCAAGGGCGAAGCCCCCTGGCCTATCGTCGAGACCACGAGCACCATGGCCGGAACCGGGCATGGCCGGGGCTGGCTGCTTCTGATGATGCTCGTCGTCGCGCTCCTCCTGGATGCCCGGGTGATGCGCCTGGGCGGCTACGCGCGTTCCCTCTCCGGGCCGGGTGGCGGGCCGGGTGCGCCCCAGGGCCTGCCTGGTGGCGTTGTGGGCAGGTGGGGCGCCGACGTCATCGAGGTAGCAGCCGCCGCCAGGGCCAAGGCCCACCGGCTCAGACTCGCCCTGGCTCAGGCGGCCACCACCCGCCGACCCCGCCTGTTCCTGCAGGCCTGGGCCGAGCATCGCATCGCCCGTGACCTGGCTGCACGCCGTCAGCTCGACGCCGGCCCCCATCGCTGGGCCACCTCGGTCCTGGCCGCAGTATCAGCCCTGGCCGGAGCCTGGATCATCTACACCGTCGTACCGCCTGTGGTGACCGAGCTCAACCAGCGCCTCAGCGGGCTGCCCACCTTCTGGTTCGCCGGCATCCTGGACACGCTCGCAGCGGTCTGGGAGTCCATGAGCCCCACTGAGAAGGCCGCCCTGGTCCTCATTGGCGCCGCCGCCGTCCTCCTGTCCGGGGGCACCCTTGGCCTGGCCTTCAGCGTAGGGCTCGGCATCGCCACCGCCCTGGACGCGGCCCGTCCCGCCTCTCAGTTCATGCGGGACCCCTGGGGCGCCACCGGCCACTACCTGGACACCCACAACGACCTCGAGATTGCTGCCGACGCCGGCCTGGCCGCCATGGCCATCATCCCCGGAGGCAAAGCCCTGCGCGGCGCCGGCTACGCCGCCAAAACCGCACGGGCCGCCAAACCCGTCAAACGCTTCGCCCACGCCCAGGCCCGCAGGGGCCTCAATCCCCGTGCCGGCATCCACTACCCCGGGCTGCGCACCCCCAGACCCGGACGCTCCGACGGGGGACCTGGCCTGTGGGGAGAAGGGAAGAACTACGGCTCACCGCGATCCCAAGCCTACGAGGAGCAGGTCACCGGAGTCCCCATCGAACACTCCTATTATGTCAACGGTAAAGAGTTCGACGGCTACAACGGCTTCGCCCTCGTTGACGCCAAGGGGGAAGGTTACGCCTTCCGCATCAAGTCAGACTGGTCGGACGAACCGAATACCACACCCGAAAGATACAGCGAGACAAAAGGAAAGATCATCAAGGAAAAGAAAGGACTCATCGATATAGGTAAGGAACAGGTCGAGGCCGTACGCGCCACCGGCACCGACACCCCGATCCAATGGCACATCGCAGAGAAAGAAACCTTCAACGAACTCTGGAAACGACAAATGGACAACGAATTCCCAACCGAGATCGAACTCATCCACACACCACCCAAGTGAACCAACTTCACCATACAAACTACGAACACCACCCACTGGAGAGGAAATAAATCATGAGATGGGACCTCAGTTTCAAACGGCGAGCGCTTGGTGACCCGGTATCGGAGGGACGCCGGGTGTGGGAGTGGATCCAGCGGGTCAGGCCCCTGCACCCCTCCCTGGACCTGTGGCGCCCCACCGCCGAAAGCCGTGAGGAAGCCGAGCAGGCACCCCCCATCACCCAGGACTACCTCCTCCACTTAATCCACGGCGTACAAGCCATCTCCGACAACCCTAAATTCGGTCTCACACCAGCCTTCTCAGGACAGATCGGCCAAGGCAACAAGCTCATGCTGAGCTTCAACAAACCCAACCCCGGCAACGCCGGCATCGTACTCATGATCGGAGAAGCACTCGGGGCCGCCCTGGACGCCAGCGAGAACCTGGCCGACACCCTCATGCACACCACCGCTACCATGTTCACCCCTAACACTATCGGCACCCTAACCCGTGAGGACATTCCAGTCACCCCCACTCCACCGCCCTACAGATACCTGCCGGGCTGGAAGATGTTCTTCGCCTCCGACTCGCCCCACTACCAGCGCGCCGCCCAGCTAGCCACCACCACCGCTCCCGTGGCCAACGGCTCCATCTTCACCTTCGGCACCCCCGACACCTACCCCACCATCCTCAACCAATGGTGATAACCAACCACCGCGCGCGGCCCGGATCCGTCATTGAGCAGAACCACTGTCTCCGCCCTTCGTCGGCGCCCCGAGGTACGTGAAGACACCCCGGTACCGGGGCGCGAGGCACAGGTGAAGAGGAGCGGAATGCCGCCCACAGGCGCCGAGTGTCCATATCTGCAGCAAAGGGAACTCAACGCCGCTCACCTCACCAGCATGAACCGCGGAATCATGCGGTTTGCATCCGAAGGAACGAAGCCGTTCACAGCCTTTGCTGCAGATATGGACACTTACACCGTCATCACCCAATGAGGGACGGCCTCCGGCGCTCCCGCCGGAGGCCGCCGGCGCTCGTCAGGAGACGCCGAGGATCGCCTTGATCGGGGCGAGGGTGAAGTAGACGACGAACATCGCGCAGGCCACCCACATGAGCGGGTGGATCTTCCGCGCCCGTCCCTGAGCCACCTCGATGACCAGGTAGGACACGAAGCCGGCCCCGATCCCGTTGGTGATCGAGTAGGAGAAGGGCATCATGATGATGGTCAGGAAGGCCGGCAGCGCAATCTCCGGGGACTTCCAGTCGATGTCGGTCACCTGCATCATCATGAGGAAACCAACCACCACGAGCGCCGGGGTGGCCGCCTCGTAGGGGACCATCTTGACCAACGGCGCGAAGAACATGGACAGGGCGAACATGCAGCCGGTGACCACGGAGGCCAGGCCCGTGCGGGCCCCCTCCCCCACACCCGCGGCGGACTCCACGTAGGAGGTGTTGGAGGAGACACCCCCGACACCACCGGCGATGGCGGCCAGGGAGTCGACGACGAGGATCTCGCGCGTCTTGGGCGGGTTGCCGTGCTCGTCGAGCAGGTCGCCCTCGGCGCCGATGGCGACCATGGTGCCCATCGTGTCGAAGAAGTCGGCCAGCAGCAGGGAGAAGACCAGGAGGACCACCGAGACGATGCCGACCTTGTGGACACTGCCCAGCAGGCTGAAGTGGCCCAGCGTCGACAGGCTCGGCAGGTCCACCGGGAAACCGGTCAGATGCGGCTCGGACAAGGACCAGCCGGTGAGGTTGAGGGAGCCCTTCTCCGGATCGTCGTTGAAGGGGCCCAGGTGGGCGAAGGCGTCGATGACGATGGCCAGGACCGTGGCCGAGGCGATGCCGATGAGGATGGCACCGCGAACCTTGCGCACGTAGAGCACCACCGTGAGGAAGAGCCCGAAGAGGAAGACGAGGACCGGCCACCCCTGAAGGGATCCGCCCAGGCCCAGCTCCAGGGGGGTGCCGCCGCGGCGCACCATCTTGGCGTCCACCAGGCCGATGAGCGCGATGAACAGGCCGATGCCCACGGAGATCGCGGTCTTGAGCTGATCGGGTACCGCCTTGAAGACGGCCTCGCGGAAGCCGGTGAGCACCAGGACGAGGATGATGA
>NZ_CAUROW010000119.1:0-4825 GCF_963526355.1 uncultured Actinomyces sp. | reverse complement strand
GCTCGCTCGTTTCGGGGGACCGGCTCACCGACCTGCTCCGTTCTTCATGGGGACTCGTTCTGGGGGGATGATGCGGGAGAACTGCCAAAATACGCAAGGTGTGGCAGGACCGGGGCTTCGGCCCAGGACCGAATGCCTTGTGTGGAGCCTATAACGGAGGCGCTGTACTCGTTATGTATTCCTCCTGACGTCGGGGTGGTGTAGAAGACAACGAGCGCTGGGTCGCCGTCGCCGGTGCTGCCGGTGCGCCCCGGTCGCCGGGTCTGACATCCTTGGGGCCGTGACGCCTCCGCCTTCCGCATATTCACTGGACGCCGCCATGGCTCGGGCCCTGGAGCTGGCTCGCGCGGCGGGCAAGGTGGGGGAGGTGCCTGTGGGCGCCGTCGTCCTCTCGCCGGAGGGAGCCGTCCTGGCCGAGGCCGCCAACGCCCGCCAGGCCGAGCACGACCCGACGGCGCACGCCGAGATCCGTGCCCTGCGCGCAGCCGGCGCGGCCCTGGGCGACTCCCATCTGGACGGCTGCACCCTCGTGGTCACCCTTGAGCCGTGCACCATGTGCGCCGGCGCCATCGTCCTGGCCCGGGTGGCTCGGCTGGTCCTGGGGGCCTGGGAGCCGAGGACCGGTGCCTGCGGCTCGGTGCGCGACGTCGTGCGCGACGCCCGCGCCAACCACCGGGTCGAGGTGCGCGCCGGCCTGCGCGCCCAGGAGTCCCGGGCCCTCCTGACCGCCTTCTTCGCCGACCGCCGCTGAGGCTGCCGGTCCGGTGCCCGGGAGTGAGGGCCGATGTCGGCCGTGACTGATACCGCAGGACGCCGCATTGGGGCGCGGGCCGCCGTCCGTGTAGGCTCATGAGCGAGGTAGCGTGTCCGAGCGGCCGAAGGTGCAGATCTCGAAAGTCTGTGTGGTTCATAGCCACCCTGGGTTCGAATCCCAGCGCTACCGCCACCACGGGAAAGGCCCGTCACCGCAACGAAAAGTCGCGGTGACGGGCCTCCTCCGTTTCCGGCCGATCACACCGCACGGGCCGGGTGGCCCACATATTGCCCACAATCTCCGACGTCGTCGCGCTGCCTCAAGGCATCAAGAGCATCGGCGACGGCGTCCAGGTCATCAGGGGACAGGCCTGCGTAGACGTCGAGCGTCATTGCTGGGACTGTTGTGCGATCTGGTCTGGGATATCTCTTCCGGGTGGCGACTGCTGGTACTGGGGAGGGGTGTCGTGCCTGTGCTCCGATGGGATGACTGGGTATGAGATCGTGGGTACTAAGTAACTAGCACCTAGGTCCTTGGGCCTATTAGTATAAAGGGTGTACTACAGTCATGGCTGATCTAGCATTAAGGAGACTGGTTATGGCGCAGGAATTCTCGGCGGCAGAGAAAGAACGCGATGTTAAAGTCCCCGCCGCTCTCCGCCCTCCGGCTAAATCGAGGGATCAGAGGTGGGTGGATCAAGCGCGTCGAGCCATGGAGGCTCGTCGCTTCGGCGCAGATTTACGCCGAGGGAAGATGAAGAGTTTTCGGCCTATTGTCGGGCGGATCTAAGTGGTATCTCGAACTCCTCTGTTTCATGCGCAGCACTCGGCTCGCTATGCCAGGCAAGAACTCATTAGAGAATACCAGGATCTCAATGATGTTAACTTGATTGTTATCATTGATCAAATTACTCAAACAAATATGACGATTCTTGAAGAACTTTTGGTGGATTGTGATCCTGTCAAGGATCTCCATCTGCTGCTGTGCTCACCAGGAGGGGATGGTGAGGTTGCTCTGCGGATGGTCCGCTCCATGCAGACGCGTTGTCGGAAGCTGGTCGTTTTAGTGCCGGACATGGCTAAGAGTGCGGCGACGATCCTCTGTCTGGGTGCCCAGAGAATAATTATGGGACCGGGAGGTGATTTGGGGCCTATCGACCCTCAGATGGTTTTTTCTGACGATTCTGGACGTTCCTCCATGGTTGGCGCCAAAGATATAGTTGCGGCGGTCGAGGAGGCGGAACAGAGGGCTACGGAAAACCCGGACTCCTACCCTTTGTTTGCCTCGCTTCTGGCGGATGTGAATATGCTTATGTTGGAGCAGGCGCGTTCTGCTCTTGCTCGTTCTGAGGCGCTAATGACCGAGGCATTATCTGCGGGTGGGCGTAGTGAAGAACAAGTCGAAGCTTTGTCTGAATCTCTTAAATCACCGCTTATCGACACCCCTGCAAGCCATTCTGCTGTAATATCTGTTGATCATGCGAAAGGCTATGGTTTACCCGCTGAGGCCGCCGATCTCTCCAGTGAATCGTGGAGAATTATTTGGGACCTGTGGACTCATTATTTCTCTATAGGGTGCTGGCCTGCTGGACGTCAAGCGATTTATGAGGGAGCCCGGGCGTCACATGCCGGGTGATGTGTGTCGTGCTTAGTTGTCGATCCTACAGGCTCACTCCTGGAGGCTTATTCACAGGGCGAGGCAAGCGGTCCCTGACCTGGGCAAACACAAGCGGTCGTCGTGGCTGTGAATAACCCTCCTGGGGTGGGGTGAACGGTCCGTGGTCCGGACAAAAGCAGGCGTTTGCTGAGTCCGCGAGTAACCCCTAGGCCAATTCTGATGTCTCCTCACTTCTGGGACATGTGCATGACTTCAGCGACACGGGTAGGACGCCCCGGGCGGGTGTGCCGCACCGGGCTGCCGGAGGAGTCGGCACAGTGGTGTGCTGTACGGCCGAGTTCAGGACCTGGGCTGCCGGGGTCGGGGCCGACTGCGTTGAGCGGGTTCGGGTGACCCTGGCGTGGCGATAGTCGTCGATCCATTCAGAGCAGTTCCGGGTAGCTCAGTGCAACCGCCGTGTAGGTTCCTTGCAACCTCATGCAATCTCATATGTGTCGGGACCTGCGCACTCGTTAGCCGCGCTGAAAGCGCTTCGTCCCTCGTCTGTACGGCGTCGGGCTCTACCCTTGACCCATGAGTCGCCGCCCCCACCGTCCCCACGAGTCCCCCTCCCTCGCCCACGCCCAGACTGAGGTACGTTCCCACCCCCACGTCTCCGAGGTCGCGCCCCATGCGGCCGCCGACCTCTACTCGCTTCTGTGCGATGCCATGGTCGCCGGCGACATCAAGGCGATCGACGCCCTGCTGACCGATGACTGCGTCCTGACCCACATGACCGGTTACCCCCAGCCCAAGATCGAGTGGCTCGGAGACATCGACACTGGCGCCATGCGCTACCACGCCCACGAGGTGGTCTCCGTCCAGGCCGATACGATCGCCGGCTTCCCGGTGGTCCGCGGCCGCACCCGCACCACGGCCACCCTGTGGGGCGGACGTGGCACCTGGAACCTCCAGATCGTCGGGTATGTCGTGCCCGACGCCGATCCCGACGCCGAGCACAACCCCACCGGCTTCCGCTTCAGCCGCCTGGACGCCTCCACCTGGTGAGTCGCCGCTGAGCCGGTTGTCCTGAGAGCGCCGGGGGCAGTCGGAGTCGTAGGGGCATCCTCGAGTCTCTCGGCGGTGCCGGTCCGCTGCGGCACTTGTCGTCCGCCGTTCCCGGTTGCCCCTCGGGTCATCTTCGCTCCTACTCATCGGCGCCGCCCGGTCCCCCTGATGGCCGGCGCGTTCCACGGGTCCTCGGGCCAGGCGTGCTTGGGGTAGCGTCCGCGCATCTCGGCGCGCACCTGCGGGTAGCCCTGCTCCCAGAAGGAGGCCAGGTCATCGGTGACCGCCACCGGGCGCCGCGCCGGCGAGAGCAGGTGCAGCAGCACCGCCACCCGCCCCTGAACGATCCGTGGTGTGGCCGCCCAACCGAAGCACTCCTGGACTCGCACCGCCAGCACCGGCCGACCCGCCCGCCCGGCGCTCGTGGAGTCGTCACCGGTAGAGGTGTAGTCCACCCGCACCTGCGAGCCGGAGGGGACTTCGATGCGCTCGGGCACCAGCTCGTCCAGACGCGCTGCCTGCGGCCAGGGCAGGAGCGCCCGCAGCGCCCCGGCCACATCCAGCCGCTCCAGGCTGAAACGCCTATGTGCCGAGCCCGACGTCGTCGTCCCGGCCGACCCGCTGACCTGCTCGACCAGGCTCATGACCGCCGGCGCCAGCCACTCCTCGGACCGGGTCTTCAGGGCCGCGTCACTCATATCCGGCCAGGGATCGCCCAGGTGCTCGTGCAGCAGGGCCAGCCGGGCGCGCAGGCTCCGGGCCTCCTCGTCCCACGGCAGTACGGCCAGGCCCTCATCGGCTCCCTTGGCGTGCACCCGTTCGACGACCGCGTCCGCCACCTCCTGCGGTCCCGGAGGCGGTCCCGGGGTGGCGGCGAGTGTGATGGCCCCCAGCCGACGCACGCGCTCTATACGCAATCGCCCGCCGTCCCACACGGTGCGCTCCTCCTGGGCCAGCCAGGCCCCGGCCAGTTCCAGCGCCGCCTGCTCATCGAGGGGCGCCGCGGCACGGATGAGCGCGTCCCCACGCCCGGCGGTCAGGTCGACGCCGGCCACCGCCAGCCACTCGGACTCCGCCAGCGCCGAGCCGGCGGGCAGACGCAGACCGGTTCCGGCCACGCTCGCGTAGTGCGCCTCCTTGCCCGCCTGGGGCGCCGGTCCCCGACGTCGCGCGATCCACTGCGGCTGCGCCGTCCCTGCCACCAGGGCCACTGCCGACTCCAGGTCGCCCGACCGGGCGGGCTCACTGGGTCCGGTCCCGGGAGCGTCCCCGCCAGCACCGTCGGACGAAGCGGCGGCGCCCATGGCCTCGGGATCCGCAGCGCGATCGGAGGCGCCGCGCCGATAGGCCTGCTCCAGGCGACGCGCCTCCGTCTTCCACGCACCGGACCCGGGCCCACCGCTGCGC
>NZ_CAUROW010000118.1:0-4903 GCF_963526355.1 uncultured Actinomyces sp. | reverse complement strand
CTTGGTTCGGCCCCGTTGTGACGGCCTGATCTGGCCCCGCGTGCGACTTGCCGGGGTGTTGACGGTCTGAACTGGCCCCACCCCTTCACGCTGGTCCCCATCACTGGGAACCAGTCGCGAGGGCAAGGGAGCCAAGATGGGATCACGAGTGCAGCTGTACGCCGACATCCGCCACGACGCGCGAGTCGATGGCCTGTCCATCCGCGAGCTCGCCCGCAAACACGGAGTCCACCGCCGCACCGTCCGCCAGGCACTCGCCGCAGCCGAACCCCCACCCCGCAAGAAACCGGTCCGCACAGCACCGCGCCTGGACCCGTACAAGCCGGCGATCGACGAGATGCTCACCTATGACCTGACCGCGCCGCGCAAGCAGCGCCATACCGCGACCAGGATCCTGGCCCGGCTGCGCGACGAGCACGGCGCCACCAACCTGTCCTACTCCACGGTGCGGGACTACGTCCGGGTCAGGCGCGCGCAGATCGATCTGGAGGCCGGGCGCCGGGTGGAGGCGATGGTGCCGCAGGACCACGCCCCCGGCGCGGAGGCCGAGGTCGACTTCGGCGAGGTCTACGTCATCCTGGACGGCGTCAAGACCAAGTGCCACATGTTCGTCTACCGCCTGTCCCACTCCGGCAAGGCCATCCACCGCGTCTACCCGACCGGCGGACAGGAGGCCTTCCTCGAAGGACACATCGAGGCCTTCCACGCCCTGGGCGGCATCCCCACCCGCCACATCCGCTACGACAACCTCACCTCCGCCGTCGTCCAGGTCATCCACGGCGGCGACCGGCTACGCGACGAGAACGAACGCTGGGTGCTGTTCCGCTCCCACTACGGCTTCGACGCGTTCTACTGCCAGCCCGGCATCGACGGCGCCCACGAGAAAGGCGGCGTCGAGGGCGAGGTCGGATGGTTCCGCCGCAACCACCTCACCCCCATGCCCGAAGTCGCCACCCTGGACGAACTCAACGACAAGATCCGCGCCTGGGAGCACGACGACAACACCCGCCGCATCACCGGCCACGCCAACACGATCGGGCAGGACCACCACGCCGAACTGCCCCACCTGGCACCGTTGCCGGCCGACGACTTCGACCCCGGCCTGATCCTCCACCCCCGCGTCGACCGCTCCGCCCTGATCACCGTCCGCATGGTCAAGTACTCCGTCCCCGCACACCTCATCGGCCAACGCGTCCGCGTGTCCCTGCGGGCCTCGTGCGTGGTCGTGTTCGAGGGCCGCACCGTCCTCGCCACCCACCCTCGCCTCGGCACCCGTGGCGTGACCCGGGTCGAGCTGGACCACTACCTCGAAGTGCTGCGGCACAAGCCCGGCGCGTTCCCCGGCTCCACCGCCCTCGCGCAGGCCCGCGCCGCCGGAGCATTCACCGCGGCCCACGACGCGTTCTGGGCCGCGGCCCGCAAGACCAGCGGCGACGTGGCCGGGACCCAAGCGTTGATCGACGTGCTCCTGCTCCACCGATCCCTCCCGTCCGACGCGGTGATCGCCGGCATCACCTCGGCCCTGTCGGTGGGCGCGATCAGCCCCGACGTCGTCGCCGTCGAAGCCCGCCGCCATGCCACCACCCACACACCCGCCCCAGCCAGCCAGACCAGGGGCGGGACGGTCGTGAACCTGCCACCCCGACGCCCCACCAACCCGCACCAGGTCATCGCGCACCTGCCCGAAGACACCCGGCCCCTGCCCACCGTCACCGCCTACGACGAACTCCTGTGCCGACGCCAACCCGATCCCGCCCCGGCCCCCGCCGAGACTCACCACCACACCCCGACAGGAACCCCATGACCACCACCAGCACCAGCCGTCCCGAGAGCCTTCGCCGTCGTCAGGGCCTCACCGAGCAAGCCGCGCAGGCCGCGATCGACCAAGCCTGCCGCCGGCTTCGGCTGCCCACGATCCGCGCCGTCGTCGACGACGCCGTGACGGCCGCCACCAAGGAACAACTCACCTACCAGGGCTTCCTCGCCGAACTCCTCCTGGCCGAGGTCGACGACCGCGACCGCCGCTCCACCCTGCGTCGCATCAAGAGCGCCGGCTTCCCCCGCGAGAAATGGCTCGCCGACTTCGACTTCACCGCGAACCCCAACATCAACCCGGCCACCATCAACGAGCTCGCCACCGGCGACTGGATCCGCCGCGGCGACCCGCTGTGCCTGATCGGGGGCTCCGGCACCGGCAAGTCCCACCTGCTCATCGCGCTCGGCACCGCCGCCGCCGAGCAGGGCTACCGCGTCCGATACACCCTCGCCACCCGGCTCGTGAACGAGCTCGTCGAAGCCGCCGACGAGAAACAACTCACCAAGACCATCAACCGCTACGGCCGCGTCGACCTCCTCGTGATTGACGAGCTCGGCTACCTGGAACTCGACCGGCGAGGCGCCGAACTGCTGTTCCAGGTCCTCACCGAACGAGAGGAGAAGAACGCCATCGCGATCGCCTCCAACCAGTCCTTCTCCGCCTGGACCGACACCTTCACCGACCCCCGCCTGTGCGCAGCAATCGTCGACCGCCTCACCTACAACGCCACCATCATCGAAACCGGCACAAACTCCTACCGCCTCGCCCACACCCGAGCCCGGGCATCTGTGATGGGGTGAACAACGACCGGCTGGGCTCTTGGGGTCAGCGGTGACGGCGCAACCGCAGCGAGTTGGTGATCACGCTGACCGAACTGAGGGCCATGGCGGCGGCCGCGATGACGGGCGACAGCAGCCAGCCAAAGGCCGGGTAGAGGGCGCCGGCGGCCAGCGGGATACCGACCACGTTGTACACGAACGCGAAGACCAGGTTCTGGCGGATGTTGCGCATCGTGTCGACCGACAGGTCGCGGGCCTTGACCAGGGCGGCCAGGTCACCGCCGAGCAGGGTCACGTCGGCGCTCTCGATGGCCACGTCGGTGCCGGTGCCCATGGCCACACCCACGTCGGCCACGGCGAGGGCGGGGGCGTCGTTGACGCCGTCGCCGGCCATAACGACCGTGTGGCCCTGGGCCTGCAGGGCCTGCACGTGGCCGTGCTTCTGGTCGGGCAGGACGTCGGCGACGACCTGGTCGATGCGCAGCTCGTCGGCGATGGCCCGGGCGGTGGTGGCATTGTCGCCGGTGAGCATGACGACCTTCATCCCGCGCCGACGCAGGTCCTCGATCGCGCCGGCGGTGGTCGCCTTGAGCGGGTCGGCGATGGCCAGCACACTGGCGGGCCTGCCGTCGACGGCCACGACGATCGCGGTCGCGCCACGGCGACGGTAGGCCTCCACCACGGCGTCCAGGGCATGGGTGTCGACGTGCTGGCTGCCCAGGAAGGCGGGGCTGCCGACGAGCACGTGCTGACCGTCGACGGTGGCGCTGACACCGCCACCCGGGTGGGCGGCGAAATCGCTGGCCGCCGGCACCGTGCGTCCCGTCTGGCGGGCAGCATCGACCACCGCCCTGGCGAGGGGGTGTTCGGAGCCGGCCTCCACAGCCGCGGCGAGCAGCAGTGTCCGGGCATCCTCGTGGCCGTCGACGCCCTGCTGGTCGACCAGGCTGGGGCGGCCCTGGGTGAGGGTACCGGTCTTGTCGACGACGAGGGTGTCGACCTTCTGCAGTCGTTCGAGGGCCTCGGCGTTCTTGACCAGCACGCCCTCGCTGGCGCCGCGCCCGACCCCGACCATGATCGACATTGGCGTGGCCAGACCCAGCGCACACGGGCAGGCGATGATCAGCACGCTGACGGCGGCCACGATCGCGAACGGCAGCCGCGGCTGCGGCCCGATCGCCAGCCACAACCCGAAGGTGGCCAGGGCGACGGCGATCACGACCGGCACGAACACCGCCGAGATCTTGTCGACCAGTCCCTGGATCGGAGCACGGGACCGCTGCGCCTGGGAGACCAGGTCGACGATCCGGGCCAGGGTCGAGTCGGCGCCCAGGCCAGTGGCCTCCACCACCAGGCTGCCGCCCTGGATGATCGTGCCGCCGATGACCCGGTCACCGGGGCTCTTGTCGACCGGAACCGGCTCTCCGGTGATCATCGACTCGTCCACATACGCGTGACCATCGACCACGGTGCCGTCGGCCGGCACCTTCTCGCCCGGCCGCACCCGGCACCGATCGCCCAGCTGCAGCTCGGCGGCCGGCACGTCGGTCTCGGTGCCGTCGGCCCCGATGCGGTGCGCGGTGGCCGGTGACAGGTCGAGCAGGGTGCGGATCGCACCGGAGGTCTGGTCGCGGGCCCGCAGCTCGAGGACCTGGCCGAGCAGCACCAGGGTGATGATGACTGCCGCGGCCTCGAAGTAGGTGCCGACCCGGCCGTCCATCGCCCGCATCCCGGACGGGAACAACCCCGGCGCCAGCACCGCGACCACGCTGTACAGCCACGCGGCACCGACACCCAACGACACCAGGGTGAACATGTTCAGGTGACGGCTGACCACCGACTTCGCGCCGCGCACGAAGAACGGCCACCCAGCCCACCACACCACCGGCGTCGACAGGGCCAGCTCGAGCCACGGCGCGACGCTGCCGGGCAGCGCACGCCCCAGCACCATGGGAACCATCACCATCGCCACCAGCGGCACGCTCAGCACCGCCGCCACCCGGAACCGGCGACGCATGTCGACGAGCTCCTGGTTCGGGCCGTCGTCGAGCCCGGCCGAGACCCGCTCCAGCGCCATGCCACAGATCGGGCAGTCACCGGGGCCGTCGCTGCGGACCTCGGGGTGCATCGGGCAGGTCCAGTCCCCTGCAGCGACCGCACCGGCCACCACCGCCGGCTCGCCGGTGGGGTGCTGGTGGTCGTGGTGCTGTGCGGCCGGCGCGTCCCCACCGTCGGCGGGTTGCAGGAACATCCCGCACTTGGGGCAGCGTCCCGGGTGGTCGCTGGTCACCTCGGGGTGCATCGGGCA
>NZ_CAUROW010000117.1:0-4920 GCF_963526355.1 uncultured Actinomyces sp. | reverse complement strand
CGTATGCCCCACCCGAGGGCTCGACGGCCCGGAGCTCCTCCAGGGTGCCCCATTCGCGGCACTCGCGGCACTGCCCCATCCACTTGGGGCTGGACCAGCCGCATTCGCTGCAGCGATAGGAGACCTTGAGAGCCTTGGAGTTCTTCAACGCGGGCATGATGTGAGCGTAACCGGCACCGGCGACATCTATTCGGGGTCGTTCAGCATCGACGTCGTGGCCGAGGAGGTACTGCGTCCGCCGGGGCTCGCGTTCGTGCTCTACAGCGCGAGTACCTGAGACACGGGCTAGGAGTCCGGGCCGGAGGGCACGAGGCTGAGGCGCCCGCTCCTCATCACGCGACCGGTCCTGTCTAGTAGCCGGTCGGACCGGCCTGACCGGGCTGCCAGCCCTGGCCGTAGGGTGCCTGGTTCTGGGGCGCCTGAGCGGCGGTGTACTGTCCGTACGGAGCCTGCTGGTACCCGTACGGAGCCTGCTGGTGCCCGTACGGAGCCTGCTGCGGTGCGTCGGGGGGCATCTGCTGGTACGGGGCCTGGCTGTAGGTGCTCTGCGGCGTCATCTGCTGGACGGCGGGCTGGTCGTAGCCCTGTTGCGCGGGTACCGCGCCCGGGTGGGCTTGGTACGACTGAGCCGCGTACCCGGGCACCAGGTGGGGGGACTTCTTGACCAGGGCCGCGTCGATGAGCCGTCCGATTACCAGGGCGGCGATGATGGGAAGAATGAAGATCGCGCGGGGGATGCGGACCCGTCCTTCAACGTTCATGAAGATCGCGATGAGGATCGCGATGTCGATGACGATGGCGATCAGGATCAGCACGGTCATGATGAGGGTGTAATAACGAGTATGCCGGCCCTTGCTCCCACCGTCATTGCCGCCAGGGGGCTGTGGGTAGTTCTGGGCGGGTGGCTGTGCGCTCATGAGAGACGACCTTACTGTTGTGTTCGGAGAGTGTGGCTTCGGAGCACGTCCGGTGGCGCGACCGGCCCCCAGCATGCCCCAGTTTCGGGCGGTGCGTCATACGCTCGGTACGGGGCGTCTCCGTGATGCGTGTTTCTCACGTGTCGAGTCGGGGTGGTTCTGGTGCGTGGTCGCCGGAGCGGGGCGGTTCTGGCAGAGCCGGCCAGAGGCGCCCATATCCGCCTCGACCGCTGATTCCGTCTTGTCTTGAGGGGACTGCCTCTCCCTGAGACACTCACCGACATCAGCACATGGTGCAGACACCACCTGACCCCACTGGGATCATCCATGAGCAGTCAGACGGAAGAATTCATCCTTGATGGAATTCCCGTCTTGAGGTGGGGAAGACCTGGCTGGTGGGCGGGCCGTCGTCGGCGTGCACGGCCGGTTCTCGAACAAACTCGATCCCGTCATGACGCAGTGCGGTGATGCGATTGCGTCACGGGGTGACCAGTTGATCACCTTTGACCTGCCCGGCCACGGTGATCGTCAGGACGGTAAGGCGTTCAGTCCCATGGTGGCCGACCCCCACACCTCGACTCGGTGGTCGCGTGGTTCGAGGAAGGCCATCCGGCCTGACGGCGACCGTTCTGGGGCTGCCTACACCAGGAGCACCCCAGGAGAGTCCGTGGCCATGACCGGCTGTACCGGTCAAGCCTGCAGAATCTCTTGAGGTACTTCCGAAACATGCCCGGCTCGGTGCGACGGACGCAGGCGCGGGGTGTCAGGCGCGTGTGCGGGTCAGGGCTTTGCGGGCGCGCTCGGCCACGTTCTGGCCGGTGAAACCGTACTCCTTGAACAGGGCGGTGCCGGCGGCGGAGGTGCCGTAGTGGTCCAGGGAGACGATTTCCCCGGCGTCGCCGACGATCTCACGCCAGCCCATGGCGATGCCGGCCTCGATGGAGACCTTCGCGGCGCCGGCCGGCAGCACCTGGTCCCGATAGGCGGCGTCCTGCTGGGCGAACCACTCCAGGCAGGGAGCGGAGACCACCCGTGTGGGCGTGCCCTGGCCCTGGAGGATGTCGCGGGCGGCCACGGCCACACCGACCTCGGAGCCGGTGGCGATCAGGACGACGTCGGGGCTCACCTGCTGGCCGCCTGCGTCGGTGGCCTCGGCCAGGACGTAGGCCCCCCGCCTCACGCCGTCGGCCGCGGCAGCGGCGGAGGCGATCACCGGGAGGTTCTGACGCGACAGGGCGATGCCGGCCGGCTGGTCCGGGCGGGCCAGGATCTCGGCCCAGGCGGCGGCGGTCTCGTTGGCGTCCCCGGGGCGCACCACGGCCAGACCCGGGATGGCACGCAGGGAGGCCAGGTGCTCGACGGGCTGGTGGGTGGGGCCGTCCTCACCCACACCGATGGAGTCGTGGGACCACACGAAGACCGGGCCGATCCCCATGAGCGCTGCCAGACGCACGGCCGGGCGCATGTAGTCGGAGAACACCATGAAGGTGCCCCCGTAGGGGCGGGTGAGCCCGTCCAGGGCGATCCCGTTGAGGATCGAGCCCATGGCGTGCTCGCGCACACCGAAGTGGATGGTGCGACCAAAGGGTCCGTCGCCGTCGGCCTGCGCCAGGGCAGTGGGCAGGAAGGACGGCTCACCGGCCATGGTCGTGTTGTTCGAGCCGGCCAGATCCGCCGACCCGCCCCACAGCTCGGGCACCGCCTCGGCCAGAGCCGCCAGAACCTTGCCCGACGCCGCACGGGTCGCCAGGCACTGGCCGATCTCCCAGGTCGGCAGGGCCGCCTGAAGCCCTTCGGGCAGGCGGTGTGCCTCAAGGCGCTCCAGCAGCGCGGCGCCGTCGGGGTTGGCCCGCTGCCACGCCGCGAACCGCTCGTCCCAGACCGTGTGGGCGGCCTGGGCGTTCTCGGCGGCCCGCTTCCGGGTGTGGGCGACGACGTCGTCGGGCAGGATGAAGGTCTGCTCAGGATCCAGTCCCAGGGCCCGCTTGAGTCCGGCGATCTCCTCGGCCCCGAGCTTGGCGCCGTGGGAGGAGGCCTGGCCCTGCTTCGTCGGCGAGGGCCAGGCGATGATGGTGCGCAGCCGGATCAGCGACGGACGCTCGGTGTCGGCGCGGGCCGCGACGATGGCCTCGTGCAGCGCCTGGAGGTCCTCCGCGTAGCCTCCCGAGCCGTCCGGGCCGCCGGTGCGCCAGTCGACGTCGAGCACCTGCCAGCCATAGGCCTCGAAACGAGCCGAGACGTCCTCGGTGAAGGCGATGTCCGTGTCGCCCTCGATCGAGATGTCGTTGTCGTCGTAGATGGCGATGAGGTTGCCCAGCTGCTGGGTACCGGCCAGGGAAGCGGCCTCCGAGGTGACACCCTCCTGCATGCAGCCGTCGCCGAGGATCGTGTAGACGAAGTGGTCGAAGACCGACTCGCCCAACGGGGTGCCGGCGTCGAGCAGTCCGTGCTCGCGGCGCGCGGCCATGGCCATGCCCACCGCGTTGGCGAAACCCGCTCCCAGAGGGCCCGTGGTGGTCTCCACCCCGGCGACCTCACCGAACTCGGGGTGCCCCGGCAGACCGGCCGGGGTGCGGAATGCCGTGAAGCCCTCCAGGTCGATGTCGTAGCCGGCCAGGAACAGCTGAATGTACTGCACCAGCGAGGCGTGCCCGATGGACAGGACGAACCGGTCGCGTCCCAGCCAGCCCGGGGCGGCCGGGTCGTGGACCATCTCACGCTGGTAGAGCAGCCATGCCACTGACGCCAGGGAGATCGGCGTACCGGGGTGGCCCGACCCGGCCCTCTCCACGGCGTCGGCGGCCAACGCCTTGGAAACCGCGATGGCCTGACGGTCAAGATCGGTGAGCAACGGCTCAGCACTCATAACTGAGGACTCCTTGTGCATGAGGGTGCATATCGCTCGCGGCCGCGGGCGCCGTGACGGCGCATCAATGGCCGGGCATCAGGACTGATACTTCCCGCTTCCGCAGAGGCGGGCAAGTACAGCGGTGAACGCGTGTTCATCTCGCTCGCCCCGGTACCTCCCCTCAGAGGCCTTCCAGGAGTGAGCGGGCGGTGCTCTCGTCGGTGACAAGGGCGGACAGGTAGCCCCCGCGCAGGGTGGCGTGCAGGGCGTCGACCTTGTCCCGGCCCGCGGCAACGCCGATGACCAGGGGGATCTCGCTGAGCCGGGAGGGGTCCAGGCACAGAGTGCGGTTGCACAGGGTCGTGCGCACGTGGTTGCCCTCGGCGTCCAGGTGGTGCCCGCAGACGTGGGCGACGACGTTCTTGCGGCGGCACTCTCGCATGACGGCGGGTGTCATCCAGCGGCGCAGGAGCGGGCTGCTCGTCGTCTCCCCGACGGCTCCGACGCCGGTGAGCGCCACGTCACTGCGGGCGGCGAGCTCCAGCGTGGTCGCCACCCGCTCCTCACTGCGCACCGATCGGGCGTTCTTCAGGGAGTCGAAGACGAGGGGGACCGGCAGTGAGCGGTAGTGGCCGCCCAGGCGCAGGGCCAGGTTGCGGCAGATGTCCGGGCCGTCCTCCAGGTGGAAGGACTCCCCGGCCGAGCCCAGCATCGCCACCGCTGTCGACTCCGGCCAGACGCGTTCGGACAGATAGTGGACGACGGCACCCACCGCTCGACCGTTGGACACGGCGATGACACTGCGGGGACCGCACTGTTCCAGGAGCAGGTCGCCGCACACCCGGGCGACCTCGGCGCCCGGGCCGCTCGTGCCGTCGGTGCGGTCCTCGGCGACTCGTGCCTCCTTGAGCCCGAAGGCCTGCGCCAGACGCTCCTCCAGCGCCATGAGTCGTTCGATGGGGTGGGACACGGTAACGGTGACGACCCCGTGCCGACGGGCCTCGGTGAGCATCCTCGAGACCGTGGGGCGCGAGTACCCCATCTTGCTGGCGATGCTCGCCTGGTTGAGGTCCTCGTCCCAGTAGAGGCGGGCCACCTCCAGCAGCAGTGAGGCCCGTTCCCGAGTCAGCTGTGCACACATGCGTTCAGGTTATC
>NZ_CAUROW010000116.1:0-4959 GCF_963526355.1 uncultured Actinomyces sp. | reverse complement strand
GTGGAGGCGATCTCCAACGGCGTCCCCAGCTTCCAGCGCCCCAAGTCCCGCAACGCCGCCAACACCCTGCTGCTTCTGGGCGCCATCGCCGCCCTGATGCTCATGAGCGTCATCCACCTGGCCGGCGCGGTCGGTGTGCGCATGGTGGAGAACCCGGCCCAACAGCTCCTGCGCCACGGTGTCCCGGTGGGGGACGGCTACCACCAGGATCCCGCGATCGGACAGATCGCCGCCACCGTCTTCTCCGGCTTCCGGCCGATGTTCTACCTGGTCGCCGCCGTCACCGGCCTCATCCTGGTCCTGGCCGCCAACACCGCCTTCAACGGCTTTCCCGTCCTGGCCAGCGTCCTGGCCCGCGACGAGTTCCTGCCCCGCCAGCTATCCCAGCGCGGCGACCGCCTGGCCTTCTCCAACGGCATCATCGTCCTGTGGCTGGGGGCCGTGGCCTTCCTCATCGGCTTCGAGGCCAACACCACCAGCCTCATCCAGCTCTACATCGTGGGCGTCTTCATCTCCTTCACGCTCTCCCAAGTGGGCATGGTGCGCCACTGGACGCGCGAGCTGACCATCGCCACCGACTCCAGAGCCCGCTCACGCATGCACCGCGCCCGGGCCATCAACGCCATCGGGGTGCTGGGCACCGGTACGGTCCTGGTCATCGTCCTGCTCACCAAGCTCACCCGCGGGGCCTGGATCACCCTGACGATCATGGCGCTGCTCTACCTGGTGATGAACCGGATCCGCCGCCACTACCGGCGAGTCAGCGAGGAGGTGGCCATCTCCGACCTCCACGACGCCCGCGTCCTGCCGGCCCATGTCCACGCCATCGTCCTGGCCTCCCGCCTTCACCAGCCGACACTGCGGGCCCTGACCTATGCCCAGTCGACCCACCCGACCGCCTTGGAGGTTCTGACGGTGGATACGGGAGACGGTGGCGCCGAGCGCCTCCTGGATGCCTGGGAGGAGGCCGACGTCGCGGTCCCCCTGACGGTTCTGGACTCCCCCTACCGGGACATCACCCGTCCGGTCATCAACTACGTGCGCTCGGTGCGCCGAGAGTCCCCTCGCGACCTGGTGGTCGTCTTCCTGCCCGAGTACATCGTGCGCCACTGGTGGGAGCAGATCCTGCACAACCAGACCGCCCTGCGCCTCAAGACCGTCCTGCTGTTCACCCCCGGCGTCGTCGTTGCCTCCGTGCCCTGGCAGCTGGGACTGCCGGGTCAGCGGCACTTCCACCACGGTGTGCGAGCCCGTACCGCCGAGGGCATCCTCGACGCCGACGTCGCCATGCGCCGTCACGTCGACAGCCACCTCAGCAGTGCCGGCGCCGACCACCAGGAGAACCGATGACCCCCCGGCCCACCCAGTCCGGTCAGCCGGTCCCCGGCCGCGGGCGGTCCCATGAGCTCACCCTGACCGTGGGGACTCCGGCACACGGCGGGCACTGCGTGGCCCGGCCCGTGGACGACCCGGCCGGCCGCGTCATCTTCGTGCGCCACGCCCTGCCCGGTGAGACGGTGAGGGCCCGCCTGACCGAGATGACGTCGCGGACTTGGCGCGCCGACGCCGTCGAGATTCTCCAGGCGTCTCCGGACCGCGTGGAGTCCGTCTGGCCCGAGGCCGGCCCGGCGGGCGTGGGTGGGGGAGAACTCGCCCACGTGGCCCTGGACGCCCAGCGCACCTGGAAGCGCTGGGTCCTGGCCGACTGCCTGCGGCGGATCGGTGGGCAGGAGGTGGCCGACGCCGTCGCATCCCTGCCCGAGGCCACCGCCGGAGCCGCCGTGCCGATCGAGCCGATGCCCACCGACGCCGCGGCCCAGGCCTCCACCAGCGCCCGCAGGCGCGCCCTGGCCGGAACCGCCACCCGCACCCGCGTCAGCCTGACGGTCTCCGATGATGGCGAGCCCGGCATGCACGCCTTCCGCTCCGGAACGGTCCTTCCCCTGCGTCGCCTGCCTCTGGCCGTGCCCGCCATCAACGAGATCGGGCTGCTGGAGCGCTCCCGTTGGCGCGCCCACTACCGCCCCGGCATGCGCATCGAGGCCATCGCCCCCAGCGCTGGCGAGCCCGTGGTCCTGCTCGATGATCGGCTCCTGACCGCCCAGGCGCGCAGCACCGGACGCCGCCGCGTCCAGGAGGTCGTCGACGCCTCGGCCCTGGGGCTGGGGGAGCTGACCTACTCCGTCCACGCCGATGGCTTCTGGCAGGTGCACGTCGACGCCCCCAGGGTCCTGGTCGAGCGCGTCGTGCGCGCCGCCCTGGGAGAGGACCTCGAACGAGCCGCGGGTAGCCGCGTCCTGGAGCTCTACTCGGGGGCCGGCCTGTTCACCCTGCCGCTGGCCGCCCTCGTGGGCGACATGGGGCGGGTCCTCTCCCTGGAGGGCAGTGAGCAGGCCGTGCGCGACGCCCGCCGCACCCTGCACGGCCACCCCGCCGCCCGCCTGGCCGTGGGGCGCGTGAGTACCCGCACGGTGCGCGAGCTTGCGAGCGCCTTCACCGGCGCCCGCCCCGACGTCGTCGTCCTCGACCCGCCGCGACAGGGGGCCGGCCGCGAGATCATCGAGGCCGTCGCCGCTCTGGGAGCCGAGCGGATCGTCCTGGTGGCCTGCGACCCGGCGGCCCTTGCCCGGGATACGGGAACCGTCCTGCGCGCCGGATACCGGCTGGGATCCCTGAGCGCGCTGGACATGTTCCCGCACACGCACCACTTCGAGACGATCGCGGTGCTCGACCGCGCCTGAGCCCGGCCCAGCGCATGGGGAGAGCATCCCGTGGACCGCGGTAGGACTCTGCGGTCATCATGACCCCATGAGTTCCATGGTGGTGAGTCGTCGTGTGCTTGCGGGGCTGGCTGTGCTCGGCGGTGTCGGCGTGACGCTCCGCCGGGATGGTGGCGGCGCCTGTCCTCGGTCGGGGCGGGATCCGGGGGTTGAGACCAGGGTTGTTAAGGATCGGGGTGATGTGGATGGTCGTTTGTGGGAGGCGGCGACTGCGGCGAGCTGGCGGACGGATACGGGGCTGCGGTTCACCGGTTCCTTGAAGGGGGACTATCTCGACTACGACGGTCCTGAGGGGCCCGGTTCGTCCCGCCGGGATTTTGCGGGGATGCCTAGGTTGGTGCATGAGGATGGGGACTGTGTGGTGGTTCAGGCGGGGTCTGGGGTGTGTGCGCTTGAGCGTGCTGATGGGCGGGTGCGTTGGTCGGTGGCGTTGGAGGCTCCTCAGGGGTTGGTGGCCGGGGGTGTGTCGCGTGGGTTGGTGTGGACCAATGCGGGTGCTGTGGACCTGGGGACCGGTGAGGCCAGGAGAGTGCCCGAGGCGGTGTCCCGGGCGGTCAACCTGGTGGCCAGCGAGGGTGTCGTCGTGACCGTCGTGCCCGGCTACGGCGGCAGAAGTGAGCTCGTCTGCCTGGAGTCCCACAGCTGCTTGGAGAGGTGGTGCACTGGGATCGACGACCCGGGTACGGCGTCACTGAGGCTCGGTGACAATGAGATTTCTATCGGGATGTCGGACCGCTACGACCTGGACAGCGGAGCGTACCACCTGGTGCTAGTGGATTTTGTCCCTCCCAGGCCTCGGGAGGGGGTCTTCCTTGTTGTCGGTACCGAGGTCGGCAGGAGTGTGCGGGTGGTTGTTGACGACGACGGGGAGGGTGTCGCGGTTCGTGCCTTCACCCCGTCAGAGGGAGGGAAGGCGAGAGATCCTCTGGGCACGTCGGGCTACCGGGAGCAGTACATCTCGGGTGAGGAGCTGTGGTCGGTTCCGTTGGAGGCCCGTCCGGGTGCGGTTGTGGCTATTGACTCCGCCTTGGGGGAGCGGGGGTCCTCTTTCTGGGTCATGGATCTGGATGATTCCGGTGCGTTGTATCTGTCGTACTGGAGGCCCGGTTCGGTGTCTGGGTGACTGGGGAGGGGGCTGTAGGTTGTGGTGCGGTTCTTTGGTGATTCTGGGGTGTTGAGTTCTGTGGTGGTGAGTCGTCGTGTGCTTGCGGGGCTGGCTGCGCTCGGTGGTGCTGGGGTGGTGGCGTCCTGCAGGGGTGGTGGCGGTGCTGCCTGTTCTCGACCGGGGCGGGATCCGGGGGTTGAGACCAGGGTTGTTAAGGATCGGGGTGATGTGGATGGTCGTTTGTGGGAGGCGGCGACTGCGGCGAGCTGGCGGACGGACACGGGGCTGCGGTTCACCGATTCCTTGAGCGGGCGTTACCTCGACTACGACGACTACGGCGGCCCCGACAGGGTCGGCGTGTCCCGTCGTGACTTCGTCGGGATGCCCAGGTTTGTTCATGAGGATGGGGACTGTGTGGTGGTTCAGGCGGGGTCTGGGGTGTGTGCGCTTGAGCGTGCTGATGGGCGGGTGCGTTGGTCGGTGGCGTTGGAGGCTCCTCAGGGGTTGGTGGCCGGGGGTGTGTCGCGTGGGTTGGTGTGGACCAATGCGGGTGCTGTGGATCTGGGGACCGGTGAGGTGAGGAGAGTGCCCGAGGCGGTGTCCCGGGCGGTCAACCTGGTGGCCGGTGAAGGCGTCGTCGTGACCATCGTGCCCACCGATGACGGTATGGGTGAGATTGTCTGCCTGGGGGCCCGTGGCTGCTCGGAGAGGTGGCGCGACACGGTCCCGAGTCCGTGGCCGGCGTCCCTGGAGCTCAACGACGGCACGGTTGACAACTCGGTGTCCTTCGGATGGTTGTCGGGTTACTACGACCTGGACAGCGGCGTGTACTACGACCCGCACCGTGGTGTGAACTACAGCATCGCCCCTCCCAGGCCTCGGGAGGGGGTCTTCCTTGTTGTCGGCACCGAGGTCGGCAGGAGGGTGTGGGTGGTTGTTGACGATGACGGGGAGGGGGTCGCGGTTCGTGCCTTCGCCCCGAAGGAGGAAATGAACGACGCGGGGTACCGGGAGCGGGTCACCTCGGGTGAGGAGTTGTGGTCGGTTCCGTTGGAGGCCCGTCCGGGTGCGGTT
>NZ_CAUROW010000115.1:0-5020 GCF_963526355.1 uncultured Actinomyces sp. | reverse complement strand
CGACGAAGCACTCGCGGTGGTCGGAGGCGGCCGTGTCGAGAATGTTGGCCAGGGCAAGACGGGAGCGGGCGTAGGAGACGCCGGCGAGCACGTCGGCCACGCCCAGGCCCACGACGAGCCGGTTGATTCCGGTGTGCGTGGAACGGCGGGCCACCTCGGGGCCCCAACGGTCGGACATCTGCGCCGTCGTCTCACCGGGAACCGCCAGCGAGGTCCACAGGATCTCGGCGTCCCGAGGCGTGCGGGCCATGACCCGCCCCGTCCACCCCAGGGCGCGTCCGTCCCCATGACCGGCCACCAGCTCATCGCCGATGAAGCTCAGCCTCGTCTCGCGCATGCCAGCGCCTCCTCGTCCCTCATGATCCCTCATGCTGTCTTGACATTATCGTGACCTTGCGCTGCAGCGGGGGAGGCTGACGGCATTTCGATGAGGTTGACCGGCGATGAACCGGTAATGACCAGCATGTTCTCAGCCTCGGCTGAAGGCCTGGCGGATGATCTCCTCCTGTTGGGCGCGGTGAACGCCGGCGGTTCCTACGGCTGGGGCGGCCGCCTCAGGACGGGAGACCAGCGTGGGCAGGACGCCGCCAGTGAGGTTCGCGGGCAGGTGGAGCGCCAGGTAGGGCCACATGCCCTGGTTGGCAGGCTCATCCTGTACCCACACCAGCTCGGCCCCGCTGAAGGGGGCCAGCGCTTCGGCGATGGCCTCGGTATCCAACGGGTAGAGCTGCTCGAGGCGGACGACGGCCGTGCTCGTGTCCCCGGTCTTGGCCCGGTGGGCCAGCAGATCGTAGTAGACGCGCCCCGAGCACATCAGTACTCGGTCCACGCCCTGATCCTGCGCCGCGACCAGGACGGCGTCGTCGACCTCGCCGATGACGGGTTGGAAGGTGCCGGAGGTGAAGTCCTCCACCGGCGAGCAGGCGGCCTTCAGTCGCAGCAGCTGCTTGGGGGTGAAGACGATGAGTGGGCGGCGCGGGCGGCGGTAGGTGTGCTCGCGCAGCAGGTGGAAGTAGCTGGCGGGCGTGGAGGGCTGGGCCACCAGCATGTTGTCCTGGGCGCACATCTGCAGGTAGCGCTCGATGCGCCCCGAGGAGTGGTCCGGGCCCTGCCCCTCCTGGCCGTGGGGCAGCAGCATGACCAGGCCGGAGCGTTGCCCCCACTTCTGGGCGGCGGAGGTGACGTACTCGTCGATGACGGACTGGGCGCCGTTGGCGAAGTCGCCGAACTGGGCCTCCCACATCGTCAGCCCCTCGGGCCGCTCCACCGAGTAGCCGTACTCGAAGGCCAGGGCCGCGTACTCGCTGAGCAGTGAGTCGTAGATCTCCAGAGGCGCCTGGTCCGGGGTGAGGAAGCTTAGGGGTGTCCACTCCTGGCCGGAGACGTGATCGTGCAGGACCGCGTGGCGCTGGGCGAAGGTCGCACGGCGGGCGTCCTCGCCGGCCAGACGGATCGGCACGCCCTCCATGAGCAGGCTCCCCAGGGCGATGAGCTCGCCCAGGCCCCAGTCGATGCCGCCCTCTCGCGTGGCCTCGCGGCGCTTGGCGAGCATGGTCTGGAGCTTGGGGTGGACGGTGAAGGCCTCCGGCCAGGCGACCTGGGCGTCCCCGATGCGCTCGACGACGTCGCGCGCCACCGCCGAGGTCCAGCCGAGCATCATGCCGCTGCCCGCCTGCTGGGAGTAGGGGATCTCCAGGGAGGACAGGGGCACGCCGACCTTTGTGGGGTCGGACAGGTCCTGGGCGGCGACCCCCGAGGTGGCAACCTCCCCGGGTTCCCTGGAGCCCTTTCCATCCCCGGTGATCTGGACGCGGGCCTCGGTGAAGATCCGCTCCAGCTCGCCCTGGTAGCTCTCGGCGATCTCGCGGGCCTCCTCCGGGGTGATGTCGCCACGCCCCACGAGAGCGGCGGTGTAGACCCCGCGGGTGGAGTCCAGGGAGTCGATGAGCCGGTACATGAGTGGCTGGGTCATCGAGGGGTCGTCACCTTCGTTGTGCCCGCGGCGCCGGTAGCAGATGAGGTCGATGATGACGTCCTTGTGGAAGGTGCGTCGGTACTCGTAGGCGTGGCGGGCGGTGCGGGCCACCGTCTCGGGGTCGTCGGCGTTGACGTGGAAGATCGGCACCTGCAGGCCCTTGGCCAGGTCGGTGGCGTAGGTGGTGGAGCGGGCTGAGGCCGACCCGGTGGTGAAGCCGATCTGGTTGTTGACGATGATGTGGACGGTGCCGCCGGTGCGGTAGGCGGGCAGCTGGCTCATGTTGAGGGTCTCGTAGACCACGCCCTGACCGGCGAAGGCGGCGTCACCGTGGACGAGGACCGGCATGACCGTGTAGCCCTTCTCGCCCAGGCCGATGCGGTCCTGCTTGGCACGCACGATCCCCTCGACGACGCCGTCGACCGTCTCCAGGTGGGAGGGGTTGGCGGCCAGGGAGACGCGGGTGGTCACGCCGTCGGTCCCGGAGAAGACACCCTCGGTGCCCAGGTGGTACTTGACGTCCCCGGTGCTGGCGCCCTCGATGACGCCGTTGCCCTCGAACTCGTCGAAGACCTGGGCGTAGGACTTGCCGGCGATGTTGGTGAGCACGTTGAGGCGGCCGCGGTGGGCCATGCCGATGACGACCTCGTCGAGGCCGTCGTGGGCGGCGGCGTCGAGCAGACGGTCCAGGGCCACGATGAGGGACTCCCCGCCTTCGAGGCTGAAGCGCTTCTGGCCCACGTACTTGGTCTGCAGGAAGGTCTCGAAGGCCTCGGCCTGTTCCAGCTTGGTGAGGATCCGACGGCGCTCCTCGTCACCGATGTCCTCCCAGTCGTGCTCGAGGCGCTCCTGCCACCAGGTGCGCTGGGCCGGGTCCTGGATGTGCATGTACTCCACGCCCACGGTGCGGCAGTAGGCGTCGCGCAGCATCTTGAGGATCTCGCGCAGAGTGGCCCGATCGCGCCCGCCCAGGCCTCGGGTGGGGAAGGATCTGTCCAGGTCCCACAGGCTCAGCCCGTAGGAGGTGATGTCCAGGTCGGGGTGACGGCGCAGGCGGTAGGTGAGCGGGTCGTTGTCGGCCGCCAGGTGGCCGCGCTGACGGTAGGCGTGGATGAGCTCGGCCACGCGCGCCGGCTTGCCGGTCTCCAGCTCGGGGTCGTAGGTGGTGTCGCGCACCCACGCGACCGGCTCGAGGGGGATGCGCAGGGACTCGAAGGCCCGGTTCCAGAAGCCGTCCAGCCCCAGGAGCTTGCGCTCCACCAGGCGCAGGAACTCGCCCGAGGCGGCGCCCTGGATGACGCGGTGGTCATAGGTGGAGGTCAGGGTGACGACCTTGCCGATGCCCTGGCGGGCCAGGGTGTCGGGGCTGGCGCCGGCGAAGGCCGCTGGGTAGTCCATGCTGCCGACCCCCACGATGAGCCCCTGGCCGGGCATGAGGCGGGGCACCGAGTGCAGGGTGCCGATCATGCCGGGGTTGGTCAGGGTCACGGTGGTGCCGCGGAAGTCGTCGAGATCCAGCCTGTTGTCGCGGGCCTTGGCCACGAGGCCCTCATAGGCGTCCACGAACCGGGACAGGTCCATGAGGTCGGCCTGCTTGATGGAGGGCACCAGCAGGCGGCGCTGCCCGTCGGCGCCGGGCACGTCGACGGCCAGGCCGAAGGCCACGTGGGCTGGCTCATTCAGGACCGGCTTGCCGGCCTCGTCGACCCCGTAGGAGACGTTCATCGAGGGCATCTCAGACAGGGACTCGACCACCGCCCAGCCGATGAGGTGGGTGAAGGAGACCTTGCCGCCGCGGGTGCGGGCCAGGTGGCTGTTGATGACGGCGCGGTTCTCGATGAGGACCTTGGCGGGGACGGCCCGGGCGGAGGTGGCCGTGGGCATGGACAGGGAGTCGTCCATGTTCTTGGCGGTACGGGCCGCCGCCCCTTTGAGCCGGGTGGTGCTGTCCTCGCAACCGTCGCCCTCCAGGGCGTGGGCGGGGTGGGCGGCCAGGCGCTGGGCGTAGGGGGAGGTCGGAGGAGCGGTGTCCGACGGCGGGGCCGGGGGAAGGTCGGAGCGGGTGACGTCCTGGACGGCGGAGGAGCGGCGCTGGGGGGCGGTGGCTTGAGTCGTGATGGTCGCTCGGCGGGGCCCTCCCGGGGCGGACGACGCAGGACCATTGGCGAAGCCGTTCGAGGGGGGCGAGCTCGGCCGCTGCAGACCGGCACTCGGGTCGGTCTCGAAGAGCTCTCGCCACTGGGGGCTCACGGAGGAGGGGTCTGCCGACCAGGCGGCCCGCATCTCCTCCACTATCCACTCGTTGGCACCGAAGCCTGGGCTGGTCTGGTCCTGCGTGGGCACGTCGGGTCTCCTCGGAGCTCGTCAATCTGCCGTCCCGTCGCTGGGAACCTCGGCGGGACCCGGGGAGGAACGGCGGTGTTCGTAGAACATCCTAGGAGGTGAAAGGCGTCTCAGGCGAGCAAATGCGGGACTAAGGACACATGCGTGTCCCGGCCGTGACGCGCTCGCGGCCTCGGCCCGGCCATCCCGACGACGATGACCTACAGGTCGCGCCACTCCTCGAATGCGTCGAGCCGGGATGTGTTGCCGTCTTTGAGCGCGCGTGCCACCGCCTCTAGCAGCTCCAGTCGAGGGTCGTCTTCGCACCTGATCCGCTCCAGTTTCATCTCAAATGACCAATCACCTGTCGTCACGCCCTCTGCCAGAAGGGTCTTGAGCGCTTTTCCGGACTCCTTGCGGTGCTCGGACGAATGGGAAAACAGGTAGAAATAGCATTCGGCTAGTAACGGCTTCTGGGCATCTCCAGCGAGGAAGATCGCCTTCTCAGTCAGGCTGATCGCCTTCGTGTTATCAGATTTGGCAAAGAGGATCTGAGCGTAGTTGCCGAGGTTGTTGGCGTGGTGGGGGTCGGCGTCGATGGCCCGCTGGTACAGCTGCTCGGCCTGGTCCATGTCGCCGCGGACGGTTTCCAGGAAGTTGGCGTAGGCGCCGAGGTTGTTGGCGTGGTGGGGGTCGGCGTCGATGGCCCGCTGGTACAGCTGC
>NZ_CAUROW010000114.1:0-5142 GCF_963526355.1 uncultured Actinomyces sp. | reverse complement strand
TCGACATCGTGACGCGGGTCTGCCGCGGCGGGAACCGACGGGCCCCTGACTGCGGGGCTCCGGACGTCGTCATCGGGTTCACCCCGATCCCGGCGGGCCGGCCCTCTCCGCGGTGGCGTGCGCCGTCGAGCCACCGATGGGGGAGCGGTCCGGCACGCAGGCAGCAGCCAGATACAGACTCACGTCCCCATGGAGAATCAGTAGTGCCTACTATTCAGCAGCTGGTCCGCAAGGGCCGCTCGACGAAGCGCTCTGCGTCCAAGACGCCGGCGCTCAAGGCCAGTCCGCAGCGCCGTGGCGTGTGCACCCGCGTGTACACCACGACCCCCAAGAAGCCGAACTCCGCCCTCCGTAAGGTCGCCCGTGTGCGCCTGTCCACCGGTATCGAGGTCACGGCCTACATCCCCGGTGAGGGCCACAACCTCCAGGAGCACTCCATCGTGCTCGTGCGCGGAGGTCGTGTGAAGGACCTTCCCGGTGTCCGCTACCACATCGTGCGCGGCGCCCTCGACACCCAGGGTGTCAAGGGGCGCCAGCAGGCACGTTCCAAGTACGGCGCCAAGAAGGAGAAGAAGTAATGCCTCGTAAGGGTCCCGCACCCAAGCGCCCGCTCGTCGTCGACCCCGTCTACGGCTCGCCGGTCGTCACCCAGCTCGTCAACCGCGTCCTGCTGGACGGCAAGAAGTCCACCGCCGAGCGCATCGTCTACGGCGCCCTCGAGGGCGTCCGCTCCAAGACGGACCAGGATCCGGTCTCCGTCCTCAAGCGCGCGCTGGACAACATCCGCCCTGCGCTGGAGGTCCGCTCCCGCCGCGTCGGTGGCGCCACCTACCAGGTGCCCGTCGAGGTCCGCCCCGGCCGCGCCACCACCCTGGCGCTGCGCTGGCTCGTGGACTTCTCCCGCCAGCGCCGCGAGAACACCATGACCGAGCGTCTCATGAACGAGATCCTCGACGCCTCCAACGGCCTGGGTGCCGCGGTCAAGCGCCGCGAGGACATGCACCGCATGGCCGAGTCCAACAAGGCCTTCGCCCACTACCGCTGGTAGTGCCGGAAGCAGCTCCGTACCCCACACGAACGAAGGACACCACCAGTGGCACTTGACGTGCTGACAGACCTCACCAAGGTCCGCAACATCGGCATCATGGCCCACATCGATGCCGGTAAGACCACCGTGACAGAGCGCATCCTGTTCTACACGGGCATCAACTACAAGATCGGCGAGACGCACGACGGCGCCTCGACGATGGACTGGATGGAGCAGGAGCAGGAGCGCGGTATCACCATCACCTCCGCGGCCACCACCTGCTTCTGGAAGAACAACCAGATCAACATCATCGACACTCCCGGCCACGTGGACTTCACGGTCGAGGTCGAGCGCTCCCTGCGCGTGCTCGACGGCGCCGTGGCGGTCTTCGACGGCAAGGAGGGCGTGGAGCCGCAGTCCGAGACGGTGTGGCGCCAGGCGGACAAGTACAACGTCCCGCGCATCTGCTACATCAACAAGATGGACAAGCTGGGCGCCGACTTCGACTTCTCCGTCCAGACCATCCGGGACCGCCTCCACGCCACCCCGATCGTCCTCAACTTCCCGATCGGCGCCGAGAACGAGTTCTCCGGCCTCGTCGACGTCCTGGAGATGCGGGCCATCCGCTTCCCGGAGAAGGACGCCGATGGCAAGGACACCCGTGGCTCCGTCGTCGAGTACGAGGAGATCCCCTCCGAGCTCGTCGCCAAGGCGGAGGAGCTGCGCGCCCAGCTGGTCGAGACGGTCGCCGAGGCCGACGACACCCTCATGGAGAAGTACCTCGAGGGTGAGGAGCTCAGCATCGCCGAGATCAAGTCCGGCATCCGCAAGCTCACCGTGGCCGGCGAGGCCTTCCCGGTCCTGGCCGGGTCCGCCTTCAAGAACAAGGGCATCCAGCCCGTGCTCGACGCCGTCCTGGACTACCTGCCGGCCCCGCTGGACGTCTCCGACGTCGAGGGTCACGCCGTCGGCAACGAGGAGGAGGTGCTCACCCGCCCGTCCGACGAGAAGGCCCCCTTCGCCGCCCTGGCCTTCAAGGTCGCCACCCACCCCTTCTACGGCAAGCTCGTCTACGTGCGCGTCTACTCCGGCAAGGTCTCTCAGGGCGAAATGGTCCTCAACGCCACCAAGGGTAAGAAGGAGCGCATCGGAAAGCTCTTCCAGATGCACTCCAACAAGGAGAACCCGGTGGAGGAGGCCCACGCCGGCCACATCTACGCCTTCATCGGCCTCAAGGACGTCACCACCGGTGACACCCTGTGCGCCCAGGGCTCACCGATCGTCCTGGAGTCCATGACCTTCCCGGACCCGGTCATCCACGTGGCCATCGAGCCCAAGACCAAGGGCGACCAGGAGAAGCTGGGGGTGGCCATCCAGAAGCTCTCCGAGGAGGACCCCACCTTCACCGTCTCCCTCGACGAGGAGACCGGCCAGACCGTCATCGGCGGCATGGGCGAGCTCCATCTGGACGTGTTCGTCGACCGCATGCGTCGCGAGTTCAAGGTCGAGGCCAACGTGGGCGCCCCGCAGGTCGCCTACCGCGAGACCATCCGCAAGAAGGTGGACAAGGTCGAGTACACCCACAAGAAGCAGACGGGTGGCTCCGGTCAGTTCGCCAAGGTGCAGATGAGCTTCGAGCCCCTCGTCGTCGATGAGGCGGCCGACGCCGCCGACGGCGAGAAGGCGCACTACGAGTTCGCCAACGCCGTCACCGGTGGTCGTGTGCCCCGCGAGTACATCCCCAGCGTGGACGCCGGGGTCCAGGACGCCATGCTCACCGGTGTCCTGGCCGGCTACCCGATGGTGGACATCAAGGCCACCCTCATCGACGGCGCCTACCACGAGGTCGATTCCTCCGAGATGGCCTTCAAGATCGCCGGCTCCATGGCGTTCAAGGAGGGTGCCAAGAAGGCCTCGCCGGTCCTCCTCGAGCCCGTCATGGCCGTCGAGGTCCGTACTCCCGAGGAGTACATGGGTGACGTCATCGGTGACCTCAACTCCCGTCGCGGCATGATCGCCTCGATGGAGGACGCCGTCGGCGTCAAGGTCGTTAAGGCCAATGTCCCTCTGTCCGAGATGTTCGGCTACGTCGGTGACCTGCGCTCCAAGACGCAGGGACGTGCCGTCTACTCCATGACCTTCGACTCCTACGCCGAGGTTCCCAAGAACGTCGCCGACGAGATCATCGCCAAGGTCAGGGGCGCCTGACGCCCGCACCCCGGGGGCCCGCTCCGGCTGCTTACAACCGCAGCGGGCCCCCGGTCCGGAGGCGCCCCGGTGCGCCGATCGGACTCATTTCAGTAAGATTTCCAACATCCACCAGTAGAGACTCTCGACGCCCGGACGGCTAGCATGTGTGCTAGTCGAATCCCGACGAAGAGAACTACCCGAGTCCCAGGAGGACACCAGTGGCCAAGGCCAAGTTCGAGCGGACCAAGCCGCACGTCAACATCGGAACGATCGGTCACGTCGACCACGGCAAGACGACGCTGACCGCTGCGATCTCCAAGGTTCTGCACGACGAGTACCCCGAGCTGAACCCCTTCACCCCCTTCGACGAGATCGACAAGGCTCCTGAGGAGCGCCAGCGCGGTATCACCATCAACATCGCGCACGTCGAGTACGAGACCGACAAGCGTCACTACGCGCACGTCGACGCCCCCGGTCACGCCGACTACATCAAGAACATGATTACCGGTGCCGCCCAGATGGACGGCGCGATCCTCGTGGTCGCCGCCACCGACGGCCCGATGGCCCAGACCCGCGAGCACGTCCTGCTCGCCCGCCAGGTGGGCGTCCCCGCCCTCCTCGTGGCCCTCAACAAGTCCGACATGGTGGACGACGAGGAGCTCCTCGACCTGGTTGAGATGGAGGTGCGCGAGCTCCTCTCCTCACAGGACTACGACGGCGACGAGGCTCCCGTCATCCGCGTCTCCGCTCTCAAGGCCCTCGAGGGCGACGCCGAGTGGGCCGGCAAGATCAAGGAGCTCATGGACGCGGTGGATGACTTCATCCCCACCCCCGAGCGCGACATGGACAAGCCCTTCCTCATGCCCATCGAGGACGTCTTCACCATCACCGGTCGCGGCACCGTCGTCACCGGTCGCGTGGAGCGCGGCAAGCTCCCGATCAACTCCGAGGTCGAGATCCTCGGTATCCGCGAGGCCCAGAAGACCACGGTCACCGGTATTGAGATGTTCCACAAGCAGATGGACGAGGCCTGGGCCGGCGAGAACTGCGGTCTGCTCCTGCGCGGCACCCGTCGCGAGGACGTCGAGCGCGGTCAGGTCATCTGCAAGCCCGGCTCCATCACCCCGCACACCGAGTTCGAGGGTCACGTCTACATCCTCACCAAGGACGAGGGTGGCCGCCACAACCCCTTCTACTCGAACTACCGTCCGCAGTTCTACTTCCGGACCACGGACGTCACCGGTGTCATCACCCTCCCCGAGGGCACTGAGATGGTCATGCCCGGTGACACCACCGAGATGACTGTCCAGCTCATCCAGCCCATCGCCATGGAGGAGGGCCTCGGTTTCGCCATCCGTGAGGGTGGCCGCACCGTCGGCTCCGGCCGCGTCACCAAGGTCATCAAGTGACCCGCTGACGCTCGGCCCCTCCGCCTAGCACCGGACCTCCCCGGTCGGAACGCATATTCCGACCGGGGAGGTCTTTCTTGGTCTCTCAGAAATGCTGCAGACAGGCCTGACCGATAATGCGAATAGTCGCGTGAATGACATCAATGCGGGAATGCTGTGATGTCAATGTAATGAATGACATCGCAATGCAGTAACGGACGATTTCAGAACTATTACCGTCCCTGTTTTCTTCAGGGTTTTCGACTAGTTTATCCAGTGCAACCGGGCGTGGACGCCGATACGCACAATCGGGTGGTTCCAGTGCCTTTCCGTTCTTGTGATGTGGGGACCTTCTCTTGCAGCATCGCCGTACCGTCGTGGTGTACCCGCGAAAACCGGGAATGTCGGTGACGTCGTCGAGCAGGACGGCCCCGTTCGTCGAAGAACACGCTCCCCACCCATATTTCTGCCACGCGTTTGCATCCCCGCGGCGCACAGTGAAAGGAAATCCCAACCCATGAAGTACAACGCCAGCAC
>NZ_CAUROW010000113.1:0-5164 GCF_963526355.1 uncultured Actinomyces sp. | reverse complement strand
TGGAGTCCACCGACTCGGGCCTGAAGAAGGTCATCCGCTCGGGCGCCTACGCGGTCGCCGCCGTCCAGAACGCGATTCCCGACCCCTTCACCGCCACCATCACGCTCGACGACGAGTCCCCCGTGCACCGCCAGATGGTCATGGCGCTCATGGGCAACGTCGGCACCATCACCGCCGGCATGACACTCTTCCCACGGGCGACTCCCACCGATGGCATGGTCGACCTGCTCCTGGCCAGCCCCGACAAGGTCGTGGACTGGGCCCGTCTGGGCGCACAGATCCTCACCGGCCAGGAAATGGAGGGCTTCACCCTCACCCGCGCCAGGAAGGTCCTCATTGAGGCCGACCACCCGGTCCCCTTCGAGCTCGACGGCGACACGGCCGGCTCCACCCGAACCCTGCGGGCCGAGGTCGACCAGGGCGCCCTGCGCATCGTCGTCCCCCAGTGAGCCGGCAGACTCACCTTTTCTTCGCACCTTTCACGTGAGCATCGTGACGCGTCCGTGACCGGCCCGCTGCCCTAGACTGACGCCCAGTCGGTGCCCATATGGGCAACCACGGCGCCTATATGGGGAACCACGGTACCCATATGGGCACCCGCGCTCCGATCGCATTGTCGGTGCGCCCCTCTTCAGTCAGCAGGAGTCCCATGCGTTCTCGTCTTACGGTCGCTCTCGGCCGCACAGCGCGCCTGGCCGCCCGCGTGCGCGGCGGCGGCAGTGGCGGCACCGCCTTCCCCGGCCTGGTCATGGAGCACACCGATCCCGGTTTCCTGGAGCGCACCCTGAGCCGCCTGCCCCACGGCGTCATCGTGGTCTCGGGCACCAACGGCAAGACCACCACCACCAAGATGGTCGTCCAGCTCCTGCGCGAGCAGGGCCTCAAGGTCTTCACCAACCGGACCGGCTCGAACTTCGTGCGCGGCGTGCTCGCCTCCCTGCTCACCGAGGTCGACGCCGCCGGCAACCTGGACGCCGACATCGCGGTCCTCGAGCTCGACGAGGCCCACGCCGTCCACTTCGTGGCCCGGGTCCGCCCGCGCGCCTGCCTCTTGCTCAACGTCATGCGCGACCAGCTCGACCGCTTCGGCGAGATCGACTACACCGCCTCCCTCCTGCACTCCATCGCCAAGGCCACCAGCGACGTCGTCGTCCTCAACGGCGACGACCCGCGCCTGGCCGCCCCCGGCTTCCTCGAAGGCGTCAGCGCCCGCGTCGTCTCCTTCGGCGCCGGCGAGGACCTGCGCTCCCTGTTCCTGTCCGACGACGACCTGCGCACCGGTCTGGTCAGCCCCCGGGCGCCCCAGGACGACGAGCAGGCCCCGGGCCCACGCGTCACCCTGGAGGCCATCAACGGCCAGCGCGCCACCGTGCGCATCGACGGAACCTCCCACGAGGTCGACTTCACCATCCCGGGCGTCCACAACCTGCTCAACGCCTGTGCCGCCCTCGGGGTGGTCCTGGAGGTGCTGGGCGAGGAGGCCGACCTGCCCGGGCTGCTGACCACCCTGGGCACCGTGCAGGCCGCCTTCGGGCGCGGCGAGGTCCTCACCCTGGACGGCCGTCCCGTCCAGCTCTCCCTGGTCAAGAATCCGGCCGGCTTCCGCATGGGCCTGCTCTCGGCGGCCGCCCAGGCGCAGGCAGGCGAGGTCGTGGTCGTGGCCATCAACGACGAGTACGCCGACGGCCGGGACATGTCCTGGCTCTGGGACGTCGACTTCTCGGCCCTGCGCGCCGGCGGGGTCGCTGTCGTCACCGGGGTGCGGGCCTGGGACATGGCGCTGCGGCTGCGCTACGACGACGTCGAGGTCGCCGACGTCGAGCCCGACCTGCGCCGGGCAGTGACCCTCATGCGCCGCACCGCCGCCGACGCCGACCGCCCCATGCGGATCTTCACCACCTACACCGCGATGCTGGCCCTGCGCTCGATCCTGGGCGAGATGACGGACGTTGAGGAGGTCATGTCATGACCGCGCACTACGAGCACACCACCGACGGCCCCGCCCGCGGCCGCCTGCGCCTGCTCCAGCTCTACCCGCGGGACATGAACATCTACGGCGACTGGGGCAACACGCTCGTGCTGGCGCGGCGCGCCCAGTGGCAGGGATACGACGTCGAGCTCCTCTCCTACGACCCGGGCGACGAGCTGCCGAGCGACGTGGACATCCTCGTGGGCGGTGGCGGCCAGGACTCCGGTCAGGACCGCATCAAGGAGGACCTGGTCAAGGTCGGGCCCACCCTCAAGGCCTGGGCTGCCGACGGCGTCCCGATGCTGGTGATCTGCGGCCTCTACCAGCTCTTCGGGCACGGCTTCACCACCGTCAAGGGCCAGGAGATCCCCGGCATCAGCCTCATGGACGCCCACACGGTGGCCGGCGATACGCGCCTCATCGGCAACATCACCCTGGACACCAAGGACTTCGGGGCGGTGGTCGGCTACGAGAACCACTCCGGACTGACCACTCTGGGCCCGGACGCGCGTCCCTTCGGCACGGTGCGCATGGGCGACGGCAACAACGGCAAGGACGCCACCGAGGGCGGGCGCGTCCACCACGTCATCGGCACCTACCTGCACGGCTCCCTGCTGCCCAAGAACCCGGCCGTGGCCGACTGGCTGCTGGCCCGCGCCACCGAGCACTCCGGTGCCGCCTGGGAGCCTGAGCCCCTCGACGACGCCTGGGCCGAGCGCGCCCGCACCGTGGCCATGTCCCGACCCCGCTGAGTCCGGCCGGGCACTCTCATCGCCGACATCACCGACGGCGTCGTCGCGCGTTACTGCGACGACGCCGTTCTTGCACCATACGCACCCCCGGGTTCCACCTCGGAGAATGAGGTGAGTCTCCCCTTTGTTCGAAGGACAACTATATTCTCCGAGTCAATGGAAGCGTTTTAAGAAACCCGGCTCTCCCTTTTTTGCTCCGGCAACCATGACTCTCGTGACAATCATTCTTCGTATCCAGTTTTTTCTAAGGTTCTTTTTATGAAGCACCAAGATCGAGGAGGTCCGTGCCACCCTCACTAGGAACCGGACCGGGGCGCTGAGCAGCAGGAACACGCGCCCGCGGCCTTCAGCTCACGCGGAGCCGCCGCCGCGAGCGATCGCGATCACCGCCATACCTATGGCGAAAGGGGCGCCTCGTCATTCACGAGCAACACCCCGACTTCTTTCACACTAATTTCAGGTGAATTCCCAGCGGAATAGACAAGCATCGCCTTACACTCCCATTGACGAAGAACCTCTTCTTCACCTCTTCTTGTCGAGCCGAGGACATCATGGCTTTCGCTGTTCCACGACACCGCGCCCCCACCGGCACCACTCACTCCCCCGAACCGGACGCCCCCACACTTCCGTTGTCCGACCTCAGTCCCGGGACCAGCGGTCGCATCATCCACCTGCTCGACGACGGCGTCGGCGGGGTCCTCATCAAGCGACTGCGCAACCTGGGGTTTATTCCCGGCAGGATCGCCGCACCGCTGCGTCGTGCCCCCATGGGCGACCCGGTGGTCTACCGGGTCTCCGACTACGAGCTGTGCCTGCGCCGCCACGAGGCCCAGCTCATTCAGGTCGCCACTATCGAGGCCGAGGACCGCATCATCCTCCGCCCCAGGCCCGCCGGGAGGCACGTGGCCCCAGGCGCACCCGACCAGACGGCGGGAGAGACGCTGTGAGCCCCCGCGACACCATGCAGCACGCCTCCGGCCGGACGCACCGCGGCGAGCCCCGCGAGCGCCACCGCCCGGGCACCGACTGCCATGGCGACTCGGCCGGCTCCAGGACACCGGTGGCCGGGTCGCGGCGCATCGCCCTGGCCGGCGCCCCCAACGCCGGCAAGACCTCCATCTACAACGCCCTGACCGGCCTGCACGCCAAGACCGGCAACTACCCGGGCGTCACCGTCCAGCGGTCCCTGGGAACCTGCAAGGTCGAGGGCACCACCCTGACGATCGAGGACCTGCCGGGAGCCTACTCCCTGGACCCGATCAGCCCCGACGAGCAGATCGTCCACGACGTCCTCACCGGGACCTCGACCACTGTCAGCGCACCGGACGCGCTGGTCATCGTCGTCGACGCCACCACGTTGCAGCGGGGGATGAACTTCGTCGCCGAGGCCCTCGCCCTGGACCTGCCCACCTGCCTGGTGGTCACCATGACCGACGAGCTCAGTCGCCGCACGGGCCGCCTCAACGTGGCGGCCCTCGGGCGGGCGCTGGGGATCCCGGCTGTGCGGGTCATCGGGCACCGAGGCATCGGCATGCCCGATCTGCGCGCCCAGCTCGCCCAGGTCGCCACCTGGCAGCGCACTCCCCTGCCGCCGCCCACCGACCCCGATGAGATCACCTCCTGGGCCGACTCGGTGCTCGCAGCCGCCGACTACCAGGCGCCCCAGAGCGACCAGATCACCTCGGCGATCGACAGGGTCCTGCTGCGCCCCGTCCCCGGTACCATCGTGTTCTTCACGATCATGTTCCTCTTCTTCCAGGCGATCTTCACCTGGGCCGAGCCCTTCAAGGGCGCCATCGAGGACGGCTTCGGGGCACTGGGGACGATCGTGCACGGCTGGCTCGATGAGTCCCATCCGCTCATTGCCGGGCTCCTGGGGGACGGCGTCATCGGCGGTGTGGGGGCGGTGCTGACCTTCATCCCCCAGATCGTCATCATGTTCCTCATCATCTCCGTCCTGGAGGGCGTGGGGTACATGTCCCGGGCGGCCTTCCTCATGGACAAGGTCATGAGCATCGCGGGTCTGGAGGGGCGGGCCTTCGTGGCCCTGCTGTCCTCGCTGGCCTGCGCGATCCCCGGGATCATGGCCACCCGCACGCTGCCCTCCACCAAGGACCGGGTGGCCACGATGCTGGGCGCCCCGCTCATGACCTGCTCGGCGCGCCTGCCCGTCTACGTCATCATGATCTCGTTGACGGTTGACGCCGGCGCCAGGATCGGGCCCTTCGGGGCGCGCGGCACCGTCATGTTCGCCCTCTACCTGCTGGGGGCGGTCTCCGCGATGGCGGCGGCCTGGATGGTCAAGCAGCTCACCGACCGCGGCACCATCCTGCTGCCCTTCTACATGGAGATGCCGCCCTACCGGCTGCCCCGCGTACGCACGATCGCCATCATGGTGTGGGACGCCTGCAAGGGCTTCCTGAAGAAGGCCGGCACGATCATC
>NZ_CAUROW010000112.1:0-5251 GCF_963526355.1 uncultured Actinomyces sp. | reverse complement strand
ACCCCGACGACGAGGACGTCCGCGAGCTTGCTCGTGAGACGTACGAGGAGGAGGGAGTAGGAGGCCGTCAGGCCGAATACCCCGACCAAGGAGTCGACACTCGAACCCACGTCATGGGCCATGGCGTGGGTTTTTGCTTCTCGGAGGCACGCTACGAGGATGAGACGATCTGACTGCCCCAGCGCCTGACGGTCGAGCTGTTCGACGTCGACGTGCACACCATCCGCGAGTGCCTGGGGAGCGCATTCTCCCCCAGACGAGTCCACGCACGATTCAGCGCTACCACCTCGACGCCATCATCTCAGTGGGCTACCGGTTCTCTGCATGACGCTACTATCAATAGCGGCAGAACAGCCCCGTCCCCACTGGAGACACCCTCCAGCCCCTGTCCCCCATGGCGACACCGAAGTCGCTCGGTACTGCACTGCCGCATATCCCTTTCAACTCAACCCTACGGTGGAGCCTCCCATGAGCCTGACGCGCGAACTGAACAACAAGCAGTCCCCATTCCGGCATCTGGTGGAGAGCTACGCCCCAGCGCTGGCCATGGCGGGTGGCAGATCCCCGGAAGGCAGGCGGTTTGCTGAGCACCTTGGTTTCCACGAACTCACCAAGGCACGCACACTGGCGCCGCTTCCGGATGGAGTCACCGACGCGCGGCGTCATTCACCAACCGTCGGCACGGCCTTCGATATCCGCACCAGGATGATGCTGGGCGAGTTCGAGCCGCGCCGGAGCGCCTCGGCGGCAGGCATGGATGCGTTCAACTTCGGCCTCGCACCGCTGCTGCCGAACGGCCAGCACATATCGGATGTGCTTGGCGATGCCTTCCTCGAAGCGGAGCGGCTCACCAGGGACGGCGACGACGTCGACCAGGACTACGCCAGCATCATCTTCGCGTGGTGCGAGTCCATCTACCGTGCCGGCCCGCGCGCCATGCACAGCTCATTGGGTGAACGCCTATCGGCAGCGCGAAACGTCGACGACGTGTACGACTCGGTCCCGCCACTCATGCTCGAAGACATCGCTCGCCTGCGCATCGTCAACCAACGACAGATCAAGCACTGGCGTCTACGCATGAGACATGGGGCCTTCTTCATCTCGAACCCATCCTTCTCCGGCGCTTTCCTCGTCGGCGGCGCCGACGGCGACTGGTTCATCGACGACACGCTCTTCGAATTCAAGGTCGTGGACAGGATCACGGCCCCACGGGTGAGACAAGTCCTCATGCAGCTCCTGGGCTATCTCATCCTCGACCTCGACAACGACTACGAGGCCGAGCGCATCGGCATCTGGCTGCCACGACAGGCAATGATCAGAACCTGGGAGATCAATAAGATTCTTGGCAGCAGATCCGGCGAGGTGCTGACACGGGCTCGGGCAGACGCGCAGCGCCTGCCCGAGCGGAGACTGGGGATGATCGCATGACGGCATACCGCATACCAGAACCAGCGACAGCCGACGCCCTCATCAGCTGTGGAAGTAGACCCGCTCCCCCCATGCCCCGAACGTGTTGGCCATCTGATAGTAGTAGCTACTGTCCTCATAGGCCGTCGCCAGACTGACACACTTCGACTCATGACCCCTGACGTAGAGATGGTGGGTCGGGCCCTGATCACTTTGCTCCGGGGCGATAGTGACTGGTATCCCGTCCGACGCTAAACCGAACGTCATGTTCGCCACACAGAACTGGTCATTCTCATCATTGTAAAATACTAGTACGTCTCCGGGGGTTCCTTCATAAGTCGGACCAAAACTGTTCGCCGACGCCGGTGCGGCGACCGCAAGAGTTCCGACCAGCACCGACCCCAGTGCTGCCGCCTTCATGATGCCCTTCTTGGTGAATCGCATGAGAACCTTTCCTTTCTTCCTGCGCTCTCGATCTGACTCAGTCACGGACGCTCATCCACGGAGCCGACCGGCCGCGCTTCGACCCGAGCACGCAAGAGTGGCGGTCGGCTCCAGGAATGCAGCCCGATAGAGCCTATTTCCCGCTTATAGACGCACCATTCTCTCCTTTTGCGAGAGACATGGCTGGACGACTTGGCGAGCGCGACTCCATCGGTGCCTGACACAAGCAGGTTAGCGATCCCCATTCACCAGCACCACGGGCGTCAATACCCCTTGACAGCACGCATTCCACGCTCTATTTTGTCTCGCCCTACGAATGGGATCAGGTGGTGAAGGTTATTCACAGCATCCGTCGAAGGTGCTGTGACCTGCGCAGATGCCAGTGTCAGCTAACCCTGTGAATAAGCCTCGGTGTGTGCGCTGTTGTTAACGTCTTTGACGTTTCTCGGTCGGGTTCTGCCCGTTCACGACCAGGCGGGGTCGGCGACGTAGACCGGGATGCCGGCGATGGCGGTGAAACCGGCGTGCTGGGCCATCTCGCCGCCCCGGCCCCAGATGATCGAGGCTCGCACGGCCCGAGGGAGGCCGGCGACCATGACCTGCAGGGCAGTGGTAACGGAGCCCAGGTCGTGGCCGCCGTCCCGACGATCCGCCACGAGCACACGTCAGCGGGCGAAGGCGGCACACACCCATCCGCAAAACAGCTGGTTCTTGTGAACTTTGGATATCTCCGCATTGAGGATCTCATCGCGCAGGCCCCTGACATGAGGAGGCCGGCTACGACGGGCGTGAGTCATACGCTTGGGGCGATCTGCACCACCCTCGCTGAGCGCGGCACCGATCGGCATGACAGTAATCCTCGCATCACCACCGCCAAGTCCCTGCCAAGACGCCCCAAAAGAACTATCAGGCCACTCACTCAACCAACCATCTCAACCGACTTTGCCACCTCCTTCGTACCGGAAGGCATGGTCAATCAGCTCATGCAAACGGCGGCCATACGCGCAGCAGGAGCGCACGACTTGCCGGCGCACCTTGACATCACACACCAAGATGAACCGCTGACACAAAGCTCATCGCCAACAATAGGGCCGAGCGGGCGCCAACAGGCACCAATACTCATTGACCCTCCAGCACGAGCTCGACTATTTTCTGAAAGGTTTTTCCATTACGGATCGTCAGTTGTTTGTAAAACCGGGCCTTGAGCAGCTTCTTATGATAATTTGATTTGAGATAGTCGGCCTGACTGTGATTGCAGTAAAAGAAGGCCGCTTGTCCAAAATGGAGCCGTTCTTCATCATTCGCCCAAGTTCCCGTCTCCGCCTCAATGGACGCCTTGTCCGCCTCAGGCAAGTAGAACAGCACATCCCGCCGATAGGCCGCTTCATCCTGCCACCAGCCCGGCAGACGATCCACCTCTTGCCGAAGCGTCACAGCGCCGACGATGATGAACGGTATCGGGAATTCATAGGTCGCATCAAAGTAACGCTTCAGTCTGCACCGAATCACTTCCTCCGGTTCAGTGCTGTCAAAAAATAGATTGCCGCTGTTGATGTATGAGACCACATTGGAGAACCCCAACTCCATTAAATCCGCCTTCAGGTGATTCATGCCAACCTTATTCTTGCCACCGACATTAATGCCACGAAGGAGGAGAGCATAACGCATCGGTTCTGCTTGAGAGTGGCCAGAAATACTCATGCCGCTATGATACCAGGACACACAAAGGGCACCACGTCAACAGCACATTGCGCATCCACATCCTCGAGCTACATAATCCCCCCTCTCGCACACGCAAATTGCGTCACAGGCCGTGCACCCATCCATAGTCCACGGTTTGTGATTTCCAGCTGCTCCCGCAGCAGAACCTCATAGCATCCCTCATCTGCTCGGGGACGTACTTACCGTGCGAGAACGGCGTTCTCCCGCAAACGACTGCGGTCCGACCGTCGTCATGTGAGGGAGAAACACGCCCTCGAGGCGGATCGCAGTCCCCGATCCACACGGTCGGTCACCCTGCGCCACCGTCGGGACCAGCCAGTACCGGCGTGAACTCTCCATAACCCTCCGCCTTCGCTCCCCCAGCCCGGACACATGCCACCCACAGCCGCACCGACTAGGCTGCCTCCCGAATAAATAATCGGCCGGCGGAAGGACGAGCGAGCGTGAGCAGGCCCCGACGCGACACCGCCTCCCCCTCCCCTTCACGTCCCCCACTGCGCCTGAAGTACGTCGAGGCCGTCCTCTGCGTCGCCTTCGCCCTGACCTTCGCCATCTGGACCCACCTGAGCGCGCCCGGCCCGCTCACCCCGGGCGCCGACCTGCATGCCCACAGCGGCTTGACCGCCCTCGACGCCCTCCTGCCCGCCCCGAGTACCCAGCCCCGCTCGGCGGCCGGCCAGCTCGCCGAGGCCTTCGCGATCCTCACCCACCCGCTCCTGCTCCTCGCGGTCATCGCGGCCTGGGTGGTCTACGCCTACAACGCCCGCATGCGCCGCCTGAGTGTCTCTCTGGCCATCGCCGCCGCCGGCATCCCCGTCCAGTTCCTCATCGCTCAGTCCCTGACCCGTCCCATCCCGGGGACGGCCTTCGCCGACTCGGTCTCCGCCTTCACCCACGCCTACCCCAACGCGCACGTCACCGCCATGACCCTGGCCTCCTGGGTCCTGGTGACCCTCGCGCGCGCCCACCACCACAGCACCAGGGTCGCCGCCGGCACCGTCGTCGGCTACGCGGCCGTCGCCGTGAGCGCCGTCGGCCAGTGGTACATGGGCCTGGCCACGCTCGGCGACCTGGTCGGAGGGTTCCTCCTGGGCGCCGCCTTCGCGAACCTGGCCCTGTGGGTCGGCGGCATCGATGCGATTCTCACCAGCTGGGTCAACAGCCGCTTGGCGCGCGCCAGCAGCGAGAAACGCGCCGCCGTCATCTACAACCCCACCAAGTTCGACGACCTCTCGCTCCTACGCCGCCGAGTCGCCGCGGAGGTGCGCGCCGCCGGCTGGCGCCCCACCGTCTGGCTGGAGACCACCCCCGACGACCCCGGCCGCTCCATGGCCCGCCGCGCCCTGGAGACCGGCGTCGACCTGGTCATGGTGGCCGGCGGCGACGGCACCGTGCGGGCCGTCTCCTCCCAGCTCGCCGGCACCGAGATGCCCATGGCCCTCGTCCCCGCCGGCACCGGCAACCTGCTGGCCCGCAACCTGTCCATCCCCCTGGACACCGATGCCGCCATCCGCCTGGCCCTGCACGGACGCGTCGAGGCCATCGACATGGTCACCTGCACCTTCGACGACGGCGAGGAACGCTTCGTCGTCATGGCAGGCATGGGCCTGGACGCCCAGATCATGGAGTCCACCGACTCGGGCCTGAAGAAGGTCATCCGCTCGGGCGCCTACGCGGT
>NZ_CAUROW010000111.1:0-5393 GCF_963526355.1 uncultured Actinomyces sp. | reverse complement strand
TGCGCCGCGACGTGCGCAACGCGCTGGAGACGCGCACCCATCAGCTGCGCCCCGATGAGGTCTCTCCCCAGTACCACGCCATGGAGTACGTCAACTTCATGGGGGGCCTGGGGCGCTCGGCCCAGATCCTCGGCCAGGAGGGCCTGGCCGACCGTCACCGGCTCATCCTCCAGACGGTGCGCGACATCATGCGCCCCGATGAGCCGCTGGCCCGCTCCATCCTGGACAACACCTTCACCGAGGAGCTGTGGAGCCAGCAGGCCCACGCCGCCGATCAACTCTCCTGCGAGGTGCCCCGCTAGCCTTCTCCCCGCCGCCCGCCCGGTTCGCCGGCACTGCGGTTGCGGCCCGAGCCCGACGACGCTTCATTCCTTCACCGAGTCCGTCAACGAGCTCGTCGATTCATCAGTTCTTCGCTCCCCGCGCGGCCCGCGGCCGCCCGACTCCATTCCCGAAAGGACCACCATGGTCGGCTTCCGCAAGAAGTCCCAAGACAGCTCCTCCGTCAGCAGGGCGGCCGGACGAGGGGGCTCCGGGGCCTCGGGCGCATCGCCCCGCTCCCGCGCCTCTCGCACCGAGTCCGCCGGGACGGGGCGGCGCGCCGCATCGACCAATCGTCGGAGCTACAAGTCGTCTGAGGAGCTGGACTCGCGCTGCCTGACCCTGGCCGAGTCGGCCTCCGGGGTCCTGGGCCGATCGCTGGACCAGGCGCTGGGACGACTCCAGGACGGACCCGACGGCCAGAACGGGACGGCCGACCCGACCCCGGTGGGCTGGTCCGATGCCGTGGGCACCCCGAGCCCGACTGTGGGCAAAGGGGCCTCTCCGGGCAGCGTGCGCAGCGCGCGGATCGGAGCCGACCAGGTCGACACGGTCGCCGACATCGCGGCCGACATCGAGTTCTGAACTCCGGCGCCGAGTCGGCGAGCAGTACGCGCTGTCAACCCCGTATCAACCCCCGCATCACGTCCCGCACTGGGAAGGAAACGAGATCGCCCATGAGTGCGCAACCGGCGCTGACCCTCACGCGGGTCGAGGCCTGGCTGTCCCAGCGCGGCATCGCTGCCGGGTCCGAGGAGGACGGCACCGTCTTCATGAGCTTCCCTGGCTGCGACATCGGCGTCTACCTGCATGCGAAGGATCCCGCACTCGTGGTGGCCGGCATGTGGCACGGGCGCCCGTCGGTCGAGCGCCTTGATGAGATGCGCACCTTCATCGATACCCAGCACCGCTCCACCTATGGGCCGGATCTGGCGATCACCCCCGCCCGCGACTCGAGCCTGCTGCTGAGCACCCAGATGGTGGCCTACGTCGGCGCGGGCATGAGCGACGCCCAGCTCGACGCCTTCATGGATATGGGCCTGGGAATGACCCGAGCCCTCTTCTCCACCGTCCAGGAGCGCTTCCCCGAGCTCGTCACCTGGGAGGAGGACTGATGGCCTGGTGGAACCATCCGGAGGGGTCGGTGACCCCGACAGTGACCCTCAGGCGGCTCGCCGCCTGGTTGGCCGGGCGTGGCCACGGCTGCGACATCGACCTGTCCGAGGGGGTGGTGCGCTGCTCGGTGGCCGGTTTCGACTACGTGCTCATGGTGGTCTACCGTCGGATCCTCGTTGTGCGCGCCCACCATCGGCTGGACGGTTCGGCCCCGGGGGCCGCGATGCTCTCGCAGGTGCGCGCTGTGGCCCAGGAGGTCTCCAGCGCCCGGCTCATCCCGGCCCTCTACACCGAGGTCGACGATGCCGGTCCGGGACTGTGTGCCGAGGTCCTCATCAACGTCGGGACCGGGCTTGACGACGCCCAGCTGGCCGGCACGATGGAGTTCGTTCTCGACGGCGTCGACGACGCTCTGCGCGAGGTCCTCGGCCGGCTCGACAGCGGTGCGACGGGCGGAGCCGAGGTCGATGCTTCCGCGCGGCGCGGTGTCATCCGGACTCCTGAGGCGATGGAGACGCCGCTGGCCGCCGCTCCTGAGCCCGGGCCGACTGCCACCCCCCTGCCAGACACGGTTGCGGCGGTGGAGAAGGCCGTGGGGATGGCCGCCTCCCCCGACGGGCCGGGAGGCGAGGTGCCGGAGCGGGCCGGGACCCATGCAGACTCCGCCGTCGGCGTCAAGAATGACGAGGGCATGGTCGCCTCGGGTGATGCTGACGGCGGAACCGGAGTTGAGACAACCAACACCTCTGAGCCCCTGCTCGTGTCCTAGAGCATCGGGCCTCACGACTCCGGTTGTCCAGGACTCGTTGAAAATACTGGCGTGGAGGAGGCGTCGTCAGAGTGTGCGCGCCCGGCGGCGGCCGGCCGGGACGCCGCGGCGGGGGCCGACATGCCCCGTGGTCGAGTTGCCCCTCGGTGCAGCGGTGGCGGATTCTATAACCGTTCGGTAACACTAAATATCGGACGACCGCCCCGCTGGACGAAAGGAGCCCGAAACGCCCATGACGCCGTTCATCGTTGAGCGGTACAGGATGCCGGACCCTCTCCCGCGGAGCCCCCTGGGGTACGCGGGCCCTCTCCTTGTGCACTCGCAGGACACGGTGGAAGCCCTCGCCTCACGACGGTGCAACGTCAGGTTCCGCCCGGAAGGACAAGACTCCATGACAACACGCCAAGACATCCTCGAGCGCCTGGCCTACGCCGATGCCCTCGCCCACGAGCCCAAGGCCTCGGCCCTCATTGCGGAGGCCGTCGGCTGGGCGGACGCCCTGGGAGACGAGGATCTGCGGGTCTCCACGCGGCTGGCCCTGACCGAGGCCTACCAGCAGGGCAACGAGGAGTGGAAGGCGCTGGCTCCCTTCGTGTGGAACCTCGCCCGCTATCAGCGCCGTCCCGAGCTGTTCGACGACGCCCAAGTGCGCACCCTGCACTGGCACTTCAAGTGGGCGGTGGCCGTGGCGGGTGCCAACCCCAAGGTCTCCAAGGACAAGGTGCGCCAGCTCGAGGCCGGCCTTGAGGAGTTCTACCGAGCGCAGGGCGCCTCCATGCACGTCGTCCACGGCGAGCGTGCCTCGGTGGCCGGCCTGCTGGGCCTGGAGGAGGAGGCCGCCGAGGAGTTGGCCGCCTGGCGGGCCACCCACCGCGATGAGAACGCCGACTGCGAGGGCTGCGACCCCATGCGTCAGGTCGCCTTCGCCTACCGCACCGAGGCCTGGGAGCTGGCAGTGTCCACGGCCGTGCCCGTGCTCACCGGCGCCGTCGGCTGCTCCATGCAGCCCCACTCCATGCAGTCGCTCGTGCTGCTGCCGCTGCTGGCCTCCGGACGGCCCCGGGCCGCCTGGGAGGCGCATCTGCGCTCCTACCGGGAGGTCCGCCGCTCGCCCAAGGCCCTCGTCTCCCTGGCCTACCACCTGGAGTACTTGGCCCTCGTGGGCAGGGTGGACCGCGGCCTGGACGTCCTGCGGCGTCACCTCGCCTGGCTGGCCCAGGCCGAGTCCGCCTACGTGCTGCTGTCGGCCCTGCGCGGTATGAGCCTGGTGCTGCGCGAGGCCGAGCGGGCCGGCCGCGGTGAGGAGGCCCTGGACGTCGAGGTCCCGGCCGCCGACCTGTGGTACCCCCTGCCCGGGTTGGCGGCCCCCACCACCATCTCGCGCGCCTACGCTGAGATGACCGGTTGGGCGCGGCGTCTGGCCCAGCAGTTCGACCTGCGCAACGGCAACAGCACGATCTCCGACCACCTGGAGCGCTCCCTGGTGCGGGCCGCCTTCGACGCCGCCCCGGGTGCGGTCCACGGGCTGGGGGTTGAGGTCGACCTCCTCGAACCCTCCGAAGAGCTGCCCGAGCCGGCTCGGACGAGCCTGATCGCCGACGAGGACGGCGCCGAACCCGACGTCGCCTCCCTCCTGGGGCTGCTGACCGGTGGCGACGACTCGCTCCAGGAGCACGTGCCGCGTGCGGCGTCAGCGGGTTCGGAGGCGGGTCCCCGGCGCACTCGCGCCACCAGCCACCAGGGCGGCGACGAACCCTTCCCGCTGGTGGACCTCGTGCGCCCCCGGCCAGTGCGCAGTGGGGAGGAGGCGGTGCGCCGCTACGCCGACCACCGCCGCTCCATCGGCTCATCGACGATGGACTACTGGTATGTCGTCAACCAGGTGGCCACGCGTGACCTGCTGCCCCCGCCCGGCGAGGAGATCCCAGGGCTGGAGTACCACACGGGCCTGCTGCGGGCCGCCGCCCTGACCTGCCGCACCGAGATGGACGAGGCCATCGCCGAGCGCCTGCGGGTCCGACCTCTCATGGAGCTGGCCTTCGGACCGCTGGGCGCCTACTACGTCGACCTGCTCAACCTCGACAGCGAGATCACCTCCGACTCCATCGCCGAGCGCTCCCAGGAGCCCGAGCGCGACCAGCGGCTGCAGCGCGCCACCGGGCTCATCGGACAGATCGAGGCCCATGTCGAGGACCTGGTGTCCACCGAGCTGCTCGACCCCGGGGGCACCGACGCCCTCGTGCTGGCCGCCGACGCCCTGCTCGTGGGGACCTCGGTCCTCACCGACCTGCACGCCCGGGACGAGGCGCTCGGGGCCATCCAGGTCATCGCCCGGGCCGCCGCGGCCGTCCCCGAGGACCGTCACGCCGAGTGCATGGATGACATCCTCGACATGGCGCGCGCCGAGGTCCTGGCCGAGTGCGGTGACGTCTACAACGGATGTCTCCTGGCCGAGGAGGTCATGCGCCGCCACGAGAAGGTCTCACCGGTCCTGGCCGCCCGTGGGCGGCGCCTGCTGGGCATCTCCTCGATGGAGGTGGGCCAGTTCGATGAGGCCATCACCCAGTTCCGCGAACAGGCCAACATCATGCTGGCAGCCGACATCACCCTGTACGCCGTGGCCTCGCTGCTGTCCCTGGGCTCTGCCCTGGAGGCCTCCGAGCGCTTCCTGGAGAGCGCCGAGGTCCTGGAGTCGGCCCTGGGCCTGGCGCAGCGCTGCGGGGCCGAGAGCATCGCCCTGTACCTGCACCGGCTCCTGGCTCAGACCGGCATGGCCCTGGGGGAGGAGGACGGCGTCGTCGAGCACTCGCTGGCCGCCGCCCGGATCCTGAAGGATCAGGAGCGCCGGGCACTGGCGGGGGAGTACCTCTCGCACGCGGCGATGGCGGCCTCCAACCTCAAGGACAATGTGCGTGCCGCCGATCTCTTCCGCCAGGCCGCCGATCTGGAGGACGCCCATACCGACCAGGGCCGCCTGGATCGGGGACGGGCACTGCGCCGCTCGGCCCGGGCGCTGGTGGACGACCTCACCCTCCCCATGGCCCGCTCCCGGCTCGCCGAGGCCCAGGAGATCATGGAGGAGGCCCGACGAGCCTTCGCCGGTGTGGCCGACACCGAGGGATACTCCTCTGCCTGGGAGATCGGCGACTGGCATGACGATATGGCCTGGATCCTGTGGCGCACCGGC
>NZ_CAUROW010000110.1:0-5438 GCF_963526355.1 uncultured Actinomyces sp. | reverse complement strand
TCAGCGGGCTGATGTCGCCGCCCAGGCCGGCGACCCTGGCGGGTGGCCCACCCTCATGTGCCAGGTCCTGACCACACGTGCCCGCTATCGGGGTCCCGGCCGCCGCCGTCCTTGCTGGCCGAGACCCTGGACAAGGACCGCCAGACACCGGAGCCCAGCTAGCCTCCTACGCCGGCCTGGCACCGGTAACCAGGAGATCAGGCTCCTCCATAAGGGGCGAGCACGTCTCCCACGGCGGCAACAAGAGGCTCAAGCGCGCCATGTTCCTGTCTGCCTTCGCCTCACTGCGCTCCGACCCCGTCAGCCAGGCCTACTACCAGCGCAAACGCGACCAAGGCAAACCGCCTTGGGCCAGGCCGTCCTCGCCCTGGCCCACCGCCGCATCCTGACCCTGCACGCCATGATCCGCAACCACACCCTCTACACCCCACAACCATCAACACAACTACCCGCAGCCGCTTGACACACCACATAGGGGCACCCCCCCAGAGCACCTTCCACCACCGACAATGGGGACCTCTCCCCCGGCCCCCACAAGCCTTCGCGCAGTACCCTCCCCTCATGAGCGCCGACGCCGCGCAGCCTCCCATCACCCAGGGACGGAGGCCGCGCATCTTCCGGTGGACGACGACGCGGCGGCAGCCCGCCTGCTGCGCGGGGCCGTCGAGGCCGGGGTGGAGGTCCTCTCCTTCGCCCCGCTGCGAGGAGCCCTGGAGGAGACCTGCCTGGCCCTGGAGGGAGAACGCCGATGACCTGGAGAGGTGTACGCACTGTCATGGTGCTCGAGCTGCGCCAGCGGGTGAGGACCTCGCGCCGGTACATCGGGCTGGCCATCGTCGGCCTCCTATGCAGCGGGTTGTTGAGCACCGTGCCGGTTCTGGCTTCCTGCGGGTACATCGAGGACAGTCCTGCAATCACCTACCGCATCCTCTATGACTTGAGCTTCTGCTTCGTGCTGGGGATCGGGCTCATCATCACCCCCGCCCTGTCGGCCACGTCGATCAACGGCGACCGCGCCGACGCGACCCTGGCGCCACTGCTGGCCACCGCGCTGCGCAGCCAGGAGATCGTCGTCGGCAAGCTGCTGGCGGCCTGGGTCGCAGCGATCGCCTTCCTGGGCGTTGCAGGCCCCTCCCTCCTCATGCTGACGGTCGCCGGCGACTCTCACTGGCTGGTGCTCATCACCCACCTGGTCATCCTCACCTTCACCCTGGGAGCGGTGTGCGCGATCGGCCTGGGACTCTCCAGCCTGACCGTACGCCCCCGGACCTCGACAGTACTGACCTACATCGCGGTGGCCGCCCTCATCGTGGGGACACCCCTGGCCACGGCCATTGCCTCACCCATGGTCACCGGCACGCAGACCCAGGTGACCTACTACATGAAGTCGAGCGATGACAACGACAAGGTCGTATGCCAGCCGTCTCCGGAAATCTCCACCCAGGAAGTCACTCACACCGACCGGATCTGGTGGATGCTGGTCCCCAACCCCTTCGCCGCCCTGGGGGACGCCACCGCCCACGCGCCGACCCCAGACCTCTTTGGTCAATCCTCCCTCCTGAAGGAAACCGGCCTAGGCATTGACACGATGCGCGACCCCCAGCCCGAAGTGGCCATTCACAACGCCTGCAAGGAGAAGGACGACTCCGACAACTCCCCACTCATCATAGACGATTTCCCTTCTTCATCCGCTAAGACCACGCACCCGCCCTTCTGGCCCGTGAGCCTCGTGACGCTCACGGCCCTGGGGGCCGGCGGCGTCATCACCGCCAGCAAGCGCCTGCGTGTGCCGGCCGGCAGGCTGCCGCGCGGCACCCGCCTGGCCTGAGCGGGCGGCCCCACCCCCATCGAGCCGGGCATTATTCGCGTAGCCCTGCGGTTTTTCTGTAGGGGTACGCGAATAATGCCCGGCTCGACGCAAGGCGCCCGAGGCGAGCGCCGTCAGGCCGACACATCACGGGGCTGTGGGCTCACGGACCACACTTCAACAAGTTCTTCAGAAATGACCCGGAGCCGCGTCGTTTCTGAAGTTTTTGTTGATGTTTGAGGCGGAGTCAGGCACGCCCCATCGCCGCCGCCCATGTCGTCCCCGAGTTCCGCCCGCCGGCCCCGACCGACGACGTAACCTGCTCGCATGAGCATCGAAGTCTCTCAACTCACCCGCTTCTTCGGCCGGGCGCCCGCGGTACGGCAGCTGGACATGTCGGTGCCGGGCGGAGCCGTCACCGGACTGGTCGGCCCCAACGGCGCCGGCAAGACGACGCTGCTGCTCATGCTGGCGGCCCTGCTGGCCCCGGACTCCGGGACGATCCGGGTGGCGGGACTGGACCCGGTCACCCAGGCGCGCGAGGTCCACCGCACCGTGGGGTGGATGCCCGACGCCTTCGGCACCTGGGACTCCCTGACCTGCACCGAGATCCTCCTGACCTTCGCCGCCGCCCAGGAGATGGACGCCGACACAGCCCGCACCCGCGCCGTCGAGATGCTCACCCTGGTCCACCTCGACGAGCTGGCGCGCACTCCGGCCCGGGTCCTCTCCCGGGGCCAGAAGCAGCGCCTGGGCCTGGCCCGCGCCCTCATCCACAGTCCCAAGGTCCTGCTCCTGGACGAGCCGGCCGCCGGCATGGACCCGCGTTCGCGCGCCGATCTGCGTGCCCTGCTGCGCGACCTGGCCTCAGACGGCACCACGGTCCTGCTCTCCAGTCATATCCTGCCGGAGATGGAGGAGATGGTCGACGGCGTCGTCTTCATGTCGCACGGAACCGCCCTCCCGACGCCGTCGGAGCAGGGCCGGGCCGAGGCGGAGGGACCCGGTGGCGCGGCCCACCCGGTGCCGACGCGCCGAACCTGGCGGATGCGAGCCCTGGACGCCGGACGTCTGAGCGAGTGGGTGCACTCCGCACAGCCGTCCGTCACGCATGAGGAGGACGGGACCGTGCGCCTTCCGGTGGACGACGACGCTGCGGCGGCCCGCCTGCTGCGCAAGGCCGTCGAGGCCGGGGTGGAGGTCGTCTCCTTCGCCCCGCTGCGAGGAGCCCTGGAGGAGACCTACCTGGCCATGGAGGGAGAACGCCGATGACTTGGAGAGGTGTACGCACCGTCATGGTGCTCGAGCTGCGCCAGCGGGTGCGGGCAACGCGCTGGCGCGTCATGCTGGGGATCTGGCTGGCCGTCCTCATTCTGCTGTGCGGCGGGCTGGCGATCGCCGTGGAGACCACGACCCGCGAGACCACATCTGACTACCTTCCGTTCCTCTACGACACCATTGTCTGCTTCGTGCTGGGGATCGGGCTCATCGTGGCCCCCACGCTGTCAGCGACGTCGCTCAACGGCGACCGCGCCGACGCGACCCTCGCGCTGCTGCAGGCCACCGCGCTGCGCAGTCAGGAGATCGTCGTCGGCAAGCTGCTGGCGGCCTGGGTCGCGGCGATCGCCTTCCTGGGCGTGGCGGCGCCCTTCCTCCTCATCTTGACGGTCGCCGGCGGCTCTCACTGGCAGGCGCTCCTCGCCCACCTGGTCATCCTCGTCTTCACCCTGGGTGCGGTGTGCGCGATCGGCCTGGGCTTCTCCAGCCTGACGGCACGGCCCTCGGCCTCCGCGGTCCTGACCTACCTCGTGGTGGCCGCCCTCACCGTCGGAACGCCACTGAGCACAGCCGTGGCCTCATCCGTAGTGACCGGCACGCAGACCGTGGAGACCCGTCGACCGGACTACGAGGCCTCGACCAACGAGAAGACCGTGTGCCGATCGGATATCGACACCCAGGTGGTGACTCGCTCCGAGAGGATCTGGTGGATGCTGGCCCCCAACCCCTTCGTGGCCCTGGGGGACTCCACCGCCCACGCGCCACAGCAACCGGCCTCGGCCGCCCCCGGCATCCCGACCTCCTACCTGTCCTTCGCAGGGAAGATTGTTGACTCGATGCGCAATCCCCGGCCCGATCGGATCGTCCACAACCGCTGCGCGGGCGAGACCGCCACCTACGAGGACGACGATCTGCTCGGCCTCTCGCACTCTTCGAAGGACCGCGGCCCCTTGGCCGAGCACCTGGTCTTCTGGCCCGCGAGCCTCGTGGTCATCCTGGCCCTGGGGGCCGGCGGCGTCGTCACGGCCAGCAGACGGCTGCGCGTGCCGGCCGGCAGGCTGCCGCGCGGCGTCCGCCTGGCCTGAGTGGGCAGCTCCACCCCCATCGAGCCGGACATCCTTCGCGTAGCCCTACAGAAGAACCGCAGGGCTACACAGAGCCTGCCCGGCTCGGCGCGAAGTACCCGAAGTGAGCACCGTCAGGCCGTCTTCCAGCGGAACAGTCGGGCCCCCAACAGACCGCAGACCACCGTCATACCGGCGAGCACCGCGAGCGCCGTCCCGTAGTCCGCCCAGGACTGACCGGCCCACATCCCCTGAAAGAGGTCGACCAGGTAGTGGAAGGGCGAGTAACGGGCCACGCGCTGGACGCCCTCGGGGATCTGGCTCTGAGGGACGAAGGCCCCGGAGGTCATCATGATGACGATGAACAGCCCGTTGCCGATGCCGGTAGCGGCGCGCGCGGAGGGGTAGACAGCGGCCAGCGCGTAACCCAGCGCCAGGAAGGCCACCAGCCCGAGGGCCGCGGCGGCCAGAACCGCCAGCGGGTTGCCCTGAAGCCTCACCCCGAAGCCGAGCGCCCCCACCAGCAGCGCCAGGACGATCCCCACCAGACTGATGAGGAAGTTGACGGTCAGATCGGCCGCCACGAAGACCCGCGGACTCAGCGGTGTGGCCCGCAGACGGGTCAGGGCCCCGCTCTCGCGCAGCTGGAGCTGGCTGGTGGGTAGGATGACGACGCCTGTCATCCCCACGACGAGGCAGGCGCAGGCGGGCAGGGTGGCATCCATGAAGCCGCGCCCCCCGAACTGGGGGTTGGGGTCGTTGCCGAAGAGCACCCCGAGGACGGCCACCAGCAGCGGGGCGAGGACAAGGGTGAAGAACAGGCCGACGGGCTCACGCAGGGTCGAACGGGTCAGCATGGCGAGCAGGGTCATCAAGGATCGACGGGTGCGCATGGTCATGTCTCTTCTCAGCGCTCGGGTTCTCAGTAATCGGTTTCTCAGTGGGCTTCTCGGCCCGGCCAGGCATCCCTGACGGCGCGTCCGGTGAGGTTGAGGAAGACCTCCTCCAGGCCCGGCGTGTGGGTCTCCATGTTCTGCACGGTGACGCCGGCCTGCGCCAGGTGGGACAGGACCGCCTGAGCGAAGGCGCCCGTGCCGCAGACGACGGTCACAGCGCCGTCGGCCCGCACGGAGGTGACGCCCTCGACATCGGCCAGCGCCCTCGGCGCCTGGGCACTGAGGGTGAGGCGCAACTCGGCCTGGCCGCCGTGAGCCGCGACGAGGGCCGGGATCGAGTCGAGGGCGATGACGCGTCCGTGGTCGATGACGGCGACCCGGTCGCACAGGGCC
>NZ_CAUROW010000109.1:0-5614 GCF_963526355.1 uncultured Actinomyces sp. | reverse complement strand
TACGAGCCGACTCGAGGTCGACGACGCCAAGGACGAGCTGCGCAAGGTGCTGCGGTTGCACCGGCGCTCCCACCACCGCCACCCGATCGCAGGGCACACGCCCACCTGCAAGGCACTGACCGAGCACGCCCAGGAGGCGGTAGAAGGTGCGGCGAGTGTGGCGACCTTCGTGTCCGTGGGGACCGAGCCCTGCACTCGATTGCTACTGGAACGACTCCACGAGGCCGGCGTCGAGGTGCTGCTGCCGGTGCTCGGGCCGCGCCTGGCGCGTTGCTGGGGGCGGTTCCAGGGAACCACGGACCTGGCGGAGCGGGCACCGGGGCGCCCTCCAGAACCCAGCGGCCCCACACTGCCGGCTGAGGCGGTGCGCGAGGTGGACGCCCTCCTCATTCCAGCACTCGCCGTGGACCGAGACGGACGGCGCCTGGGCCAGGGAGGCGGCTGGTACGACCGGATGCTGCCGCTGCGGGCATCCGGGACCCACACCTTCGCAATCATCCACCCCGAGGAACTGGTGCGCGGGCCGCTTCCCGTGGAGGAGCACGATGAGTCCGTGGACGCCGTCATCACGGCTCAGGAGTGGTTCCTACTGGCCGCCGGCTCGCCGGCGCACGCCAGGTCCCCGGAGTGATAGAAGCCCGCGCCCGGATGAGCCGGGACTGCCCAGGGGCCACAGGCGCATGGTTGCAGCGCTCATCCACAGGGTCGACAGCTAGCGCGTGCCAACCGACAACGACCCTCGGATTCTGGAGTCATGAGACTCCGCCACCGCCTGTCCCGCAACTCATCGCCTCAATCACCCCGCCCATCCGGACCGGCCTCACACTCATCAGCCCGCGACAGCCGCATTGCCGCGCCACGCCCCTCGCTTCTGCTGTGGCGGCACCGTCACCTCGTCGTGGCCCTGTGCCTGGGGACAGCGGTCCTGGTGGCCCTCAGTGTGCTGCGCCCCGGCCCCGAACGGGGTCAGCAGGTACTCATCACGGCCCGACAGGTGACCGCCGGAGCCCTCATTACCGAGCAGGACGTCTCAACGAGCAGACTTCCGACGTCGGCACTCCCCCAAGCCGGGCTGGCCGCCAAGGAGCAGGTCGTCGGGAACCGGGCGGCCATCACCCTGGAACCGGGAACCATCTTGACGGTCTCAATGACCAGCGGGGGCATGGCGCAGCAGTTGGGAGCCGACGAACGACTGGTGCAGGTACCGATCGAGGTCGGGGCCGAACTCGCCCACCCCGGCGCCCGGGTTGACATCATCGGGCAGACACGGGAGGGGTGGACTCCCCAGACCTCACCACAACCGGCATCACAGGAACAGGAAGGCACCCCCGAAGGAGTTTCCGAAGGACAGGACGGCTCTCCCGCCCAGATCGGACCGGAGAACAATCCGGGCAAAGCTCCCAGCGCACCTCCGGAACCGCCACCTGACCAGAAGTCGCCAGGAATTCAGCAGACTCCTCAAAGTCTTTCCCAGGAAATATCTACCGGGCCGCTCGGAGAGCGCAGTACGGTCCTCTGTTCGGGAGCGCGCGTCGTTATGACACAGCGCGTAGGCGATGATGACCACTGGACGGGAAACAAGAAAGTAACACTTATCACACTAGCCATTCCTGCCGGTAACGCTATTGTGGTGGTCGGCGCGGCTACGAGTAGCACGCTCGGCATTGTGCTGAGCCCGTAATGCCGCTGCGAGCGCCTTACACAGATGATAAGACGCTTCACTTTCACTAGTCCCCGATGGCGCACCCATGGCAGACGTCTGCCCGCGCCGCTACGAAAGGATCGCCATGTTCAAGGGATTCAAGGAGTTCATTTCGCAGGGCAACGCCCTCGAGCTCGCCGTCGCCGTCATCATCGGTGCCGCCTTCTCACCGATCGTCAAGGCGATCACCGATGTCATCATGGCCATGATCAGCCAGGTCGTCGGCCAGCCGAACTTCGACTCCGTCGGTCAGTTCAAGCTCACCGCGAGCGCCACCGAGTTCGTCCAGCCGGGTACGATCATTACTGCCGTGGTGAACTTCCTGCTCGTGGCCGCCGCCGTCTACTTCGCCATCGTTCTGCCGATGAACAAGCTCAAGGAGCGCCTGGCCAGGGAGAAGGCCGCGGAGGACGCCAAGGAGATCACCGACGTCCAGCTGCTCACCGAGATCCGCGACCTGCTCTCCGCCGGCTCCGCCAACCACTCGCCCAGGCAGTGAGTCCCACAGCGATGCGGTAGCCGCAATCGCAGCATCACTTCAAGGCCCCGTCGATCCGAGTGATCGGCGGGGCCTTCCGCATTTCTCCTCCTGCAATACCAAAGAACGTTTGCCGGCATTCGCACGCAGCTGCACGATTGCTCGATATCAGCCCCAGTGCGGGGGGACGTCGCGTTTGAGGCGAACATCGTTGGAGCCGGCGCCACCGGTCTCGAGGGCATCGAGTCCTCCGCCGACCCCGCTGAGGGCATCGTGCTCGTAATCGGCTCGGGCAAGGTCCTCAGGGCTCTCGCCACGTGACACACGTTCCTGATCCTGTGCAGACAGGGCGATGACCCGCCGACGACGCCGGGCGCCTCTGCGTCCAGGAGCTGCGTCGTGGTGCGGCGCAGGTTCTAGGTCCGGATTGGAGGGCCCGTCCACGCCGCTCATCGCCACCTCGCCGTGCGAAGCGTCATTGGTAGCGTCGGTAGCGTCACCGTCATGCACCGTGTTGCTCGGGATCGCTCGGACGGCTCAACGGCTGCGCCGTACCGCATTAGCCAGGACCGCGTCGATCCCCGTGCCGCGGCGACGCAGAGCCAGGGCGGATCTGAGCTCCTCGACCTCCTGGACCTCGGAGCGGTTGACGCCGTCGGAGCGGATCCAGGTCATGAGGTCGTCGAGCTGGTCATCGGAGTAGGCCTGGAGCGGCAGGCCCTGGGCGATGCGGGGACGCTCAACGCGCTCGGGCGCCTCGCCGGGCTCGGACTCAGGCGCCTCTGGGACGGCTCGTACCGAGTCGTCAACGCGGTCGGGCACGGCCTCCATGGGCGGAGACGCATCACGCTGGCGCTCCACCAGGACGGCCAGGACGAGCTCCTCGACAGCCCTCGCCTCGGCCTCGGGATCCACGAACACCCCGGCGGAGAATGCCATGTGGACCCGCCAGCCGCGCCGCTCGAGGCGCTCGACGCGGTGTCGGTCGCGACGGCGCAGGCTCGGCTCGGAGGTGTAGTCGACGTCGTCGGTCAGGACCGCCACCAGCAGCTCGTCGGGGTAGTCGGGGTGGCCGATGGCCAGCGGAATCCGTACACCGCCATCGGTTCCGTACCGGGGGACGACTGACAGACCCTTGCGCCACAGGTGCTCGGCGAGGTCCACCAGAAGCCGGTCGGGCACCTTGCCGGCCGAGTTGCCGGTCTGGGAGGCATCCTCGGCGCGGGACAGGACCTCGCGCAGCAGACGCGCCCCCGGAGCTCGCAGGCGGTCCCGGTCGATATCGCCCGCCGCCAGGCAGGAGACCACCTGAGTGCTGCCCCGTGAGGAGCACAGGGCCTCGACGAGCCCCACCATGCCGCTGTGGTCGGAGACGGGGCCGAAGTTGTGGATGGTGCGGCCGTGCGGGGTCTTGGCGTAGCCCACCGAGATGATGATGTGGTCGCGTCGCAGAGCTCGCGCCTCATCCAGCTCGACGACGGTGAAGGGCTCGGCGGCCCCGGGAGCGAAGAACGTCTCCAGGGCCGGGGCGCCGGCGGCCGCCCGGCTGATCGCTGAGCGCAGGGCGTCGGCGTGCAGACGGTTGAGGGCAATGACGCCCAACGACTCCTCGGGCCGAGTCAGGGCCCGGTCGATGACCATGTCGACGACGTGGGAGACCTCGGCCTCCACGGTCTCGACCGCGGTCTGCCCAGGAGCCGGCATGCCCCGGCCGTCCACGAGCTCCAAGGACAGGTAGGCCTCCCCCGGCGGGGAGGGGACGGCCTCGACGACGCCCTCATATCCATTGGCCGCGAGGAACGAGGCGATGCCGGCGTCGAGGCTGTTGCGGGCGGTTGGCAGGGTGCGGGCAGGCAGGAGCGGGCCGAGCTCGGCGGCCAGGCCCGTTGTCGTGCGTCGGGAGTCGCCGACGAGGAGCACCTGCTCGGCGCGCACGAAGGCGGGCAGTACCTGCGGGACCGGCATGGGTGCGGAGGCGTCCAGAACGGCCAGATCCACGACCGCCGTCGGAGAGAAGATCTGGGGCACGAGCGTGGGCGGGACGATCCAGATCGGCCGGGCCAGCAGCGCCATGGGATGGGCTTCGATGATCTCGCGCAGCGGAACGCCGTCCTCGCGGGCCAGCGCGATGTACAGAGCGCGGGCATCGGCCTTGTCCTGTTCGACGGCGGCACGCACTCGACGGGCGCAGGCCTGGGCCACGGGGCCGGACAGGGAACGGCTGTGGGCGGCGTCGAGCTCGCGCAGCGAGACCGCCATCTGGGACAGGGCGCGCGCGTCGAGGCCCCCGAGGTCGGGGTCGGCGGCGAGGGTCTGGGCCAGCAGGGAGGACCACCAGCAGTAGGTGAGCTCGGACTCGAGCTTCTCCTCGTCGATGCGCCGAGCGGCCATGTCGGCCACGAAGTCGCTCAGCCCCAGGGCCTCGAGGTCGGAGCGGATGCGGTTGACCTCGGGAAGCCTCTGGGCGGTGAGGTCATCCGCGGCCAGCGAGCGAGCCAGATCCAGGAGGTCCTCCAGGGGCATCTCCATGAGCGCCGGCGACCCCTGGGCGCGTTTCAGGAGCGGCTGGAGCTCGGCGGCGGCGTCACGCGCCCGTCCAGCCGAGCGCCGCATCTCATCCAAGCCCTGAGGCAGACGTGGCCAGCCGCCATCGGGATCGTGCCGGCGCCACTCCTCCCGGCGGCGCTGGGCCTTGACCAGCTCTGCGTGCAGGTCGCCGACGACGCGGCCCGGCCGCACGAGGTCATTGGCCTGCCGCGTGAAGCGCCGGCGCCGCGAACCATCCATGTGGATGCCTCGCTCGTCACGCCAGCGCTTGGAAGCGGTGGCGATGACCATATCGGCGGCTGAGCGTTCGAAGACCTCGGGAAGGAAGACGTCCAAGGACTCGCGCACGCCGTCGAACATGTCGAGCTGCTCGATCCACTGGCTCAGGGTCCGGGCTCGGCTCAGACCGGTGGTGCGCGCGACTGTGGCCGTGTGCTCCTGAATGGAGGGCAGCAGGTCGTTGGCCAGGGCGCGCAGGTGGACCAGAGCGTCGGTGGCCTCGTCCATATCCTCCACCGGGATCCCGTTCCAGGCGCTGGAGGAGACCTCGGGGGTGAGCAGGCCCAGAGCACGCCCCCGGCGCAGGAGGGCGCGGGCCTGGTCCATGCCGTCCTCATCAAGGCGGCCCAGGTGCTCGATGTCGATTCGGGCTCGGGTGGTGGCACGGTCGCGGCGACTGGTGAGCTCGGCGAGCTTCTGAAGGGCCTCGTAGGCGGAGACCGACCAGGGCTCACGGGGTCGGTGCAGGGCCCGCACGTAGCGGTCCAGGCGTGAGCGGACCGTGGTGAGGCGGTCGCGCAGAGAGATGATCTCGGTGACATCGAGCTGGGGTGGCTGGACGCCCAGGCTCTCGCGGATGCCCTCGGAGGCGTGCTGGCGCCAGGCGG
>NZ_CAUROW010000108.1:0-5745 GCF_963526355.1 uncultured Actinomyces sp. | reverse complement strand
GGAGGCGCCGAACAATGACCTCCAGAGGAATGTTCTTCGGTGCGTCGATACCGATGCGCAGTGCGAGTTCGTAGAGACCGGCAAGGATCTCCTTGCGTGAGGCTGCATGAATCCACGCGACTAGGGGCCAGCCGTCCTCCTCGCACCTGGCCGCCACCGCAGCGGCCAGCTGAGTCTTGCCGCTTCCCCGCATCCCCGTCAGAACCGTGCGAGGCTCGGCGCGAGCGAAGACGGCGTCGAAGAGCTCATCCTGTCCCTGCCGCTTGACGAAACCTGCGGCGATCGCGGGACGACTTCCGAAGCGATTTCGCGTAGGAGAAGCGGATGGGTGGCGTGTGGTCATGCTGCGGATCTCCCCGATGTTAGCCGACGTCCTCAGCGGCCAGTGAGTCTGCGCGTACCCCAGGGGTGGACATGGCGCCTATCGTACAAGCGGACGACGACGCTGGAACAGGATTCGTGCGGCGTCGGATCTCGATGCTGAGGAGCACAGAAATCACGTGGGGCAACGGAAGAATCCGTTGCCCCACGTGAAGAATGCCGGCGGAGGGAATTGAGTTCGGCGGCAAGGGCTCCGTCAGGCGGCGATGGTGCCGGCGGAGACCAGGGCGATGATGACCGCACCCAGTAGCACGCGGTAGACGAGGAAGGACGTGAACTTGTTGGAGGACACGAAGCGCAGCAGCCAGGCGATGGTCGCGTAGGCGACGACGCCGGAGACGACGGTCGCGATAATGGTGGGCGTCCAGCCCACGGTGTCACTGATGGTGCCGGCCTCGGTCACGGCCTCCAGCAGTCCGGCCGCAACCAGGGACGGAATGCCCATGAAGAAGGACAGGCGCGTGGCCGTCACCCGGTCGAACTTGAGGAACAGGCCGGCGGAGATCGTCGCCCCGGAACGGGAGATGCCCGGGAACACCGGGGACAGGGCCTGGAACGCACCGATGATGAGGGCGTCCTTGACAGTCACGTCCTTCATGCCCTTGGTGAGGTTCTGCTGGCGGTCGGCCATCCACATGGCCCCCGACCACAGAATGAGGGCCCCGGCGATCACCCACAGGGAGCGGACTGGTCCCTCGATGAAGTCCTTGAACAGCAGCCCGACGGCCGCCACCGGGATGGACCCCAGGATGATGCCCCAACCCAGCGTGTAGTCGGGGTCCTGGCGGGCCCGCCCATTGGTCAGGCCCTTGAACCAGGCAGTGATGATGCGGACGATATCGGCCCAGAAGTAGATGATGGCCGCGAGGATCGCACCCACCTGGATGACCGCGGTGAAGGCGGTCGTGCCCGCGGAGTTGATCTCGTAGCCGAGCAGCTTCTCGACGATGTTGAGGTGCCCGGTGGAGGACACCGGCAGGAACTCGGTGATGCCCTCGACGATGCCGAGGAGGACGGCGTGCAGCCAGTTCAAAGGGACTCCTGGGGTGGATGGATAGTGGACTCACGGCAGGTTACCGGCGCTGGAGATGGAGGAAACGGGCAGGTGACTGTGGTACCCGCCGCACCGGGGGCGGCTCGGTCGTGCAGCGACGCCGGGTCAAATACCCAGTTCTACGGCCGCATATGAGTTTGCATCCCTTTTATAACGTTGGATACGGTGCAAGTCCAGCCCGTGTGATCCCGGCGTGTGGCCGAGGAGCGGCCGTCGGCTGCTGCGACTCACTCCATGACGAGGTGTGCTGCGTGCTCGCGCAGGTACTCGCGCAGATAGGGGGCGGCGAAGTCGACCTTGCCGTAGCCGGCGGTCTTGATGATTCCGGCGGCGAGCAGCCGGTTGCGGTAGACCGACACGTAATTGACGGGGCGGTCCATGCGTTCGGCGATGTCGGCGATCTGTGACGGGCCGTCGTCCTTGGCCATGCACACGAGCATCGTGCGGTCGACGTCGGACAGGTCGCGCAGCGCCGGAGCGTGCACCAGGTTGCCGAGGCGCAGTCGGGCGGCGGTCGTTCCTGCGGCGACTACTGGCTGGGTCACTGGGCCATGGCCACTGTGCTTCCACACCTGGTACCCCACGAGCTGGATCATGAATGGGTAGCCGCCGGTCGCGTTCGCGCACTCCTGAGCCAGGTCGTTGCTCATCACCTTCTCGCCCGCGTCGAAGGTCGACTTCAGGGCCTCGCAGACGTCGTCGATGGCCACCTCGCCGAGCTCGACCCGCTCGGCCCGGCGCAGGAAGGTGGTGATGTCGTCATTGAGGAGCTCCTCAACGGCCTTGGGGAGGCCCGCCATGAGAAGGCCGATGGGAGCCCCCTCGCGAATGAGGTGCTGCACCTCTGCGGACAGAGCTTGCAGCTCCTCGCGCGGAATGGCATGCACTTCGTCGATCGTGAGCAGCAGACCGGTGCCGTGTTCCGCGAGCCACTGGGTCAGTGCTCGCGCCTTCTGCCGCCAGGAGGGCTCAAGAGTGGGCGCGTGCTCGAGTGTTGCGCTACCGCCACCAAGCGGTGTGCTCAGGCTCAAGGAGGTCAACCGTGAGCGCTCCTTGCCGGCGAGCTGCGACAGCTGGCGAGTGAACTCGGCGGCGAGTCGGTCCATGAGCCCCTCGCGTGCGGTCTCATCAACGACCACCCAGCCGCGCTCTCGTGCCGAGTCTCCCAGAGCGGTGAGCATGACGGTCTTCCCGACGCCCCTGGCGCCAGTGATGAGCTCCAGGAGTCCAGGCGCTCCGGGGCCGTCGTCGAGGCTTTCCAGAAATTCCTCAATGACGCGGTTGCGGCCAACAAGCAGCGGAGGCGTTGCGCCGGCTGTCGGTTTGAAGGGGTTGGCCATGTGTGATCGTCTCCACTTTTGCGCGCTTTAGATCTTTTAGATCTTTTATAACTTCGGGGTGTACTGATGTCCAGCAGAAGGAGGCGGCGGCTCAACCGGGGTGGGCCGGCTCAGTCCGTCTCGGCGCCCAGGTGGCTCAGGGCGACGTCGTGCAGCAGCGAGTTCGTGGCCACCGCGTTGTTCCCGAAAGGCCCGGGCTCGCCATCGAGGGAGGTGAAGCGCCCGCCCGCCTCGGTGACCACGGGCACGAGCGCCGCCATGTCGTAGAGCTCGAGCTCGGGCTCGGCCGCCAGATCCACGGCGCCCTCGGCCACGAGCATGTAGGACCAGAAGTCCCCGTAGGCGCGGGTGCGCCAGCACGACTGCATGAGCCCCAGCATCCCGCGCAGCCGCTTGGCCTGGGCCCACCCCGACAGCGAGGAGTAGGACATCGAGGCCCGGGTGAGGTCGTCGACGCCGGACACCGACATCCGCCGCGCCGAGCTCAGCGACCGCCCGGTCCAGGCCCCGCCGCCGGACACGGCCCACCAGCGCCTCCCCAGCGCGGGGGCCGAGACCAGTCCGACGACGCACTGGCCGTCCTCGATGAGGCCGATGAGCGTGGCCCACACCGGCACGCCCCGCACGAAGTTCTTGGTCCCGTCGATCGGGTCGATGACCCACTGGCGCGAGGAGTGCCCGGTGGTGGGCAGCTCCTCGCCCAGGACGGAGTCGCGCCCGCGTGCCCGTCCCAGCTGCTCGCGGATGACGCGCTCGGCCTCCTTGTCGGCCTCGGTGACCGGGGTGAGGTCCGACTTGGTCTCCACGGTGAAGTTGCCCGCGTCGAAACGGGCCAGGGTGAGGCTGTCCACCTTGTTGGCGATCGTGTGCGCCAGGTGCAGGTCGTCGCGCCAGCGTCGCTGCTTGGCCGGGGGCGCCGTCGGGGTGGGTGGCGCCGCTGCCGGCGAGGGCGCCGCGGGGGGCGCCGGAAAGACGGGGCGTTGCGGGCGGGGAGTCTCGCTCATGGCACCACGGTAGCGGGGCTGTGGGATCGGGGAGGACCCACCGCCGCCGGGCGTGCCACCTGGTTCGGAGGGAACGGATCTTGATGAGTCGTTATCAAATCTTGAGGATCTGAAAGCTGGGGGTGAAATCGTCGGAGCGGTACTTTATGCGGTTATATTGCGAAAAAATGATGCTGAGTATCCCGTCGGCAAGCGGGTGCGATTTGGCTGCTTGTTATTGTTTCGTTACGCTATTGGGTGTGATCCGACCTGGGAGGCTCTATGCAGCATAATGCTGGTTTTACCAGGGACGACGTCGTCATGGCCGCCCTGGAGATTGGTGTGGACCGGTTCACGATGGGCAAGGTGGCGCGCCTGCTGGGGGTCAGTGCGGTCGACTTGGGACGCTCTGTCAGCTCGCGCGACGACCTGCTCGTCGCCTGCCTTGAGCGAGTCTCCGCCGACATCACGCTGCCACCGGCCGGACTGAGCTGGCAGAAGTATCTGCGTCAACTGGCCGACTCGCTGTGGGACGTGCTCGACGCCAATCCCGGTTTGGACCACATACTCATCGACCTGGCCTGGGCCTACGTGCCCTTCATGTCTGTGGCCAAACGGGCTCACAGCGCGCTCGTCTCAGGCGGTCTGCGCAGTGAGGACGCCTACCTGGCGCTCAGTTGCACCCTGTCGACGGTTCTGACCTCCCACCGGCAGGCGGCCGCCATGGCCGAGACGATCGAGTCCGAGCATCAGCCGGGGCGCCGTGAGCGCGGCATCGACATCGCCACTCGCATGTGGGACGAGCGCTTCGGCGGATCGGGCTCTGGTCTGGGGCGGCGCCGATCGCACGCGTTGCCCGGCCGCGACGACACCGGCCGCGTCCCCTTCCGTCCTGAGCAGTCCTGGCTGAACCGTGGCGCGATGAGGCCCAGGCTGGAGGTCCTCATCGGTGGTTTCTCAGGCCTGAGCGACGTCCTGTCCACCTCTGGCGCCGGGGGCGATGGCGCCGCACGGGGAGCGTCCCCGGCACTGCAGTCCAACGACACCAGGGAGCTCTCAGTGAACACTCTTGTTCTCGTCTTCCACCCCAACATCTCCGAGTCGCGGGTCAACAAGGCCCTGGGCGCGGCAGCGGAGTCGCTCGGTGGCGGCATCACCGTGCGGTACATGTACGACATCTATCCCGACTTCAACATCGACGTGGCCACCGAGCAGGCCGCCCTGCTGAGTGCCGACCGCATCGTCCTCCAGTACCCCCTGTACTGGCTCTCCTGCCCGCCGCTTCTCAAGAAGTGGCTCGACGACGTCCTCACCTTCGGGTGGGCCTACGGCTCGACCGGTACGGCCCTGCACGGCAAGGAGCTCCTCCTGGCCGTCAGCGTCGGCGGTGCCGGCAGCGCCTACGGCCGTGAGGGGGCGCATGTCTATACGATCCACGAGTTCCTGCGTCCCATGCAGGGCACCTCACGGGTCGTCGGCACCAGGTACGCCGTGCCCTTCCTGTCGGTGGGTGCCCTGGAGATCGCCGACGAGGCCATCGCCCGGCGCGCGCGGGACTACGCCGCGGTGCTCCAGTCCCCTGAGCTGCCGATGCTCGACATCTTCGGCTGAGGCGCCGCCCGTGCCTCAGCCTGCTGGGTCCCGTCGGTGCGATCGCCGGCGGGGACCGTGCGTTGACCGAGCCCGCCGTAGGATTTCGGCATGGTTGAGATCGTTGCGTACCGACCGGAGCAGCGCCAGGCGCTGCTGGACCTGTCCCTGCGCGCCTGGGCCCCGGTTCTCCCGCTCATGGAGCAGGACGTGCCAGCCTTCGTCTACCGATCCTTCTACCCCGAGGGCTGGCGGCAGCGGCAGGCCGCGGATCTGGCTGAGGTCCTCGATGGTGAGCCCGACGGCGTCGACGTCGCCGTCCTCGACGGTCGCCCGGTGGGGTGGGTGTGCACCCGTCTGCACCCCGAGGACAGGATGGGGGAGGTCTACATCGTCG
>NZ_CAUROW010000107.1:0-5836 GCF_963526355.1 uncultured Actinomyces sp. | reverse complement strand
TTCGGGGGGTGCTCTTCCCCGTGGTGTCTTTGTTTGTAATCCGTCCCGCTTTACACCTCCTGTGGTGCCGGGTCCTTGAAAGGACCGGGCACCTCTGCATCTGTCTGCACGGAGGATTGTCCAGTTGTCTGCGCGCCTGGATGAGATCTGTGCGAAACTCAAGCATGGCAAAGAAGCACCCCACCATGGACCGTTCCCTGTATGAGGCCGAGCTGCTGAGGCTGCAGGCGGAGCTGGTCGAGATGCAGGAGTGGGTCAGGGCCACCGGAGCCCGCGTCGTCGTCATCTTCGAGGGGCGTGACGCGGCCGGCAAGGGTGGGGCGATCAAACGAATCACCGAGTACCTCAACCCGCGTGTCGCGCGCGTGATCGCGCTCCCGGTCCCCACTGAGCGCGAGCGTACCCAGTGGTACTTCCAACGCTACATCGCGCACCTGCCCGCCGCCGGCGAGATCTGCCTGTTCGACCGCTCCTGGTACAACCGCGGCGGCGTCGAGCACGTCATGGGCTACTGCACCCCCGAGGAGCACCGGCGCTTCCTCCAGCAGTGCCCGGTCTTCGAGAGGATGCTCGTCGACGACGGCATCCTGCTGCGCAAGTACTGGTTCTCCGTGCCCCAGAAGGAGCAGTACAAACGGTTCAAGTCGAGGATGACCGATCCCATGCGGCGATGGAAGCTCTCGCCCACGGACCTGGAGGCTCTGCCCCGTTGGGAGGACTACTCTCGTGCCAAGGACGAGATGTTCGTCCACACCGACATCGACTCCGCGCGCTGGTACGTCGTGGAGTCGGCGGACAAGCGCAAGGCTCGTATCAACATGATCCACCACCTGCTGGAGTCCATTCCCTACGAGCACGTGGAGCGTCCCGAGATGAAATTCCCCAAGAAGCCCTCGCTGCCGTCGTCGGGCTACCGCCGCACCGACCGAGCCCTCCAGCACGAGGTACCCGACTACGCTGCCTCCCTCAGCACGGCAGAGGCGCCCGAGCGCTACGTGGACCTCGAGGACCAGGGAATCGGTTAGGGCTACCGTCTCAGACGCTCCAGCTCCTGGAAGACCTGGCCGACCGGCTCACGAATGATGAGGTCGGCGCGGGAGTCGTACGGTGTGGGGGTCGCGTTCATGAGGACCAGGCGCTCACCGGCGTAGTAGTCGATGAGACCCGCCGCCGGGTAGACGACCAGGCTCGTGCCGGCCACGATCAGCAGATCCGCCTCCGAGATCGCCCGGACGGCGTCCTCGATGACACCGTTGTCGAGCATTTCCCCGTAGAACACGATGTCCGGCCGCAGTACCGAGGCGCAGTCTGGACAACGGGGAACCTCGCCGGAGCGGGCGTCGTCGACGTCGTTCAGGGTGAAGCGCGCACCGCAGCCGGTGCAGGTCAGACGCGACCAGTTGCCGTGCAGCTCGAGGACCCGCTCGGAGCCGGCCCGCTGGTGGAGGCCGTCGATGTTCTGCGTGACCACGGCAGACAGCTTCCCGGCCCTCTCCAGATCGGCCACGAACCTGTGGGCCGCGTTGGGGGCCACGCCCTCGCGGGCGTTCTCCTGGGCGAACCACTCCCAGTAGGCCTGCGGGTGCACGGTGAAGAAGCCGATGGAGAGTACCTGCTCCAGGGGGATCTCTCGCTCCTGGTGGTAGAAGCCCTTGGCACCCCGGAAGTCAGGGATCCCCGACTCCGTGGAGACCCCCGCGCCGCCGAAGAAGACGATGCTCTGCGACTGCGCGATCCACTGACTGAGCAGGCCCCACTGGCCATCCTGGTGGTCCATGCACCCCAGCCTAACGGTGGGGACTGATCCTGCAGGGGCAGAGCTGGAACCTGTCGCGGCGCCATACGATCCACATGCTCAGGACGCACGCGAGAGTCGACAGTGTCCCGGTGACATAGCGCTCGACGTCGCTGGTGGTGATGAAGAGGTTGAACACCGAGGCGATGAACAGCCACAGGGTCGAGACGTACACAATGCTACGTGCGGTGCGCTCACGTAGAGGACGGCGCAGCAGGCCGCCGTACCTGAGGTACGCCAGGGCGCAACCGAACCAGGCCAGGAAGAGTGCCAGGTTGACCGGCCTGAGTAAGAGCGGGGAGACGGTATAGGCACCGCCCAGGACGAACCGGCCTAAGGCAAGTCCGAGGGCTAGCAGAAGCTGCAGCACGCCGTTGACGAAGAACAAGACGGCGCACACGACCGCGAGCACGGGCGACCTCATGAGAGCGACTGTATCGGTCCGCGTCCCGGTAACGTGAGGAATCGAGAGGTGGACAGCTCCGTTGGGCCAGGTGTCAGTGGATCGGCCGGTAGTTGGTGCGATCGGCCTCGGTCACGTTCCGAATCACCCGAGCCGGGTTGCCCGCAGCGATGACACCGGGGGGAATGCTGCGGGTGACAACGCTGCCTCCTCCGACGACGCTACCCGAGCCAATGGTCACGCCGGGGAGGACCGTGACGTTGCCACCGATCCAGACGTCGTCGCCGATCGTGATCGGACGAGCTCGGCAGGCGCCGTCGGCGCGCTCACGAGGATCCAGCGCGTGGTTGGAGGTGTACAGGCCGACCTTGGGCCCCAGAAGCACATTGTCTCCGATGGTGATGGGGGCGCCGTCGAGCATGACGCAGTCGAAGTTCGCAAAGAAATGGGAGCCGAGGTGGATATTGCGTCCGAACTCGCACCGGAACGTCGGCTCGAGGCTCACTTCGCGGCCCATCGATCCCACGATCCGACGCAACAAGGCCTCACGTTCCTCAGCGGGCCGACCGTAGGAGCGGTTGTAGACATCGATGGCCTGGACGGTCTCGACCCGTGCTGCGATGAGTTCGGGCGTCAGGTCGTCGTACATCGCGCCAGTCGCCATATGAGCGAATTGCTCCGACAGGTTCATGCTGACCAGTCCTAGTTTCCTGCTGTGTCGGTTCGTCGTCTCAGAGAGCCTAGATCCGATGCCGCCTCGCGGGCGATGGTCTGGGATCAGGGGAGGAAGTCGAGCGGATATCACCGCCCTAATCGCCGGATATCCGGGAATGTTGATCTCAGCCTCCTGGCAGGACGCCGAGCACAACGGCAAGAGCACAGATCAACGGCGGAACGGTTGGGATGATGCTCCGCCAGATCTGGGCTCTTTGCGCGTTCGTCGAGAGGAGGCGGCTCAGATACCGAAGCCGACCCGGCGGGGCTCGGTTTCACCGAGCTCGACGTAGGCCAGGGAACCGGCCGGCACGAAGACCTTGCGGCCCTTGTCGTCGCTGAGGGTGACGGCCTTGGTCTCGGCGTCGGCCACGGCGGCCAGCACCTTCTCCTGGGAGTCGGAGGTCTCCAGTGAGAGCTCGCGGCTGGCGTGCTTGATTCCGATCGTGACCTGCATGGGACTCCTTCGCATCATCTGTGTGCCGTATTGAGCGGCGTGCCGCCCATCGGGGAGAGGCGGCGTGAACCTGCCCCGATCCTAGAGGCGCCCGGGCGCGCCAGAGGTCCGATTACCCCCGGCACCGCGCCGTTTCGCGCCACGCGGACAGGCGACCCGCCGGTTTCCCGGCGCTGAGGGGGCGGCTGATCGGTGACGATCCTTTAACGGTGCACGTTCCTGTCGGCGGCCCATGGTGAGATGGTCACATGTCCCAGGACCAGATCCGCCTTCTTCCGCCCTCTGAGACGCCGGAGCTCCCCGTTGCCGACGCCGATGGGCAGCGGGTCCTGGACCGCGTGGCCGAGGGTGCCAACGTCGTCGTTCTGGGCGCTCCGGGGACCGGTAAGACGTCACTGGCACTAAGACTGCTGTCGGAGGCGGTCGCGGTTGGCCGGGACGCCGTCCTGCTCGCACCCACCCGTGCGCGTGCGGACTGGTTGCGTGGCCGAGCCGCTCACCTGTTGCGCGAGGGGCACGGCGACGGCGTCGTGCGAGTGCGCACCCCCGCGGCCCTCGCCCTGATGATCCTGACCACCTCGCTGACCCGGCGGCCTGACCCGCTGCCGCCCCCGGTCCTCCTGGCCGGTGCGGAGGAGGACTCGGTCCTGGCCTCGATGATCAGTGCTATCAGTTGGCCGGGGCTTCCCACTGAGGCGACCGGTTCGAGGGCCTTCCGCTCCGAGCTGCGCAACCTCCTGGCGCGCGCCGGAGAGCTCGGCGTCACCGCCGATGAACTGGCCGATCTCGGACGCCGGCTCAATGTCCCCATCTGGGAGCCGGCCGCCCGGCTCCTGCGCACCTGGGATGCGCAGGGCAGGGCCAGTGCTGAACGAAGAGCGCAGACCCGCAAGATGGACACCGCCCGCCTCCAGGACCGGGCCGTCGAGGCCCTGCAGACGTGGGACGCCGACGGCGTCACCGTCCCCCGCTCGGTCCCCGACCTCGTCATCGTGGACGACTACCAGGACTGCACGGCCGCCACCGCCAGGCTCCTGACGGCCCTGGCCGTCCCGGACCCCCAGGGGCACCGAGCGCAGATCGTGGTACTGGGAGACCCCGACGTCGCAGTGGAGACCTTTCGTGGAGGAACGCCCAGTCTGCTCGTCGCCGCCGAGGACTACTCGGGACTTGGAGCCACCCGTCTGCGGCTGACCACCTGCTACCGGGGCAACCCGGTGATCGCGGCAGTGGTCGCCGACCAGAGCGCCCGGGTCCCGGTGACCGGCACGGCGGCCCACCGGCAGACGACTCCGGCCTACCGTGCCTCGGCATCGCGCGTCTCCGGGGAGTCTGACGAGGACTGGGGGACGGCTCCGACCGGTGTTGAGGTGATCCTGGCCTCCTCCACCCGGCAGGAACGCACTCACGTCGCCCGTGCCCTCAGGCTCGAGCACGTCCATCACGGCACTGCCTGGTCGCAGATGGCGGTCATCGTCCGCAGCGCCGCCGACGCCGAGTCCCTCGCCAGGGACCTGCGCAGGCGAGGCGTGCCCCTGGCCTCCCGCGCACCCGCGGTGCTGCTGCGCGCAGAACCGGCCGCCGCCGCCCTCCTGGGCATCGTGCACGCCGCGATCCGAGGCCAGCTGGGCGGGCACGGCGAACCGCCTCAGCGTGAGACCGCCATCAACCTCCTCACCAGTCCTTTAGTGGGGCTGACCACCATGGATCTGCGCCGACTGCGCCGCCGGCTGCGCCAGGACCCGGAGGATGCGGTCACGAGTGTCAGCGGGGCTGAGCCCAGTGAGCCCAGCGCCTTCACTGAGGCCATCACCGGGACCGGTTCCAGAACCGGTGCTGATGCCGCCCTCCTGTCCCTGCTGGCCGATACCGATCAGGCCTCCGCCTTCGTCCGGTCCCTGGACGGGGAGCCGCTGGGTGCCCAGGCGGATCGGCTCCTCATCGCCGCCCGAATCATCGAGGCTCTGCGCGCCGCAGTCGGGGGAGTGCCCGCCGATGCCCCTCGCGATGTCGAGGCCCTGCTATGGGCCGCCTGGCATGCCTCCGACCGGGCCGGGGCCTGGCGGGCCATCGCCCTGCGGCCCTCCGGAAGCTCCGTGCGCTCGCTCTTGTCCGAGGCCGCCGAGCACGACCTCGATGTCGTCACGACCCTCTTCAAGCGCGCTGAGGTCTGGGCCGAGCGCCATCCTGGCCAGGATGCGTCCAGCTTCTTGGCCGAGCTCGACGCCGAGGTCCTGCCCTCGGACTCCGTCGCCCCCCAGGGTCGGCGCCCGGAGGGTGTCGCCGTGATGACCCCGGCCCGTTGCGCGGGCCAGGAGTGGGAGCTCGTTGTCGTTGCCGGGCTGGAGCGGGACCGCTGGCCGGACCTGCGCCTGAGGGACTCCCTGACCCGCACCGGCCTTCTCGTCGACGCGGTCACCGACCGCCTGACGGCAGGTGCCACCGTCCCCGGGGCCGGGGCAGGGGC
>NZ_CAUROW010000106.1:0-5894 GCF_963526355.1 uncultured Actinomyces sp. | reverse complement strand
CGAGGCGGCCGGTGGCGGCGGCGTGGAGCAGCTCGGGCAGGGAGGAGGTCAGGCGCGCCAGGACGGCCTGGGTCTCGGGGTCGCCGAAGCGCACGTTGAACTCGACGACGCGCAGCCCGCGACCGGTCAGGGCCAGGCCGCAGTAGAGCAGTCCGATGAAGCCGGTGCCGCGGCGGGCCATCTCGTCGACGACGGGCTGGGCGACCTCGCGCACCACCTGCTCGGCCAGGTCGGCCGGGGCCCAGGGCAGGGGTGAGTAGGCACCCATACCGCCGGTGTTGGGGCCGGCGTCGTCATCGAGGAGCCGCTTGAAGTCCTGGGCGGGGGCCAAGGGGCGCACGGTCGCACCGTCGCACACGCAGAACAGGGAGGCCTCGGGGCCGTCGAGGTAGTCCTCGACGACGACGCGGCCGCCGCGACTCAGGCAGGCTCGTCCGTGGACCAGGGCGACGGGGCGCTCGTCGGTGACGACGACGCCCTTGCCGGCGGCCAGACCGTCCTCCTTGACGACATAGGGCGCCCCGAAACGGTCCAGAGCGGCGGTCAGCTCGGCCTCGGTGGTGCACACGGCGGCCTCGGCGGTGGGCACGCCGGCGGCGGCCATGACCTCCTTGGCGAAGGCCTTCGAGCCCTCCAGGCGGGCGGCCTCGGCACCAGGGCCGAAGCAGGGGATCCCGACGTCACGCACGGCGTCGGCGACCCCGGCGACCAGAGGCGCCTCGGGGCCGACGACGACGAGGTCGGCCCCCATCTGCGTGGCCAGGGCGACGACCTCCTCGGGCACACAGGGGTCGATGTTGAGGTTCGTGGCGATGGCCGCGGTCCCGGGGTTGCCGGGGGCGACGACGAGCTCAGTGGTCTGCGGGTCACGGGCGAGGGCGCGGGCCAGGGCGTGCTCGCGCGCGCCGGAGCCCAGGAGCAGGATCTTCACGGCGTCAGCCTAGATGATGCTCGCCGCGTCACACCCGGTTCCGGGGCGCGCAGCCCGTCGAGTACCGGCGGATATGACCGGCCCGCGCCCTCGACCCGATCAGCCCTCACGGAGGTAGCGCGGGAGCGCATCGACGTGGGGACCGAGGTCGTCCTTGAAGGTCGGGGAGGTGACGATGTCCGGCCACGGCAGGGGCACGCTGTTGAGCTGGTGGTCGATGAAGTCGACGACGGCATCCGTCCTGCGGACGATGACGGCCAGGTTGTCGAGATTGATGATGTGGGCCCGTCCCAGGGCCTGGTTCCTCATCCGGCCGTCCGCATCGCGGTCCCGCAGGTAGAAGCCCTCGGCGACGAAGTGGTCGCCCACATAGACAGTGTGGCGAAGACTCGGCTCGGCATCCTCCTGGGAGGGGGACCCCGCCCAGAGGAGGCTGTCAGCGTCGTCGGGCAGCCACGGCTTCCTCACATCGACGAAGCCGGCGCTGACAAGATCCTCGGTGTCATCGAGCAGGGGGACGTGTATGCGTGAGACCAGTTCCTCGTAGGCGCGGCGGGTCGCTGCGGCCGGCACGGGAGCAGTGAGCAGCGGGGTGTCGACGAAGCCGCCGTCGGGAGCCGCCACCTGTCCAACCGGCACCTGGCCCGCCAGGCGCAGGGAGGAGTCCAGCAGGGCGCGGGCGTCAGGAGTCAGACCGGGGGCGGTCATGGCCCCGGCCCTGTCGACGAGCTCGTCGGCGGGACGTCGCCGCCCGCTGAGCACCTGGTCGAGGATACGACGCCGGTGAGCCTTGGCGAGGTCCTGATCGGCCAGGGAGAAGATCATGACGTCGAGGTTCCGCAGCGAGATCAGCTCCGGGCGCGGCTGCTCGTGGACACCCAGGTCGGCCAGGGCCTGCCCGATGCTCAGGCCTAAGACGTTCGCCCCAGCGCGCCCTTCCGGCCCTGCGGGGAAGGCCACTGCGGCGATGACGTCATCACGGTCGCAGAGCACCAGGGCGGGTTGGCGACCGTGGTGCAGGGGCGGCCGCGCAGGCGCCGAGCCGTAGGGCGCCCGTCCGCTCCATCCGACGCCGACGGCCCGGGGGTCGTCGGTGATGAAGACGTGACGGACTCGACCGGCTTCGGGCGCCAGGTGGGCCAGGAGGGCGTTTGCGACGGCGAGGTCCCGGGTGCCCCGAATGCTCAGGTCTCCCAGCGTCAGCGCATTGGCACCGGTGTAGACGGCCAGCTCCTGCGGCCAGGACGGCTTGGGGGTGGGGACCGGCTCGACCGGCACGGCCAGGTGCGGTGCGGCGAAGAGGTTTCCGAGGCGATCCCAGAGGGCCAGAACGTCGGGCCGTCGTCCCCGGATCGTGACGGTGGTGGAGGTAGGGCCCACATCCACCGAGACCGAGGGGCCTGATGATCGACCGTCCCCGACACCTTGCTGGAGGTCTTCTCTCAGCGCCGCTGCGAGAAGAGCGAGCGCGCCGATCTGCGAGGGGCCCTCGTCAACGGCGCCGTAATCGAGTGCGACACCAAGCCCCAGGTGATCGGGATCCTGTCGATCGGGGGCCAGAACCCGCCAGTCATGCCCCGCGTGGGTCACCCACTCGCTGCTGCTCACCCTTCCTCCTTCCGCCCCTGGGCCCGCAGAAATCCAGTCCGTGAGTCCAGCGGTCGCCGACTGCGGTCAGCCTAAAGGCTGATTCCGCTCCGCGGGGCTCAACAGCGAGCGCTCCCCATGGGGAGATCCACCCTGACGAGCCCACCCGGTGTCACCATAGGCTGAAGGGTTCCAGGCGGAATCAGCGGCGGACGGGGGAGCCGTCGTGGCAGGCGCGCTCACGAACGGCCGACCATCATGGAGTACACCGATGTGCCGGATGTCGGCACCCTTCAGGAGGTGAGCAGGAAGCGCGTCCCGTGCGGGTCGGCCACCTCAACCATGCGTCCGAACGTGAAGTCGATGGGCTCGACGATGACGGACCCACCGAGCTCGCGCACCCGCCGGGCGGCGGCGTCGGCGTCCTCGACTGCGAAGTAGATGCGCCAGCGTGAGGGGGCCTGCTCACCTCCGAAGTAGCCGGCCCGCCCGACGCCGCACACGGGGGCGCCCCCAACGATGCTCGTGTAGTAGGGCTGCTCCTGGTCGGCAATCGTCAACCGGCGGGTGGGCCATCCGGCCGCCTCCCGGTAGAAGCGCTCCGCGGACTCCAGATCGCCGGCCAGGACGTCGAACCACACCGGCATGCCCGCCCGGGAGGGGTAGGGGCCCTCGAAGTCCTCATCCTCCAGGAGCCCGACGACGTTTCCGTCGGGATCGGAGGCGAGGGCGTAGGCCATGGTCTCAGTGACGCCAGTGGGCTCCACAACGACACTGCCACCGGTCCTCTCGGCGGCTCCGGCTGCGGCGCGGACGTCGTCGACCATGAAGCTGACCCGCCAGCCGGAATCATCCGGGACCTCGGCGGCGGGCTCGAAGGATCCGATGAGCCGACCGTCGTGATGCACCTCGGTGGTCAATGGTCCGCCGGGTTCGGCGCGGGTGATCTCCCAGCCGAGAAGACCCCGGTAGAACGCGGCCGAGGCGTCGATGTCCGGCGTGTACAGCTCGATCCAGCAGGGAAAGCCGGCAAGACGCTCGGCGGTCGGGGCGTTGGCGGTGGTGTCGGTCATCAGTGGCTCCTTACGTATCCAGCTGCATGTCGAGGGACGTCATGACGCTCCATGACGGTAGACCGATAGGCGCTCCGGTACGACTCCGATCCTGCTGTCTTCAGACCACCATGGCCGCCAGGGCCACGAGGACCGCGGGGTCCCAGGGGAGGGCGGCGCGCACCGGAAGGGCGACGGGGGCGGCGACCGGAGTCTCAGGCACACGCAGTCGCGCGACGAGTGGGCTCGTGGGCGCCAGGTGCTCGCATGCGTCGGCGCCGTCGGGGAGGATGGTGGCGAGGATCCACGGGGCGTGGGGAACCACGGGAAGCTCGACCTCATCGATGTGTCGGCGCAGTGTCCCGGTGGCCGGTAGCCCGCTGGGGACGGGGCGGGGGAAGGTGCCGACCCACTGATAGGGGGCCGGTCCGAGCGCGCGGCGCATCTTCTCAGAGACGTCCGGGCGGACGCGAATCCTCTCCGCCGTCGGCACCAGGAGGCTCACGGCCGGCAGGGTTCGCTCGGCGATCCGGTCGGCGATACGGCGCAGGGCGCCAGGCGGGGTTCCGACGTCGCGCAGGAAGCGCCTGCTGAACGTGCCCACCGAGGTGTAGCCGACCTCGTGACAGGTCTCGGCCACGCCCAGGCCGTGGGTGACGAGGAGGTGCTTGGCCTCGTGCAGTCTCCAGGCACCCAGGTAGTCCATGGGCGAGGTGCCGACGGCGGCCGTGAAGACCCGAGTGAGGTGGGAGGGGCTGTAGGCGAGGCACGCCGAGAGGTCCCCGATAGTGACACGATCGCGGAAGTGGTTGCGCAGGTAGCGGGTGGCTCGCAGTGCCAGGTCGGCAGCGGTCTCGTCGAGCAGCTGACCCGTCTGTGCGCCGTCGCCGGCTGGGGCCGAGCGGACGGAGCCCGGCGATATGAGCCCGTCAGGTGGGTACTCGCACATGACAACACGTTACACAGGGGAGAACTCCGAACCGACGACTCGCGTCCCAGGGTACGGAACATCCTCACAACCCGCTCATGGTGAAGAAGCTGGGACTTCCCATATCGAGGGTCCACCAGCTGATACGCCGAAAAAGGCCACTCTGCGGGAAACCTGATTCGTTACGCTACGACGACAGTTGAAGCACGCCTAGAAAACGGATCGATGTCGACTCCCCAGAATCAGCCCCCGTACCAGCAGCCGTACCAGCCTCCCTATCAGGCTGTGCCTCCCTACGGACAGCAGCGCCCTCGTCCCACCCATGCGGGGAAGCTGGTTGCAGCGATCATCCTGTTCATCACCGGCCCATTACTGGGAGCGTTCATCGCGGGAATCGGTTCCGTCATCGTCGCCGCCAGCATCGCCACCGGCGGAGACATCATCGCTAACGGGCAGCAGGTCAGCCTGAGCAGCAACGAGGAACGGACCCTCTACGTACCGGAGGACGCCATCGTCAGCACCTGCACCGTCACCGCCCCTGACGGCAAGGAGGTCCCCGTCTCCCGCAGCACCGGATCGCATATCTCCAACAACAACGGCGACTACGAATCCGCCCTGACATTCAAAACCGCGAAAGCGGGAAACTACCGCGTCTCATGCGACGACCTGAGCGACACCGATACGGTCCTCGTGGGCGCCGGGCTCACCTTCCGCCCATTCATGTGGTCGCTCATGGCAGGGATCTGCGCCGGCGCGGTCTGCTGGATCATTGCAGCCGTCCTCCTCATCCGACGCCACCGGGCCCTCGCCGCGCAGACTCAAGCGGGCTGACCCCGACGCGGAACCGCTAAACCGATGCCTCGTTCGAGGATCTCGCGCTCTTTCTGCATGTCCGCATCCGGAACGGGAATATAGCGGCCGGTTTCTCGGGTGGCACCATGCGCGATGCCCCAGAGCCAGATCGCCTCGCATCTGGCGATCAGCTGCTCCTGCCGTTGCCGAAAGCTCCCCCACGTGACGCCGGCACCGTCCAGGGCGAAGTGCCGCCCGTTGGCACACACGATGAAGATCCGGTCCCCGGCGACGAACAGTCCGGAGCGGGACTCCGGCCAGGCGCAGGTCCTCCTCCCGGCACGAATTCCTCGGTCATCCACGACGACTCGCTGGAAGCATCCATAGATCTTGTATAAGGGGTAAACCATTAACACGGGAGCAAGAACAAGAAACAGCACCGCGTAAAGCCTATCCGAGTCACTCACCGAGGCTGTTTCATAGAATAACTGCTGAACGCTAATAAGGATGAACAGCACCCCCAATCCGATAAGGAAGAGTCCACCATTGCAGAGATGTTCTTTGACTCTGCGCCAGACCGGGGTGCAGAACATAAGACGACTCT
>NZ_CAUROW010000105.1:0-5937 GCF_963526355.1 uncultured Actinomyces sp. | reverse complement strand
AGGGCAGTGGCGCAATTGGTAGCGCACCGGTCTCCAAAACCGGCGGTTGTGGGTTCGAGTCCCGCCTGCCCTGCTGAGAACGGCGGATCTGTCGGGAGATCCCGTCGGTTTCGTCTTTCTCCCCGCTGTGCGGGAGCTGACCTGACCGTCGACCCTGAGGACCCAGATTCATGAGCGAGAGCGCACGCGCCGCGGCAGGCAAGCCGGACCGGAAGCGCGGCTTCTTCGGGCGCATCGCCCTGTTCATCCGCCAGGTCATTGACGAGTTGCGCAAGGTCGTCTGGCCCACCATGAACGAGCTGTGGACCTACTTCACAGTGGTCGTTATTTTCATCCTTGCCATCATGGCCTTCACCGGGGTGCTGGACTTCGCCTTCAACCGGGCCGTCATGTGGCTCTTCGCCTGATCTCCTGGCGGCGGCTGCGCCTTCCTCATGGGTGGCCGGTTCCGTCCCTGACCGCTTCTCTCACCATTGCTGTCGTTCGGGCAGCCCGTCGCATCCGCTCGTCTTACGCCACTGGAAAGCAGGTACACCATGTCTGAGGACGTCTCCTCGCAGACCACCCCCGACGACGTCGAGACCCCCGCCCCGCTCGTCGCCGACGACGTCGAGGTCGCTGAGACTGACGACTTCGTCGATGTGGCCGAGGCCGAGGGCACGGACGGCCCCGCGGAGGCGGTCCCTGTTGCGGTCGACGAGGTCGTGGAGGGCGCTGGCGCGGCCGAGTCGCCCCAGCCGACCCGGGACGCTCCCGTCGTCGACCCGCTGGCCGAGTTCCGTCGCCAGATGTCGGCCCTGCCGGGGCAGTGGTATGTGCTGCACACCTACTCCGGCTACGAGCGCCGCGTGGCCGCCGACATCATGGCCCGCGCCGAGAACTTCGAGGTCGAGGACTACATCTTCGACGCCACCGTCCCCATGGAGACGGTCATCGAGATCAAGAACGGCAATAAGAAGAAGGAAGTCTCCCGGGTGCGCATCCCCGGCTACGTGTTCGTGCGCATGGACCTGGATGACCCGGAGACCTCGGACAAGGTGTGGCGCACCATCAAGGACACCCCGGCCGTCACCGGCTTCGTGGGGGACCGGTACAACCCGGTCCCGCTGACCTTCGAGGAGGCCGTCGCCCAGCTCGGCCCCACGCCGGAGGAGATCGCCGCCAAGGAGGCCGCCGCCGTCGAGGCCACCGCCGCCCTCGAGTCCGGCTCCGGAACCCAGATCACCACCGGTGGCCAGGTCTTCGAGGTCGCCTTTGAGGTCGGTGAGTCCGTCATCGTCACCGACGGCCCCTTCGAGTCCCTACCGGCCACGATCTCCGAGATCCAGCCTGAGACCCAGAAGCTCCAGGTGCTCATCTCCCTGTTCGGCCGCGACACCCCGGCCGAGCTCTCCTTCGCCCAGGTCGCCAAGATCTGAGACCCACCTGAGGCGGGGCTCCCGTCATCCGCGGTGGTCCGACGGTGCATGTCCTGTGCTGTCGGATCACGCGCCATCCGGGTCGAGAGACTCGGCGGCGAAGGGGGCGGGAGTTGCGTATCACAGGGCTTTGTCCTGTGATACCACGCACGCGCGCCCTGAGGTGGCTCCGCGGAGGGCTACGATGAGCGCTTGTGCGTGCGCATGCACCCACGGCTGCACGGCAGGCGTGCAGCACATCCGGACAAGTAAGAAGGACCCATTCCTATGGCCCCCAAGAAGAAGGTCGCCGGGCTGATCAAGCTCCAGATCCAGGCCGGCCAGGCCAACCCCGCACCGCCGATCGGCCCCGCCCTGGGTGCCCACGGCGTCAACATCATGGAGTTCTGCAAGGCGTACAACGCGGCGACTGAGTCGCAGCGCGGCAACGTCATCCCCGTGGAGATCACCGTCTACGAGGACCGCTCCTTCACCTTCATCACCAAGACCCCGCCGGCCGCCGAGCTCATCAAGAAGGCCGCGGGCGTCCCCAAGGGCTCCGCCACCCCCCACACCGTGAAGGTGGCCTCCCTGACCCAGGCTCAGGTGCGTGAGATCGCCGAGTCCAAGATGCCCGACCTCAACGCCAACGACGTCGAGGCCGCCGCGAAGATCATCGCCGGCACCGCCCGCTCCATGGGCATCACCGTCGAGGCCTGAGGCACCCGCCGGCCTGTCGGCCCTCTCAACTCAATCCCCATACGAACCCGTGGAAGGGCCTCGCGCGGCCCGAACACCACGACTGCAAGGAGAAGCAGATGACCAAGCGCTCCAAGGCCTACCGCGCCGCGGCTGAGAAGATCCAGTCCGGAGTCCTCTACACCCCGGCCGAGGCCATTCACCTGGCCAAGTCCACTTCCATCACGAAGTTCGACGCCACCGTGGACGTCGTCTTCCGTCTGGGCGTCGACCCCCGCAAGGCGGACCAGATGGTCCGTGGCACCGTGTCCCTGCCGCACGGTACCGGTAAGACCGCACGCGTCGTCGTCTTCGCCCAGGGCGAGCGGGCCGAGCAGGCCCTTGCCGCCGGCGCGGACGAGGTCGGCGGCGACGAGCTCATCGAGAAGGTCGCAGGCGGCTACACGGACTTCGACGCTGCTGTGGCCACCCCCGACCTCATGGGCAAGGTCGGCCGCCTGGGCCGCGTCCTGGGCCCCCGCGGCCTCATGCCCAACCCCCGCACCGGCACCGTGACGATGGACGTGGCCAAGGCCGTCTCCGACATTAAGGGCGGCCGTATCGAGTTCCGCGTGGACCGCGCCTCCAACCTCCACTTCATCATCGGCAAGGTCTCCTTCTCCGAGGAGCAGCTGACGGAGAACTTCCAGGCCGCCCTGGAGGAGGTCCTGCGTCTCAAGCCCGCGACCTCGAAGGGCCGCTACATCCTCAAGGCCTCGATGACCACCACCATGGGTCCCGGCATCCCGATGGACGTCACCAAGGCCTGAGGCTCTTTCCTCTTTCACGACGGCGTCGGCCGCCTCCCGCACAAGGGGGGCGCGCGGCGCCGGTTCGAGGCCCGGGTGCTCGTGCCCCAACAGTCGGAGGGGGCCGCCATTAATGCGAACGCCCCGGTCGCGGGTGGGCGCCGTGCCGGCTGACTCCGCCCGGACCTCGTGGGGAAAGCACGTCCTCGACCACTGCCGGAGCGCCAGCTGACATGACCTCTAGGAGATCGTGAGCTAACCGCGAGGAGCGGCTGCACACTCATCATACAAACAGAATCGAGTACAAAAGAATGTTTGTGTTAGGGTGGGTCATCGAGCTGAGGAGGTTGTATGGGGGCGGCGGAGGTGATCGACGTCGATGTGGCGCTGCGGGCGCTGGCCGATGGGAACCGTCGGGCGATCCTGCGAGTGATCCGCTCCGGTCCCCAGCCGGTCGGCGCCGTTGCGTGGGCGGTCGGGCTGTCGCAGCAGGCCGCCTCGCACCATCTTCGGGCTCTTCAGAAGGCGGGTCTGGCGACCGTCACCGCTGATCGCACGCGCCGTCTGTACGTGCTCAACACGGATGGGCTCGCGGCGGTGCGCTCCTACCTCGATGACTTCTGGCCCGAGAGGCTGGCGGCTCTCAAGGCCGTCGTCGAGCAGCGAGAGGAGAAGCAGCATGGCTGAGTTCCGGGACTCCATCGAGATCGAGGCGCCCCCGCAGGCGGTATTCGAGTACCTCACGACCAACGAGGGCATGACGGCGTGGATGGGGCAGTACGCCGATCTCGATCCGACGCCGGGTGGCCGGTTCGCGGTCGATATCGCCGGCCACCCCGTGCGGGGCGAGTACCTTGTGGTCGAGCCGTTCAAGCGCGTGGTGGTCTCGTGGGGTTTCGCCGGCAGTGATGAGCTGCCCGTCGGTGCGTCCAGGGTCGAGTTCCTCCTGACGCCGATCACCGGCGGCACGCGTGTGGATCTGCGCCACGTCGATCTGCCCGAGCCCGAGGTCCGCGGGCACGCGCACGGCTGGGCCCACTTCATGTCCCGCCTCAAGGTCGCCGGTGCGGGCGGGGACGCCGGTGCGGACCGCTGGCGACCCCTGACCGACTGACCGCCGACGGGAGGCGAAGCCATGGCAGCAATGACACCCGAGCAGCACCACCTCGTTCAGCGTGTCCGCGCGCTGGTCAATGATGAACCGGACGTGCGCGAGGTGTCCATGTTCGGAGGCCGCGCAATCATGGTCAACGACACCATGATCGTCAGTGTCGGAAGGAGCGGGGACCTCCTGGTGCGCGTCGCCGCCGACCGCTATGAGGCGCTCCTGGCCGAGCCCGGTGCCGAGCGGGCCCGCATGGGGGCCGGGCGAGTCATGGGGCCCGGCTGGATCACCGTCGCCCCCGAGGTCGTTGCCGACGACGCCCACCTCGCCTTCTGGGTCAACGTGGCCATGCGCCACAACCGCGCACTCACCGGCGGGGAGTCAGAAGGCAGGAAGTCGTGAGCGGCTTCCAAGGACTACCGGCGGCCCGGCGCGAGTTCTTCGCCGACCTGGCGCAGGACAACTCGAAGGACTTCTGGGACGCTAACAGACGGCGTTGGCGGCGGGACGTGAAAGCACCCATGAGTGCACTGGTCGACGAGCTCTCCAACGAGTTCGGCCCTTTGCGCATGTTCCGCCCCAACCGCGACCTGCCGGCCGCTGAAGAACGCACCGCGCGGCTGGCCGACCGACCATCCCCGCATCAACTTCTTGAAATGGAAAGGGCTGGCAGTCATTCGGCAGTGGACCCCCGATGCCTGGATGCTCACTCCTCACGTGCGCTCCCGGATCCGAGCCGTCTGGGCCGCCGCCGATTCTCTCAACAGAGTCCAGCGCCGGCACCCTCGCTCTGGTGAGCAGTCCTTATCATCACGATGCTCTGCTCGTGGTTCCGTGCACTTCTCCCCGCGGGGTGATGGCCATCCCCATGTCAGCTGATCGCCAGGGGCCAGGCGAGTAGTGCGCCGGCGATGAGGTAGGGGCCGTAGGCCATCGGATCCTTACGCGATGCTCGGCGGGTGACGAGCAGGAACAATGCGGCAATCCCGCCGAGGAAGACTCCTGCGCACAGTCCGAGGGCGAGCATCCAAGGATTGAGCCACCCCAGCCACAGCCCGATGACGGCGCAGAGCTTGACATCGCCCATTCCCATGCCGGTGCCGATCAGTGCCAGCGTCAGGCTGACCGCGCCCGTCACGGCCGCCAGCAGCAGGGCCCGCCAGCATGCGTGAAGGTTCTCCGGCTGCCAGATCGCGGCGGCCGTTCCGCAGGCGAGCAGCCAGGCCGTGACCGATCCCAGGATCCGATTGGGCAGGAGGTGGGCGACGCCGTCGACGCCGGCCGCGCATCCCAGGAGAGCGTGAACCGGAAGAGCGACGAGTGTCGCCCCGATGGCGCCCGCCCGCACGCCCCACCATGCGCACCAGCAGCACAGGGCGAGAGCCAGGAGCGCCTGGGGTCCCCGCTCCAGCAGACCGGGATGCTTCAGTGCCGGAGGCGCCGGAGTCGTTCGTGACTCCCCGCTGTCGGAGACATCGGAGACATCGGAGACGCCGGGGACGGTGCTGGGTGAGGGGCGCCTGATGTAGCTCCTGGCCCATGCCGATACCGGCCCTGCGACGAGTGCCACGCAGGCCGCGGCGACGATCGGCAGCATCCAGAACTGACTCACTGACATCCAAGAACCTTTCGACTGACGGGGCAGTGGGGTGGAGGCTGCGTGACTGAGGGCTGCGATGATTGTCCACCATCCTTCCTGTAGCGGTTCTGCCTTGAGGGTACGGAGATGAGGGTGTCCATTACCACGCCTCCACCCTGCCGTTGTCCCTGGCGCCGGCCGGTTGCGGACGGGTAGCCTGGTCGGCGGTGCCCGCTGGCGGGTCACCGTTTCTCCATTCCGTTCCCAGTGACGTCGGCTCCGAGCTCAGGCCCTCGCGGTCTGTTCGGCTCTGCTCGACATCGTGACGCGGGTCTGCCGCGGCGGGAACCGACGGGCCCCTGACTGCGG
>NZ_CAUROW010000104.1:0-6021 GCF_963526355.1 uncultured Actinomyces sp. | reverse complement strand
CCCCCTGGGGAACCGGCGGCCGCCGTCCTTCTGCGGTTGGCTTCGCGGCCGCACTGTGACGGCCACGGGAGGAAGACGGGGATCAGCTGCGGGGATCGGCGTCGATGGCGCCCTGGACGTCGTCGAAGAGCAGGTTGGAAATCTCGACCTGGACCGTCTCGACCTGGGGGACGTCGTGCAGGAGGAGCGGGTCGTCCGAGGAGGTCTGCAGGGCGAGCGTGCCGCAGCCGAAGAATCGGTCGGTGACGTCCTTGTCCAGCTGGATGTCGGAGATCCGGGTCAGGGGTAGGTCGTGACCGACGCGACTGAAGATGCCCGAGCGGGTGATGATGCGTTTGGTGGTGACCGTGTAGGTGTGCGTGTACCACCGCAACCACGGCACGAGCAGCAGGGGGATGCTTACGACGAGGACCATCCCCCAGATCGCCAGGACCCCCCAGGGCTGCCAGCCGGCGGGCGCCATGACCGAGCCGACGACACCGACCACCAGCAGGAGGATCTCGAGGATGAATCGCCACAGGAGGACCTTGATATGGGTGTGCATGTGCCGCACCACGACCTCGTCGCGGCTCAGGAGCTTCTTCGACAGTGTCATGGTCCCATCGTGCCAGGCCGCTGAGGGCCGCGCAGCAGAGTGGGCGGGGCCAGTGGGGTGTCCAAGCAGGAGGCAGTCAGTAACCGGGTAGGAACCAGACACTGCTGGGTCGCGGGTAAGTCATGGGCAGGACAGCAGCGGGGCGGTGCCAGGACGTCTGCTGGGCGCCGGCGGGACACCGGCGGGGCCCGCAGGGCGAGGAGCTTTCAACCAGTGAGCATTCCCATACCCACCGAAGCAACGACCGGGGCAATCCCCAGGATGACGAAGGCCGGAAGGTGACAGGCCCCCAGAGGCAGAACGAGGCGGACTGCGAGGCGCTCGGCGGCCTCTTCATCACGGGCGTGCCGTCCGGCGCGCAGGTTCGCCGCCGTCGCCGCCAGGAGGGCGACCGGCGAGGCGCCGTCCTCCCAGCCGGGGCGCAGACAGGACTCCAGACGGGTGCGTCGGCTCCGCCACGGCTCGTCCTCGGGCGCGGCCCAGGCCTCCTCCCAGTCCGCGCCCAGCAGCAGGGCCCGTCCCACGACACCGGCGTTCTCCTCCTGAAGGGCCTGCGCCAGGGAGGTCAGCACCCCTGGCACCGAGGCCCCCGCGCTCAGAGCGGCCGCTGCCAGGTCCAGGACGAGGGCCTCGTCGACGACGTCATCGCCGGCCACGGCGGCCTGCACCAGACGCCCGGTGATCAGGTGGCCCACCACCATGAGGGCGACACCGAGCGCTCCCAGGACGCTGCCCACACCACCGTCGAGCAGGAGGGCGGCAGGGTCGGCGCCCACGAGCATGCCCAGCCCCAGTCCCACCACGGGCAGGCAGGCCAGGAGCCGAGCGGTGGTGCGAGGACCGGTCAGGGCGGCCCGCCGTGAGGACTCGGCGCGCCCCGACTCGGCGACACCGCTCGCCACGGCCTCGAGGATGTCGGCCAGGGGAGTCCCCAGTGCAGTGGACAGACGACAGGAGGCGACGGCTCCTGGCACTCCGGCGGCAGTGGCTCGCCGTTGCTGTCCCCGCCGTCCCCTCGGGGGCGGACGCCAATGCAGGCGACCCTCCCTCCAGCAGGGCAGCCAGGAGTCGTGCTGGACATCCGCGAGCGCGCGCAGGGCGGGTGGAACGCCATCGTCGTCGGGCTCGGCGCCCTCGGTGAGGCCGGCGCGCCGGAGGACACGTGTCCAGGCCCGCTGCGGGGTGGCGCCGGCGCGCAGGAGACTGGCGACCTCGGTGAGCAGTAGCCCGAGGTCCGGCTCAGGTGGGCCCGCCCGCCAGGAGCGCAGGGCGTTGAGAGCCCCCTGCGGGGTCGATGCTCTCGCACCGGCCGGCGAGGCGCCCGGGGTCCGCCCGCGCGGAAGACCGCGGCGGGCGGGAAGCCGGAGCACGGCAGCCGCCCGGGCGACCCGGGCGGCTGCGATCCAGGCCGCCATCACCGGTGGGCCGGCTGTCGTGCCGGCCACGGAACCGGCTACTGGACGGGCCGCTGGACCAGTCACCATGAAGGTCGGGGGCGCGGTCGCGACCATGAGGGCCGGCCCGGTCATGGCAGTCATGTCGTCCTCCCCTCCCCCGATCCGTCCGGCAGACCGAGCCCGAGGCGTGAGAAGGCCTGAAGGCCGATCCGCTCCCGCAGCGCCGGCGCGGCCGGGCCTGGGCCGGGTCGACCATCGTCGCCCACTCGAAGCGCCTCCTGGCACACCAGGACCGTTCCGGCCGGCGTCGTCTTACGTCGCAGCACGCCAATGGAGGCGACATAGCGGCGCGCCCCGGCCCCCGTATCCTGCCGGCGCAGGTGGACGACGGCATCGAGCGCGCTGGCGGCCTGGGCGGCAACGGCCGCCTCGTCGAGTCCCGCGAGCGCTCCCAGGGCGGTGAGGCGGGCGGGGACATCGGCGGGCGAGTTGGCGTGGAGAGTGGCCCAGCCGCCCTCGTGACCGGTGTTGAGGGCGGTGAGGACGTCGCGTACCTCGGGCCCCCGGCACTCGCCCAGGACGATCCGGTCGGGTCGCATGCGCAGGGCGGTACGCACCAGGGAGGTCATGGAGACCGCGCCGACGCCCTGGACGTTGGCGCCGCGCTCCTGGAGGTGGACGACGTGGGGGTGATCGGGACGCAGTTCGGCGGCCTCCTCGATGCACACGATGCGCTCGCCCTCCGGGACGAGCCCGAGCAGGGCCGCCAGGAGGGTGGTCTTACCAGTTCCGGTGGCGCCGGTGACCAGGCAGCTGGCACGACGGGCTACGAGAGCGGCCAGGACGTCGTCGAGGCCGGGGGCGATGGTGCCGACCAGGGTGAGCTCGGCCAGGGTGAAGCCGCAGCGGCGCTTGGTGCGCAGGCTGATGAGGGTGCCGTCGGCGCTCAGGGGCGGCAGGACCGCATTGAGCCGGGTGCCGTCGGGCAGAGTTGCGTCGACAACGGGACAGGCGTCGTCGAGGCGCTTGTGAGCGGAGGCGGCCATGCGCACCGCCAGGGCCCGCACCTGGGGCTCGTCCATGGAGGCCGCGGGAACGGGTTCGAGGCCGTGCCCCCGGTCGATCCAAGTGCGTCCTCCACTGACGAGGACGTCGGTGACGCCGTCGGTCTCGACGAGGGGCTGGAGAAGCGGCCCGGCGCCGTCGACGTCTGCGCGCACCCTCTGGCCGAGGCGGGCCATGCCGACCTGTCCGGTGGAGGGGGAGGCGGCGTCGCTCAGGGCCTCATCCAGGCCGGCGCCGCGAGCCAGGGCGCTACGTGCGCGGACGACTTCCGAGTCGCCGGCCTGCGGGGAGCCGTGGGGGCCGGAGTTCACAGTGGCCATGACTCACCGTCCTGTCCTCTAGTCGAGTCACTGGTCCGCCCGGTGGCTCGCTCCGTGATTCGTCGTGCGGTTCTCCCGGTGGGGGCCGCCACCGGCGCGGGCGTCTCGGGGATGAGGACGCCGGCCAACAGCCCTCGGGCCAGTGCGGTGGCGGCACGTCTGGCGGCCGAGCGGGCCCGGACCGGGTCCTCCCCGAGCGCCAGGCGCTTGCTCAGGATCCGGTCGGTGGGAAACCGCCCCAGGACCGGACAGCCGGTGATGAGCTCAAGGTCATCGGCGGAGACGTCCTCACCCGTCTGGCGCACCACGAGCCACACCTGCGTGCTCGAGCCCGAACCATCGGGGACGGCCGGGTCATCGCCGTCGGCCTCCTCCTCTCGCAGCCGTGAGGCGATGGTCTCCGCGGCGACGGCCGAACGCAGGTCGAGCCCGGTAACGAGCAGGATCCGAGCACCCGGCGGCGCGGGCGCTCCTCGGGGCAGATCCACCAGGACGACATCGTGCTCGGTGCGCATCGCCCTCAGGACCGCGTCCGCGCAGGGAAGGGGCCCGCCGCGGATGTCGCCGGTGAGCACCGGCATGGCGTGCCACACGGGCAGGGCCCCGACCAGGTGCCCGGGGCGGAAGGCCGACTCCTCCCCGGGAAGGTCCGCCCAGCGCAACCCGGTGAGCACAGCCTCTCCACACAGCAGGTCCAGACCGCCGGCGGGATCCAGATCCATCACCGCCACCCGCCGACCGGCCCGGCTCAGCGCCCATGCCAGGTGCAGCAGCACAGTGCTGGCTCCCAGACCCCCGCGAGCACCGGTGACGGCCAGGACCCGGGCCGCCGGACCGTCCCTCTGCTCCGGGGGCGTGTCCGCTGCTGCACCTGCTGTCCCCTCCAGTGCCTCCAGGGCCTTCATGACGCTCCTCCGTTCCGTTGTGCGGTGGCGCCTCGGCGCCCGTCCTGCTCCTAAGAGTGCGGCCCCTCCCCCAGGGGCGCCCGTCGACCTCATCAGACCTGTGGACACGGGATGCAGATCGATGACTGTGGCCCCGGGCGGCCCGCGCGGCGCCCGCAACATTTCCGACACGTTTCTGCAGCACTTGTCCGATTGAGGGACTCACCCGCCTGACACCACGGGCGACCTCGTGATGAGATGGACCCATGGGCGCGCAAGCTCACGCAAGCAATCACTCCCAGCCGACTGAGACGTCACCGGCGACGTCACCGACCGTCCCTCCGGTAGCGTCGGCGGAGCCGGACGCCATCGTGCCCGCGCCTACCGGGCAGCGCGCCGCGGCCTACTTCGACCTGGACAAGACGATCCTGGCGACGTCGTCGACCTGGGCGCTGGGCACCCCGATGCGGCGCAGCGGCCTCATCTCCTCACGGGCGCTGGCCTACGGGCTCGTCGCCCAGATCCCCTACCTCCTGGTGGGCGCCGGCACCCGGCAGTCGACCAGCCTCATGGAGCAGCTGGCCCACATGTCCGCCGGCATCAGCCGCCACGACCTGGTGGCCGTCGTCGAGGGCGCCCTGGCCACGGCGATCGAACCGGCCGTCTACGCCGAGGCCCTCGACCTCATCGAGGCCCACCACCGGGCCGGGCACGACGTCGTGGTCGTCTCGGCCTCCATCAGCGAGATGGTCACCCCCATCGCCCGCCTCGTAGGGGCCGACCGCGCTGTGGCCACCCGCATGGAGGTCGGCGACGACGGCCTGTTCACGGGGCGCATCACCCGTTCCATGCTGCACTCGGAGAAGGTCGTCGCCCTGAGGGAGGACGCCTCCGCCCACGGCATCGACCAGGCCCGGTGCTGGGCCTACTCCGACTCCATCTCCGATGAGCCGATGCTCAGCGCCGTCGGCCACCCCGTCGCCGTCAACCCCGATCGGGACCTGCGGCGCCTGGCCCAGGAACGGGGCTGGCCGGTGCGCGACTTCGCCCGGCCGGTGCGGTTGAGGCCGCGCTGGGAGCCCCCGCACCTGTCGACCCGGGCCGCCCTGACCGCCGGGGCGGCCGGCGCTCTCGCCGTCGCGGGCGCCGCCGCCTGGCTGGTCGCCCATCGCGGCGGACGTGGCAGAGCCTGAGCCGTCCGGAGTCCGGGACGCCCGCCTGACCCGAGTCAGGCGATTCGCATGATTCAAAGCCCGTTACCCGCATGAGCCGGCTGCCGACCTCAGGATGGCATCGGCATCGCGCCCTCATCAGCGTCCGAACCGGCCGCCCACCACCACCTGATCACCCGGCCCTCCAGGTGCCCGCCTGCACCGCCCGGCACAGGCGCTGAGCCTCCTGCACTCCCACGAGCACGGCCTCGGCCTGCCACACCACCCAGGTCACGACCCCCTCCATCGTGCCCGAGACATAGGCCGCAGCGGCATCGGCACAGGCAGACGGCAGCCGCCCGGGATACAGATCGCTGACCGCCGTCCCAGTCGGCTCGACCCCGTCGCGCACCAGCAGGTGGCGCACGAGCAGCCGGCCCACGGCGGCGTTCCCGGCCGTGAAGGGCCGCGCCGCCAGCATCTCGGCATGAACGACGGCGGCCCGCACCAGCGCCGGAGCCCGCACAACCTCGATGAGCCCCACCAGTCCCGCCAGCCGCGCCGCGAGCTCATCACCCTGCGGGGCCCGTCCCTGTCTCTTATACACAT
>NZ_CAUROW010000103.1:0-6090 GCF_963526355.1 uncultured Actinomyces sp. | reverse complement strand
TGAAGATCTGCCACAGGTGACCCAGGTCCCGGAAGTAGACGGTGGCGATGGACAGAACGAGTCCCAGCCCGACGGCGAACATGCCCGCCAGGAGCGTGACGACGACCAGTGCCGGAAGCATGAGGAGGACCCCTGGGCCGCCCATGATCATGGCGATGACGGTCAGCACCAGCAGCTCGAAGGTGAAGTCCACGGCCAGGGACAGCACTGCGGAGTAGATGAGGACCTGGCGGGGGAAGTAGACCTTGGTGAGCAGTCCCGAGTTGTCCACCAGGGCGTTCATGGAGGACATGACCCCGCTGGACATGAAGGTCCAGCTGAGCACCCCGATCCCGATCCACAGCGCGAAGGAGTCGATGCCGGAGTTGCGCCCCGGCGCCACACCGCCGCGGAAGACGACGCCGAAGATGAGAGCGAAGACGGCGATGGTGGCCAGGGGGTTGATGAAGGACCACAGGCGCCCCAGCGCCGTGCCCTTGAACTCGGAGGACACCGAGCGCTGGGTCAGTCGCAGAGTGAGGTCCAGCGTCTGGCGCGCCTCCTCCGAGCGGAGAAGTCGAGAGAGCTTCATGGGCTCACACCTCCGTCGCGGTGTCGGTGGACGAGGAAGGGGAAGGGAAAGAGCCGGCAGAGGCGTCCACCTGGGCGTCGATCCAGTCGCACAGGCGGTTGACTCCCTGGTGGACACCGATCCGGGGCTCCCAGTCCAGCGCTTTGCGGGCGCGGGCGGTGTCGGCCCAGGCGGCGCGCACGTCGCCGTCACGGAACTGGCCGGTGACGTGCGGGGCGGGGGCGCCGTAGTGCTCGGCGATCGTCTGGGCGACCTGCATGATAGTGGTGCGCTCCCCCAGGCCGATGTCATAGGGCTGCACAGCCGCCGGCGAGTGCAGGACGCCTGCCACGATGGCGGAGGCGACGTCGTCGATGAAGACGAAGTCCCGCACGATCTGGCCGTCCTCGTAGACCGGGATGGACTGTCCGGCCCTGGCCAGTCGGGCGAAGAGGGAGACGATGCCGGTGTAGGGGTTGATGAGTGATTGGCCGGGGCCGTAGACGTTCTGGAGCCGGTAGAGCACCGGAGTGACCCCGAAGGAGCCGCACCAGGAGGTCACGAGGTTCTCCTGGCAGAACTTGGTGGCGGCATAGACGTTGGCCGGGGAGGCCTTGACGGTGGTGGAGGACTGGACCGAGGGGGTCAGGCCCGCGAAGTCCCACTGCCCGGCCTCGAGCATCGCGTGAGTGCGCTGGCCGGGGTAGGAGGGGCGTCCCTCGGCGTCGGTCCACCGGCCCTCTCCGTAGACGGCGCGGGAGGAGGCCAGGACGATCCTCTCGGGACGGATCTCGTGGCGCACAAGCGCGTCGAGCATCTGGGTGGTGCCGACGACGTTGACGCTCGCATGGCGGGAGGCCTGGGTGAGGGACTGTCCGGTACCGGTCTCCGCGGCCAGGTGAACGATGACCTCCGGGGCGGCCTCGGTCAGGAGGGAGTCCCAGTCCTCGGCGACGGCGACGTCCAGACGGTGCAGCTCCACGCGCTCGTCGAGCGCGGCGGGGCGCTCCTGGGACGGGTGGATCTGCGGATGCATGTTGTCCAGAGCCACGACACGGTCGAAGGCATCCGCCAGGTCGCGCGAGATCGCGCAGCCGATGAATCCGGCACCACCTGTCACGAGGCAGGTACGGGTCACGAGGGTCTCCCTTGGGTAGTCGAGTCGGGTCGGCGGGACATGCTCAGGCAGTACGCCGAGACCTCGGCACTATTCTCGGCGCTGCCGGAGCCGACGGCGCCGACAGATGCCGTTGCCTTCGACACGCCGACGGGTCGCACGCCACTCGTGGGAGTCAGCCCTCGGGCGGCCGCCGGCCGTCAGCGCTCGGCCTCCAAGGCCTCGGGGCGCCAGCTCATCCCCTTGAAGGCCTTGGTGAAGAAGTCGACGGCGGTGTCGGTCACCCGCACCAGCGCCACCGACAGGGCAAGGATGATGACGCACTCGGCGGCCAGCAGCATGTATCGCTGGATGGGGAAGAATCCGATGACATTGATCTTCTGGATGACCTGCCAGATCACCACGTGATGGACGAGGAAGATCGGGTAGGAGTACTTGGCGATGAGGCCGACGACGACCCGTACCGGCTGGATCGCCACGTAGCGACCGACCACCACGAGAATGAGGAAGGCCGAGATGCCCACGATCGTGGTGCCCACGTCCTCGGGGAAGATGGCGGAGACGGCCAGGACCCCGGCCGCTGGGACGACCGCGGCCCAGTGCACGCGCCGGACGTAGAGGACGAAGTAACTGCCGAAGGCCAGCTCGGGGAGCCTTGTGGTGAGAATCATGGCAGAGGGGTAGCCCGGGAAGTAGCGCGGCATGATGACCACGGTGGCGGCGTAGGCCACCAGGAGCACGACACCGGTGAGGACCGGGAAGCGGTCAATGGCCCACAGCAGCAGTGGGAAGACGACGTAGTACAGGAGGATGAAGCCGAGGAACCACTCACCCAAGAGGTACATGGTGCGGAAGTGGAAGTTCACGGCGAGCCCGTCGATCCCCAGCAGCGTGAAGATGAAGGATCGGGCCGGGGCGGCGTTGGGCGGCCGCCCGTTGTAGATGATGAAGTAGTAGAGCGTCCCCAGTACCCAGGCGGTCCAGAACATCGGGTAGATGTTGAGGAAGCGTTTCCAGTAGAACCGTTTGAGGTTGATCGGCCGCCGATAGGTGAGGGTCAGGGCCGCGCCGGAGATGATGAGGAACAGTGAGACGCCCAGGGCACCGACATAGATGCCGAAGGGCTCGAAGGTCAGGACGTAACCGCCCCCGTGGTCACGGAGGTGGAAGTTGAAGTGGGTGAGGACGATGAGCAGGGTGGCCAGGGCCCGGATGAGGTCCAGGTAGAAGATCCTGGGCCGTTTCCTGACAGGTTCGGCCGCCTGAGCGGCGGTCACCGGTACCGCTGCCGCGCTCATCGCCCGATTCCTCGAGCCTTGTGGTAAGCGGTTCTCATCGGTTCCTTGAGGACCGGCGGAACCCACTGCCCCAGACGTCTCTTGATCCGTTGACGGGTGGTACGGGTGTCCCGGATCCTCTCCACGACCTGCGTCTCCAGCCCCATGTCCCAGTGCTCGGAGATCGCGGAGGTGAGGTCGCGCACGTAGAAGGACAGGTTCGTCAGCTCGATGCGGGCGAAGGAGTCGGAGAAGAGCCAGCCGCAGAAGTAGCCCGCCCCCTGGGCGACGTAGCCGTGTGACCGCTCGATGGCGTGCATGAGCGTGCCGTCGATGGGGCAGGGCTCGGGTGGGAACTCCTCCCACTGCCAGTCGTGGTCGAACAGCGGCTTGAGGGCCTTGGGACGGAACCAGAACATGGATCCCAGGGGGGCGACGGGCTCCTTCTTGGAGTCGAGGGGAACGTTGAGTCCCAGCTCGTGCAGGAGCTCCTTGGTGCGATCGAAGTTCGGTCCCCAGCCGAAGGTGTAGACCGGGAAGTAGTCGGCGTGGTTGGGCGGCGTGGGGGCCAGGAAGCCCAGACGCGGTTCGGCGTCGAAGGTGGCAATGACGTTCTTGACGAAGTCTCGCGTGGGCAGCAGGTTCTCGAAGCACTTGTAGGCGAAGCCGTCGCCCACCGAGTATGGGTAGAGCTGGGTGACCTTCTTGTCGTGCGTGTAGCACACGACGTCGTAGTCGTGGATGACGTCCTTCCACCCCACGAGGAAGGGGCCGACGTCGCGCCCCCGGTTGTCCACCAGGCGCACCTCGATGTTGTAGGGCAGCCCCTCGCAGGCGGCCTTGACCTGCTCCACCTTCTCGGGGCTGGAGGTGCTCAGGAAGACGTCGATGCCCTCGGGCATGTTGCGGATGTACTTCAGCGTGGGCTCGACCAGCTCCATGTAGTACAGGTGGGCGATGAGGGCGACCCTCTGCTTCCTGGGCTCGCGGACAACCGTCTGCGTGGGCAGGACGTAGGTGAGCTGGAGGTTCTTGACCAGGTCCGCCATGTTCATCGTGCGCAGGGCGTTGTCCCAGATGAGATTCGTGTCGTAGTCCGTGTGGTCGCGCAGGTAGGCGTAGAGCTCGGCACTGGACTCGCCCACGGACTGACGCACGACGTCGTCGTAGGGGCGGAAGAAGGAGCGGCGCTTGAAGATCGGGCAGCGCTTGTCCCGGATGAGCTCGACCGGGGAGAAGAGCACCGGGGAGAAGGTGAAGCCCTCCATGTCCTCGGTGTTGACGTAGACGTCCGAGGTGAAGCCGAGTCGCTCGAAGCGCTGGGTGAAGGGGACCTCGTGCAGTCCCACCGACTGCTCGTAGCCGTTGATCTCGGGTATCTCGTCCCAGTAGTCCTGAAAGGCCTTGGAGGTCACCAAGGAGCGGCGGTATGCGTGGAAGTGGGACTGGAGGTGGCGGGGCAGGTAGCCCTCGAGGGCGTAGCCGAAGGGGTCGAAGGGGACCTCGTGGAACCAGGTGATGCCCCAGAAGTCGATGTCCCGGCCGGCCATCTCGGTGAACATCTCCTCGAAGGGGTGGACCGGCCCCATGATGGTGGCGTTGAACAGGACGACTTCGTCGAACTCGGCGAGTCTCCTCCAGCCGTAGGAGTCCAGGGCGGTCTTGTAGGCCCACACGTCGAGTCCCTGGTTCTCGCGCAGGATGATGTTGTCCGTGAAGGCGCCGAGCTTCGCGTAGCTCTTGGCGGTCAGCTCGCCGTTGACGACGATGACCAGCTCGGAGAGGTTCTTGACCATATCGGCGAGCAGGGTCTCCACGTAGGAGTCCACGATGCCCTGAGCATCGAAGAAGAAGAAGATCCCGAGTCGCTTCGGATCCGCGCCAAGCGTTGCCATGATGTCCCTTCTGGGCAGTGGTCCGGGCCGCTCAGCGCGGCAGGGGGAAGGATGTGGGGGGAGACAGTTCCTCAACGACGCGTCAGCTCGCGCTCGAGGCGAGGATACGGCGGATCTTCGTGGGATCCCCCCACACACCGGGCGAGTCGTAGGGGCGATCCGGGAAGGCGCCGTACTCCAGGGTGATGTTCAGGTCGTTGTCCCGGATGTAGGCCTCGACGCGCTCGGCCAGGGTCATGGGCTCACCGGTGCAGGCGTTGATGATGCCGTCGACCTCGCGCTGATCGATGATCGCGGCGATCTGCTCGCCCAGGCCGTCCACGGAGATGAAGTCGTAGCGGTTCCTGCCGGTGGTGAAGGGGAAGGTGGTCCGTCCCTCCTCCGCGGCGGCCAGGAGCTTGGAGAAGATCGAGTTGCCGAACTTGTCGTCACCGACGATGTAGTAGGCGCGGATCCACTGGGCGACGGCACCGTGCTCCCGGGCGGAGAGGAAGGTGGCCTCGCGCAGGGCGTTCTTGGCGATGCCGTACAGGGACGCCGGATTGCAGGGGGCGTCCTCATCAATGGCGCCCTCCCAGTAACCGACCTCGTGCATGGTGCCCATGACGGCGAGCTGGGGAAGCCCACCGGCGTAGAGGTTCTCGATGAGGTGGTAGTGCTTGGCCAGGTCGTCCAGGTGGGCGTGGGAGGCGTGCTTGAAGCCGTCGCGCCAAGCCATGTGCAGGACGACGTCGGGGCGCCCCATCTGGTCGTAGATGTCGGCATCGCCGGAGAAGAGGTCAATGGAGACCTTCTCCGCCCGGTCGTCGACGCCGTCGAGACGCAGATCGAGGGCCTTGACAACCAGTCCCCGCTCCAGCAGTGCAGTGACGACGTGGCGACCGATGTAGCCGCCGGCTCCGGTGACGAGAACTGTCTTTGCCATGACTCAGGATCTTAACAGGTGAGTGCTGAGCCTCCTTGCCGTACTCCTCACTGCGTCGGTCACGCTTCTGGCCGCGCCGGTCATGTGGCGGTAGGCGGGTTTGAGGGCTCCGGCCGCCTCCGGGTGACGAGCATCGAGGTAGGAGCGCACCCGCGGCCCGAGGCCGGCCCCGGGCCCGAACCGGGCCTGGAGGAACCGGACCTGCTCGTCGGTGTGAGCGGGCAGGTCGGCGACGACGGCCTGCTGCTTGTAGGCCAGTGCGCCGTAGAGTCGCCCGGCCCAGGTGGGGGTGAGGACCTCGCGGGGATGGAAGCCGCTGGACATGG
>NZ_CAUROW010000102.1:0-6158 GCF_963526355.1 uncultured Actinomyces sp. | reverse complement strand
TCGCGCCAAGCACGAGGAGCCGCTGCGCTGGACGGCCCCGGACGTTCCCGTGACCGTGCACCTGGGTGAGATCGGCGTGGTCGGCGTGTGCGGGGAGCGGCGCCACGAGGTGGCGACCTGGTTGACGGCCCAGGCCGCGGTGCTGCACTCGCCGGCCGAGCTGCAGATGGTGCTCATAGTGGAGCCGGTGCGCGGCGAGCAGTCCGAGGCACGCTGGTCCTGGGCGAGGTGGCTGCCCCACCTGCGCAACCTTGAGGGCATGGGGGCCCGAGCCCGGGTCGGCCTGGACGATGAGACGGTGGGCCGGCGCATCAACGAGCTGGCGGACCTGGTGCAGCGACGCCTGGAGGCCTCCGAGAACCGCGGCCGCGGGCGCTCGGACGGTGAGCAGGTCCTGGTGGTGCTCGACGGCGGACACGCCCTGCGGCTGCGCCCGGGCCTCATCCCGGTGCTGCGACGCGGCCCCGAGGTGGGGGTGCGCCTGATCTGCATCGACCGGGAGCGCACAGCCCTGCCCGAGGAGTGCCGGGCCGTGGTGGCCACAGGGCCCGCCGCACCGTCTGTCTCCCAGACCGACGTGGAGGAGGTGGAGCGGGTCACCCTGGACATGGTGCCGGACGGGTGGTGCGAGCGGGTGGCCCGCGCCCTGGCCCCGGTCCACGACGTCTCCGCCGCCGGGGCGGACTCCACGATCCCCACGGCCTCGCGGCTGCTGGACGTGCTGCCCATGCCCGAGCCCGGGGCCGACGCGGTCCTGGCGGCCTGGCAGCGGTGCAGCCGCACGACGAAGGCGGTCATCGGGGAGGACGCCGAGGGGCAGTTCTGGCTGGACGTGCGCGCCGACGGTCCCCACGCCCTGGTGGCCGGGACGACCGGATCGGGTAAGTCAGAGCTGCTCCAGACGCTCATCGCCTCCCTGTGCGTGGGCAACACGCCCGAGGCCATGACCTTCGTGCTCGTGGACTACAAGGGCGGGGCGGCCTTCAAGGACTGTGCGCGCCTGCCGCACACGGTGGGGATGGTCACCGACCTCGACGGACACCTGACCTCCCGGGCCCTGGAGTCGCTGGGCGCCGAGCTGCGCCGGCGCGAGCACCAGCTGGCCGGGGCCGACGCCAAGGACATCGAGGACTACGTGGCCGCCATGGCCCCGGGGGACGAGCCGATGCCGCGGCTGATGATCATCATCGACGAGTTCGCGGCGCTGGTGTCCGAGCTGCCGGACTTCGTCACCGGCCTGGTGGACATCGCCCGGCGCGGGCGCTCGCTGGGGGTGCACCTGGTGCTGGCCACGCAGCGGCCCGCCGGCGTGGTCTCGGCGGAGATCAAGTCGAACACGAACCTGCGCATCGCCCTGCGGGTCACTGATGAGAACGACTCCCAGGACGTCATCGAGGCCTCCGCCTCCGCCTTCATCCCTCCATCGATCCCGGGGCGCGCCTACGCCCGACTGGGCCACGCGAGCCTGCGTCAGTTCCAGTCCTCCCGGGTGGGGGGACGGCCGCGGGGCGCCCTGCCCCGGGCGGCGCTGCGCTCGGCGACCCTGACCCTGGACGAGCTCTCCCGTCCGGAGGAGGCGCCCCCGGAGGTGGAGGAGGACGCCACGATCCCCACGGACCTGGCTACGCTCGTGGACGCCATGGGGGCCGCCTACCGGGCCATGGGCAAGGAGGATCCGCACAGCCCGTGGCTGCCGCCGCTGCCCGAGCTGCTGACCCTGAACGCGGTGGAGCAGCGGATGGGTGAGTCCGGGGGCGGGGAGCGCGCCGAGGGCTTTCTGCCGGCCCTGCCCCTGGGGCTGGAGGACCTGCCGGCCCAGCAGGAGCAGAGGCCCATGACCTGGGACTTCACGCGTTCCGGGCACCTGGGTATCGCCGGGGCCCCCAGGACGGGGCGCTCCAGCGTCCTGCGGGGGATCGCGGTGGCGGTGGCGCACTCGGCGTCGGCCGCGGAGGTTCACATGTACGGGATCGACGCCGGCAACGGGGCGCTGCTGCCGTGCCTGGCGCTGCCGCACGTGGGGGCGGTGGTAACCCGCGACCAGCCGGACCGGGTCCGGCGCCTGCTGGTCCTGCTGGGCCGGGAGGTGGCGCGCCGCCAGCAGCTGCTGGCCACCGAGGGCTTCGCCTCACTGTCCGAGCAGCGGGCCAAGGCGCCCGAGCCGAAGCGGCTGCCCTACCTGGTGCTGCTGATCGACCGGTGGGACAACTTCCTGGCCACCTTCGAGAACGTCGACGGCGGGGCCATCATCGAGAGCGTGGAGAGCCTCATGCGCGAGGGGCCCGCCGTGGGTCTGCGTGTGGTGGTGGCCGGGGACCGGACGGTGTTCCGGAGCCGGTTCGGGATGCTGTTGGAGGACCGGTTGCTGCTGCGGATGCCGTCCCCGGACGACTTCGACCTGGTGGGCATGAGGGCGCGTGAGGTGCCGCTGTCCATGCCGCAGGGCCGGGCCTTCCGCAGCGGGCCCAGGCCCCGTGAGGTGCAGCTGGCGCTTCTGACGGATGATGTTGACGGCACCGCCCAGGTGGAGGCGATCCATGAGGCGGGCCGGCTCAGCCGCGAGAAGTGGGGGGAGATTCCCCGGGAGCTGTCCGCCGGCCACGTGGACGAGCTGCCGGTGGCGATCTCCGCGGAGAAGGCCCTTGAGCTCGGGCCGCCGTTGGCGCCGGGGAGCATCTCCCTGGCCGTGGGCGGCGACGACCTGGGGCTCATCCCGGTGTCCATGGAGGAGATCGGTAACGGGGTGCTCGTGGCTGGGCCGCGGCGCTCCGGGCGTTCGACGGCGCTCATGTTCGGTGCGCAGCGGGCGCTGGATGGTGGGACGCGCGTGGTGCTGGTGCTGCCGCGGCGCTCGCCGCTGATCGCCCTGGAGGGATGTGACGGGGTTCTGGGACGGCTGGGCCTGGAGTCCAAGCCCGATGACCTCAAGGCCCTTTTGCGGGAGGAGCCTGAGAACACGCTCATTGTTGTTGATGACTTCGAGATCATGGGGGGCGATCATGCGCTCGGGCCCGTGATTGAGGAGCACTTGAGGACATGCCGGGACGCGAACGGCGGTGTCCTGGTGGGGTGCGGGATCGATGAGGTGTCGGGCATGTACCGGGGTGTGGTGGCCCAGGTGCGTAAGACCCGCACGGGTCTGGTCCTGGCGCCCAGGTCCGCCGATGACGGGGCGCACCTGTCCGCGAGGCTGCCGCGCTCCATCGGAGGCCCGGTCCCCAAGGGACGGGGCGTCATGGTGACGACCGCCGGCTGGTCCTGGGTGCAGGTCCCGAAGGTCGATTGAAGGAGGAAAAGACGGGAGTCGGTCTGAAGAGATGTTGATGTGCAATGGTCAATGGAAGTAAAAAACGTGTAGTGAGGAGATGAGATGACTGGCGAAGAAGTGCCTCAGGATAAGGGGCCTGGGATTAAGAATCCTCGATTGGAGTTCTTGGAAGAACTGCGGAGAGAGGCAGAAAAACATTTCACTGAAGCCGGGGTCGTGGACGATGGCTTATGTCATGTGGATGGCACGGCGAAAGAATTTCAGTCGTCTGGTGGATGGGTGAACACTCCTGATACATGGACGTGTAAGTTGGCGGACTCGCACAATGATATTGTGAGAAGCAACGTGAATGCCGTGAGTGTTGCGTGTGGGCGTTTTCTGAGTGCTATCGATTCGGAGATCAGTAGCATTCACGCAAATGGTAAGGCTGAGGTTCACGAAGGTGATACCGATGCAACATGGAAACCGTGATGAGAGGAAGTAAAACATGGTAAGCGTTTATATGAATCCTGAAAATCTGGATCGAAAAATTGCCTCCCTTAAGAAGTTCGCTGAATCTGTGAAAGGACATAATGGTACTGTCAACGGCAAGTATAACAACGAGCCGATAGTATTTGGAGAAGATCATCTGAAGCCTATTCACACGGCGATCGATAGCGCTGCTGATGAAATAACGGCACATGTGAGTAAACTAACTGATTGCAAAACGACCATGGTGAATCTCAACAGTAATGGCGTGGCGTCTCATGACTTAGAAGGGGGGATTAGCATTGAAGTCCCTGACGACTCCGCCGGTTTGGAGACCACTGACAAGTTCCAAAAATGGGCTCAGGGCGCCACGGATGCTAATGATTTAACACATCCGGCTCCCGGTGGAAAAACTCCCAGTGGGAGAACATATGATGAAGTTGTTGAGTCGATGAAGGCCAATCAGGATGATTCGACGTACGCCAATTCGGTTGTCGATAAGGTTGGCCCTAAAAATTTCTCTAGGTTACCCGCGGGTGTGCATAACTACATGTCGTATGATTCAAGTAAAGAAAGTTATTTGGATGTAGAAAAGCGCTTCTCTCAACTGTTCGGTAGCGTTCTGGCGACTGCATCGCAGACGTGGGATAAAGACAAGAGCGAGAAAATGTCTCAAGCGATTACGTCTTCCGTTGCGCCGAAGGAAGGCAAGGATAATTGGCGCTATATGCGCTATATTAACGCCATGCTTGGGGGGCATGACTCGAATGGAGATCATGTTAATGATCTGAAATTTGGAAAAGATTTCCTTGTGTCGATGGGGGACAATTTAGAGGAGTTGCCATGGGATGAGATTCGTAAGTACTATGCGAATCCCGCAGACGAGTCTCAAAGAAATTTTCTTGGGGGATGGACGACGGATCACTGGTCATATGACCCGCTATCGGGAGTACTTGATGCCATGGGGAACAACCCTGATGCAGCGCTTGAATTTTTGTCGCCTTCTGACGGAAGCAATCCTGATAGATTTGAGAAACTGTCTAAGAGGGAGTGGGAACATGATGGTTTCTCCGGGTATACAGCTGCTCTGGCGGCAGCCTCCTCCAAGCGGGGTCCAGATTCATCTGATGAAGAGCGTGCCCGGGCGGACGCCTTGACGGGTAATGCGATTCATTCCTTGCGAGTTGGTTCGACGATGAGTTCTGAAGGTAAGCAGGACCTCTACTATAGGCCTGACACCAAGGCTCGGGTGGGTATGTTATTAGCGAATTGTGCGCCTGAGTTGGCCTCGGATTGGGGTGCCGCTGGTCCCGCGATGGATATGAGGACTGGTAAGGTGCTACCGGGTGTTGATGTCGGGAAAAGAGATCCGAAAAACAAACAAAAGACAGTACTGGGTGACTTTGATGTGCTCGCCTATCGGGTGGCGGATAGTCAAGATGCCGTTGCGACGATTAGTGCAGGTATCGGCGCTTATGCCAAGAGTGGTTCTCAGGAAGTCGTCTCGACTCGAGAAGGAGATAGGGAAGGTCAACTCGATGGAATAAAGGCGGTATATAGGTCCGGTGAGAAAGCTGTCGGCTACCTAGTTGGTATGTCTGATCAAAGGATAGAAGAAATAAATCGCGGTAGGAGCGAACATGATAAAGTGAAATCTGATGCGGCGAGTACTGCTGTAGGCCTTTTCTTCACTGCGGCTACTGTGGGATTGTCTTCCCTGAGCGGTCCTGTTGGGACTGCAATGGGGACAACTGCGGCGAAGTTGGCTACTCCGGCGGTTACGACTTTCCTGAAGCCGATCGTAGCGAGTGCGATCACAGGTGAAGGTGAGCAAAAGATTAGTCACCCAGGTTTGGAACCGCACGCGGAGATGCAGCTTTGTGCGATTCAGGATGCTGCTAACGCAGGGTTGCTGAACCCTAATACATTCGATCCAAAAATTGGTTTTAATGAGAACTGGAAAGTTGAGGATGAAAACGGAAAAATTGTGGGAAGTGACGGAAAGCGCTATAGGCTCGATTTTTCCAGAGCGAATAGTCCTGAGGATGTTAACGCCTGGATGGGGAGGAGCGAGTTTGCTGTAACTAATGATCCTAATATGCAGAAGATTCGGCAGGAGGCCGGACATTATGCTGACGGCAATCTTGAGGGGGCTGCGGCGGGCAGATTGGCGAACTGAATATTTTTACACTCTCGGGAGTTGTTGTCGGGTGATCGGTCCCATTTATTCCAGTCGCCTGGTGTTCTGCTAGATAGTTCAGCGCCGCGTCGATGAGGCTGTGGCGCTGGTCGTCGGGGCAACCGGCGCGCACCCAGCGCAGGCAGGCGTCGTTGAGGAAGCCGAGGTAGCCCCACAGGGCGAAGTCGTCGCGGTGGCCCCGGCTGCCGCCGACCACCTCGGCCAGGGCCGCCACCGCCGCCT
>NZ_CAUROW010000101.1:0-6159 GCF_963526355.1 uncultured Actinomyces sp. | reverse complement strand
CGCAGGATCGTCTCGATCAGCGCCAGGGTGTAGGGGCCGTAGCGATCATTGAGACGGTGGAAACGACTCATGGCCTCAGCCCAGGAGGGGTCATTCGGGTCCTGATGTCGTGGAGCCGTTCCGTAATCAGGCAAGCACACCGGTCCTGGGCCGCGGAAGCGGCCGTGGTGGCTGAGAACCAGATGCATCACCAGGTCAGGATCGTGCGTCGTCTGCTCACCTCTGTCCAGCTGCTTCTCCAGGCGATCGGCGGAGGCCGCTTCATGCCTCCAGCCGGAGGGCACGCCGGCCATGCGCATGGAGCGGTTCCAGTACCTGCGAGGGAGCCGGGACTTGCTCAGCGGCGTTCGGCGATTCTGCTCCTCCGGATCCTCCAGGACGAGGAAGCCGCTCTCATCCACGGCTGCGCCCAGCGCGGCCTGCATCCTGGGATCGGCCTTGCCATCGTCATGGTGGCGTCCGGCCGTGACGAGGTCCTCCACCAGGTTCTCGGGCAGGCCGATGGCTCGGGCCCACTGTCCTGCACGTTCACCCACCTTGTCGCCGTGGCCGGACAGGGTGCGCTCCTCGGCGTCATCCTCAGTGTTCGCGGGACGTTCGGTGGCGGCCTCTACGAGCCGCAGGCGGAGCCACGGGTGAAGACTGTCAGCACCAATGACGTCGTCGTCGATCTGCCAGCCCGGTGGCACCGTGAGCAAGGCGGCCTCTTCCAGGAGGTCGGCGTACGGGTCGTCGGTTCGCAGGTCACCCCCGGACAGGTCCGTGAGGATGACCGTCTGCCTGCCGCCCGCTCCCCGGTCCGTCCCCGTCGCGAGGGACACCAGCTCTTTGGACACCTCCTCAGCCGTGGCGCCGGGCATCACGTGCTGCCCGGAGTAGTCATGGCCGGCGTTCACCAGCCCATAGGGGTTGCCGTCATGACCCGGCACCATGACGATGATCTGGCTGGGAACCAGATCAGGAGGGGAGGCCCCGGCCCGAAGGACACGAGGCTCTTCTTCCGACGTCGGATCGATGATGACGAGGGACTGCGTTCCCAACGCCTGTTTCACTACCTCCCGAGCATCGTTCAGCGGGACGGTCCAGGCCTCGGCTCGAAGGTCGGGCCGCCACCGAGTCAGGTCCTCCCGAAGGGCCTCAGGACTGACATCGGCGAGGTCTCCCACACTCTTGCGGAAGACGATGAACGCGTCCGGCCGTGGATCGGCCAGTGGCCGGATCCACGGATGGACAGGGGCGTCATTGCGGGACCCCAGGGTGCGCAGGTATGCGGCGAAGACATTCGGGGGGATGATGACCGGAACCTGAGTCGCATTCACCAGCTCCTCCCGCCCGTCAGCCTCATCGAGCCGCTTCACCACCTCACCGAGGGTGGTAGCGCTGCCGATCAGGTCGACGACGGCGTCTGCGGCGACGCCGTGGATCGGGTCCTTACTAGCGGTGGAGTGAACGATGGTCACGTTGCCGTCGAACCGAGCGCCGATCCGGTTGACCCGTCCCAGGCGCTGCACCAGGGAGCCGGCCTGGCAACTCTCCGTCAGGAGGTGGGTGAAGTCGAGGTCGGCACCAACCTCCAGAGTCGATGTGGCCACGACGACAGTGGCCTGAGCGTCCTGACGGCCCTCAGCCCCCGTCCGATAAGGGGAGAGTCTCTTCACGGCGTCCTTGCTACGACGAGCAGGCATCCCGCCGACCATGACATCCACGTGAGGAGCCTGATCTCCCAGGTTCCCGGCCTGCTTCTTCAACCCGGCCACGACCTTCTTGACGGTGTCCAGGGTGTTGCAGAAGACGACCAGCGACTCTCCCCGGCTCAGCTCCTTCATGCGAGTACACGCCTGCTCCGTGAGAGCGGCTGCCGCCTTGCCATTCACACAGTGAACGTCCACCGGGACACTGTCACGATGCGCCCGACGCGCAGCCAGCTGCGGATCCAGGCGGCACTCCTCCTCCCAGTCCAGACTGAGACCGGGAGTCAGTTGCTGGCCGGCTTCCCGGTGAAGGTTGGGAAGCGTCATGGGTGTCGCCGTCATCGGCATGACCTGCAGACTCGGGACGCTGCCACCACAACGATCCTCGAGCCTGCTCTCCTCGCTGCGGAGCACGGACAAGGTGGTCAGGGCCTGCTCGGAGAGGTGCGCCTCGTCAAGGACCCAGAACGCATCCAAGCCAGTCAGCGCCGCATCGATGCTGCGGCGGTAGGGCGAGAGCTGGTAGCCGCGGAACAGCAGACGGGACACGGTCATGTCGAGTGTTCCCACGATGATGGCTGGGCGCGCGGGGTAGCGCGTGTGCTCCGTCAAGTCCCCATCATCATCAGCGAGCCCACCGCGCAGGCGACGCACCTCGAGCACCTCCGCCTCAGCAGGGATAGCGAAAGCCGATCGCAGCACCTCGGCCACTTGTCCTACCGTCGACCGATCACCTGCACCTTCTGCGAGTGCCTCCTTAATCGTTAGCGCAGCCTCGAAGGAGTCATCGACGACGGCGCGCCGGTCGACAACGAGATGCAGTCTCAGAGGAACCACCCGCCTCCGACGACGTCGGCCTATCTGCTCGGCGTCCTGAGCCAGCGCGTACAACCATCCGATGAGGACCGCGAGGGTCTTACCCATCCCGGTCGGCACACTGAGGTGGGACGGCGACTCTCCCTGGGCGAGTCGCTCGGCCAGGCGCACCTGGTAGTCCCTGGGCTCATGCCCAGTGATATCACGGAAGAGATCTGAGAAGTCGAGGCGGCTCACATCAACGCTCCTGAAACGTTAGTCTTACTATGGATAAGTTCAACCCCCAGTCCCCTGGGGCAGCACCGCCGGCACTTCCGTGCGAACCATTGATAATCCGCTACCTCCACCAGCAGTGGAGCCGATGTATCTCCTGAGAGACACGGCGGTGGTGAGATTCATCTTACACTCGGTAAGTCCCTCTGTCACTGCCCGCTGCTGTGCCGGGGCTCCAGAGGGGCGCAACGATCAACACCAAACTTGACTAAAACGATCATTAACTCTTGACCAAATAGTCGATGAAAGCACGACCGAACTGATTGTCACCCACAGCTCCCGGACCCCTGAGTTATCCACAGCCCCACTCTTTTGGCTGTACGGCAGCACAAAGCGGCCCTTACGATCAGTTCATGACCACCTACCGGCCGCGTCTCATGGACCAGCGCCTCGAGGAGCTGCTGCGGTCGGTCCCGGCAGTCAGCGTCGAAGGAGCCCGCGCCGTCGGGAAGACCCGCACCGCCAGGACACACGGCACTACCTTCATCGCCGTTGACGATCCCGACGAACGCACCCAGCTCGCCGCCATCGGATCGCGCTTCACCACACTTCCCAGCCCTCTCGTCATCGACGAGTGGCAACGCATGCCTGAGCTGTGGGACCGGGTACGTCGCGCCGTCGACGACGATCCCTCTCCCGGCCGTTTTCTCCTTACCGGATCCTCCACACCGTCCCAGGCACCCACCCACACAGGCGCGGGACGGATCATCACTCTGAGGATGCGTCCCTTCAGCCTGGCCGAGCGCGCGATCGACACCCCAACGGTCTCGGTGGGGAGCCTATTAAGCAGTGGCCTCGGCACTCAGGACCTCTCCGCACTGACCCCGATCGAGGGGTACACGAGTGTCACGATCGACCAGTACGTCGATGAGATCTGCCGCTCCGGCTTCCCCGCCATCAGGGAGCAGCCACCTTTAGGGCGCAAGGCCCAGTTGGACGGATACATCGAGCAGACGCTTCGACATGATCTACCGGAAGCGACGGGTGGCAGGCGACGTTCACGATCCGTGAGGGAGTGGCTGACGGCCTACGCCAGCGCGGTGGCCACGACGGCGAGCTTCACCTCCATCGCCGAACTGGCGAACAGGCCACTGAGCACCGACATGGGCTTGGCGACGGCGCGCTCCTACCGGGACCACCTCAGCGGGATGTGGCTACTGGACCCGGTTCCGGGCTGGAGTCCCAGCGAGAACGAGTTCTCCCGCAACAACCTGGCCGACAAGCACCAGCTGTGCGACCCGGCCCTGGCCGTTCGCCTTCTCGGATACGGTCCCTCCGAGGTGCTCGGGGTCGGCCACCCGATCCTCACCAGCCCTCGGGGCACCCCGCGCCGTCCCCGGGTACTCGGCTCACTGTTCGAATCCCTGGTGATTCAAAGTCTTCAGGTCTACGCCGAGTTCCACAGCGCCCGGGTCTTTCACTTTCGGACCAAGGGCGGACTACAGGAGATCGATATCATCCTCGAAGGTCCCCGCCGGCAGGTCGTTGCCTTCGAGATCAAGGCGAGAGCCACTCCCAAGCCGGATGACACCAAGCACCTGCGCTGGCTGCGCAAGAAGATCGGGCCGAGGCTCGCAGACGCAGTCCTGGTGACCACCGGCCGTCTGGCGTACCGGGACGAGGACGGGATCGCCGTCGTGCCCGCCGCTCTGCTGGGACCGTAGGAGCTTGGCCAGCTCCCGGCCCCAACTCCAGCCTCAGCCCCCACCTCACAGCGGGTAGGCCGACGCCGTCCCCTCGATGGCCTCAGTGAGGTCGATCTCGCGCTCGCCCAGCTTGAAGCGGTAGCGGCCCAGGATCTCCGGGGGCTCGTCCTCGGCGGCCAGGTAGGTGCGCACGGCCTCCTTCTCCTCGTCGTCGAGCCAGCTCATCTGGTCCGACAGGCACCGGTAGCGGCTGGCCGCCGCGAGGTCGCGCAGCCACTGCATCTGGGTGTCGTTCAGGAGGTTGCGGCGGTGGCGGAAGAAGACGACGTCGGGATCGACCCCGATGACCCGCCCCAGCCAGAGCCGGTTGATGCCGGCGTGCAGGGCGTTGTAGGCCTTGGCGTCCGACAGGTCGTTAGAGGCGTAGTTCTCCCACATGGGGGCCACGTCCGGCCCTACCCGCACCGCGTCGAGCAGCCCGAAGGAGGGCATGATGAGCGCCCCGGAGCCCAGGAGGAAGGTCTCGTCGCCGGCGGTGTCACGCACGAGGCGCAACCCGGTTCGGTAGGCCTCCTCCCGGTCGATCTGGCGGTGGCGGTAGCCGGGGATGGCGGCGGCGTTGATGAAGTCGAGCTTGAGGTAGCTGAAGCCCCACCGGTGGACGATCTTGGCGATGAGCTTGCGCACATAGGTCTGGGCGGTGGGGTGGGTCGTGTCCAGCGCGTAGTAGTCGCCGCCCCAGTTGGAGCCGGCCACGGCCAGTCCGCCATCGGCGTTGTGGACGAACATCTCCGGGTAGTCGCGCACCGCCCGGGAGCCGGGTAGGGCGATGAAGGGCGCCACCCACAGGCCCGGCTGCATTCCGGCCTCGCGGATCCGGGTCGCGGCGGCCTCCATGCCGTCGCCGAAGCTCTCGCCGGCCTCCCAGTCACCGACCATCACCTCCCAGCCGTCGTCGATCTGAAGCGTGGAGAAACCCAGTTCGGCGACCTGTGGGATCTCGCGCTCGAGAGCCTCCTGCGAGATGCCCTCGTAGTAGGAGTACCAGGAGCACCACACGCTTTGCGGCTCAATGGCCCGGCTGCCCAGGCTCTCTCCGACCTCGCGCGCGTAGCGGGCCATGACGGCGGTGGCCGGGCCGGGCAGGATCACCCAGCGCGCCGAGTCACCGGACTCGGTGAAGGCCTCCAGGACCGCGGTATCGGCGCGCAGCCGCGGCGTGCGCCCGTCCAGGCAGCCCACGAGCAACGCCCCGGAGGCGTCCTCCAGGACCGCCATCCAGGCCGAGTGGTGGCGGGCCGGGTCGTCCCAGGGGTCGTCGTCGGCGGTCCGACGTCGCTGCTGGTCGGCGATGCGCATCGGCGCCTCGCTCAGACGTCGCCAACCCGACGGCGACCAGGAGTTCTGGCCGGTGCGGTAGAACTCGCCGTCGCGCATGTCGTGCAGGAGGGTCAGGTGTGAGGCCTCGACATAGACCGCACCGGTGGCACCGCCCGCCCCGTGCCGAGTGGTCACTGTGCCGTCGCAGGCCAGGGCGATGCTCCGCCCGGTCAGGGTGATGTGGTGAATCATGCGCTCTCCTCAGCTCCTGCTTGTCCCGCCTGCGGGTCGGGTCCCCGTCGAGACACCAGCACCGTCCGGCTCGCACTGTACGTGGTGCCGACCGTCCAGACCGACATTTTCTTCAAAGATGACGCGGAGCCGCGTCGTTTATGAAGAAACCGTCGGTGAGT
>NZ_CAUROW010000100.1:0-6483 GCF_963526355.1 uncultured Actinomyces sp. | reverse complement strand
CGGGCCGAGCACGACGAGGTCGTCGAGCTCGGCGGCCTCTACGTGCTGGGCACCGAGCGCCACGAATCGCGGCGCATCGACAACCAGCTGCGCGGCCGCTCCGGCCGTCAGGGAGACCCGGGCGAGTCCCGCTTCTACCTGTCGATGGAGGATGACCTCATGCGCATGTTCGCCTCCGGGCTCGCCCAGCGCATCATGGCCTCGGGCGCCTACCCCGACGACGTGCCGCTGGAGTCCAAGATGGTCACTCGCGGCATCGCCGGCGCCCAGCGTCAGGTGGAGTCGCGCAACTATGAGATCCGCAAGAACGTCCTCAAGTACGACGACGTTATGACCGAGCAGCGCGAGAAGGTCTACTCCGAGCGCCGCCGCGTCCTGGACGGAGAGGATCTCGAACCCCAGGTCGAGGCCTTCCGGACTCATGCCGTCACCTCGATCGTCAACGCCGGCACGGCCGAGGGGCGCCCCGACGAGTGGGACCTGGACGTCCTGTGGGGCGAGCTCGGTCGCCTCTACCCAGTGGGACTCACCCAGGATGAGGTCGTTGAGGCCCTGGGTGGTAAGGATGCGCTGACCCCGGAGAGTCTCATCGAGGAGCTCAACGAGGACATTGCCGTGGCCTACGAGGACGCCGAGGCGCGCATCGACGCCAACGCCCTGGCCCACGCCCAGCTCGGCGAGGAGCCGATGCGGACCTTGGAGCGTCGCATCCTGCTGGCCGTTGTGGACAAGCGCTGGCGTGAGCACCTCTATGAGATGGACTACCTCAAGGAGGGCATCGGGTTGCGGGCCATGGCCCAGCGAGACCCCCTCGTGGAGTACGCCAATGAGGGAGCCCGCATGTTCCGGGCGATGATGGAGGGGATCCGCGAGGAGACCGTCGAGCAGATCTTCGCCAATGTCGCCCGCTTCGACGCCGCTGCCCAGCGCGCCGCCGAGGATGGCACCGTCGAGGCCGCTCAGGCGGTCGCCAAGGCCAACGCCACTGCGGCGGCCGGTATCCGGGTGGGTGGAGGTACCGGTCAGGGCCGGGGCACCGTCCTGGGAAACACGGGGCGGGCCTCCATGGAGCAGCGGATCACCTACTCCGGACCCAGCGAGTCCGGCGGCGAGGAGAGGCATTCCGGCGTCTCGTCGCGCAGGGCCCCCGCCCCGCCCTCGTCGGCTTCGGGCGGTAACCGGGCCGAGCGTCGACGTTCCAAGAAGAAGCGTCGCCACTGAAGCCGGGTGAGCGCTGACGTCACCGCCGTTGATCCCGTCGGACCTGGTAGACCGCCAGGATCCGGCGGGATCACGCGATCTCCAGGCCGGTGAGGATCCAGCGCTCGCGCAACAGCTCCAGGCGCGCCGCCGCGGCCCGGACCCGGTTGCCCTCCTCCAGGAGAACGGTCGCCTCGCACGCCCCCGACATTGTCAGTTCGGTGCGCACGCTGCGGATGCGCGGGCGCTTCGGCGACGGTTGGTGCCCCAGGATCCTGGAGGCCAGACCCGCTCTGCGGGCAAGTGCGTCGAACAGGGACGGGCTGGTCCACCGGGCCAGGTGGTCCACGGGGCGTAGCCCGGCCAGCACCTCGCTCGCCGCAGTCACCACGATCGCGGCCGTGCGCGAGGCGTCGGTGCCAGCGCCGGCCTGTCTCCTGTTGAGGTGGTCGTGAGACTCGGCGACGCCGGGCTCGTTGACAGGCTTGCGGGGCTTGGGTGGAGCGGCTCGGGTCGGCGTCGGGTGAGTCGGTGTGGGGTGGGTGTGGTGCTGAGGGATGGCCTCGCGGCGGGCGGGGCGGACGGCACGAGTGGCTCGAGCTGCGGTGGCGGTGGCAGTCATGGCGGGCTCCTGGAAGTGCGTTGGTACCTCGTGGGCACGGAGCTGGAGGTGGATGGAGTTGGCGGTGAGGCGGTGGCGGAGACTGCGGTGAAGTCTGATGGCCCTGCGGCTGGGGAGGGATGTGGTTCATCTCGATGGGTTCTGGCCTCCCGTCGTCGTACTCGGCGCCGCCAGAGAGCCGGGAACCGTCAGCACCGTCCCGGGGCGGATCAGTGACGGGTCGGCTCCGATGACATCAGCGTTGGCGTGGTACAGGGCGGGCCAGCTCCGCGCTATCCGTGCAGCACCGGCCCCGGAGGGCAGCAGGGAGGCGGTGATCGACCACAGGCTCTCTCCGGGCAGCACGGTGTGAGTGCGCTCCGACGCCTCCGGTCCCGAGGTGGTTGAGGCGCGGTCATCGGTTGTGGCGGGCGGTGCTGAGCCGACCGAGTCTCCTGATTCTCCTGCGCGGTCCGACGGAGCCGGTGACGATGAGGGCGCCGGGCCGTCGATACGGGATCGTGCGCCATCCGGTGCCGCGGTGGAGGGCGGGTCGCCTGCGTCGGCGGAACCTGACGGCGACTGGCCTGCCTGCGGTGATGCGGACTGGACGGGTGAGGCGGGTGCCGAACTCGTGGGCCGCCAACCCAGGTCGTCACCGCCGGCGGCCCCTTCCGCGGCGAGTGCCGGCGTCGAGGACAGGGAGACGACCAGGGCGGAGGCCGCGATACGGCGAACCGCGGGAGCTCCCCATCCCTCCAGGATCCTGACTGCCAGCCCGGGGACGCCGCCGCTCCGGGAGAATCTGCGATCGTGGGAATCGCGGAGCGCGACGAGGGCGAGTACGGCCGACACGGCGTGCCATAAGGCCCCCAGGGCCCCGATTGTGCAGGTCCCGGCGACGACGGCGTCGGACAGATGGCCCATCCCCCAGGACTGTGGTGGGACCTCCAGAAGGCCGTCTGCAGCGCTGTGGGCCGCGCACCCCAGGAGGAGCAGGAGAGTGCCGGACAATCCGACCAGCAGCGCGAGTCGAAACCCTGTCGGCATGTCTGCCTCCTCATCGCCATTGATCATGTTTGATGATCTTAGATTTACTCTGGTCATTTCCAGATGTCAAGAGAGGTGGCATCTCATCTAACGCGATGTCATCTCGGTGAGTGAACCGTTACGTCAGATGCCTGCGGCCCGGGGTGGCTCCGAGGGGGCGGACTTTGCTCCGTGTGCGGAGTGTGGTGAGGTGGGGGCATGGACTGGGACCTGATGCTCGCCGACCTGGAGAGCAGCTTCGATGCCGAACGTCGCGCGGATCTGGTGGCGCAGAGTGCCGAGCTGGCTGAGGCGGAGCACGCCTCGATTGAGGCAGTGGACCGCCTCCGAGGCTCGGCGGGACGCCCGGTTCATCTACGGACCCGCTGTGGCGTGCCGGTGGACGGCGTCGTGAGTCGGGTTGAACCCGCTTATGTCCTGGTCGATGAGGGGGAGGGGCTGCAGGCGATTGTTCCGCTGACCGCGGTGGCGACGACCACCGCTCTGGCCGGTCCGGCGCCCCGGGACTCCCGCCGTCATCCCACGCTGGGGGCGCTGCTGCGTGAGATGGCTCGGCGCGGCGTGCGAGTGCGTCTGGTCCTGGGCTCTGGCGAGGTGGTGGGACGCCTGGTCCGCGTGGGCTCGGACCATGTCGACGTCGTCCTCGACCCTGAGGGAGGCGTTCGTGCACGGCGTGCGCCGGGTGCGGGAACGGGGACCGTCTGCGTCATGACCGCCGCGATCGAGGTGCTGCGCAGTCGTTGACGCGCCGTCGCGCGCAGGTGCTGAGGAGGGGAGCGGGTGAGATCGATGGGGCTGAGGGGCTGGTTCAGAACTCCTCGTCCTCGCCCCACCCCGCGGCCACCATGGCGCGGGTCGAGGCGAGCTGGCGTTGGATGTAGTCCTCGAGAGCCTGGTCCTCGATGCGCCACAGCTTGCGGGCGCCGACCTGGATGGCTGGAAGGTCTCCGGAACGGATGAGGGCGCGCACGGCCTGGGTGGACAGCTGGAGCTGCTCGGCGACGTCGGCGATGGTCAGGAATCGTGTGCTCATAGAACCGATGATCCCACCGCTCGACTTTCTCCACAATTCTCAAAGGAGATTGTGGATAACCTTGAGGTATCATTTTATCCCGATGATGATTCCAGGCGATCAAGGAGGATTCCCGTGACGTCATCCCGCCGTACGCACTCCCGAGCAGTACCTGAACGTCCCCGCGGTGGCCGATGGCGTCGTCCCGCCTGGAAGGACCCGCGAATGGCCGGGGGAGTGGTCCTGGTATCGGCGGCCGTGGCCATGGGGGCGTGGGCTGTTGATGCCGCCGCCGACACCACCCGCGTCTACATGCTCTCCCAGGACGTCGCTCCCGGGACCGACCTGACTGCCGACGGTGTTCTCACGGCGGTCGAGGCCCATCCCGGCACTGACGCCTACGTCGAGGTCGGGCACCTGCCCGACGGTGCGGTGACCACCCGCTCCATGAACAAGGGGGAGCTTCTGCCGGCGGTGGCCGTCAACAGCAGTCGGGAGCAGGCGCTGCGACCGGTGGTCCTCAATGTCGCCTCCAACCTTCCGGCATCGACGAAGGTCGGTGACTACGTCGACCTGTGGGTCGTGCCCAAGGAGGGGGCGATTGCGGGAGTCTCGGGCCAGGCGTCCGCGGCCGATCGGACCGGCCGGGAGCCGACCGGTGACGAGGGGGCGCGCCGCGTGGCCACAGGACTGGTCATCGCCTCCGTCGGTGAGGCCACCAAAGGACTGATCTCCGGGCCGAATACCGGAGTGGAGGTGAAGGTCCCCCAGGACTCCCTCGCCTCCGTCCTCAGTGCTGTCGGGCAGGAAGGGTCGCTCGTCCTGGTGCCCACCGGCCAGGAAGCGCCTGCGGAGAAGGAGTCGTGAGCGACCCTGGCGCCGGGATCCTGCTGGCCCTCAGCGGCGACGACGCCGACATCCTGCGTGCGCTGAGTCGGGCGGGAAGCGGTCTGTGCGTCGTGCGACGGTGTGCCGACCTGCCCGAGCTGCTCTCGGCGGGCATGGCCGGACTGGCCTCCTTCGCCCTGCTGGACACCGGTTTCGATGAGATTGACCGCACCGTCCTGGACCGGCTCGGCCGCGCCGGCCTGCGTGGACTGCTCCTGGTGGAGGCCCACGAGGAGGAGCGCTGGCGCAGTGCGGGATGGCCGGTCCTGAGGCGTGACACCGCCCCCGACAGCATCCGCTCCGTGCTGCAGGAACTCGTGCGTAGCAGCGCGGTCGACCCCAGCACCGCCTCCCCCGACTCTCTCACCGCGTCTTGGCCGGCACCTGAGACGGCGAACGGTTCAGTATCGGGGGGCGCTGCCGGGGTCGGCTCCGCGAGTGACGACTGGCTGAGTGCCGCCACGCCCGCATCGAGCGCGGAGCGCGGCGCCGCTCAGGAGACCGCCTGGCTCGAAGAGCTGTGGCGTCAGTCCCCCGACCCAGAAGGAACCGGGGCGTCATCGATGCGAACCGGGCCTGGGCCCGTCGCCGTCGGATCCGATGTGTTCGCGGACATCTCACCAGGTCAGGAGTGGGCGCCGGTCGCGGGTGAGACCGCGCAGGAGTCCTCCGCGGTGCCCCCGTCGGTTGCGCCGGACCGGTCGCGCGTCACCGGTGGTCCTCGCTCAGGTCCTCACGTGCCGGCGCGCGACGGTGGGAATGGACGGATCGTCCTGGTGTGGGGACCCCATGGCGCCCCCGGGCGCTCGACCGTGGCCGCCTCCCTCGCCCATGGCCTGGCCGGCCCCGAAGGGGCGATCCTCGTGGACGCCGACGTCGAGGCCCCCAGCCTGGTTCAGCTCCTCGGCATGCCGGAGGACTCCTCCGCCCTGGCTGGGGCGGCCCGCCTGGCCACCTACGGACGGCTCGATGCCGAGAGCTTCCAGCGGCTCCTGGCCCCGGTGGGCGGTGGGCTCTCGCTGCTGGGAGGACTGGGGAGGGCCGGCCGCTGGCGCGAGCTGCCGCCGGCCTCCATGACCGAGGTCTGGCTCCAGTGCCGCCGGAGCGCGGCCTGGACCGTCGTCGACGTCGCCGGTGGCGTCGTCGACGACGACGTCGACGATTTCACGCTCGAGCCCGGGCGCGGGGCGGTCACCGCCGACCTGGTGACTCGTGCCGACGTCGTCGTGGTGGTGGGCGGGGCGGATCCGATCGGGGTTCGACGCCTGCTTCAGCTCCTGGATGATGAGGTGGGCTCCTCCGTGATGCCCGCGGGACGGGTCGAGGTCGTCCTCAATCGGGTGAGGGCCACGGCCGCCGGTCCCTCCCCTCAGCAGGCCCTGCGTGAGGCGCTGGCTCGTTTCGGCGGGGTGGAGGACATCGTCCTGCTGCCCGATGACGCGGCAACCGCGGACGCCTGCCTGCTTCAGGGGTGCAGCGTCCTGGAGGGAGCGTCCGGCAGCTCGCTCGGGAAGGCTTTGACCGGGCTCGTCGACCGGATCGACCCGCAGGCGGGGGCCGGTCGGAGAGGCGGCTCCTCGCGCCGGCCACTGCTGTGGCGCCGCAGAAGGCGCGACAGGACTGAGGGCTCTGCGGGTAGGGCGAAGGCATCCGGCCGCAAGAGGCGCTTCGCCGCCCGCAGCCGGGACGGGCGGAGTCTGCGCGGCGGCGCTCCGGCGGCCGAGGCCCGGGC
>NZ_CAUROW010000099.1:0-6517 GCF_963526355.1 uncultured Actinomyces sp. | reverse complement strand
GCGGGCGGGCCCGCGCCACCGGGAGCCGCAGCGCGGCGCGCAGGCGCACCGGCATGGCCGCCGACAGGTCTACGCTGAAGACCGTGCGACCCTTGAGCGGGTCGCCGCCGGCACGCGGATCAGTGGCGAGAGCCGTGATGACATCGATGCCCTTCTCCCACGCGATGACGACCTGCGCCCCATGCGCATCCAATTGGGCGCGGATCTCCTCGGCGGGCGCCAGCGGGTTGTGCTCGGCCACGATGGCACCGATGCGCAGCGCCCCGTAGAGGGCAACGGCGTGCTGCGGACAGTTCGGCATGATGAGAGCCACCCGGTCACCCTTGTGCACGCCCGAGGTCCGCAGTACCTGTGCCGCGCGCTCCGAGGCCTCCAACAACTCACGATAGGTCAATGTGGCGCCCAGGAAGTCGATGGCGACCCGGTCCGAGTAGAATCGCGCGGCAGTCTCCAGCAGCTCACTCAAGGGTGCGTCGGGAACCTCGATCGCCGCAGGAATCCCCGGCTGGTAGTGAGGGCGCAGGTAGTGGCGGTAGTCCTCAGAGGCCTGTTGCGGCCGGACCGCGGCGTTGATCGTGCTGTTAGTCATGTCTGTCGTCGGGGTGCGATGTGGTTGGTACTGGCTGCCGGGTCTGAGAACTTCAGTGAGAGCCCCGGTCGCTCCTGTCGTCGTGCTGACTGTCGTCCTTGCGGTCACTACGGCCAGGCAGGTGCTCGACGATCGAGACGGCCGCCGCCGTCGCCGCCCCGGAGGCCGCCTCCCGGGCCGCCAGGAGCTCCTCGCGCACGACGCGTCGCAGCACCTTGCCGATCTGGGATCGGGGCATCTCGGTCAGGATCGCGATCTGACGTGGCAACGCGTAGTTGGACAGGTTCTTGGCGGCCCATTCGCGCACCTGCTCCAGGGTGACCGTCTGGCCCTCCTTGGGCAGGATCGCTGCGACGACGGACTCGTTACCCGCCTCAGCCGGCAGGCCGACGACGGCGACATCCTCCACCTGTGGCATCGAGCGGACCGCTGCCTCCACCTCCGTGGGGTAGATGTTGAAGCCCCCGGAGATGATGAGCTCCTTGCGGCGGTCGGAGATGACGTAGAAGCCGTCCTCCTCCTGGCGCACCAGGTCTCCCGTGCGCAGCCAGCCTCCGGGCAGTAGTGTCTCGGCGCTCTCCTCGGGGTTGTCCCAGTAGCCGGTGAAGACCTGCGGGCCTCGGGCCAGCAGTTCGCCGACCTCGCCGGGCGCCACCTCGCGCTCGACGTCCTCGGGGTCCACCAGTCGTACCTGCGTGGAGGGGTAGGGCACGCCCAGGGTGCCGGGGCGGCGCGCCGGTGAGATGGGGTTGCCCAGGATGATGGGGGAGGACTCGGTCATGCCGTAGCCCTCGATGATGGTGCCTCCGGTGGCCTTCTCCCAGGCCTGAGCCACGGCCAACGGGTTGGGGGCCGCCCCGCACACGGCGATCTTGCAGGAGGACAGGTCGGCGCCCGTGGTCCGGGCCTTGGTTACCAAGCGATCAAACATGACCGGCACCCCGGGGAAGAAGGTGGCCGGGCGCCTCTTCCAGGCGGCCAGGACCAGGTCGGCCCCGAACTTGGGCAGCACCACCTGGGTGGCGGCCAGCCCCACCGCGCACAGCAGCGACAGGGACATGCCGAAGGCGTGGAAGAAGGGCAGGACGGCATAGAAGGTCTCCTTGCCCGCGCTCGTGGTGCGCGAGGCCCAGACCAGGGACATCTCGGCGTTGGAGCGCAGATTCGCATGCGTCAGGCACACCGCCTTGGGCGTACCCGTCGTCCCGCCGGTGTACAGCAGCGCGGCCGTCTCGGAGACACCCGGCAGGGGGAATCCTGTGGCCAAGGGGATGGCGGAAGCTGCCAGGTCGTCCCACGAGCGCACGCCGGCCGGCACCTTGCCGCGCAGCTCACGGCGCTGGGTGCGGGCGGCGGCCACCGGCAGCCTCAGGGCCAGGCGGCTGCGCAGCGGAAGATGACGGGACAGGTCCACCGAGTACACGCTCAGGCCCCCCAGGCCCGCCGCCTCCAGGGAACCCACTGCCGCCACGAGGCGCTCGAGGGTCTTCTCCCAGGCGATGATGACGCGCCCGCGATGGATGTGGAACTGCTCGCGCAGCTGGACGGCCGGCGCCAGCGGGTTGTGCTCGGCCACGATCGCCCCGATGCGCCAGGCCGCGTAGGCCAGGACCACGTGCTGAGGACAGTTGGGCAGGATGAGACCGACGACGTCCCCGCGCCCGACCCCCAGACCCCGCAGGGCCTCTGCGGCACGCGCCACCTGGGTCTGCAGCTGGGAGTAGGTGGTGGTGGCGCCCAGGAAGTCCAGAGCCACCCGGTCCGGGTAGTCCCGGGCGGCGTCGCGCAGCATGCAGGACAGGGGCTCACTGACCGCGGTGATCGTGGTGGGCACCCCGGCTGTCCGGTAGACGGCGGCGAGGACCGCGTCCCGTGAGATGTCCGGGCCGGTCGCCGTCGAGGTGTCGCCGCCCTGACCGGGCCCGCTGCTGCGTTCGGCGAGGTCGTCGGCCTCCTCGGATGCCGACGTGCGTGGAGCACTCATGGGTCTTCCCCCTTGTCTGCCGTAAGCCCTCCCCTGCTGGAAGGGTCCCGCTCGCCGCGGGTGTCGCACGGCGCGACGGCGAGAGGTTAAGAGCAACCGTAACCTACGGTGGCGTAACCTGGTGCCCAGCTCCGCCGACGATCACCTGCGATCGTGCTCACCGTCTCTTTGAGCCGGCGCGTACCTCGAGCCCCCGCGGTAACGGGGCGCGACTGATCACCCGCAGGCGTTGCGTGGGGCGGGTCATCGCCACGTACAGGTCACCCGCGCTGCGCTCACCGATATCAGCCGGGTCAATCAGTACGACGACGTCGAATTCCAGTCCCTTCGACAGGACCGGGCTGACCACCAGCAGCCGCGAACGTAACACGTCCCCGCCGGGGGCCTTCATCAACATGGCCAGATCTGGATCCTGGAGCAGCAGCGCCTCAGTGCGGCGAGGCGAGGGGGTGATGACCGCGATGCGCCCGACGCCAGTGCCCAGCTGCTCATCAAGACGGGCCGACTCCTGGCTCACAGCCTTGCGCAGAGCCTGCGCCCAAACACCGGAGACCTCCGCGTCTGCCAACTCCTCCGTGATCTCATCACCCGCCACCTCGGTAACCTGCGTGATCTCCAGACACGCCGGCAGATCGCGCACTGAGCGCACCGGGTAGACCGGCGGGTGACCCAGCTGTGTCACCGTCTCCTCAGCCACCTCCATGATCGTGGCCGGCGTACGGTAGCAGACGCTGAGCGCCTCCTCATGCAGCGGGGTCGACCCGCCGCTCGGACGCCCCGACCTGCGGCCCTGCCGGGAACGGGGCCGGTGACGGGATTGGGGCCGGACCCGCCCGTCGGATTCCTCGGGTGGGGTCGTCCCCAGGGCGGACAGAACCTCGCCCCAGCTGCCGGGGGCATGGGGACCCGAGTACTGGGCCAGATCGCCCACCACCGTGAAGGAGCGCACCGGGCAGCGACGCGCCAGCGCCCGCCAGGCCATAGCGCCTAGTTCCTGGGCCTCGTCAACAACGATGTGCCCATAGGTCCACGTCCGATCCGCCCGCGCCCGCTCGGTCAGGGAGAGGGTGGGGCCGCCCTGGGAGACGCGGTCGGCAAGCATCTCGGCGCTGACCATGCCATTACCCAGGTCCTGGGACTCGATCGCCTGGGCCGCGTAGGCCACCAGGTCCTCGCGGCGCCGGGTCTCCAGTCGGGCACGCCGAGCCTGGGCGTCCTCGCTGGGCCCCAGTAGCTCAGCCAACTCATCGATGAGGGGGATATCCGCGGCCGTGAGCCCGCTTCCCGCCTCCCGGTGCAGCAACGTCCGCTCCTGCTCGCTCAAGGACGGTGCCACCTGCTCCAGGAGGGCGGGACGGTTCCACAGGCGCTCCAGCAGACCCTCCGGCGTCGTCGGCATCCAGCACAGGTTGATCTCCCGACGGGAGTCGCGGGCGGTACGGATGTCCTCACGAATCCATGCCCGCGTGTCGGTATCCGAGGCGTCCTGATTCGTGGCCGCCGCGTACTGGTCAGTCAGACGTTCCAACAGCCACAGCACAAAGGCCTCTCGGGCCAGGTTGTGGGGCTTGCCTCCACGCCGGGCCCGCGACGCCGCCTCGCGCACGTCGCTCGGTTCCAGGGTCAGGCGCACCCCCTGGACCTCGATATCACGCGGGGCCTCAGGAACCCGCTGCAGGCCCCGTACTGCGGCCTCCAACGCCTTGACCCACAGGGAACGCCCCTTGATCTCGGCGATACGAGCATCCTCCCGCGCCGTGGCCCGCACTCCCGGCACCAAGTCACCCATGGTCGTTGAGACCACGCCCGTCTCACCCAGGGAGGGCAGCACCTGCTCCACATAGCGCAGAAAGGTCCGCGACGGTCCCACCAGCAGTACACCGGAGCGCTCCAGGCGCTCGCGCTCGGAGTAGAACAGATAAGCCACCCGGTGCAGCGCCACCGCCGTCTTACCCGTCCCCGGGCCTCCCTGGACCACGAGCACGCCCCGGCCGGAGGAGGTGACGATTCGGTCCTGCTCGGCCTGGATCGTGGCCACGATGTCAGCCATTCGGCCGTCGCGGGCCGCGGACATCGCAGCAATGAGCGCTCCCTCACCCTGCAGCTCCCCGGCAGCTACACCGTCCCCCGACGAACTCAGTGGGACACCCTCGGCTTCCAGGGCATCCAGGTCGAGGACCTCGTCCTCCACCCCCAGCACCCGACGGGCCCGGGTATCAATGTGCCGACGGCGCACCAGCCCCATGGGATGAGAGGCCGTGGCCTGGTAGAAGGCCCGGGCTAGAGGAGCTCGCCAGTCCAGGATCACCTCGCGGTGCTGAGCGTCCTGCAACCCGATACGGCCCACATAGTGGCGCCGTCCTCCGTCGGTCACCGGCGAAGAGCTGCCGACGTTTCGATCCGAGACGGCCTCGGCGCTGCTGGACCCTGCTGGTCCTGCCGAATCGCGGGGTGCTCTGCTCATGTCCATCCGTCCGAAGACCAGGCGGTCCTCGACCCCTTCCAGGGAGGACACCAGCGAGGAATAGTGTGCGGCGTAGGCGTCCCGCTCCCCACGGGACTGGTGCGTGCCGCTGACGCCCTGGGCCTCCGTGCGCGCCAGGGAACGACGGGCCTGGGCCAGCTGGCGGTCCAGCTCGCTGTAGGCGAGGTCGACGGTCTGCTGCTCACCGCGTAGCTCGCGCTCGCGGGTGCTGTCCGCATTGTCCAGTGACCGTTCGGGTGCGTCCCGCTGAGGCTGTGTCGGGTGGGAGGGGATCGTCTGACTCACAAGTCCTCGCATCGCTTCGGGTTCTGTCCGGCTGGTACTCGACTGCCGCCGGCCGGCGCTGGTTGGCGCTGACGGGTATGGGGTCCGGTGATGGCTTCAGTAGGGTCGAACCATTATTCTCCTGCTGGGGCTTCAGGTGGGGACGCCGAGGGCGAACACGTCACCTGCGCCTCGGGCGGGTGGGAACATCCACAGCACTGGGGGCGTTGGCAGGAGTGCCGAGGACACTAACCGCCGTTGCCGAGTACGAACCCTGGCAAACCCTGACAAAATACCGAATCATGCTCGAGTCGGCTTCACCGGAAAGAGTCAGTGCACGGCCAAGTACCGACTGAGATCATCTGAGATCATTGCACGAGACAGGCCATACGACCCCCGGGACGCGTCGCGGGGGTGGGGGCGAAGCAGACCAGACAGGAGGAGACGGGCTCGTGAGACCACTGTTCACCATCCAGCACCCCGCGGATCAGCCGATCTCCCCAAGGGTCCTCATCCACTATTTCCAAGGCGCCATGGACGCCGGGCACGCCGGCGCCCTGGCCGTCGACCAGCTGCTCATGACGCTGCCCAGCGAGCGCCTGGCCACCTTCGACATCGACTCCCTGATGGACTACCGTGCCCGTCGCCCCACGATGACCTTCGTCCACAACACATACTCCTCAGCGGTCATGCCCGAACTGGTTCTGGACCTTCTCCATGACGACGACGGTGAGGACCTCCTACTGCTTCACGGCAGTGAGCCGGACTACCGGTGGGACGAGTTCGTCGGGGCTGTGGCGCACCTGGCGGTCTCCATGGGTGTGAGCCAGGCGGTCGGCATGAGCGGCATCCCCATGGCCGTGCCCCACACGCGCCCGACCTACGTGCACCATCACGGCAGCCAGCCCGATCTGTTGCCCAGTCAGCCCGAGCTCTTCGGCCATGTCGAGCTGCCCGGGTCGATGTCGGCCTATCTCGAGCTGCGGCTGGGAGAGCTGGGCCTGGACTCCCGAGGTGTCTCAGCCGCGGTTCCGCACTACGTTGCCCGCGACGAGTTCCCACAGGGCGCATCGGCGTTGCTGACCGCCGTCGTGCAGGCCACGGGCTTGGCCCTGCCGGTGGGGGACCTGGAGGCCGCCGCCAACATCAACCGCGCCGAGATCAACGCCGAGGCCGCCCAGCAGCCGGAGGTCAG
>NZ_CAUROW010000098.1:0-6531 GCF_963526355.1 uncultured Actinomyces sp. | reverse complement strand
CCCGCAGCCGCCCCGGCTCCTGCCCCGGCTGGGGGACTCGTCGTGACCACCGACGGCCTGACCCGCGCCTACAACGGCGTCAACGCCGTCGACGGACTGAACCTGAGGGTGCCCGCAGGCGGCATCTACGGGTTCCTCGGCCCCAACGGCGCCGGCAAGTCCACCACCATGAAGCTCCTGCTGGGACTGACCCGTCCGACGTCGGGTCACATGAGCGTCCTGGGCCGTCCGGTGGGAGCCGGTGACTCCTTGCCTCCCGGGGCGATCGGCTCCCTCATCGAGGGCCCCTCCTACTACCCGAGCCTGACCGGTAAGGAGAATCTGGCCATGGTGGCCTCCTACCTGGGGCTGGGCTCCAGCCGTGTCGAGCACGCCCTGGCCACCGTCAACCTGACCGGGCATGGCGACAAGCAGGCCAAGAACTACTCCATGGGCATGAAGCAGCGCCTCGGGCTGGCCATGGCGCTCCTGGCGGATCCGTCCCTGATCCTTCTGGACGAGCCGACCAACGGGCTCGACCCGGCCGGGGTGGCTGAGATTCGTGAGCTGATCGTGTCGCTGGCGCGTCAGGAGGGAGTGACGGTGATCGTCTCATCGCACATCCTGTCCGAGATCGAGCAGATGGCCGACACGGTGGGGATCATCTGCGCGGGACGCCTGCGCTACCAGGGCCCGCTGTCGGGTCTGCGCGATGAGGGGGTCATCGAGATGATCGTCTCGGCGCCCACGGCGGTCTCGGGGCTTCTGGGCTCCTTGGGGCTGGCTCATGAGGTGCACGAGGGCGTGGTGCGCACCGCCATGCTGCCCGACGACGTCGTCGGCGAGCTCATCACCCGTATCGTCGCCTCCGGAACCACCGTCTACCGGGTTCAGACCGTGCGCAAGACCCTCGAGCAGGCCTTCCTGGAGCTGACCGAGCCCGCAGCCGCTCGCACCACCGCCCGCACGGCTTCTCAGGGGGTGGCCCGGTGAGTACCACGATGAGCACCGCGTCCCTCACCTCGGCCCCGTCCGTACCCCCGACCGCTTCCGCGTCCACGTCCTCGGCCCCGCCTGCAGGTGCGTCTGCGTCTTCGTCCGTGAGCGCGGGCGGGATGCTCAAGGCGCTGCGTCTGGAGGTCGGCAAGCTGCGTCGTAAGCACTACTGGCTCATCGCCGCAAGTACGGCGGGCGTGTGCCTGGGGTGGTGCGCCATGCTGATGACGCTTCGAGCCAGTGGCTCCGCCCAGGTGCGCAGCGCGGCCCTGCAGCTCAGCGAGTTCGCCCAGCTGATGGCCCTCCTCATGCCGATCGTCACGGCGGTGCTGGCCTCGCGCATCGTGAGTGTGGACGCCGAGGAGCGCATGGGTCAGCTGTTCACCGCGCTGGGGCAGCGCCCCATGACCCGGTACCGGGCCAAACTGATGATCGTCTTCCTCACGGTGATCGCGATGGAGACCGCCGTGCTGGTCATGCTGAGCGTGATGGCGAGCTCGATAGGACTGACCATGACCGATACCTACTGGAACGCGCTGGGACCCATGGTGGTGGAGCTGGTCTGCTCGACTCTGGCGATCTGCACGGTCCAACTGACGCTGTCGACCTGCCTGGACAAGCAGGCCATCGGCCTGGGAGCGGCGGCCATCGGCGGTTTCATCACCTCTGGCCTGCCCTTCGCCCACCTCGGGGGCTTGTCGTGGCTGCTGCCCTGGGGCATCGTTCCGGCGGCGACCCCCATCGACGGCACAGATGTCTCCATGGCCTCCCTGCGCGCCACCGGCGAGGTGACCCTCGCATCCCACCCCTGGCTCCTGGCAGGGCTGGCCGTACTGGCCGCAGCCGTCTGGAGCGCCGCCGCCTACGCCGTGATCGTCTACAAGGAGAACCACCGATGAGCACCCCCACCGCCTTCGCACCGTCAGCGCCCGCGATGAGAGCCCCCGACCTGTCCGCACCGTCCATGCCCGCTGCACCGTCCGTGCCCGATGGTCATCGCCCCTCGGTGCGTGCCGCGTGGTACTGGGAGAACCGCAAGGCCCCCAACCGGTGGTACTGGGTGGCGGTGAGCGTGCTGTGCTCCCTGGCGTCCCTGGGAGGCTATCTGCAGTACCGCGACTACCAGGACGACCTGCAGGCCCGCGGGATCTCCTGGGACCTGTTGTGGCCCCAGTCCACACTCATGCTGTCGATGCTGTTCCTACCGCTGGCGCTGGGCGCCTTCGAGGCGCAGGTCGCCGCCGGCGAGCACCGGGGGCGCAACTGGCAGCGGATGAGGGCCAACCGTCTGGAGGGCGCCATGGTGGCGGGCAAGCTGCTCCACGGGCTCCAGGTCGCCGCCACCACCACCGCGATCCTGATGGTCACCACGGCCATCGCCGGCCTGGTCGCGGGCTTCGACCTGACGGGCCTGGCCGCCTTCCTGCCCCGGTTCGGCGTCGTGGCGCTGGGGATGTGGGTCATCCTCACCTTCGTCACCTGGCTGGGGGTCGTCACCCGGTCCTTCGCCACCACCATGACCGCCGTACTGCTGAGCTCGATCGCGGGGATGGCGATGCTGCTGGTGGTCCGCCCCCTGGGCGTGCTCAACCCCATGGCCGTCCTGACCCGGGCCACTGCCGCCCTGACCCCGGAGACCATGACCTCACCGGGCGCAGTGGTCGCCGACGGCGTCATCTGCCTGGTGTGGGTCGCAGTGCTGGCCCTGGCTCTGCGCCGGGCGGTCAGGCGGCACTCATGAGCCCGATCCTCGCCCCCGCTGCGGGCCCCGACGGGGCCCGCCCTCAGGCCCCGCGCACCCGCCTGGACCGGCTCGCCCACTGGTGGCGCACCAGCACCCACACTCTGTGGGCGCTCCCCGGGGTCCTGGGAGTCTTCGAGATGATGGTCATGAACACCGTCGAGGCCTCCCTGACCCCCCTGACCTACACCCTGTGGACCGGCGTCGTCCTCCTGGCGGCCACCTGTCTGCTGGGCCGACGCCGCTGGCCCCTGGCCGTCGTGACCGTCATCTCCTTGGCCTCGGCCGCCGCAGACCTGTGGGGCCCCTTCGGCGCCCTGACCCTGCTGGCCCTGGTCTCCCTGTACGCCCTGCTCGCCACCGCCAGCACCCGCGACCGCCTCATCGGCACCCCTCTGAGCGCGCTGTGCCTCATCGTGCCCACAGTCCTGAGTGAGTGGCCGCGCAACGGCACCATGATCCCACTGATCTTCTCCCTGGCCCTCATGGTCGCCGCGGCAATCATCATCCGCTTACGCCGGGAGGCCCTCGAGCACGCCGACGCCCAGCTCGCCGCTCAGGCCGCCGCCCAGGCCACCGAGCAGCACCTGACCGCCCAACGTGACACCGCCCGCCACCAGAACCAGGTAGCCGCCGAGCTCCACGACTCCGTGGGACACTCCCTGACCGCCATCATCGCCCTGTCCGAGGGCCTGCGCGATACCACCACCACCGACCCCACCACCAACGAGGCCATCGACACCATTAACAACCTCGCCCGCGACGGTCTCGCCGACACCCGAAAGGCAGTCACCTCCCTCCACGCGCCGTTGCCCACCGCCGGGAACCCGGATGACGCAACAGAGATCATCTCTTCCCAGACACCTTCCGGTACTGCCGCACGCGTCAGTGCCGGGCACGGCTGGGCCCAGCTGGAGGACCTGCTGACCACGGTACGGGCGACCGGTATGAGCGCGGCCCTCACCGGGACCGGGAGACGCCCTGCCGATATGGCAGCCGATCAGACCCTCGGTCAAGCGGTTTACGTCGTCGTCCGGGAGGCCCTGACCAACGCCATGCGGCACGCCCAGGGCGCCACGCGCGTCATCGTCTCCCTGGATCATGGCGAGGCCGCCACGCAGATCACGGTGTCCGACGACGGTCACGGCGCAGCCGGCGACGGCGGCAGCGACGGGCACGGCCTGACCAACCTGGCCGAGACGGTCCGCGAGCTCGGCGGCGCACTGACCGCCGGCCCCGTGACCGATCCCGGCGCCACCGGCTGGGTACTGCGCGCCACCATCCCCTTCCCGAAAGGCGCAGCGTCTCGATGACCCCAGCAGTATCAGGTCCTCCGACACCCCAGGCGGGGACTCCCTCGAGCCCCCTCAGGCCGATCACGATCATGATCGTCGACGACCAGAAGGCGACCCGCATGGGTCTGTCCCTCATCATCAACCGGGCAGATGACCTGGAGGTCGTGGCCCAGGCCGTCCACGGTCAGGACGCCCTCGACCAGCTCGCCGGCCTGGTTCAGGAGCGCCGGCCACTCCCCGACGTCGTCCTCATGGACGTGCGCATGCCCGTTCTCAACGGGATCGACGCCACGGCTCGAATCACCCAGCTCTACCCCTCGATCCGGACCCTGGTGCTGACCACCTACGATGAGGACGAGTTCGCCTTCGGAGCGCTGTCCGCAGGCGCCTCGGGCTTCCTGCTCAAGGACACCCGCACGCTCGACCTCCATCAGGCGCTGCGGGCGGTCAGGTCAGGGGATGCGATCCTCACCCCGCGCATCACCCGTGAGCTGCTCAACCGGCACATGCTCAGACCCATCGCCTCACCTCAGCAACGCAGCGCGCTCTCCCGGCTCGAGCGGCTCAGCCCACGGGAGCGCGAGGTGGCCGAGCTGGTGGCCCGGGGACTGACGAACGCGGAGATCGCCCAGCGCCTCGTCCTGGCCACGGACTCGGTCAAGAAGAACGTCACCCGGATCCTGACCAAGCTGGACCTGCGCGACCGGGTCCAGCTCGTCATTCTCATGCGCGACGCCCAGTCCTGACCCGGCATTCTCCTGAGACCATCACCGCCGACACGCACCCCGCCCCTGATCGCCATCGATGAGGGGCGGGGTCCTGCGTATCAGGTCAGGCCGCCGATGCCATGGCGGGCACCAGGACTGCCTGTTGGGCCGGCGCGGGGGCCCGGTAGACGAGACGGGACTGGGCCAGGTAGTTGACGATGAAGAGCGTGGAGTCCACGAGCACCTTGGCCAGCCACAGGGGCGCTCCGGCACCGGTGAGGACGGCGATGCCGGCGTACGACGTGGCCGCCACCCCGCCCTGGACCGCGGCGTAGCCACCGGCCGAACGCCAGAAGGTCTCCGGGGCCGCGCGAAACAGGCGCCGGTTGAGCAGGAAGCCCAGGGTGCAGGAGACGATCCTGGCCCCGACGACGGCGTAGAGGACCGAGTCGGTCAGCGAGTTGAGGATGAGGACCAGGGCGTAGTCGACCGTCCAGCCGGACAAGGACACGGCGGCGAACAGGATGACTGTTGGAACCCGACGGCGCAGGCCGGTGAGCCGGTTCAGGGTGGTGGGGCGGGAGTCGGGGGAGGCTGCCGGTGTGGGGAGGGCGGGGCTCGTCATCGTCATGGCTACAAGCCTCGCCGCGAGCCTTATGCCGCCTGTTTGACGTGCCTGTGCCGTTCCTGTGAGTGATGTCGTTGGGATCCCGGGGTCTCGTCGCCCCTGGGATCCCGCCTTCAGAACAGGGCGTCCGTCTGTGGTGCAGCGGCAGGAGCGCTCGACGGCGCCGCCTCCGAGGTCTTCTCCTGCCTCCGGCCGCCCCGGGTCCATCCCGGCCCGGAGGGCGCGGGGCGACCCTGCTGGTAGGCGGTGGCGGCACCGCGGGCCCGGGAGTCGGCGGCCTCGTTCATGGGGTGGCCGACGTGTCCGCGCACCCACTCGAAACGCACGGTGCGACCCGCGAGCGCGGCATCGAGGTCCTTGACGAGGTCGGCGTTGAGGACCGGCTTGCCGTCGGCCTTGCGCCAGCCGCGCCTCTTCCATCCGTGGCGCCACTTGGTCAGGGAGTTGATGACGTACTGGGAGTCGCACTGGACGATGAGCTCCTCGCCGGTGAGTCCGGCGGCCTCGGTGGCTCGCAGGAGCTCGAGGACGGCGGTGAGCTCTCCGCGGTTGTTGGTCGACCTCTCCCAGCCTCCGGCTGCCCAGCAGTCGTCATCCACGTACCAGGCCCAGCCGGCCGGTCCCGGGTTGCCCAGGGAGGAACCGTCGGCAGCAGCAGTGATCGTCATGAAGAGCACTCTACCCACCAATCCTGGTGGTCCCGGGCAGACTCAACCTCCTGTGCCGGTATCGCCGCCGTGCTAGTCTGCCGGGCAGCAAGAATGATCTTGCCACCTGAAACATATCTCCTAAGAGGTACACCGATGTCCTCCACGCTGAACGCTCTATCAGCCTCGTCAGCGGCATCCGGCACACTCATCGCCGCACGCTGGTACGACTACATCCCCATCGCGATCTACTTCGCCTTCGTCATCGGCGTCGGGCTCATCGCCCGCGCTAAGGCGGCCACGGCCGACGGCTTCCTCACCTCGGGCCGTTCCCTGCCGGCCTGGGTGACGGGGATCGCCTTCGTCTCGGCGAACCTGGGCGCCGTCGAGATCATGGGAATGTCCGCCAACGGCGCCGAGTACGGCATACCGACCTTCCACTACTTCTGGATCGGCGCGGTCCCAGCCATGATCTTCCTGGGTCTGGTCATGATGCCCTTCTACTACGGCTCCAAGGTGCGCTCGGTGCCCGAGTTCA
>NZ_CAUROW010000097.1:0-6561 GCF_963526355.1 uncultured Actinomyces sp. | reverse complement strand
CGCCTGTACCTGTCCACCGACCCCGACGCCTCGGTGGTGCGCACCGCCCGCACCTTCAATGCCACCATGCCCGCCTACGTGGTCGGCCGGGCCACCGAGGTCCTCGGCTCCTTGGAGGGCCTGCGCGTCGTCGTGCTGGGAGCCTCCTACCGCGGCAGGGTCAAGGAGACCGCCTTCTCCGGTGTCTTCCCCACCGTGGAGGCCCTGCGCGAGGCCGGTGCCGAGGTCCTCGTCCACGACCCCATGTACACCGACGACGAGCTGACGGGCTTCGGTTGGACCCCCTACCACCTTGGGGAGCCGGTCGACGTCGCCATCGTCCAGGCCGACCACCCCGAGTACCGCGAACTCACCACTGCCGACCTGCCCGGGCTGCGCCTCCTGCTGGACGGGCGCCGCGCCACAGACGCCGCCAAGTGGACTGGTGTGCCCCGCCTGACCATCGGCGGAGGCGAGTGACCCCGGGGATGCCCTGAATCCGGCGGCGGGTATGAGCATCAGTGCGGCGATGGGGGTGGCCGGTGCCTCCGGCTGGACCCTGACGGCCGCCACGCTGGTCGTGGCCGGCCTGCTGCTCGTACCCGGCTGGCTCGTTGGCCGGGCCGCTCGCCTGGGGGTGTTGAGGTCGCTGGCGGTGGCCCCCGCCATCGGCGCAGGAATCATCGGCGCCGCGGAGATCCTCAGCCACGCCCTTGGGCTGCCCTGGCGTCCCTGGGGGTGGGCGGTCATCACCGCCCTGACCGCTATCGCGGCGCTTGTGACGCGACTGGTCGCCGGCCCGCCTGCGGAGCGCACGCGACGGGTGACGCCGTGGAACCGGGCCGAGCGGCTGATCCTGGCAGGCGGTCTGGCCGTCGCCGTCGTCGTGCCGGCCGGCGCGATCCTGTCCGCCCTGCCCGGCCCCGGCTACCCCGTGCAGGCCTTCGACGCCACCTTCCACCTCAACGCGGTGGCGGCCATCCGCGAGGGGGGGAACGCCTCAATGCTGGGGGGCCTGTCCGCCCTCTACTCCGGTCGCGCCGTCTACTACCCCACCGTCTGGCACGGGGTGCTGGCGCTGGCGCCTGGCGGTCCGGCCCTGGCGGCCACCGCCGGGGTTCTGGCCCTGAGCGCGGTGGTCTGGCCGTTGAGTCTCCTGGGGCTGCTCGTCCGGGTCACCGGCCTCGATGAGGTTCTAGAGCCTGCGCACCGCGGCGCGAGCCGCCTGCAGCGGATCTGTGCGGTCGCCGCGGTGCTCGCGCTCAGCGCCGGCGTGGTGGGCTTTCCGCTGCTGCTCATGACGTCCCTGGCGGTGTGGCCCTATGCCCTGAGCGTCCTGGGGCTTCCCGGGGTCCTCGTGCTCTACGACCTGCTGCGCCGAGGTGCCGCCCCTCGGCGCCTACGTCTGACGCACATGCTTCTCGTCCTGGCCGCGGCCGGCGGCGTGGTGGCCGCGCACGGCACCGGCCTGTTCAACCTGGTGGTCCTGACCCTGCCCTTCCTGGCGGGCGTCGTCACCTCCCTATGGCGCCGTAGCGCCACCCGTCGTGGCGGTCGTGCCCTCCTGGTGGGCGGATCGGTCGTGGTAGTGCTGGTCCTGGCCGTGGGGGCCTGGCTCATGCGCCGTTCCCTGGCCTCGGTCATGGGCTATCAGCGTCCTGGCGGGGGAGTGGCCGGCGCCGCGGCGACCCTGGGGCAGGCGCTCATCGATCTGCCGATGTACGGGGCGGTCCCCGGCGCCGCCGTGCCCGTCGGGATCGTCATCGGCCTGCTCACCCTGCAAGCGGCCTGGTCGGCGCGCTCCCGGCGGGAGCAGCGCCCGTGGCTCGTCATGTGGCTGCTGGTGCTGATCCTTCTGGCCCTGGTGGGAGGACCCCAGTGGATCGGCCGCCAGCTCGGATCGCCCTGGTACCTGCAAAAGGCCCGGATCCTTCCGCTCGCGATCCTGCCCGCCCTCATCCTGGTGGCTCAAGCGGGGGCCGGGCGACCCGGACGGCGCTTGTGGGCAGTGCTGTGTCGGGCGGCCTCGAGGACCGGCGGGGTGCGACCGGGGAGGACGGAGCGGGCAGCCGCCATCATGCTCACGGTGGGGCTGCTCCTACCGGTGGCGGCGCGGGTCCCCCTGGAACGCGGTCTCGTCGCCTCCGTCTACGACCCGCTCCGCATCCAGTACGGCACCCTGCTGACTGAGGACGCCATGAGACTGATCCAGCGTTCCCGGACCACGTTGCCCGACGACGCCGTCGTCCTGGGGGCGCCATCGCGAGGAGCAACCTACTGGTGGTCCCTGGGTGGGGTGCGTGTCGTTCACCCGACGCGTGCCGGAGCCGACGACGGGACGCCGGAGGACGCCCTGGCCGACGCCTGGCCCACACTGGGACAGAGAGGATCCGAGGTCTGCACGCTCCTCAACCGGCTGGGCGTGGGGTACTTCTACAGCAGTTCGGACGCGACGGCCTCCGGCTCGACGACCGGCGCGGCCCCGCTGCGCTGGGACGCGCCTCTGACGCGAGTCCCAGCCGAGGGGCTCGAGCTCGTCGACTCCGAGGGCAGCGCCTCCCTGTGGCGCATCACCGCCTGCCGCTGAGGAGCCTGAGGAGACCCAGTGCTCCGGGGCTCAGACCTCGACGTACTGGACCACTGATGGCTCCTCGGCGGACAGGGCGACCATCCGGGGCACCAGGGTCGTGAAGTGGGGTGAGGCGTTGTGGGCCTCGATCGCCGCGTCGTCGCGCCAGGCCTCAAGCACGACGAAGGATGCGGCATCGTCGCGGGCCACGCACAGGTCATAGGTGACATTGCCCGCCTCCGCCCGCGAGCCCTCGACGAGCCTTTCGGCAAGCGTGCGGAACTCCTCGACGGCGTCGGGACGGATGCGGAAAGTGGCGACGATGCGGATCATGAGCTTCTCCTGACACGTGAGGATGCGGGAAAGGACGGCTGAGTCGGCCATCGCGAGTGAGGCACTTTCGCCGGCCTCCTGACGACGATGTCGACCATCCACCAGTCACGCCATGCGAAGCAAGCCCTGTGGAACATCGGTCGGAGGAAGAGTCAGCGGGCGGGGGTCAGTATCCGGCGTCGGGCCAGGAGCCAGACCACGCCGGCCACCACCAGCCACAGGGCGCCCTCAAGCACCCAGGCCACGGGATGATTGCCATCGGTTCGCATAGCGGCCAGGACCAGGGCGGCCATGTGAGATCCCCCGTGCACGCCCACGGCGGCCCACGTCGAGCCCGACACCCATGCCACTACCACCGCCGCGACGGCCAAGCCGAAGGGGACCGCCAGGTACAGGATGCGCTCGATCCAGTTCTCCTGCCCGCCGTTGGAGATGATGTGCATCAGCGTGAAGACGATGACCGAGATGGCACCGGCCCGGCGAGTGCCCCCCAGCGACCTGAAGAACCAGCCCCGCCACACGAGCTCCTCCGGGAACCCCTGGTGCAGGAACGCCAAACCCACTGTACCGAGGAGCAGGACCCCGATGGCGGGGAGGGCCGGGTCCGTGAGCCCGCCGCCGACGGGCTCGATCCCGAGCAGGTCCATGACGACCCCCATGACCGCCGCGACGGCCGCGGCCGCCACCACCATGGCCAGCATCCAGGCCAGGGCCCGCCGATCGACCCGCAGACGCAGGTCGCTCAGGTTTCCCCCGTCCAGACGCGTCACCAGCAACCAGGTAACAAGCAGGGCGAACAGGGATGCCACGGACCTCGCCACGATCCCCAGCACCGCTCCCGCCATGTCTGTCGGGAACATGGCCAGTCTGAGGGGAACCATTATTATTCCGGGAGTAAACGTGCCTACCAGCATGACAAGCACTGCGAGCACGACGCGCAGGGCCGTTCCTCCGCGGCCGGGCAGCCGGCGCCGGGGCCGGGAGGGATCTGTTGCGGTTGCAGGGGAAGGCGCTTCAGTGGGTGAGGTGCTCATGACCCCCGACGTTAGGAAACGGTGCCTCGTACCACAACACTCTCACCCACCGTTCAGGGATGAATCAGGGAAGGATCCTGACACATATCAGGGTCCTTCCCTATTGACAGCGCGCCACCGATCGCCGCTCGGGAGTATCGACCGGTCCTCAGTGACCCTCATTCGGGCAAGCATGAGGCAGGACCACAGGAGGGGCGTGATAGTGCGGCTCGGTCGGTTAGTCTTGCACCATGGGTCTTCGTCACATCGCGCGCGCCTGTCTCGCCACCTCCCTCGCCCTCATCGCGGCCGCCGGACTCGCTGCCTGCTCGTCATCGAAGCCTCGCGCCGGTGCATCCACCCCCGCGACGACCGCTCCTGTCGGTCCCCCGGCCACCACCGCCTCCACCACCCAGTGCGGGGCGATGGATGAGATCCTCGTCGAGGCCCTGAATCAGACTCCTGAGGGGCAGGCCTTCACCGGCCTGCCCGAGGGGGCGAGCGACGAGGACACCCAGACCGCGTGGAACGCGTTCACCCAGGCCCTTGAAACCGGCTACCACGCCCGGTTGCAGTCCGCCGCCGCCGGCGACGCAGCCGCGACCAGCGCCGTGACCGCCCTGACCACCTACACCAGCACGACCAGCCGGCTCGCCGCAGGGCAGATCCCGGAGTTCAAGGACGAGGCCCAGGCCGAGAAGGACATCAAGCTGGGGCGCACCCCCGAGCCCAACCCGGAGTACCAGCGGAGCCTGGACGCGCGTACCGACGCCCACGTGGAGTTGAGTACCTGCATGCCCCACTGGCCCGTCACCTTCTGATCTGACGCCCCCGGGCCCGGCATCACCGAACTCTCAGTGTGATGCCGGGCCCGGGCTGGTCACGAGCCGGTCACGGGAAGGGGCGCACGACGTCGGAGGTCATGTTGGCCCAGCCGTAGGAGACCGTGATGTGGTCCATCCTGGCCGGCCGCCCCATCCAGTCGGTGTGGACCACCTGGTCGTCCCCCAGGTAAATGGCCACATGGGTCACAACGCCGTCGGAGGTGTAGAAGATGAGGTCGCCGCGCTGCCGCTGGCTCAGCGGCACGTGCATCATCTGCGGGTGGTGGTAGAGCTCCTGGGAGGTGCGGTAGTCAGGCCATCCGTGCTTGATCACGTCGATAGGTTGCGGGTCGAGCCCCGCCCTGTACAGGGACTGGAGCACCAGGCCCGAGCAGTCGAAGCCCAGGCCGTAGGGGCCCGCCCCTCCCCATGTGTAGCTGGACCCGATCTGGTTCCAGGCGTAACCGATCATCGTCTCGATACGTTCGCCGCGGGTCGCGCTCAGGGACGTGGGGGCCTCCTGATACTGGTCGACCCACCAGGAGAAGCCGGTGTCGAGCGCGTTCCAGGTGGCCTCGTCCACGGTGCCGGTCTGAGGCAGGCCGACCCGTCGCTGGAAGTTGCGTACGGCAGAGACGAAGGAGGCGTCGACGCTGGCGAGCTTCGTGGAGTGCCACAGGCCCAGGCGTCCCTGGACGATGCGCACCTTGACCCCGTTCATCCCCCAGGTCAGTGTGTTGGTCGACCAGCCCAGGGGGGTGATCGAGGCGACCGGCTGCAGGTAGCCCGACGGCGCCTGGTAACCGATCCAGGCCCCGGACGAGGCGAAGGTCTGCGAATTGCCGTTGATGGTGCGCGTCCCGGTCACCATGGCCCCGGTTCCCGGGTCCAGGTAGTACCAGGTGGACCCGTCCTGGAGCCAGCCGGTGGCCATTGCTCCGCTGGAGGGGCTGAGATAGAACCAGCTGCCGTCCACCTGGGTCCAGCCGGTGGCCATGGCGCCCGAGCCCTGCAGGTGGTACCAGCTGCCGTCCACCTGGGTCCAGCCGGTGGCCATGATCCCGGTGGTGGGGTCCAGGTAGTACCAGGTGCCGGCGTCCTGGGTCCAGCCGTGGGCGCGTGCGCCGCTGGGGTGGTAGAAGCGCCATCCGTCGGCCTGCTTGAGCCAACCGGTGACCATGGCGCCGTTGCCGTTGAGGAGGTACGTGGAGCCGCCGTCGGTGAGCTCGCCGGTGGTCATGATCCCGGTGGTGGGGTCCAGGTAGTACCAGGTGCCGGCGTCCTGGGTCCAGCCGTGGGCGCGTGCGCCGCTGGGGTGGTAGAAGCGCCATCCGTCGGCCTGCTTGAGCCAACCGGTGACCATGGCGCCGTTGCCGTTGAGGAGGTACGTGGAGCCGCCGTCGGTGAGCTCGCCGGTGGTCATGATCCCGGTGGTGGGGTCCAGGTAGTACCAGGTGCCTGCATCCTGGGTCCAGCCGGTCGATCGGGCCCCGGAGTCGGCGAGGTGGTACCAGGACTGTCCGTCCTTCCACCAGCCGGTCAGCATGTTCCCGTCGTCATCGAAGCGGTAGACCGAGCCGTCGATGCGAGCCCACCGGGACCGGGCGAGGTTGCCGTCCTTGCCCCGCCACTGCCACTTCTGGCCCGCCGCGACCCAGCTGCCCCGACCGGTGAGGTCCTCGATGCCATCGGCCGGAGCTGCAGGGGGCTTCTGCTCGGGCGAGGCCGCCCGGTCCCCGGCATCCTCAGCACCCGCCCGGTCCTTCGCCTCGGGGGCGGCGGCCTCGGGCGGCTCTGCGGCAGGAACGCCACGAGGCGCCCCCGGCGGCTCGGCCTCGGGGGC
>NZ_CAUROW010000096.1:0-6754 GCF_963526355.1 uncultured Actinomyces sp. | reverse complement strand
CGGTGGCGTTGGCCAGGTGGATGTCCTCGTGGCGCAGCACGCCCACGCACAGGGCGTTGACCAGCGGGTTCTCCTGGTAGGAGGAGTCGAACTCGGTCTCGCCGCCGATATTGGGCAGGCCCAGGGAGTTGCCGTAGGTGCCCACGCCGGCCACCACGCCGTGGACGACGCGCGCGGTGTCGGGGTGGTCGACGGCGCCGAAGCGCAACTGATCCATGACGGCCACGGGCCGCGCCCCCATGGAGATGATGTCACGCACGATGCCGCCCACGCCGGTGGCGGCCCCCTGATAGGGCTCGACGTAGCTGGGGTGGTTGTGCGACTCGACCTTGTAGGTCACTGCCCAGCCGTCACCGATGTCGACGACGCCGGCGTTCTCCCCCATCCCGACCAGGAGGTGCTCGCGCATCTCGGGGGTGGTCTTGGTGCCGAACTGGCGCAGATGGATCTTGGAGGACTTGTAGGAGCAGTGCTCGGACCACATGACCGAGTACATGGCCAGCTCGGCGTTGGTGGGGCGCCGGCCCAGCAGGTCGCGGATGGACTCGTACTCGTCGGCCTTGAGCCCCAGCTCCTTCCAGGGCATCTCCCGCTCGGGAGTCGCGGCGGCGTCGGCAACGGTGTCGGGGTGGTGGGCTGGGATCGCGGACTCGGGCGCCATGGGTGCTCCTGGTCGAAGAGGGAGTGCGGCCGGGCCAAGCCTACCCGCGCCCCCGCGGCGCCTCCCATCACCACTCGACTGGGGCAGCGCCCCATCCATGTCACATCCGAGACCCGCGGAATCCGACCGAGAAATGATGGCGAAACGACAACGGGGCGCCACGCCCGTGCTCAAAGTGCTGCGACTCACACGATTTGGGGGGAAGATCATGGCATGAGAGACATCGACGTCGCCCCGCTGCCCCTGTCGCACCTGGAGAGCCACCTGGACGAGGTGGCCATCAGACGACTGCACACGTGCCTGACGGGCGCCGAGGCCCTGTTGGAGGGACGCACCGTGTGGACGGTCACACCGTCGGCCGCCGCCGGCTCGGGACCGGCGGAAACAGTCGCACCCCTCGTGGGCTACTCCCTGGGCGCCGGCCTGGGCGTGCGCTGGTTGACTCTGGACGCCCCCGAGGAGTTCACCCGGATCGCGGCCCGCCTGCATGCCGGCATCCACGGGGACCGCGGCGACGGCGGCAAGCTCGGGGACAAGCAGCGCGACGTCTACGAGCACGTGCTGTCCTCCAACGCGGAGAACATCGTTGATGAGGTCCGTCCCGACGACGTCGTCATCCTCCACGACCCGCCCACTGCAGGCCTGGCCAAGGCGCTCAAGGCCGTGGGCGCCAAGGTCATCTGGCGCTGCCACGCCGGGGCCGAGGGGGCGGGCGAGGCCGCCGACTACGCCTGGGCCTTCCTGGACCGTTACCTGGAGGACGTGGACCTGGTGGTCGTCTCCCGTCCCGAGTACCGCCCGCCCTACATCGAGGCCGAGCGCTGCGCGGTCCTGGCCCCCTCGATCGACGCCGACTCCCCCAAGAACCGGGTCCTGGACCTGGACGAGGCCTGGTCGGTGGCGCGACTGTCCGGGATCTTCGCCGGCGAGCCGCCCTTCGAGGCCGTGCCCTTCATGCGTCACGACGGGCGCGCCGACGCCTTCCGTGGCCTGGCCGACGACCCGGTCCTGGCCGGTGGCCCGGCGCCACTGGGCGCCCGCGTCGTCACCCAGGTCAACCGCTGGGACCGCCTCAAGGGCGGTCTGGAACTGGTGGAGGCCTTCGCCGAGCACATCGCCCTGCTGCCCGAGGACGCCCACCTACTGCTGGTCGGCCCGACCCCGGACGGGCCCGAATCGCAGGCGGCCCTGACCCAGATCGTGGAGCGCTGCTCGGTTCTGCCCGACTCGGTCGCCTCGCGGATCCACGTTGCCGCGGTGAGCATGGAGGACCGGGAGGTCAACGCCACCGTCGTCAACGCCATCCAGAGGGTCAGCTCCGTGGTCACTCAGCGTTCCCTCATCGAGGCCTTCGGACTGACGGTGGCCGAGGCGATGTGGAAGAAGGCCCCGGTGGTGGCCTCCGCGGTGGGCGGCATCCGCGACCAGATCGAGGATGGGGTCGACGGCATCCTGGTCGACCCGGCCGACGGCGTCGCCTGGGCGGAGGCCGTGCGAGACCTGCTGCTCTTCCCCGAGCGGGCCCAGGAGATGGGGCTGGCCGCGCACGAGTCCGTGCGCCGGGAGTTCCTGTCCAACCGGCACCTGCAGGACCTCCTGCAGATCGTGGCGGACCTGGTCGGATGATCGGATCACTACCACCCTACTGATCGATGATCGGCCGCTCCTGGGAGCGGCCGATCATCGTTTTCCGGGACTCATCCAGGGGACTTCGTCACACGGTGAGCGAAGTTATCCACAGGTCATGTCCACAGGCTTGTGCAGGGGGGTGTGGGTTCCCCAGATGCCGCCAGTCCCCTTGTGCACAAGACCTGTTCGAGACCTTCAGCTCCGATGATCGATACCACTGGAGACTTCTTACAAACCCAGCCGCAGACCTTGGGGCACCATCTCCATAGACAGAGTTTTGCCTGAAAACATGGGGAAACCGTCCGATAGGTCCGTCTCTGACCGAAGGCTTTCGGCGGCAGCGGAAGCCGCGGCAGCGGCAGCACATTCTTCATCGTCACGCAACTCGAGCGTGACCATTCCGAGGGCATCCGGAGTGCGACGAACTCCGCCCTGCCAACAGTTCCACACAGGCTCGAAGCGGCTCTGTGGATAACTCGGCGAGGGCGGGGTACCCCCTTCCATACCTTGACGGCCATCAGGGGCACGGGCCGACCGGCGTCCTCAGACCGACAGCAGCGAGTCGATGGCGGAGTGGAAGATTCCCAGACCGTCGGTGCCAGTACGCGGGCCTACGAGCGAGCCGGGGCCGAAGCCGGGTTCGACGGCATGCTCGGGGTGGGGCATGAGGCCGACGACATTGCCGCGCTCATTGCGCACGCCGGCGATATCGCGGGCCGAGCCGTTGGGGTTGCCCACGTAGCGGAAGACGACGAGGCCCTCGCCCTCAAGCCGGTCGAGCTCCTCGGGCGAGGCGATGAAGTTTCCCTCCCCGTTCTTCATGGGGACGACGATCTCCTCCCCGGCCGTGAACCGGTTGGTCCAGGCGGTCTGCGCGTTCTCGATGCGCAGGCGCTGCTCGACGCAGATGAAGCGCTGGTTCGCATTGCGCAGGAGGGCGCCGGGCAGCAGGTGCGCCTCGGCGAGGATCTGGAAGCCGTTGCAGATGCCGAGCACGGGCATGCCCCGCTCAGCGGCGGAGACGACCTCCCCCATGACGGGGGCGAAGCGGGCAATGGCGCCGCAGCGCAGGTAGTCGCCGTAGGAGAAGCCTCCGGGAACGACGACGGCATCGACCCCGTGTAAGTCGGAGTCCTTGTGCCACAGGCTCACCGGCTCGGCCCCGGCCAGGCGCACGGCGCGGGCGGCGTCGACGTCATCGAGGGTGCCGGGGAAGGTGATGACGCCGATGCGGACGGCAGACGAGTCACTCACGGCTCACGCCTCCTCACCGGCGGTCTCATCGGCGGTCACAGAGATGACGTCCTCGATGATCGGGTTGGACAGGAGGGTGTCGGCGGCCTCGCGGGCGGCGGCCAGGTGCTCCTCGGTGACGGGGCCGTCCACGGTCAGCTCGAAGCGACGCCCCTGGCGCACGCCGGTGAACTGGTCGAATCCGAGACGGGGAAGGCTGGCGACGACGGCCTTCCCCTGAGGGTCAAGGATCTCGGGCTTGGGCATAACCTCGACGACGATGCGTCCCATGGGGGCTCCTCGGATAAGACGGGATGAGTGTGCGGCCAAGACTACCCGGACTCGACCGGGAGCATTCGTCTGGCCGGACGGCGGGCGCCCCGGGGCAGCATCCGCGGCGATCTCGAAGCGGTGCCAGGCAGTGCTAGCCAGCGCTGGCTGGCGCTTGCCGGCTCAGACCTGTCCGAGCCACTCGCCGGCCAGGCGGATCGCGACGATGCCCCCCAGGGTCAGGGCGGCGGTGGCGATGAGCCAGCCTGGTCCCAGGATGAGGGCGACGAGGGCGCAGACGACGGCACCGGCCAGCATGAAACCTCCCACGGCCCCGGCGACCCCCGCGGGGGCATGGGGCGACTGGTCGATGGTAGAGGTTCCCATGACCGGCTTGGGGCCCGAGCCCACAGTGGGGGCGGTCTCGTCCCCGCGATCGGAGGCGCCCGGAAGGAGCGGTCCGCGAGCGCGGGCCACCAGCCGGGCGGGATCGTTGACCTTGACGGTCCCGGTGGTCAGACCAGCAGCGGCATCGAGCACACCGGGTCTCCAGCGCTCAGCCTCGCGCAGCAGGGGCGTTCCTCCGGCCCAGGCCAGGTAACCGGCGGCGGCCACCAGCCCGGCACCACCGAGGACCGCAACGAGCCACGGTGGGATCCACAGGTGCCCGGCCTCGGCGTTGCGGGCCAGGTTCATGGCGGAGACGGTGGCCAGGGCCAGTCCCACGAGGGCGAAGGTCACGCCGGCCAGACGCTGCCTGCGCGCCACCGCGGGCCAGGGAGAACGGGGACGGACACCCGATCCCTTAGCGGGGCCGCGCCCCACGCCCCAGTCGGTACCGCCGCCCCGGGCCGTGCTCTCCTCGGGGTGCAGAGCGTTGGTCGCCGCCTCCCAGGCGCTGGACTCGGCCAGGATGCCCGCGTCATCCTCGGGGTCGGAGGCGGCTGCCGCATCGGGAGCGGCGGGTGGCGCCTCAGCTCTTGGGGCGCTGCCGCGCCCGACCCCGGGCCTGCTCTGGGAAACGGTGAAGACGCGGGTGGTCGGGGTAGGGACCCGGGGCACGCTCGGACCATCGACGGCGGTGGGGCGTACGACGGGCCGGGAGACCCGGTCCTCCTTGACGACGCCCCCATCAGTGGTAGCCCCATCCTGCCCGCTCGCAGCGGTGGCGGGACCGCTGGCGGAGACCTGGGCGGCCGACGCCGGAACCGAGCCGTCCACATCGGAGTCTCCGTCGGCCACGCCGGCGCCAACGGCAGGAGCGGGGGAATCGGTGGAGGGAGCGGACCCGGACCAGCCGGTGTCGCCATCGTCGACCTCGGTCAGGTCGACGGCAATGGCAGCATCGATGGCGGCGGCAGTGCCCGAGGCGATGGCCTGGGCAGCGGCCGAGCGCATGTCCTCCTCCGTCATCACTGCCGCACCGCCCACGTCCCCGCCTCCGGCCGCCCGGTCGGCGGGGCCGGAGGGGGCGGTCTGGACCGGGTTGTTTCCGGAGCGGGAGCCCCCGAGCCGCCCACTGACATCGGGCCGCGGGGAGGCGCTCTTCGCATTGGTGGCCTTCTTGGGCATGATGCCCCAGTTGACGGGGCCCCGCTCATTGTCGGGCCGTCGGTCGCGCGGGGTCATGAGATCACCTGTCCCAGAATGGAGGCGAGCCCCAGGGCCGCGAGTACGAAACCGGCGGCACCGAGCAGGAGCTGGCCGACGCGGATGAGGGTCTCGCCGGTGGAGGTCCCGGCCAGGCGCTCGTCGGCCGCGCGCCCGAGTGAGGTCGCGGCCAGCGCGGTGGTCACCGGGCCGGAGACCACGTCGAGGGTGGTCAGCTCGCGCCGCCCGGTCGACTCGGGCACCAGCACCTTGGTTCCCGGCACGGTGAGGGCGGCCGGCTCGGTTCCGGATCGGGCCGCTCCAGCACCATCAGTCCCGGCGCCCCGCAGGGAGGACTGGGAGCCCTGCCCCGCCTTGCCCCTGGTGTTCTTGCCGCTCGAGGAGCTGGCCGCCTTCTTGGCGGCCTCCGCCTCGGCCCGCCGACGGGCCTGGGCCGCGCGGACCCGGTTGCGCTCCAGACGCAGGCGGGGGGCGTTGACCACCAGGGATCGGGCGGAGACCCTCAGGGAGGCGAGCATGCCCAGCCCCACGAGGATGAGGGCGGTGCCGCCCAGGAGCCGGGAGGCCCTCGTGACCCCGAGGGCGGAGGTGATGGCTGCGGACAGGGCCAGCACGACGGTCAGGACGATCAGGCCGACGAGGAGGTAGAACCCCGGGCCCGGTTTGAAGGCGCGGGCGGCCGTGCCCGTGTCGGGGAGGTCTGAGGAGGGCGAGGACGGGGTCATGGCAGCTCCAGGGGGCGGCCGGTCAGCCGCTCGTAGGCCTCGAGGTAACGGGCCCGGGTCCGCTCGACGACGACGTCGGGCAGCGCCGGGGGCTCCTGGCCGCTGTCCCGGTCCCAGCCGGAGGCCGGCGAGCTGAGCCAGTCGCGCACGTACTGCTTGTCGAAGGAGGGGGTGGCCCGGCCTGGCACCCAGACGTCTGCGGGCCAGAAGCGGGAGGAGTCGGGGGTGAGGACCTCATCGCCCAGGACCAGATGCCCGCCCGAGTCGGTGCCGAGCTCGAACTTGGTATCGGCCAGGATGATGCCGCGCTCACGGGCGATCTCGGCGGCTCGGGTGTAGAGGACCAGGGTCGTCTCGCGCAGGGCGGTGGCGGCCACCTCCCCCACCATCTGGGTCACACGCTCGAAGGTGACGTTCTCGTCATGCTCGCCGAGCTCGGCCTTGGCGGCCGGGGTGAAGATCGGCTCCGGCAGGCGGGAGGCCTCGGTCAGGCCCTCGGGCAGGGGGACGCCGCACACGGACCGGCTCTGTTCGTACTCGGTCAGGCCGGAGCCGGTGAGGTAGCCACGGGCCACGCACTCCACCGGGTACATCTCCAGGCGCCGGCAGATCATGGCGCGCCCGG
>NZ_CAUROW010000095.1:0-6802 GCF_963526355.1 uncultured Actinomyces sp. | reverse complement strand
CTCACGTAGAGGCGCGAGGCCCCCTCCCCCAGCTCGACGCGCTTGAGCCCGGTGACCGTGTAAAGCATGACGGTGCCCGGTCCGGAGACGCTGCGTCCAGTCTCAACCGACACGCTCGGGACCGGGTCACCGAGCTCCGTGCACAGCTCGCGCACCGTCTCGGCGAGGGTCCGGGCGACCTCAGCCGGGCTGGGCGGCACCGGGTCCGCACCGGTGTAGGCGATGCCGTAGCCGCCGCCCAGGTCCAGCTCGGGGGCGATGACGCCCGTGGAAACCGCGACCTCGTGGCGCAAGGCGACGACGACGCGGGCGGCCTCACGGAAACCGGTCAGGTCCAGGATCTGGGAGCCGATGTGGGAGTGCAGCCCGTGCAGCTCGAGCTCGGGAGCGGCGATGATCGCGTCGATGGCCTGGCGGGCGGTACCGGCGTGGACGGAGAGGCCGAATTTCTGGTCCTCGTGGCCGGTGGAGATAAACTCGTGGCCTCCGGCGTGCACACCGGTGGTCAGGCGCACCATGACCTTGCCGGTCTCCTCGGACCCGTAGACGCCGCTCGCACGCAGCTCGCGCACGGCGCGGACGGCCAGCTCCACCTCCTCGAGGGAGTCGAGGACGAGATGGCCCACGTGGTGGGTGAGGGCGACGGCGATCTCCGCCTGCGTCTTGCCGTTGCCATGCAGACCCAGACGGGTGGCGTCCATGGTGGCGTCCTCCCCGTCCACCTCCTGCAGGGCGGCGAGGGACACGGCGAGCTCGCTGCGGCTGGCGGTGTCGATGCCCATGCCCTCCTCGAGGACCCACTGGGCGACCTTGGTGGTCAGGAAGGCCTTGCCGGCGTAAAAGGCCTCTCCCCCGGCCATGCCGTAGCTGGGCCAGAACTCCTCGTGCATGGCGGCGCTCCAGGAGGCGGCGCGGCCGCGCAGGTCGGCCTCATCCAGGACGAAGACGGGACTGGGGGCGTCGGCGAGGATCTCGGAGACGGTCAGCCCGCCCAGGGCGAGCTCGCCGTCGGGGGCGCGCCGCGCTGTCGTGGGCCACAGGTCGGGGCGGTCCTCGGGCTCGGGGCAGGCCAGCGATCCCAGGGACGGCTCACCGGTGGGAACCTGGTACATCACGGTCTCACATCCTCTCGGGAGCAGAGACGCCCAGCAGGGCGAGCCCGTTGGCGAGCACCTGCCCAACGGCGTCGTTGAGCCACAGGCGGGCCACGTGGCCGTTATTGACGGCATCGTCCCCGCGGGGGGTGACACGGGTGGCGCCGTACCAGACGTGGTAGGCGGAGGCCAGCTGCTCGAGGTACCGGGCCACCCGGTGCTGCTCGCGCAATTGCGCGGCCTGGGTGACGATCGCCGGGAACTGGGCGAGCACGCCGAGCAGCGCGGAGTCGGCCGGGTCGTCCAGCGCCGCCGGGAGGAATCCGGCTGCCCGGGACACGCCGTGCTCCGCGGCGTTGCGGGCCACGTTGCACGTGCGGGCGTGGGCGTACTGGACGTAGTACACCGGGTTCTCGCTCGAGGTGGAGGCCAGCAGGTCCAGGTCGATGTCGATGGCGGAGTCCATGGACGAGCGGGCCAACGCGTAGCGGGCGGCGTCCACACCGACGGCGTCGACGAGGTCGCCGAGTGTCACGATGGTGCCGGCACGCTTGGACATGCGCACGGGCTGACCATCCTTGACAAGGTTGACGAACTGGCCGATGACGATCTGCATATTGACGCCGGGCTCGTCGCCGAAGGCAGCGCACATGGCCATCATGCGGCCGATGTAGCCGTGATGGTCGGCGCCGAACAGGAAGATGGCGCAGTCGGTGCCGCGCTCGCGCTTGTCCAGGTAGTAGGCGAGATCGGCGGCGAAGTAAGCGGCATTGCCGTCAGACTTGATGAGGACACGGTCCTTGTCGTCACCGAAGTCGGTGGTGCGCAGCCAGGTGGCGCCGTCGCGCTCCTCGATGACGCCGCGCTCGCGCAGGCGGTCGATGGCGCGCTCGACGGCTCCGGAGGTGTGCAGGGAGTCCTCGTGGAAGAAGACGTCGAAGTCGGAGCGGAAGGCGTGGAGCTCGGCCTTGACGGCGGCGAACATGAGGTCGACGCCGCGGGCGCGGAAGACCTCAACGGCCTCGGCATCGGGCAGGGTGGCCGGATCGGGGCGTCCGGCAGCGAGCTCGTCGGCGGTCACCTGCTGGGCGATCTCGCCGATATAGGCACCGCCGTAGCCGTCCTCGGGGGTGTCCTCGCCGCGGGCGGAGGCCAGCAGGGATTCGGCGAAGCGGTCGATCTGGGTGCCGTGGTCGTTGAAGTAGTACTCGCGGGTGACCTCGGCGCCGCAGGCGGACAGGATCCGGGCCAGGGAGTCGCCGACGGCGGCCCAGCGGGCGCCGCCCAGGTGCACCGGGCCGGTGGGGTTGGCGGAGACGTACTCGAGGTTGATGTGCTGTCCGCTCAGGGAGTCATTGCGCCCGTAGGCCTCGCCGGCCTCGACGATGGAGCGGGCGAGTTCACCGGCGCTGGCAGCGTCGAGGCGGATATTGAGGAAGCCGGGGCCGGCGACCTCCACGGAGGTGACGCCGTCGAGGGTCTCAAGACGGGGGGCGAGGAGCTCGGCGAGATCGCGCGGTTTGGTGCCCGCCTTCTTGGCCAGCTGCATGGCGACGTTGGTGGACCAGTCGCCGTGGTCGCGGTTGCGGGGGCGCTCGACGCGGGGGTCGGGGATCTCTGCGGCAGGCAGGGCGAGGGAGCCCTCGGCAGAGGCCTCCTCCAGGACGGTGCGGATGGCTGCGGCAAGCTCTTCTGGGGTCACGTGCGTCAGCGTACCGTCATCGATCGGGGTCGATTGCCAACGATCCTGACAACTGCGTGACTTCGTGGGACATGTCGCAGTCTCGCACCAGGTTCGCTCCGGGGGCGGGACACTGGTACAGTCACGCTTCGGGCCCCGGTAGCTCAGTGGATAGAGCGTCTGCCTCCGGAGCAGAAGGTCGCAGGTTCGAATCCTGTCCGGGGCACCGACCCTGAGCCCCCGTCGCCACCCGCGGCGGGGGCTCGCTTGGTGTCCGTCGGCGCTGTATGAAGGCGGGGGTGCTGCTGGAAGCAGATATGGATGTACTCCGCCGAGACTGCAGGATCGTGAAGCGCGGTCAGTTCCCGGCCGGTACAACCCCGGCCTCGCTCAGCGAGCCCTCATGCGGCTCGCAATCACATCAGTTGTTTCCACCCGGTAGGAACAACGAGTAGCGGAGGCTGACGAGGTTCACCCCAGGATCTGGAGGGCCAGGGTGGGGACGTCGGTCATGATGGCATCGACGTTGAGCTCGGCCAGCCGGCGCATCTGATCGGGCTCATCCACTGTCCACACGTGAACTTCCAGCCCGGCGGTGTGCGCGGCAGCGACGAATCGCCGGGTAACCACGGGAACGCCGTGGTAGCTCTCAGGGACCTGGACGGCATCAACCTTCCCCCGCGTCCAGCCCCAGCGGGTCTGCGGCAGCGGGACAACGGCCTCGCTGCGCAGCATGAGCCCAAGTACGTCACTGACGCCCAGGGACGTCGTGGCCCTCGGCTCCTGGCGGCGCAGAACAGCGAGTCGTCGGGCGGAGAACGAGGCGAAGCGGACCCGGTCGAGGGCCTCGGCGTCACGCACCGTCTGCAGCGCAGCCTGGACGACGCTGGAGTCCTTGAGATCGACATTGAACTTCATCGTCGGGTGGGCGTACAGGACGTCATCGAGCCGGACGAAGCCACGCCCATCACCGGAGTCGAGATTAGCCAGCTCAGCCCACATGACCTCTCCGACGGTGCGGGGGTCGTTGGCAGTGCGGCGCAGGTCCTCGTCATGACTGAGGACGGCGACGCCATCGGCGGTCAGCCGCAGGTCGGTCTCCATCCACTCCAGCCCGAGCGCGGCCACGTGCTCGACGGCGCTCCAGGTGTTCTCAGGAACCTCACGCCCGCCACCGCGGTGGGCGATGACAGCAGGACATCGTGTTCGCGACACGGCAGACGGCACGGTGGGTCTCCCTCAGCTGCAGTTGGTGGTGAGCTCGACGGCGCCGTGCTGTTTGAGCCAGCCCCATGGCTCCACGGTGGACTCATCAGCGGTGTCGTCCTTGGTTCGCACCTCAAAGTGCAGGTGCGAACCGGAGGACCGACCGGTGTTGCCCACACCGGCGATCATCTGTCCGGCTGTGACCGTGTCGCCGGCCTTGACGTAGATGCCGTCCTCGTACATGTGGAGGTAGCTGGTGTACCAGACCTGGCCATCGATCTCGTGCTTGATGGTGACGGTTCCGGTGCCGTCGACCATACCGGCGGTGGTGACGGTGCCAGCGGCAGCGGCGTAGATGGGTGTCCCCACCGGGGCGGCCATGTCCTGGCCGGCATGGAGCTTCTGAATGCCAAGAGTGGGATGAGTGCGGTACCCGTACTCCGAGGAAATCGCATAGGTGTCCGGGAGCATCGGGTAGAACAGCTGCGGCCTGGAGCTGAAGGCGCTGGTGTCGCCCGATGCACCGGTCGCCGAGGAGCAGGTCTTGGCAGCGTTCTGGTAGGCCTCGCGGATCCTGGCCCTGGTGGCGGCGTCAGGGACGTTGGAGAGCTGGGTGTCGGAGCCCTCCTCCAGGTCGTCGTCCCTGCCGAGAACGGCGCTGGCCACGGATGATGGCTCCGACCCGGCCGACGCCCGCCCTTCCGTGGTACCCCCGGTATGCATCTTCATGGCGGCCGAGGCCAGCGGGGTGTTGTCAAGATGGCTGGACAGCGGGGCCAGGACCGTGGCCACTGCAAGTGCGGACAGAACGGCGGTGCGTCCGAGGATCCCGGTTCCGGTGCGACGGCGGGCGGGGTGCGCCGGGACGGGACCGATCGAGGGTCCACGTTGACTGTCGGGCCCGGATGCTGCTGCGCCCTTGATCGACGACGCCGGCTCGGCCGCCCGATCCGACGACGAGGCAGCGGACCGAGGCGTTCTGGCCTTGTGGGACGCCTTGTCCGTCTGCGTCTGAACCGCCTTGGCAGCCCGGACGGCCGTCTCATCAGCGATCGGCACCCCGGCCTTGCGGGCAGCCATGATCTTGCGAACCTCGGGGACTTCGAGAGTCTCGGCGCCGCGGAAGTCCGTGATCCTTCTGGAGAAACGGATCTCGTGGGGGGCAGCGAAGGTGAAAGGCGTCACCGAAGCCTCGGGCCCGGACCGCGGGGTCGAAGAATGGACGTCGTCCGGGGCAGTGGAGGCGGCGTGGTGCGTGGTGGAGGCGACGACGGGCCGGACCGAGGCGCTGGCCGGTGTGGCAGCCGAAGCCCGGCGCTCGCGCCGGCTCTCCGACCGAGCAGCGACGGCGGAGACCGGGGTGGGGTTGGGACCGCTCGGGGTGGAGGTGCGGCTACGGCGCTGCGTCGCGCCGTGGGAAGCGGGCGAGGGGTTGCCGGCGGTCCACCATGGCGCGCTGTCCGCTGGCTGGTCGGCGACCGGTTCCGGAGTGGACGTGGACTCGGCCAGAGAGACGGCGACCAGGGGCGACAGGGCAGATGGCGCAGAAGGGGCGAAAGGCTTGTCGACCGCGTGGGAGCGGCGACTGCGACGGCTCTCCGGCCGGGGCTGAGACTGCTGGACAACAGCCGAGCTCTCCCGTGTCTGCCGGGTGTCCTCGGCAACCTGGGCGACGCGCATGTCCTTGCGGGATCGCCGGGTGGGACGCGTATCGCCGTGCGTCCGCGGCAATGTGGACGAGGATGCGGAAGGAGGTTCAGGGAAGGGGGTCGGAGCCTCCTCAGAAGGCGCGGGCGGGACAGCCGGAGCGGGGGCGGCCGGGGCCTGCAGGTGCGCGGCCGACGCCGACCGGTCGACCGAGTTCTGGCGCCGGCGGGCCATACGGCTCATCGGAGCGACCGGTTGCTGACCGTCCTGCGGCGGACGGAAGGTCGCACTCTCCCGCGGACTCGCGACCGGCACGGCTGCGCGCGGAAGCGCCTGCGACGGCGGTCCCTGCGAACGCTCCTGCTTCTGCGGGTCCACCGGCACGCTCGGAAGAACGGCACTCGCTTGAGACCGATGGGCGTAAGTGCTGCGGCGGGAGCGGCGAGTGGCGCTGGCCGCATGGGTGGTGTGCGGCGCCGGCGCCGCATGCGAGGAAGGTACAGTGCCAGCGTCTACCTCGGCGAACTGGCGAGCGGCTTCGGCAGCACGTTCCACCTCGCGACGCTGGCGTCGACTCATGGGCTGCTGGGTCACGCGGGAAGCCTCCAGGTGGCTGGTGTGATAGGGACTGTCGTCACCGCCGACGGCCCGGTGGTGACGACATTGCTGGCTGCCGGGGGGACAGTCTCATGTTGTGCTCGGTTAAAACAGTAGCGGTCTCCTGTGAGACTCGCCAGGAGAACCAGCACACCTTTGTGTGACCTGTACTTCTCGGACGAGCCGCAAGGACCACTCAAACCAGCCGGTACACGGGAGGTAAAACCCGTCATCCGAACGACGCCGCCGCGCGATACCAAGGCCTGCCGTACGATCGGTTAGCATTCATGAGCGCCGAGGGAGTTGTGGGAATCCACTGGCCACCACCATAAAATTACAATTTAATCACGGCGTTGGTGCTCCTCGCGCTGCATGGCGTCGTTGACCTCGCCAACGAGCTCTTCGAGAATGTCCTCCAGGAAGAGAACCCCGACGAATCGCCCCTGGGCGTTGCGCACATGCCCCAGGTGAGCCCCCGAGCGCTGCATGGCCGCCAGTGCCTCCTCAACCTCGTCGTCATAACCGACGGGCACGAGTGCGCGAGCGCGCCAGGCGGGCACCGGCTCAGTGCGGTCGG
>NZ_CAUROW010000094.1:0-6912 GCF_963526355.1 uncultured Actinomyces sp. | reverse complement strand
GGCTGGACGCCCAGGCTCTCGCGGATGCCCTCGGAGGCGTGCTGGCGCCAGGCGGCATCCTCGGTGAGGTCCAGGACCATGGAGCCCAGACCGGCCTCACGCAGGGCTGACGCCACGGCATGCCCGTCGGCACTGGTGGCGGGCACGTGCAGCACGGTACGCCCGGAGGCGGCGGCGTCGGCGAAGACGGCGGCCAGGGTGCCTGCGACGTCGGAACCGGGGGGCGCGTCGATGAGGAAGCTCGCCCCGGTTCCCACCGACTCGATGACGTCCAGCTGGCCGGGTTCCAGGTCCCCCACACCGCGCTCAGCCCCAGGAACCCGGTCGGTGGGAACGGGCGGGGGCAGTTCGACACTCAAGGCGTTGCGGGCGTCCTCGTCCCCGGCGATGGCCGCGACCAGGGCGGAGGTGCGCGCGCGCTCCAGAACGGCGTCAAAGTCCTCCACCAGTGCCTGACCGGGGTGGACGAAGGCGCCGACGACGAGGCGTTCGTGGATCTCAAAGCCGGGCAGGTACTGACGTCCCAGGGCACCGATGCGGGCCAGGGCCGAGCGCGGCGTGAAGCCCGCGGACGACAGGGCCGCACGGGCGATGTCGCCGATGTCGGTGGTGCACTGGTAGCGGCGCAGCGCGCGGGTCAGGACCGGATTGACCTCGATCGTGGGGTCGAGGGTGAGGGTGGCGTCCGCGGTGGCGCTGGCCAGGCGCACGGGGCGCAGCAGAACGGGGGCGTTGACGGTGCGCACACGCGGGCCCGAGGAGGTCTCGGGGACGGTCAGACCGGCGGCGGCCAGGGCGTTACGGGCCGCGTGCTCAGCGGCGATGCGCTCGACGTGGGGGATCTGGGCGGTCAGGTCCCCGGAGTCCGGCGAAGCGCCGTCGGCCAGATGGACGATGCCGTCATCGTCACCTTCCTCGGGGACAGTCTCGTTCCAGGTGGCCACCCCGATGGCCAGGTAGACCGGTGCCACGCCGAACTGGCGGGCGAGGACGTCAGTTCGGGCGGAGACCTCCCGCAAGGACTGACGGGCCTCGCCCAGGGCATTGCGCTCACGCACGATACTGGACAGGTGGGTGGGGCGGCCGGCGTAGAGCTGGGCCAAGCCCGAGGGGTGCGCGGCAGTGAGGTCCACGACGCCGTCGAGCAGGGTGATGTCGTCAAGGCTCGCCACGCCTCCCAGGTCAACCAGTTGGCTGCGCCAGGCGGACAGGGCCCTATCGATGCGCTCGCGCCGCTCGGCGTCCGCCTCACTGAGGGGCGGTGCGGGCACTGGGCGCGGGGGGACGGGCGTGACCCGCGGCTCGGGAACCGGCTCGGGCTTGGCCGGTTCCGAGGCCAGAGCGCCCAGGTCCGCGGCAAAACGCCGTCGGCTGGCGGCCTGCTCCGCGCCTGCCGAGGCTTCGGCACTCTTGCGCTCATCCTCCCGGAGGGCAGCATCGCGCCGCTTGCGGCCGAAGGAGAAGAACGAAGGCGTCATACGCTCAAGATATAGGCCCACCAGCCCTTGGGCGTGGAGACGCACCGGGCGTGGCCCGCCCACGAGCCGGCGCTCGAACCGCCACCGACGAACGTCCACTCAACACATTCCGGAGTTGCCCGGAACCGTTCAGCACCGACACAGTCGACAGTAACCGGCCGGTGTCCGCGCCCTCGATTGGATTCGAACCAACGACACCCGCTTTAGGAGAGCGGTGCTCTATCCCCTGAGCTACGAGGGCCTGGTGGAAGACTACCAGCGGATCGGCCTGCGCGAGACCACCACCGGGACGGCGCAGCGGCGAGTGTACACGGCTCGCCGCTGCGGGGCGTCCTCAGGCGCGTCCCCAGGGGGTTGAGGTGCGTGAGGCGTGCCGCTCCCCCTTGGGATGACGCGACGGCGCAACCAGCACGGGGCAGGATGCGTGGGACAGGACGGCCTGACTGGTTGAGCCCAACAGGAGCCCGGAGAAGCCTCCGCGCCCGCGTGAGCCGACGACGACCAGATCCACGGCGGTGGAGAACTCGGCCAAGAGCTCGGCCGGGTTCCCGTCCAGAGCGTGCCGGCGCACGGCGACGCCCTCATGGCCCTCGAGGGCCTCACTGATAGCGCGATCCAGACCGGAGCGGACATCGATCAGGACCTGTTCACGGTCGACGGCAGCCGGCAGCCAGGCGAGGGCACCCGCCCCGGAGGCCATCGGCACTGCAGCGATGGCGGTCAGTTCGGCGCCCCAGGCCTCCGCCTCGGCCACAGCCCACTTGAGGGCCCTGCGGGCCGAGGACGAGCCGTCCACACCGACGACGATACGGCGCACCGGCGTGTAGTCGGCACCCTCGGTGCGCTGCGGTACGACGACGGCGGGGCAGTGGCTGTGCGCAGGCAGAGCAGAGGAGACGGTTCCCAGGAGGCGGTCCGTAAAGCCACCGCCCCCGCGGGTTCCGACAACGGCCAGCGTCGCCTCCTCGGAGAGATCGACGAGAACACCGGCCGGGTCACCGGTCTCCAGGGACGAGGTGACGTTGACCTCGGACTTCTTGACGCGCTCAACGGCCTCGTCGATGACGGCCTGGGCGCCGGACCTGATGGCGGAGTCGTCGAGCGCCGCATAGCCGCCATCGAGCGAGGCAGTAGTGAAGGAGGGCAGGGAGTAGGCGCACAGAATATGAACGCGCCAGTTCTGGCGCTCCGCGCGTGCGACGGCCCAGTCCACTGCCGCCAGGGACTCCGGGGAACCATCAACTCCGACGAGGATGACGTTGCCATCAGTCATGGGATCTACCCTTTCTCGAGATACGGTCTACGACCCATGGAATATTCTGCCTCGAAAGGGGGTGTGGTGGCCACCACATGATGAGGGTGCCTTCATTCTTCTCGCTCGAAGCCTCTCGGTAGCCCCTCCAACCGGATGGGAAGACTGAGGGGTGGGTGCCATGCAGCACCCACCCCTCAGGCAAGGATATTGGCGTATACGGGATCAGCCGACGCGAACGAAGCTGGGGGAGCCCCACAACTCACGGTAGACCACACCAGTGGACTCGTTACCGGCCTCGACCACCATGCCGTCACCAGCATAGATGCCGACGTGACCGGGCCAGGTGACGAGGTCGCCGGGCTGGGCCTCGGCGGCGGACACCGGGGTGCCGGCCGCGGCCTGAGCGCCGGAGGTGCGAGGCAGGTTGATGCCGACCTGGGCGTACACGTAGGAGGTGAAACCGGAGCAGTCGAAGGCGCTGGGACCGGAAGCACCCCACACGTAGGGGGAGCCGACGTACTGCATGGCGATGGCCACGACCGACGAGTTGGAGCTGACGGCCGGAGCGGAGGCCTGGGTCACCTGAGTGTCTGCAACGGCGGCGTCAGTGCCCTGCTCAGCGACAGCAGCGGCGTTGTCCACAGTCTGCTCGGCCTGAGCCTGACCAGCAGCCTCTGAGACGTCAGGGGTCTCGGGGGCGGCGGGAGCCACGGCCTCAACCTGCGGAGCGGCCTCGGTGACCCACATGGCCTCGGCGATGGTGACCTGCTGCTTAGCGGCCAGCGCCTCACGGGCATTGGCAGCGAGAATTCCGACTCCGGGAGCCACACCGGAAGCCTCAATGGTCCCAGAGGAGGTGACCTCGGCGCGGCCGGCGGCATTGGCCCCCGAGGCGATCATGGTGAGGGCAAGACCGGACGATGCGGCGACCGCCAGACCTCGGCGCGCGGTGGGAGCAAAGTCATCCAGTGGGGTAAGGGCTCGGGTGGCTTTGCGGTGACGTGCGATGGTGCGTGAGGACATGAATGCTTTCTCCTGTTGAGCCGACGAGGTGAGCTGTCGGGTTCGGACTGGAGACGTCCGGCCCGCAGATGCGGGCTTCACCCCAAGGTCGCCTGAGCGACCGATAGTTGGTTCCCCCGTTCCTGCCACTTGAGTTGTTGGTTCCACGTGCCTCAGATCGAGTGGCAGGACTAAGCCCCGATCCGAGACGCCATCGAGACGGTTGTCTTCGACGACGACCTGAACGCTACATGACAGAGCGCCACTTCGTCACGGCAAGGTGTCACACACTCTTGTGAGCCGAGACACGATAGGTCGATTTTCGGTTTCCTCCAGACCGTTTCCAGGGACCTCGGTCCGCACAGAGGTGCAGAACTAACGGGGAAATTGGCGGCATCTTGCAGAATAATGGCACCGACCCACCGAAGTCCTCGCGATCATTTCTTCATCTCCCTCCGTTGAGAAACACAGTGAGGGAGACCTCCCGAGTGCGACTCGGACCACGAGACAGCGCCCCGCACCTCGGAGTTCGAGATGCGGGGCGCAGACCACCCCCCCCTCGCCTGCACAGGCTGTTCTCAGGTTATCCTGAGATCCTTGCCAGGAGAGTCATCCCAAGCCGATCAGCGCCGCACGAAGAGGTGCCGGGCAACGTCATCACTCAGGACGACAGGATCGCCAGAGGCCCCCACGAGCCGCACCCCGCCAGCACTGGCACGCAGCTCTACCGGGGCCCCGGCCGTTATCGCCGCATCCTCGAGGGTGGCAATGAGCCCGGCATCCGCCTGGATCGGCTCTCCGATACGACTGACGACCACCGCAGTGGTCTCACGGCCCGCGAGACGCTCCGCACTGATCTCGTCAGCGGAGGGGCGGGGATGCTCGGCGACCTGTGGCGGGATGGGATTGCCGAACGGGTCGGTGGAGACGTCGTCGAGGATGACGGCGAGGCGATCCTCGACCTGTTCACTCATGACGTGCTCCCAGCGGCAGGCCTCCTCATGGACGAGCCTGCGGTCCATCCCGATGACGTCCAGCAGCAACCTCTCGGCGAGTCGGTGCTTGCGGATCACCTCAGTAGCGCGTCTGCGGCCAGCGTCGGTGAGCTCAAGGGAACGGTCGTCAGCAACCTTGATGAGACCGTCGCGCTCCATACGCGACACCGTCTGGGAGACCGTGGGCCCCGAGTGATCAAGGCGCTCGACGATGCGGGCGCGCAGCGGGGGAACACCGTCCTCCTCAAGCTCGTAAACGGTCTTGAGGTACATCTCGGTGGTATCGATCAGTTCACTCATGAGGTGGGCTCCTGCTTGAGGTGGGTCAACCGCGGCCGCCCGGGCCCGCGTGGGAGGGCTCACCGCCGGGCTGCCCTCACTGAAAGGGTAGTCGGGGCGCTGCGTTGTCGGCCAGCATTGCCTAAGAGCACGCCGATTCATAGCCGGGGAGGACTCCCCAGTGCCCAGGAGATGCGCGAGGAGTAGCGTTCGTATTACTCGTCCGGTTTCAGTCAGTCGGCACCGCCGTCGGCCCGGTCCGACGATTTCGGTGTGGCCCTGAGATAAGGGCGGGTGGAGGAGTAGTGCAGGGACAGGTTCCAGTGCCTGTAACTCCAGGCGGCGGCGACCAGGGCGGCGAGGACAGCGCTCAGGCCGCCGGCCGCGATCGCGATGCGGGGTCCCCAGGTGTCGGCCACCCAGCCGATGAGCGGGGCGCCCACCGGCCTCGACCCCAGGAAGAACATCATGTAGATGCTTAAGACCCGCCCACGCATGGACGGCTCGGTGGTCATCTGCACGGTCTGGTTGGCGCTGGTCAGGAGCGTGAGCATGCACAGGCCCACCGGGATCGTCATGAGCGTAAAAGTCAAGTAGGTGGGCATGACGGCCAGCAGGAGGGAGAAGCCTCCCAAGGCGAAGGCGGCAAGGACGACGGTGCGGGGGCGGGGGTTGCGACGTCGGGCCGCCCACAGGGCCCCGGAGAGGGACCCGACGGCGAAGACCGAGGAGACGGTGCCGTAGGCGTCGGACTCCAGATGGAAGACGGTGCGCACGGTCGCGGCCATGGTGACCTGGAAGTTGAGGGTGAGCATGGAGACGACGGCGACCACGGCGATGATGACGACGAGGTCCGTGCGGCAGCGCAGGTAGGCCAGGCCCTCGCGGAGCTGGCCGGCGGTGCGGCGGGCGCGGGGCATGTCCACCAGCTCGCTCACGCGCATGGCGGCCAGCGCCACGGCCGGGAAGACGAAGGTGGCGGCGTTGACGGCGAAGACCCAGCCCGCACCGACCCAGGTGATGACGACGCCGGCGAGGGCCGGCCCCAGGAGGCGGGCGGCGTTGAAGGAGGCCGAGTTGAGGCCCACGGCGTTGGACAGGTGCTCGGCGGGAACCATCCGGGCCACGAAGGTCTGGCGGGCGGGGGCGTCGTAGGCGGCGGCGACGCCCGTGAGGAAGGCGGCCAGGTAGACGTGCCACAGGCGGGCGGTGCCGGTCAGGACGTCGACGGCGAGGATCGCGGAGACCAGGCCCATGGCGCTCTGGGTGAGGATGAGGAACTTGCGCTGGTCGACCCGGTCGGCGACGAGTCCGGCGTGCGCAGACAGCAGCAACATGGGGAGGAACTGCAGGGCTGTGGTCAGGCCGGTGGCGGAGGCGGAGTCGTCGGTGAGGACGCGCAGCACCAGCCAGTCCTGAGCCACGCGCTGCATCCAGGTCCCGGTGTTGGCCACGAGGGCGGACAGGAACCAGATTCGGTAGTTGTGGAATCTCAAGGAGGCGAAGATGCCACCGCCGGGGCGGCGCTGTGAGGTCGTGCGAGTCATGTCCTGAAGTGGTGAAGACGTGGGGCGGGTTGACGAGTGTCAGGGGTGGTGCCGGACGGTGTAGCCCAGGCGACGAACGCCCCGTCTGAGAAGGGTAGCCCTAGAGGCGCCAACGATTCCCCGTGGTGGGCACTACCCCTGATGACGACGAATGACGTGGGATTGCGGGAAAGCCACCACTCTCCCGGCCGATTGGTAACAAACTGGTCACGCTGCTGAACGGCGCATGAGAGAGGGGTGGGCATTGAACGATAACGGCCAGGGATATGTGTCGGGCTCATACGGCCAGGAGCCTGAGCAGGAGCGGCAGCCCCGGGGTAGGCACGCGGCTCCGGAGCGGACACGACGAGGACGGC
>NZ_CAUROW010000093.1:0-7254 GCF_963526355.1 uncultured Actinomyces sp. | reverse complement strand
GCGTCGGCGATCCCCTGCTCGGCGCGAGCGACGGCCGCCGAGGCGCTGGCACTGGTACTCGCGCTGGCCTCAGCACGCGCGCCCCTCATCGAGCAGGCTCCCACCCCCAGCGACAGCACGCACACCACCAGCCCCACTGCCACCCTCCGACGCCTGAAGCAAGAGCCGGTCCAGCCGTAGACGGCCGGCATTCGCCGTGTGTGAGCCCGCGTCGGGTGTCGTAGGGACATACTCATCACGGAAGCCTCCTCGCCACCGAAACAACTCCTCACACCACCGGGTCGAACAACACTGTCCATCCGGGCGGTGTATTGACCTTACCCGCCCGTACACACCCACCGCCAGACCTTGACACGCTCCTGTGGAAAACCCCCGGACAATACCTCACCGACCAGCGGGTCCTGTACGACGCCGGGCGGGAAGCTGGCCTGAGAAGGGTGGACATCCACGAGGCCAATAGTGAATCGTCCAGGCTTGATAGAGGCGGTGATGCGAGGTCTGGGGCAGAGGAAGGACTCGCTGGAGCTGTGTGTGCGAGCCGCGAGGGCGACATAGGGGCTCTGGCCGGCTCAGCACGGGCCAGGGTGCGATCCGTCAGACCGCCAGGGAGTAGGTCGTTTGGACTGCGTGACGTCTACTCGCATCCCGCCACCTGAGACAACGCGAATCAGGCCTGGGTCAACACAAGCCCCACCCGGTCCGTCCGGCTCCAGTGACTGCCGAACCATCCATCTCAGGTGGATCCGCACCGCCCACCCGCCGTGTCAGCAGGCCTGACCGCCGCGGTCGGAGGGCAACACGAGTAGCCAGATGAGGTAAATCCCGCCCAGCGCCGCACTGACCAGACCCACCGGTATCTGAAAGGGACTGAGCAGACGCTGCGCCAGAAAGTCGGCCCCGCTCAGGAGCAGGGCCCCCATGGCGGCTGAGGCGACCATGGCGACCCCGGCCGACCGGCTCAGACGCCGCGCCAGCTGCGGGGCCGCCAATGCCAGAAAGCCGATCGGTCCAGACACCGCCACGCACACCGCCGCCAGCACAACACCATAGCCGAGCATCGCCCCGCGGATCCTGCCGACGCGCACCCCCAGGCTGGTAGCGGCGTCGTCACCCATCTCCAGCATGGTCGCGGGCCGAACGAACCAGAGCACCTGCGGCAGCAGCATGATCGCAGCGATGAGGAGCGGGCGGACCTGCCCCCATGAGATGGCGTTGAAGGAGCCGTACTGCCAGGCCTTGGCCACCTCAGCGCTCTGAAGCGGCGCACGGGAGATGAGGTAGTTGTTGGCCGCAGACAGCATCTCCGACAGGGCGATGCCGGCCAGAATGAGATTGTCGCCGCCGATCCCGCGACGCAGCGTAATGAGCGCGACGAACGTCGCCGTGGCGAAGCCGCCGAGGATCGTACCCGCACCGATCTGAAAGGTCGAAGAGGCGGAGACCAGCAGGATCGCCAACAGCCCTCCTGTGGAGGCGCCGGTAGTGAAGCCGACGATATCGGGACTGCCCAGGGGGTTGCGGGACAGGCTCTGGAAGATGGCGCCCGACAGCGCCAGCATCGCCCCCACCAGCACGGCCGCGAGCGCCCGCGGCAGACGCTGGTCAATGATGATGAAACGGTCCAGTTCACTTCCCGCTCCGCGCAGCAGTGCCCCCAGGGCGTCCGCCGCGGAGATGTTGTACGTGCCGGTCAGGATCGACAGCACCATGACCGTCAGGGCCGCCAGGACCAGGACGATCGTAATCGCGACGGCGCGGCGGTGGAGCAGGATCTCCTGCCGAGACCCCACGGGCAGTCTCATGAAGGACCGGGGAGGTCCCGAGTGGACCGGCCGCCCCTCCTCTCCCGGCTTCTCCGGCGACTCCGTCTCCTGCGGGAGTGGGTTCACGGCGGGCCGGCTCATCGGGTCCTCACCCCCATACGGTGCACCACCATGGCCAGGAGGACGGGACCGCCAATGAAGGCGGTGACAACGCCGGCCTCCATCTCTGCGGGGACGATGAGGATGCGTCCCAGGATGTCGGCCCCCAGGAGCAGGATCGGCCCGGCCACGAGGGAGGCGGTCAGTAGCTTGCGCTGGTCCGCCCCCAGGGCGAGTCGCAGCACCTGCGGCACCACGAGCCCGACGAAGGAGATCGGGCCGACGGCCGCCGTCGACGTCCCGCACAGGAGCGTGACGGCGGCCAGCGCCAGGGTGCGCGCCCGTGCGGGGCTCACACCCAGGGCCTTGGCCTGCTCCTCCCCCAGTGCCAGGGCGTTGAGGGTGAGCCCGGAGGCCAGGGCCAGCACGAGGCCGATAGCGAGGAAGGGCCCGATCCACACCAGCAGGCCGGCATCGCGCCGGGCGAGCGACCCCAGGACCCAGAAGCGGTAGGAGTCGAAGGTCTCGGAGTCGTACATGGTGATGGTGCCGGTGACGGCGCGCAGGCTGGCCCCTAGCGCCACTCCAGCCAGCACCAGGCGCGCAGGCCCGGCCTCGGCGCTGCGACGGGCCATGAGGTGGACGAGTCCTGCGGCCAGGGCGGCGCCGGCGAAGGCGAACCAGAGGTAGCCGCCGACATCGCCGACTCCCAGGACGGACAGCGACAGGACGACGGCGAGGGAGGCACCGGCGTTGACGCCAAGGATTCCGGGCTCGGCCAGCGGGTTTCGGGTCAGTCCCTGCATGACGACCCCGGCGACGGCAAGCGCCGCCCCGACGACGATCGCCAGCACGGTGCGCGGCATGCGCATCCTCCAGATAATGATGGATGCGGCAGTCTTCCTCTGACTGGTCAGCCCGGTGAGAATCTCCTCCGGGGTCAGGCTGCGGGTCCCGACGGCAAGACTGACGAGGATCAGCACCGCAAGCAGCGCCAGGCAGATGAGCAGTACAACGCCTACTCGGGACCTGAACGCGATCTTGCCCACTCCTACCTCATTTCCTACAGGTTGGTTCTTGATCAAAGCGGCACGGCTGAGGCTAGCCTAAGCTCATGACATCGCTCTACAGCCGCCGGTCTGCGCTTACCTTCGCGGGACTGGCCACTGCTCTGCCCATCCTGGCCGCCTGCTCCTCCAAGAAGGGCGAATCGGACTCGGCGCCCTCCTCATCCTCCTCGGGCTCACCCACCTCCGCAGGAGCCAAACCCACCCCGACATCCTCGGTGCCCACGGGCATGCCCGAGGGCAAGGGCTCTGGTCAGGCCGAGGACGTCTTCCCCCGCACGGTCGTCCACTTCAAGGGCTCGGCCGAGATCTCTGCGGCCCCCACGAAGATCGTCGTCATCGCCACCGGTCAGCTCGACGTCGCTCTCACCCTGGGCATCGTGCCGGTGGGCTCCACCAAGGGCGACGGCGCCGAGGCCGTGCCGGGCTACCTCAAGAAGGCCTTCCCCCAGTACGCCGACAGGCTGGGCTCGATCACGGACATCGGTTCCCGCAAGGACCCCAGCGTGGAAGCCGTCAGCAACCTGGCCCCCGATCTCATCCTCATGAACGGGGCCATCAAGAAGGCCGACGAGGTCTACGCCTCCATGTCCGCCATCGCCCCGACAGTGGTGACGCAGGGAACCGGTCAGTACTGGAAGCAGGACTTCCTGCTCGTGGCCGACGCCCTGGGCAAGCCCGACACGGCGAAGAAGTGGCTGGAGGCCTACCAGGCCGACGCCGCCAAAGCCGGGGCTACTATCGAGGGAGCCCCCACGGTCTCTCTACTGCGCCACAACGAGGAGCGTCTGCGTTTGTTCGGCCCGCTATCCACCCCTGGCTCGGTGCTGGCCGACATGGGGCTTGCCCGTCCCAAGGACCAGCAGTTCACTGATGACACCTCCAAGGACATCTCCCCTGAGCAGCTCGAGCAGGCCGACGGTGACTGGCTGTTCTACGGCGTCCAGGGCGGTGACGCCTCGAAGGTCACTTCACTGGACCTGTGGCCGGCACTGAACCCCGTCGACACCAAGCAGGCCGTCCAGGTCGACGACGACGCCTTCTTCCTCAACGCCGGTCCAACGGCTATCCGCACCATTCTCACCACGGTCTCCGACTCCCTGAAGAAGAAGTAGCCCGTGCCCACCCCCGTCTCGACAGAGGCGCCCGCGGACGCCCAGGCCCCCTCTATGGGTCTGGGCGTCCGGGGCATCTCTGTGGCCTACCACCCCGGTCATCCCATCATCGAGGACCTGAGCACGGCCATCACCCCGGGCGCGGTGACGATGATCGTGGGCCCCAACGGCTGCGGGAAGTCGACGCTACTGCGCGCCATGAGCCGGGTGATCTCACCATCGGCCGGACAGGTGTTCCTCGACGGCCGTGACATCGCCTCCCTGACACCCAAGAAGCTCGCTCGTCAGGTAGGCATGCTCGCCCAGTCCTCCATCGCCCCGCCCGGGATCACGGTCCACGAGCTGGTGGCACGCGGCCGCTACCCCTACCAGTCGCTCCTGCACCAGTGGTCGCCCGACGACGACACGGCCGTCTGCGAGGCCATGGAGCGCACCGACGTTACCGACCTGGCGAACCGGCACGTGGACACCCTCTCTGGCGGTCAGCGTCAGCGGGTGTGGGTGGCCATGGCCCTGGCCCAGCGCACTGACATCCTGCTGCTCGACGAGCCGACCACCTACCTGGACCTGGCCCACCAGGTGGATCTGCTCGAGCTGTGCCGCGAGCTCAACACCGAGCTAGGGACCACGATCGTGGCGGTCCTTCACGACCTCAACCAGGCTTGCCGCTACGGGGATGAGGTCATCGCGATGCGTGCGGGCGCCATCGTGGCCCACGGGCGGCCTGAGGAGGTCGTCACCGCCGAGATGGTTAAGGAGGTCTTCGGTCTGGCCGTGCAGGTCATCTCCGACCCGCTCACCGCCACCCCGCTGGTGCTGCCGCTTCCGCGTGAGGCCGGTGCGACGACGGCGGGCGGCGGGGCCGAACGGTCGCAGTAGATCCTTCTCGGGTTTGGCAAGGCTTTGGCCGAGCGCGATCATCCGCGATCGCATGTGATCACCACCGCCGCTCGTCAACACCGGTCTTCGCCCGCGCTTGAGCCGAATACGCCGAGCCCTCGGGCCGAGACCGGCGTCCCACAGCCCCATTGGGCTGCCCTGACAGAACCTCCCACGCGGTGGACCCGAGTCGAGGCGCGCGTTTAGTCTTCACATATCAACCGGCACTGATGTGAGGACTTGCCCGTGACTGCTTCCACCACCGCTCTACCCACTACGATGCGCGGCGTCGTCATGCACGCCGCCGGTGACGTCCGCGTCGAGGACCGCGAGGTCCCCCACGTCATCGAACCCACCGACGCCGTCATCAAGCTCGAGGCCGCCTGCGTGTGCGGCTCGGACCTGTGGCCCTACCGGGGCATCCAGCCCCTGGAGGGGGCACGGCCCATGGGCCACGAGTACGTGGGCACCGTCGTCGAGATCGGCGACGACGTCAAGAACGTCAAGGTCGGCGACTTCGTCGTCGGCTCCTTCTGCCTGAGCGACAACACCTGTGAGATCTGCGAGGACGGCTACCAGTCGCGCTGCGCCAACGGTGGCTTCATCGGCGACACCCAGGCCGAGTACACACGCGTGGCCCTGGCCGACGGCACCCTCGTCGTCGTTCCCGGCGGCAGGCCCGAGGACCCGGAGATCATCGCCTCGCTGCTGGCCGCCTCCGACGTGCTGGGAACCGGATGGTTCGGGGCCGTCGCGGCCCAGGCCGGCCCCGGCAAGACCATCGCGGTGGTCGGCGACGGCGCCGTGGGCCTGTCCGCCGTCCTGGCCGCCAAGACCCTGGGGGCTGAGAAGGTCATCGTCTTCTCCCGCCACGAGGACCGGGCGGCGCTGGCCCGCGAGTTCGGTGCCGACGTCGTCATCGCCGAGCGCGGCGACGAAGGCGCGGCGAAGGTCAAGGAGCTCACCGACGGCTACGGCGCGCACGGCGTCGTCGAGGCCGTGGGCAATCAGACCTCGATGATGCAGGCCATCGCTTCCTGCCGCCCCGGTGGGCACCTGGGCTACGTGGGCGTGGCCCACGGCGTCTCCCTGCCTGGGGACCAGCTCTTCTTCGCCGAGATCAACATGCTGGGCGGCCCCGCGCCGGTGCGCCGGTGCGCCGTTTCCTGCCAGACCTCATCGACCGGATCCTCAAGCGCGAGATCGACCCCGGCAGGGTCTTCACCCTGCGCCTGCCCCTGGAGGAGGCCCCCGAGGCCTACAGGGCCATGGACGAACGCCGCGCCATCAAGGTGCTCCTGGAGCCCTGATCAGGCCTCCGCCACCCAACGCCCCAGGTGCGTGGCACCGGAAGCTCAGGGCACGACGTCGTTGACGTCTCCCCACCGAGCGACGCACCGCCCACCATCACCATCTGAAAGCAGGAGCGTTCATGAAGACCCTCGTTCTCGTCTTCCACCCCGACATGTCCGCCTCACGCGCCAACCGCCCTCTGGCTGCCAAGGCCGAGACTCTCGGCGATGACGTCACCGTGCGCTACATGTACGACATCTACCCGGACCAGAAGGTCGACGTCGCCGCCGAGCAGGCCGCCCTGGAGGCCGCCGACCGCATCGTCCTCCAGTTCCCCATGTACTGGTACTCCACCCCCGCCCTGCTCAAGCAGTGGCAGGACGACGTGCTCCTCTACGGCTGGGCCTACGGCTCGACCGGTAAGGCCCTGGCCGGCAAGGAACTGCTGGTGGCCGTGAGCACCGGTGGCCCCGGCGAGGCCTACAGCCACGAGTCCTCCTACGGTTACACGATCACCGAGCTGCTGCGCCCGCTCCAGGCGACGGCGAGCATGGTCCAGATGACCTACCTCGAGCCCTTCACCACCACCGGGACCCTCACCATCACCGATGAGGCCCTGGCCCAGCGGGCCGAGGACTACGCCGTCACACTGGCGGCCAAGGACCTGCCCGTCCTGGAGCCTCACGGCTGAGCGCACCGACACGCAGCTTCATACGCCCGAGGGCCCCGGACCGGCGAAGCGGCCTGGGGCCCTCGGTGCGTCTCAAGCGCGTCTCAGTCGCCGTCGGCCAGGTCCTTGAAGTAGCGGGCCACCGGCCAGCGCCGGAAGCCGAGTCCCTCATAGGTGGCGCGGGCCGGTGCGTGTCCACGGTCCCCACCGGTCTCCACCATCACCATGGCCATTCCGGCGGCCCGGGCCCGCTCCATGGAGTGGTTCATGAGGGCTCGCCCGATGCCGCGGCGCTGGTAGTCGGGGTCGACGACGACGATGTAGACCTCCCCCATCCTGTCCTCGGGGTGCAGACGGGTGCACACCCA
>NZ_CAUROW010000092.1:0-7318 GCF_963526355.1 uncultured Actinomyces sp. | reverse complement strand
GGGCGTCCCAGGTACCAGACGGCTGCGGCCGTCACCAGCGTCTCGGCGAGTATGGCGATAACGGACGGAGTGGTGAACCGGCTCCATCCGGTCAGGGTGTCCTCCCGGCTCAGAGAGCTCAGCAGGACGCCGGTGAAGTTGCCGCCCACATGCATGCCCAGGGCGAAGGCCAGGGAGTCCAGGCGCAGGACGGACCAGGCGGCCACCACTCCGAAGAGAAGCTTCTCAGGGACCTCAATGGCGTAGGTGGAGGCGGTGGCATGAGAGGAGATCCAGGTGGGCAGGTGCATGATGACGAAAGCCAGGGCTGTGGTCCACAGGGCGCACCAGTCCCCGAACTGCGCCCGCAGGGGCTCGAGCAGGCAGCGGCGCAGCGAGAACTCCTCGGGCACGGCGTTCATGAGCACACCGACCCCCAGTGCCGTGGCCAGGGCGGACAACAACCCGGTAGGTGTCACCGGGGCGAGGACGGCTCCCGGGTTGTCGATCGAGTGGTGTACCACGGCGCTGAGGGCGCACAGGCCCGCGCTGACGGCGAAGAGCAGCCAGGGACTGCGAGGCCCCGCGGAGCGCAGCAGGTCGCGCCAGCCGCGGTGCCACACGAGGAACCAGATCGCCAGAGCCCCCAGGTGCAGGACGGTGATGACCCGCCAGGGGCCGCCAACCAGAGCCAGGGCGATACCGACCGACGGGCCTCCGACGAGCAGGACCAGGGCCGCCCAGGCAGTCCTCCGAGTGCGGGCGGCCTCCGCTCCGGGCGAGACTGGCGCTGAGGCCGAGCTGGTCGGCGTCGTCGAGGCGGGGCCGGTCGAGGAGCGCGTGGGGGAGGGGCGGGAGTCTGGGGGCGTGGCGGACGGCATGGGTGAGTCCTTCGCTGGAGTTGCCGGTGAGCCCTCTCCCGGCCTCGGCCGGGGCGGCCCTGATTGTTGCCAGTGGCGGCCGTCATACTATGTCCACCCCGGTCCTGGGACGTATCCTCCGGAGGGACGAGGTTGGTCGTCCCTGCGAACCATTGCCATCATCGCCCCGATGTGTCGCCCCCGCGGGCCTCGTCGTCGATGCCGAGCCTGCATCGGCGGCCCCGTGGCCTGGTCCTTCCTGACGCCGGCGCCCCGTATCTCACAGGCGCTTGAGGGCCTCGCGTCGGCTGAGCGGGGACAGGTCCGGATGTGCCTGGACGAAGGCACGCACCCAGTCGCCGTCGGTGCGCGCGTAGTCGCGCAGCGCCCAACCGATCGCCTTGCGGATGAAGAACTCCGCGTCCTCCTGGTTGGCCTCGATGACGCCGGTGAGCAGGTCAAGATCAGTGTCGGCCTTGTGCTGGAGCTGGCAGATGATGGCGCTGCGCCGCACCCACATGTCCGGATCGGTGGCCCACACGCGCATGCGGGCCGCCGCGGCCGGGTGCTCACGCACCACCAGCCCGACGGCGTGGGAGGTCTCATCAACCAGATCCCACCACTGCCCCGTGCGCAGAAAATGCTCGTAGAGCGCCAGGGACTCCATGCGTCCGGCATGCGACGCGGACAGCTTGGAGCGGATGATGGCCAGGGCCGCGTAGCGCTCCTCGCGGTGAGCGGCCCCATCCCACAGGCGCCGCAGCGCTGCCTCCCAGGCAGTGGCCTCGGTCCACAGGTCGGCATGAGCGGCAGCAGCTCGTCGGGAGAGGCGCCGTGTGTCCGGGACCCCGACACCGTACATCGCCATCTCGGATTTCAGGTACGCCCGCTGCTGCTCCGCACGGGCCGGGTCACCCGCGCCCTCCAGTGCCTCGCGCAGGGCGGTGATGAAGGCCGTGATCCGTGCACCCGTCTCCCCGCTCACCAGCCCCTCACCTCCTTGCAGTGCACAACGCATGCTCTCGTCCGCCTCATGTCTCAACGTCTCTCCATTGCCTGCTTCCAAGGGCGCCATGACCTCAGTGTGTCAGACCGGAGGGTCCGCGGATCGTCTGATCCGGAGACTTCGGGCCGTGAGTGACGGCCGCAGGCCGCCCATCCGGCTCGCGGTCAGGGCGCCTCATGTCAAGGTGCCCGCAGCATGTCGTCGGGCGGTTTGCTTGCAGGGGCGTCCTCCCGGTAGGCTGCCTGCGCGTCCCACGATTACGTCGTGGGAGGGTTATGGAGATGTCGCATAGTGGCCTAGTGCGCCTCCCTGCTAAGGAGGTTGGGGTGGAAGCCCCTCGGGAGTTCGAATCTCCCCATCTCCGCCATCGAGGGTGTGGCTTGCATGCCAGTGCTGCCGGGTCCTGCGGGCGTTGAGGCCGGCGCCCCGGCCGGAAGGCCATGGGACCCAAGTAGCCAGAGAACGACCGTGGCGTCCACACCCTGCCGACTGGTCCCAACGAATCAGGTCAGCCGGGGCGTTCGCCTCTGGCCGATCGGAGCGCCTGTGTGTTATCTCGCTCTGATCCGGGATAGCGTGATGCTGTACCCGACTGAGAGGGACCTCATGTCTGACCACGACGCCACCCAGCCTCCGGCCTCCGGGTCGCCCCGTTCCGGCGAGGGGGATGAGTTCAACGCCCGGACCGTCCTCATCAACCAGGACATGCTCGACGCCGCACGCGCCGAGTCGCGACAGGCCACCGGGCAGCACCCCGGTGGGCAGATGCCCGGCCCCGCGTCCACCGCGGTTCCCGGCGCTCAGCCCCAGCCCGGATCATGGCGCCCCGCACAGTCCGACCTTCCCTCCGGCCCTCCCCCTGAGCAGCAGACGCGCGCTTACCCCACAGGTGCTGGGCAGGAGACCACCCAGCCGGGGGGCGCCCCGGCCGACCCTTACCTTCAGGCGGGCCCCTTCGCGCAGCAGGGCGAATTCGTTCCGTCCGGCCAGCAGTCGCAACCCACCCAGTTCGGCAGGCCCGACCAGGGCGCGGGTGCCGGAATCGGCGGGGCCGGCGCCTCGCCGTTCCAGGCCGGGCAGTCGGCGTCTCCGTCGGCTCAGCCCGGATGGGGCACGCCTCATTCCGACGGCACTGCGGCCGCAGCGTCTCCCCTCGGTCAGTCGGCGCCCGGCGTCCCCTCGGCTCCGGGTGCGCCTGCTGAGCCTGCTGCTGGTGGGGCTCTGGGCGCCGCGGCGAGCCCGGAGACCCTCTACTGGCAGCAGCAGGCTCAACCGGCCGTTCCCCAACAGCCGCAGGCCTTCGCCCAGCAGCCCGCCCCTCACTCGCACCCCTTCAGCGGGGGTCGTGAGACCGGAGAGGTCGGCATGTCCTCGGTCTTCCCCACGGCGACCGCGCGCGCCGAGGCCGAGCAGGCGGCGTCAGGGGACTTCGTCCCCGGAATGCCTCAGCCGGTGGCCCAGTCCGCGCCGTCGTCGACCCCGTCCGTCCAGTCTCAGGGGCCGGTACCCCCGTGGGGCTCGGTACCCTCTTCCGATGTCGCAGCCGGGCAGGCCCCGCCATTGTCCGACATGGCTCCTCCCACGTTCGGGCGGCCGAGCGGCGGCGATGCGCTGGCGTCGGTGAAGACAGGACCTGAGAGCGTCGACTCGGTCGGCAGCTGGGTGCTGGCGTTGTTCCTGTTCTTCGTCCCTATCGTCAACATCGTCTATCTGCTGATGCTCGCCTTCGGTAGCGGCGGTTCCGCCACCAAGAAGAACTGGGCTAAAGCCGGTCTTATCTGGTTGGCGATAGGCCTTGTCCTGAGCGTTATTGCCTATAGCCTGCTCGGCGTCGGGCTGTGGGCGACGTTCTCCACCGCAGGGTAGGCGGGCCGCTGAGCAGAGCGTGGGCGCCGCCGGGGACGGCGGCGCCCACGGGGCCGGGGTTCCGGGCCTGTGCCCATCCTCACGGGGCGCGGATTTGTCCCCTCGGGGGACGCTGAGTAATCTTCTACCCGTCGGCAACGACAGGCGCCTGTAGCTCAACGGATAGAGCATCTGACTACGGATCAGAAGGTTGGGGGTTCGAATCCCTTCGGGCGCACCAACACCCCGTCATCGGCTGGAAAGTCGGAGCCGGGGTGTTTTCCATTTCTGGTACTCCCCGGCTCCGATAACCCCCGATGATGCGGCTCATCTGAATCGTCTGCGTCAGCCCTTCTCAGTTCCGGCCTGAGGTTCTGGGTCTGCTGTGCAGACCTCACCGTCGGAGGGAAGTGTTCCGTTGACGAGGTAGTCGCCGATTTTCGCCGTGGTACAAGTGTTCTTGCCCGTGGCGACATGACCGTACATATCGACGCTCAGCAGGTGGCTGTTGCGGATTCTCGACACCAGTGCATGGGACCACGGGTAGGGCGTGCTCGGATCGTGCAGAATGCCGACGACGAGCACTGGGTTCGTGGCCTCCGTGTCGACGTCGACGGCCTCGGTCCTACTGGTGTGACCCCAGCCGTGGCAGAACGCGTCGTACTGGGGCAACAAGCTGTGGAAGACCGGGTAGTCGTGGCGGTAGGAGGCCAGCGCTGCATCCCAGCTCGCCTGGTTCCCGGTGTCGGGGAAGTCGAGGCACCGGTTGGCCGAGAAGACGTTAACGCCTCGTAGCATTTCGACGACCTGCTTCTCGGTTGTGGGACGCGTGTTATCGCTGGAGACGGACTCGGCGTTCCTCTTCAGCGCGGTGCCGTCGTGCGTGTTCATGGCCTGGGTCAGTCCCTCGTCGAGCAGCGGCCACTTATCGGGCGAGGCGGTGACGAGTGCGCTGATCGCGTTAACGGCCTTGGTCCGATCCAAGGGCGTTCCGGATCCGGAGACGGTCAACGGGTTGGCGTCCAGGCCGTCGAGGAAGGTCGCGAGCCGGGCGACAGCCTCATCCGTCGTACCGCTCAGGGGGAACCCCTCCCGGCCCTGCTGGGACTCGATGTAGGTGTGCAGTGACTGCTCCCAGCCTGCCGCATCACCTTCCATCGCCTCCTGCCGTGACAGAGTGGGGTCCATGGCGCTGTCCAGGACGACGCGTCCGATGTTGTCCGGGAAGAGCTCGGCGTAGACCGCGCCCAGGTAGGTGCCGTAGGAGGCGCCGTGGTAGTTGAGGTCCTTGTCTCCCACCAGCGCCCGCATGACATCCATGTCGCGGGCGACGGAGCGGGTGTCCGCGTGATCGAGGATCTCGGGGACCTCCGTGTGCTCCTGGCAGGCCGCGGCCTTGTGTGAGCCCTGGGCGACGATGTCGGCGGCGCTTCCCGGTGTTGAGAGGGAGGGCATCTCCGCCTGTCCGGCCTGAATCGCCTGGACGTCCTCGGGGGTCCAGCAGGTGATGGGAGTGGACTGGCCGACGCCGCGAGGGTCGAAGCCGATGACGTTGTAGTTCGCCAGGACCTCCGACAGATCACCGCTCTTGTAGAGCTCGGCCTGCGACTCGATGGTGGATATGCCGCTTCCCCCGGGTCCGCCGGGGTTGAGGAAGATCGAGCCCTGAGGGGAGGAGCTCGTTGAGGGCAGCTTCTTGAGGGCCACTGTTATGGTTTGCCCCTGCGGGTTGTCATAGTCCAGGGGAACGGTCACGGTGGCGCACTGGAAGGCGGTTCCGGTGGCGTCGTCGGTGCAGTCGGTCCAGGTGAGGTCCTGATTGTAGAAGGACTCCAGGCCCTTGGGGACGCCCGCCCCCGTGGACCCGGTGGATCCCGTGGATCCTCCGGAACCGTTTGAGCCGTTACTGTCGGTGGCCTGAGACGTGCCGGCGGTGCTGTTCGAGGCTGCGCTGCCGTCCAGGACGACACCGGTCTGATGGGAGTCGTGCGCGGGTGGGCTCACAGCGGCTGCGGTGTTGGCACCGAGCATGCTGCAGGCAGTGAGCGTACCGAGCAGGGTGAGGACGGCGTGGGTTGAGGTGGCGTGCGATGGTGAGGTCGTTCGTAGGCGTCTCATGATGACGAGCATTGTCCTTCCACAGCACGATGGCCCCCGCTTGAAGCACAGCAGTGCCTGTCCGTATGGACAGTTCGGGCTCTGAACGAACTCTCAGACGCCGGCGGCCTCGAATGCCTGGGCCAGGTCCGCGATGAGGTCGTCGACGTGCTCGATGCCGACGCTCAGGCGCATGAGCCGATCAGTCAGCCCGTAGGAGGTGCGTACCTCGGCGGGCACGTCTGCGTGCGTCTGCACCGACGGACAGGTCACCAGCGACTCCACACCCCCTAAGGACTCGGCGAAGGTGAACACTCGCACCGAGGCCAGGAAGCGGGCCACATCCACCGACTCGGCCAGGTCGAAGCTCACCATGCCCGAGTGTCCCGGGTAGAGCACACGTGTCACATAGGGGCTCGAGCGCAGGAACTGCGCGATCGCGGTGGCGTTGGCCTCGTGGCGCTCCATGCGCAGCGCCAGGGTCTTGAGCCCGCGCAGCAGCAGGAAGCAGTCGAAGGGTCCCAGTGTCGCGCCGGTGGTGTTGAGTCGGTAGCTCAGCCGCTCGGCCAGGGAGTCGTCGGCCACCACGGCCACACCCGCCATGACGTCGTTGTGCCCGCCCAGGTACTTCGTGCCCGAGTGGACGACGACATCGGCCCCCAGCTCCAGGGGCCGCTGTACCACCGGGGTGTAGAAGGTGTTGTCCACCACCAGCCTCGCCCCGGCTGCGCGGGTCAGTCGGGCGGCCTCGGGAATCGGGATCTCCTCCATCATCGGGTTCGTGGGCGTCTCGATGACGACCAGGTCGGCCGGGGTGGCCAGTGCCTCACGCAGACCCTCGAGGCCCAGGACGAAGTCGACGCGCGCGGCCCCCTCCTCGGCCAGGACCTCCAGGAAGCGGAAGGAGCCGCCGTACAGGTCGCGCAGCGCCACGATCCGGCTGCCGTGCGGCGCCAGCGTGCGGGTCACTAGCTCCAGGGCCGCCATCCCCGAGGACAGGGCGAAGGCCGCCGTCCCGCCCTCCAGACGGGCCAGGGCATCCTGCAGGACATCGCGGGTGGGGCTGGCCGTGCGCGTGTAGTCGTAACCCGTCGACTCGCCCAGACCCGGGTGACCGTAGGCGGTCGACAGATGAATCGGCGTCGTGATCGCGCCCGTGGCCGGGTCGGTGCCGGTTCCGGCGCGCACCAGCAGCGTCTCCAGACGGACCTGCGGGGCCGGGACCGACGACGTCGGGTGATGGTGAACCGGGAAGGTGCGGGCGGCCGGAGGCTGGGGACAGGCAGGGTCGTCGACGGACCGGGTGGTGGTCTGGTTCGCGGACTGGCCGGTGGACGGGCTGGTCATGGGTGGTTTCTCCTCACGGGTGGGGGAGTGGGGGAAGGAATGATGAGTGATGGTCGACGGCGGCGCGGGTGACGGTCGGTGAATGGACACCGCGCGGGGCGGTTCGGCGGAGCCCGGGTGCGCCGGATCAGGCGGACCGGGCTACGCGACCACGGCGAGCGGCCCGCTCGGCGCGGGCGGTCAC
>NZ_CAUROW010000091.1:0-7542 GCF_963526355.1 uncultured Actinomyces sp. | reverse complement strand
CCCTGACCGGCGTGGAGGTGGCCGTCATCGTGGCGGCCTCCCGGATGCGCCACCCGCTGGACGCCCGCACGCTCGCACGCCTGGCGGTGCGCTACGCCGGAGACCAGCCCGGCCAGGTAGTCGGCTTCGGCCTGTCCAACGACGAGCGCGCCGGGCGGACCTCCTCCTGGGAACGGGCCTTCGCCATCGCCCGCCGGGGCGGCCTCGCCTCCATGCCTCACGGCGGCGAGCTCCTGGGGCCCGACCACCTGCGCACGGTGGTCTCAGCGCTCGGTCCGACCCGCCTGGGCCACGGAGTGCGCGCCGGCGAGGACCCCGCACTGCTGGACGCGATCGTCGCTTCCGGCATCAGCCTCGAGGTCTGCCCCGCATCCAACGTGAGCCTGGGCGTCTACCGCAGCCCGGCTGAGGTACCCCTGCGCACACTCATGAGCCACGGCGCACAGATCGCCCTGAGTGCCGACGATCCATTGCTCTTCCAGTCCCGGCTCGTCAACCAGTATGAGATCGCCCGTGCCCTGGGTTGTGACGATGCCGAGCTGGCCGAGCTGGCCCGCGGGTCGATCCGCGCTTCCCTGGCCTCACCGACGTCCAAGCGGACCTGGCTGGCCGAGGTGGATGCCTGGCTGGCAATGCCCGACCGGGTATCCGGAACTGACGACCCCGAGGCCGATGCCCCGAGGGACACCACCCCCGGACTCAGATGACTAGAGCATCGAGAAGCCGACCTGGACGGGCTCGGGCACGAGAGTGACGCCGTAGCGCTCGCGGACTCCGGTCACGATCGCGTCGCGCAGGCGCACCAGGTCCGCCCCGGTGGCGCCACCCCGGTTGGTCAGGGCCAGGACGTGCTTGGTGGACACTCCGGCCGGCGCCTCTGCCTCCACCGTGAAGCCCTTGGTGAAGCCGGCGTGGTCGATGAGCCAGGCGGCGCTGGTCTTGACCAGACCCTCGACGACGGGGGCCTCCTTGGTGCCGAGTACCACCTGGGAGTGGTCGGTGACCGGGTAGCGAGGTGCGTCCTCGGGCAGACACTCGGCCTCGGCCATGGTCAGGATCGGGTTGGTGAAGAAGGAGCCGGCCGACCATGTGTCATGGTCGGCATCGTCCAGGACCATTCCCTTGGAGCGGCGCAGCTCGAGGACCGCCTCGCGCAGCTCGCGCTCGGGCACGCGCTCACCCAGCTCGACGCCGAGGACGCCGGCCAGCTGGGAGTAGGCGACCCGGGAGGACAAGGAGCCCTGACGCACGGCGAAGGTGGCGTCCAGGACCACCCAGCGCCCGGTCGGCCCCCACAGGCGCCCACCGCCGACCTCCGCGTCGGTGAGTGACTGCTTGAGACGGGAGTCGCGGTAGGCCAGTCCCAGCTCCGCCAGGGCCAGCCACACCACCCGGTTGTGCAGACGGTCCCAGGCCCGCACGCTGGCGATGAGCTCGGCGACCTCAGCGCCGTAGGCCCCGATGTTCTGCACCGGGGCGGCCCCGACCGTGCCGGGAATCCCGGACAGCGGCGCGAACCCCGCCCACTGGCGCGCAATGGCCTCGCGCACGAGGTCGTCCCAGGTGGTGCCGGCGGTGGCCGTGACCTCGACGCCGCCGCACACCGAGTCCGAGACGAGAGAGACCTCGGCGCGGACATCGCGGATGACGAGACCGTCGAAACCGGCGTCGGAGGCCATGATGTTGGAGCCGCCACCGATGACGAGGACAGGGGTGCCGGAAGCATCGGCCTCGCGGATCGCCTCAGTCAGTTCACTTTGGGTGGAGGCCTCGACGTAGCTGCCCACGGGGCCTCCCACACGCAGGGTGGTCAACTCGGTCAGGCTGGTCGGCCGGGCACCGGCCCCGGGCGCGTGCGCCAGGGCCTGAACAGGTTCGGGCCAAGCGGAGGCATCGACGTCTGCGCTCAGTGGGACGGTGCAGTCGCCGTCCACCGTCTGAGGCCCGGACGAGGCGGCCGGCGACGTCTTGATCAACGTCTCAGCGGGGACGCGGTCATCGTGGGCGCTGGTCAACGAAGTCCTCCACTCTTCCTCATCAGGGCAAGCTCAGCAGCAACAAGCAGGGCCCCGCTCACACCGGCGGTGCGTACGGAGCCCCGAAGCGCGCACGAGCCGCTCGCCTTACTTCTTGTTGCGGCGCTGATGGCGTGTCTTGCGAAGCAGCTTGCGGTGCTTCTTCTTGGCCATGCGCTTGCGGCGCTTCTTGATGACGGATCCCATGAGATCTCCTCGCAGTTCGCTTCGTAGTGCCCGCAGCGCCCTCTCTACGGGCCGAGGCGGGCCGGCGAGGGTGTGCCATGGGGCGGTTGGTCGGCGCGTGAGGCTCAGCGGCCGACCACGCAGGTGACCGCCCGAGTCTAGCGGGTCCTAGGACCCTGACGCCTCCGACGCGTCGTGGCCCCAGTCACCCAGCCCAGCGGCCAGGTACTCGTGAACAGCGCGCTCGGGGACGCGGAAGGAACGCCCCACCTGCATCGCGGGCAGATCGCCGGAGTGCACCATCCGGTAGACAGTCATCTTGGACACGCGCAGCATCGCCGCCACCTCGGCAACAGTGAGGAAGGAGGGGGCGCCGGAGGCGCTGGGGGATGTGGGAAGGCCCGGTGCCATGAGCTTCAGGTCCGTTCGTCGCGGGTGGCCCCGTCGGGGCAGGAACACCTGCCAATATATCCCCGCATCAGTCGGCGCACAGGATTTCTCAGACCCCAATTGCCACACGCGTCGCATCTCACACTGAGACATCAGTTTTCGCTGTCACAACCTCAGTTATCAGTTTGAGACACCACCAGCGCTTCTCCACCCCAGTAGCCGTACGCACCTCGAGGACACCGGCTCCCGACATCCGCGGATGTGACGAAGCCGCTGCGTCAGGACCACAATGGCAACCGTGCCCCACACAGATACCGCGGACGAACCCGACCGCCAGAGCGGTCCCTGCAGCGGCCCTCACAGCGCCCCCGGCAGCGGACTCCGTGCCGGCAGGCGCCGCCAGGCCCACTGGCGCGCTCCGCTCGTGGGCGTCGTCGGCCGCCCGTGGAAGCGACGCAAGAAGCGCGGGGCCGACGACACCGAAGAGCCACCCATCACGCTCCCCCCGCCGACCCCGGAACCGAACAGGCTGCGTCGCCTGCTCAGGCACATCGAGCCACTCAGCCAGATCGCACGTGCAGCCCGTTTCTACCCCGCCAGGCTCGCCGTCATCGTCTTCGCGGCCATCATTATTGTGGTCACGTTTCTCCTCAGCCTGCCCATCGCCACAACGAGCGGGGAGCGCGCCAACTTCCTCGACGCCCTGTTCACCGCGACCTCGGCGGTGTGCGTCACAGGCCTGAGCACAGTCGACATCGCCACCTACTGGTCCGCCTTCGGGCACGTCGTCATCATCATGGCCGCCGCCGTGGGCGGTCTGGGCGTGATGACTCTGGCCTCACTGCTATCCCTGGCGGTATCGCGGCACGTGGGTCTGACTCAGCGGATGCTGGCGGCCTCGGAGAACCAGTCGCGCCTGGGTGACGTCGGCCGTCTCCTACGCGCCGTCATCTACACGGCCGCCGGTTGCGAGCTCGCCCTCACCCTCATGCTGCTGCCCCGCTTCCTCGGCCACGGCCTCGACCTGGGGCACGCATTGTGGTACGCGGCCTTCATGGCGCTGTCCATCTTCAACAATGCGGGCTTCGTCATCATGCCCGAAAGCCTGGGCGCCTACGCCACCGACTGGGGGATCGGCCTGCCAATCATCCTGGGGACCTTCATGGGCGCGGTCGGTTTCCCGGTCATCCTGGACATCGTGGGCAGGCGACGCGGCCCGCGCTCCTGGAGCCTTCACACCAAGCTGACTCTGACGACCTACCTGGCCCTGACCATCACCTCGTCCGTGGCCATCGCGACCTTCGAGTGGAGCAACCCACTCACCTACGGGGCACTGCCCACGAGCGGGAAGATCCTGACCGCCCTCATCAACGGTGTCAACGCCCGCTCCTCGGGCCTGTCCACGATCCCGCCCGAACACATGCACGAGGCCACCTGGTTCCTCCAGGACGCCCTCATGTTCGTCGGTGGCGGCTCGGCCTCGACGGCCGGAGGCATCAAGGTCTCCACCTTCTCGGTCCTGATCCTGGCGATCTTCGCCGAGGCCCGTGGTGACCAGGACATCGAGGCCTTCGGGCGGCGGATCACGCCCTCGATCGTGCGCCTGAGCGTGGCGGTGGCCTTCATCGGCGCGAGCATCGTCGGCATCGCCACGCTCCTGCTCCTGCAGATGACGGACCTGTCCCTGGACCGCATCCTGTTCGAGGTCATCAGCGCCTTCGCAACCGTGGGCCTGTCCACGGGCATCACGCCGACGCTCCCGGTGGGAGCCAAGTACGTCATCGTGGCACTCATGTTCATCGGCCGTGTGGGCACGATGACGGCGGCCAGCGCCCTGGCCCTGCGCGAGCGTCGCCGCGTCATTCGAATGCCCGAGGCCAGCCCGATGATCGGCTAGCGCCTGCCGGCCGATTCCACACTCGCTCACCCAGCGGCCCGCAGACACCAGCGAGGACGATCAGGTCCCCTCGGGTTCCAGCCCGTCCGGGGCGAGCAGGTGTCCGAGGGTCGCGGCCGCACTGCTCACATCCGCGCGGCCGGTGATGAGCTGCTCGACGATGAGGCCGAGGGACATGCCCTGGATCAGGGAGGCCAACTGCTCGGGGCTCAGGCGAGCGGAGATCGTTCCACCCCTCTGCCCGTTGCGGCACAGGCGGATGAGACCGCTGCGGATGTCGTGATAGTGCTCCTGGACCATGACGCGCATCTCGGGATCACGGGTCAACTCGCCCCAGGAGTGGTAGGCCAGTGGCGCCCAGGCGCTCAGTCCGACGTCGTCGGCATCCTGACGGACCTCGTCTCGCCGAACGGAGGCCGGCCGCGAGGTGGAGGCGGCCTCGACAGCGTGCTGCTCGATGTCGCCGCGCTCGTAGTTGAGCAGGACGAGCGCCTCAATGAATCCCTGCTCGATGTCAGGCAGCTCCTCGGACTCGGCGAGTTGCTTGATCCGCTCGACGAGTAGCCCCATCCGCCGAGTCAGGACCTCGCGCACGAGAGAGCGCTTGCCCTCGGGAAAGTAGCGGTACACGGTCGATGACGACATCCCGGCCGTTGCGATGACCTCATCCATGGAAGTGGCCTGGAAGCCACTGCGGGCGAAGCAGTTCTCGGCGGCCTGCAGAATCCGGTCCCTTTGGCGCTCCTGGTGGGCGGCGGTCACTCGTGGCATGAACTCAGGATAAGCGACTCCGAGCACCTCAAATCGAAACGATCGTTGTTGACTAGCCTCCAAGAGACTTCTAGACTTTCGAGCACAAACGAAAACGAACATTTTGACATGGAGGTTTGCGATGACACCCTCAGTGGCATCCGCCCTCAAGGAGCAGTCCGAGCCGGTACAGGAGACACAGGAGGAGACGACCGTCCCGACTACACGGCAGCCCAATCGCCGCGTGGTCATGGTCAGCGCCATCCTCACCCAGCTGATGATCCTCCTGGACCTGACGATCATCGCCATCGCCCTGCCACGTATGCAGGACGACCTGGGAATGACCGCATCCCAGAGCCCCTGGACGGTCACCGGCTACAGCCTGGCCTTCGGCGGCCTGGTGCTCTTCGGGGGAAGACTCTGCGCCGTGGTGGGCATCCGCCGCTCATACCAGGTGGGTCTGATCGGCTTCGGGGTCGCCAGCCTCGCAGCCGGGATGGCGACTTCCTTCCCCATCCTGCTGGTGGCCCGCGTGGCCCAGGGCTGCTTCGGTGCCCTGCTGGCCCCCGCCTCTCAGTCACTGCTCAATGTCACCTTCACCGAGCGCACCGAGCGAGAGCGGGTTTTCGCGATCTTCGGTGCCACTGCCGGACTGGCCGCGGCCATCGGACTACTCGTCGGTGGGGCCCTGACCGACTGGCTCAGCTGGCGCTGGGCGCTCTACATCAACATCCTCCTGGCCGCTGCCGCTCTTCTCATCGGGCAGCGCAGCCTGCCGCCGGCCGACCAGCGCGACCGCGGCTCACGCATCACTGACGACCTGACCGGCCTGGTCCTGGGATGTGGGGCCTGCTTCAGCGCCGTCTACGGGCTCGACCGGGCCCAGCAGATCTCCTGGACCTCGACGTCGACCGTCAGCTGGCTGGCTCTCGGCGCCGTCGCCGCAGTGCTGTTCGTGGTCCGCGAGCGCTTCGCGAATCGTCCGGTGCTGCCCCTGTCGATGATGGCACTACCGGTGCGGGCGGCCTCCTACGCCACGCAGTTCATCGCCGGCGCCGGCCAGATGGGGGCGATCATCTACCTGACCTACTACATGCAGAACCACTTCGGCTACTCGCCCTTCAAGAGCGGCCTCATCTTCCTGCCCATGGTCGGCGCACTGATCATCACCGCCATCTCGGCCGGGCGCGTCATCGTGCCCAGGCTCGGGGCACGCGGCACCCTGCCGCTGGGGCTGGCGATACTGACCGGCTCCTTCCTCATCTTCTCGCGTATGACGACGCAGTCCTCCTACTCGCAGGTGGCGCTGCCCGGCCTCATCGTCTTCGGGATCGGACTGGGGCTGACGATGCCGGTCACCTTCAACTCCGGCACGCGCGGGGTGGATGCGAAACGGACCGGACTGGCCTCGGCGATCCTGAGCGCCGCCCAGCAGATCGGCGGTTCCTTCGGGGTCGCGCTCATGACCTCCTACGCCACCCAGCACGCCGAGGACTACATGGCCGAGCACTCCGAGGAGGTCAAGGCGGCCGCCATGGAGGCGATGAAGCAGGCCCAGGCCCTGCCGCAGTCGCCCGCGGGCAAGCAGATCATCGAGGCACTCAGGACCCAGCTCATCGACCGGGCGCAGATCGACGCCTACGCCGGCGGCTTCACGATGATGGCCTGGATCCTGGCCGGGGCCGGGGCGACCCTGGTGGCCTGCGGGATCGGCCTGAGTATCCGCCGTCGCCGCACACGGTAGCGTAGGGGCATCATCCCGCGGCCGACCTCAGGAGAGCCCATGCCCGCCCCACCCTCGCGCACCGACTCCACGCTCGTCATCGGGCTGGGACGCTTCGGCTCCGCTGTTGCCGCCACCCTGGACCGGCTGGGGCGCGAGGTGCTGGCCGTGGAGGCCAATCCCGCAATCGTGCGCCAGTGGACCGGTCGTATCCCGCTGGTGGAGGCCGACGCCACGGACGTGGAGGCCCTCGAGCAGCTGGGCGCCACCGAGTTCGGCACGGCGGTCGTGGGGGTGGCGACCTCCCTGGAGGCCTCCGTCCTCATCACCGGCAACCTCGTGGACCTGGAGACCCCCCAGATCTGGGCCAAGGCCATCTCCCGAGCTCACGGCCGCATCCTGCGGCGCATCGGGGCCCACCACGTGGTCTACCCCGAGTTCGACGCCGGTCAGCGCGCCGCCCACCTCGTCTCGGGGCGCATGCTCGACTACATCGAGATGGAGAAGGGCGGCTTCACCATCGTCAAGATGCGCCCGCCCACGGAGCTGCACGGCTTCACCATCGGCCAGTCCAAGGTGCG
>NZ_CAUROW010000090.1:0-7591 GCF_963526355.1 uncultured Actinomyces sp. | reverse complement strand
TGGCCGCCGGCTACGCCGGGGTGGACAACCCGCTCTTCTTCCGGGAGAACACCTCGATGCTCTTCGGCGACGCCAAGGACACGGTCGAGGCCATTATCCGGGCACTGGAGTAGGAGGAGCCGGGATCCAGGAGTCGCTCGGGTCAGTCGAGCCGGCCGCCCTCAAGGCACTCGACGCCGTCGACGCCGTCGAGCCCGGAGAGGGCCTCGATGAGGTTGGCGGCGGGCCGCTGCCCGTGGAAGCGCATGACGGCGTTCATGGTGCGCCCGTGCTCGCCGCGGGTCATCTCGGTCTCCTCCAGGGTGGCCGTGAAACCGGAGGCCGTGGCGGCCTGGAGGATCTCAGGCATGATGGCGCGGCCGACCTCGTAGTCGATGCGCACGGTCACCTCGCCGCGGCGGCGCTGCAGGCGCGAGGTGAGGGGGCCCAGCAGCAGGACGACGACGTAGTCGAGCGCGACAGCGGTGGCCGCCAGGGGGATCATGCCCGCCCCGCAGGCCATGCCGATGGCGGCGCTGAGCCAGACGGTCGCGGCGGTGGTCAGGCCCCGGACGGTGTCGTTGTTGACGAAGATGACCCCGGCGCCCAGGAAGCCGATGCCGGAGACGATCTGCGCGGCCACACGGCTGGGGTCCACAGCGACATCCCCACCGGTGACCGGGGCGAATCCGTAGGCGGACACGAGGGTGAACAGGCATGAGCCCAGTCCCACCAGGACGTGCGTCTTGACGCCTGCATCCTTGTGGCGCAGGTGGCGCTCGGCGCCCAGCGTCAGGCACAGGATGAAGGTCGCCGTCATGGCGACGACCTGAGCCCCCACGTGGTTCAGGCTGAACAGCGCGCCCACATCGGCTCCCTTCCTTACTATCACTGTGCCTGCCCTGCCGGCACAGCGCCGATTCTAAAGGAGCGGTTACCGGGAACGTGTCCCCGGTGCTGATTCTCCATCGCCTCATCGGCGCCGATGAGGCTGCGGTCCGCGGCCGGTAGGCGTCCCGGTCACGTCTCTCACCGATGGGCAGTACGGCCCGTCGCATCCTCGTCTCCAGGCCTTCGATCGCCAGTAAACTTCTGATGACATTCTTCCCCCTCCCTGAAGGACTGACCTCATGGTCCCCTCCGTTTCCCCCGAAAGTGCTCGGCTCGACTACGCCTCCCAACAGCTGGATCTCAGCGCCTCTCTGTCCGGTTCCGGCAGGCTGGAGGAGGCTGTTGCCGCTGCGCGGGAAGGCGTTGACGCTCTGCGCGACCTGGCGCGGTTCAACGGCTCCTACGCCGTCGAGCTGGCCAGGGCCCTGAACTTTTTCGCCATACGCCTGGGCGAGGCCGGGCACCAGGCCGAGGGTCTGGCCACCGCTCGGGAAGTCGTCAGTATCCGCCGTCACCTGGCGCAAGCCGACCCCGCAGCGCACACCGCTGAGCTCGCCGAGGCGCTGAACAACCTCTCGATCGACCTTCACACGGCTGAGCAGGACGCTGATGCCATGGCCGCCGCCCAGGAGTCCGTCAGTCTCTACCGGAACCTGATACGGAACGACTTCTCCGCCCATGCCCCAGGTCTCGCCATGGCCCTCAACACCCTCGCCAACCGGTTGCGCAACGCCGGACGGCAGGATGAGGCACTGGTTGCCGTCCAGGAGGTCGTCAGCATCCGCCGTGACCTGGTTCAGTCCAATCCCGGCGCCTACGCCGGTGAGCTCGCCGCATCGTTGACGAATCTGGCCGGTCATCTGGCCGGCGCCGGGCGGAACGAAGAGGCCTCGAGCCCCGCACAGGAATCCGTCACCCTCTACAGGCGCCTGATCTGGGAGAATCCCGGCCCCTACACTTCTGGCTTCGCGCAGGCCCTGAATAATCTCGTCATCGTGCTGACCAGAGTCGAGCGCCTCGACGAGGCGCTGGTCGCCGAGCAGGAGATGGTCGAGCTCTATCGGAGCCTGGCGCGGCACAACCCCGCCGCATACTCCCACAGGCTCTCCATTGAACTCATTGATCTGGCTAAACGCCTGACCAACGCCGAGCAGAACGACGAGGCACTGACCGTCTCCCAGGAGGCCACTGCCCTCCTTCGGAGCCTCGTCGAGCACGACCCGCAGTCATTCACCCGTTCCCTCATCAGAGCACTTGAGGTCAACGCGACGATCCTGGAGATCCGCGGACAGTCTGAGGAGGCGTCCCGCCTCCGGCACGAGCTCGACATGCTCGTCATGCGCACCGGGGAAGGCCAGTGACGTGGATCCCTGTCACCCCCACGACTCCGGCCGCGTCCGACGACGTCCTTAAGAGCGACCACGTACTCCATGCAAGCAGAACGGAGGGCCGGCCACCATCAGGTGACCGGCCCTCCCGGAGTTCTCGCTCAGAGCGTCAGCCCCGGTTCACTTCTCGACCTTCTGGGCGGCGGCGCCGCCGGCGGGAGCGAAGCCCGCAGCCTCGGCCTCCTCGGCGCTGGCGAACCAGACCTCGGCGACCGTGGCGTCGTACCAGCGCGAGCCGGGAACGTGGTACTTCATGGAGTCCTCGTTGCCCTTGACCAGGTGGTCGTCGTCGGGAGCGTCCGTGGCGCCCTCCTCCAGGCGGACCGCACCGGCGTACTCGGCCTTGTCAGCCTTCTCAGCCTTGTCCGCCTTCTCCTCGGCCTTGTCGGCCTTGGGCGCCTTGTCCTCGTCGGCGACGGCCTTCCGAGCGGCCTTCTTGGCGGTGGCGACCGCGTCCTCCACGATCTCCTTGCGGGCAACCGGCTCCAGCACCAGGGAGATGACCGCCATGGGGGCGTTGTCGCCCTTGCGGGGGGCGGTCTTGATGATGCGGGTGTAGCCGCCCTCGCGTCCCTCGAACTTGGGGGCGAGCTCCTCGAAGAGGCGGTAGACGGCGTACTTGTCCGTCACCTTCTTCAGCACGGTGCGGCGGGCGTGCAGGTCACCGCGCTTGCCCTTGGTGATGAGCTTCTCGACATAGGGACGCAGGCGGCGAGCGCGAGCCTCCGTGGTCTTGATCGACTCGTGGACGATGAGCTGCGTGGCCAGGTTGGCGAGCAGGTGGCGCTCGTGCTGGGCGCTGCCGCCCAGGCGGGGACCCTTGGTGGGGCGAGGCATGGTTGTCTCCTAGGTGAATAACGAGCCGGCTCAGGCCTGGGTCTCGTCGCTGAAGGTGGGGTTGGCGTAGTCGTCGTCCGAGACGTAGTCGACCGGGGAACCCTTGAGGGAGAGCCCCAGCTCGGCCAGCTTGTCCTTGATCTCGGAGATGGACTTGGCACCGAAGTTACGGATGTCGAGCAGGTCGGCCTCACTGCGCGAGACGAGCTCGCCGACGGTGTGGATGCCTTCGCGCTTGAGGGCGTTGGAGGAACGGGCCTGCAGGTCGAGCTCGTCGATCATGAGGGCGAGGTCCTGCTGGAAGGCCTCGTCGATCGGCGAGGGACCGACCTCGATGCCCTCGGCCTCGACATTGAGCTCACGGGCCAGGCCGAAGAGCTCCACGAGCGTCTTACCGGCTGAGGCCAGGGCGTCGCGCGGGGTGATGGAGGCCTTGGTCTCGACGTCGACGATGAGACGGTCGAAGTCGGTGCGCTGCTCCACACGGGTGGCCTCGACGGAGTAGGAGACCTTCTTGACCGGCGAGTAGATCGAGTCCACCGGGATGCGGGAGATCTCCGCGTTGGGGTCCTTGTTCTGGTTGGCGGAGACGTAGCCTCGGCCGCGCTCGACCGTCAGCTCGATCTCCAGCTTGCCCTTCTCGTTGAGGGTGGCGATGACCAGCTCGGGGTTGTGGATCTCGACGCCGGCCGGCGGGGTGATGTCACCGGCGGTGACCTCGCTCGGACCGGACTTACGCAGGTACATGACGACCGGCTCGTCGTTCTCCGAGGACAGGACGATCTCCTTGATGTTGAGGATGATCTGGGCGACATCCTCCTTGACCCCGGGGATCGTGCGGAACTCGTGGGGCACCCCGTCGATGCGGACGCTGGTCACGGCCGCCCCCGGGATGGAGGACAGCAGTGTGCGGCGCAGGGAGTTGCCGAGCGTGTAGCCGAAGCCGGGCTCGAGGGGCTCGAGCACGAAGCGCGAGCGGCGGTCCTCGACCACGACCTCCTCGGTGAGCGTGGGTCGCTGTGCAATGAGCACGTGGTTTCCTTTCGTCGCGGCGCCCGCTATATGACGCCGTTCCTCATGGGTGGAGCCACCGGCCCGACCGGGCCGGCCCTACTCCGCGTCCCGCCGGTCGGGCGGGACGTGGTGAGACGACGACGCAGCACCGGCTGCGCCGTCGTCCCGTGAAGCTCAGACGCGGCGGCGCTTGGGCGGGCGGCAGCCGTTGAAGGCCTGGGGGGTGACGTCGGTGATCGAGCCGACCTCGAGGCCGGCGGCCTGGAGGGAGCGGATCGCGGTCTCGCGGCCGGAGCCGGGGCCCTTGACGAAGACGTCGACCTTCTTCATGCCGTGCTCCTGGGCGCGCCGAGCAGCGGACTCGGCGGCGAGCTGGGCGGCATAGGGAGTCGACTTGCGCGAACCCTTGAAGCCGACCTGGCCGGAGGAGCACCAGGCGATGACGGCGCCCTGAGGGTCCGTCAGCGAGACGATGGTGTTGTTGAAGGTGGACTTGATGTAGGCGTGACCGTGGGTAACGTTCTTGCGGTCCTTGCGGCGCGTCTTGCGCGCGGCGGCGCGGGTCTTGGGAGGCATTCTTCCTTCTTCGTGATGAGGTCGTCACTGCGCCCTGAGCTGGGCGGGGCGCGAGCTGCTGCTTACTTGGCCTTCTTCTTACCGGCCACGGTGCGCTTGGGGCCCTTGCGGGTACGCGCGTTGGTCTTGGTGCGCTGACCGTGCACCGGCAGGTGGCGGCGGTGGCGCAGGCCCTGGTAGCAGCCGATCTCGATCTTGCGGCGGATGTCCGCCTGGACCTCACGACGCAGGTCACCCTCAACCTGGTAGCTGCCGTCGATGTGGGTGCGGAGCTTGACCAGCTCCTCCTCGGTGAGGTCCTTGACGCGGGTGTCGGGGTTGACGCCCGTCGCCTTCAGGGTCTCGTCCGCGCGGGTGCGTCCGATCCCGAAGATGTAGGTGAGTGCGACCTCGACTCGCTTCTCGCGAGGCAGGTCGACACCGGAAATGCGTGCCACGGTGTGGTTCTCCTGTGTGCTCCCGGAGGTCGTCACCCATCTCCTCCACCTCGCCTGGTGGCCCCGGCCTCCGAGAACCGGGGGTTGCGGACCCGCGGTGCGGGTGCGCTGGGATGGGTGCTGGAAAGGGCCGTCCAGATCTCCGGCGGCCCGGCGCCGGGGACTTCAGCCCTGACGCTGCTTGTGCCGCGGGTTCTCGCAGATGACCATGACGCGGCCGTGGCGACGAATCACCTTGCAGCTGTCACAGATCTTCTTGACGCTCGGCTTGACCTTCATGATGTTCCTCCGCCGGCTCTGGGAGCCGACATGTCACTTGTACCGGTAGACGATTCGGCCGCGGGAGAGGTCGTAGGGGCTCAGCTCCACGACCACCCGGTCCTCGGGGAGGATGCGGATGTAGTGCTGCCGCATCTTTCCGGAGATGTGCGCGAGCACGACGTGCCCATTGCTCAGCTCCACCCGGAACATCGCGTTCGGAAGGGCCTCGACGACCGATCCCTCGACCTCGATGACTCCGTCCTTCTTAGCCATGTTCCTCCATCGGTGCTTTCTCGCTCGAGTTCACCCCGACGACGACGTCGCCGGGCGGTCGCGGTCGCCGCTGCAGAGGCCCCACCACGGGCAGGCCCCTGTTGCCAGGGCCCCGATTGCGTGATGCGGGCATGCGTCATCGACGGACGCGCGTCCAGCGGATAACTTTACGGCAGGCGACCCACGGTCCACCATGCCAGATAGCGAGACGACGCGGTGTTTCCTGACACACCGCAGGCGAGTACTCCCGGTTCGTCGGGTCGCACCGCGGAGGCGAAGGCGCCCCGGGGCGCACGGCCAGGCACGCGGTTCGTCAGGGACGCACCCCGGTCCTCGATGACGCACGTCGCGGGCACGGTCCGTGAGGCCTGTGGTGCGTCCACGGTTCCGCGGCATCCCTGAATCCGACGGGCCTCCGCAACAGGTTCTAGCTCAGAGCCTTGGGCTCGATGCCGTAGGGGGCCAACCCCTCGGCTCCGCCGTCGGGCGCCGTGAGGACCCACACGCCGCCGGGGACGATCGCTACGGTGTGCTCCCACTGGGCGGCGTGGGAGCCGTCCCGGGTGACGACGGTCCAGCCGTCGTCGAGCTCGCGGGTGGCCGGGCTGCCGGCAGTCAGCATCGGCTCGATGGCCAGCACCATGCCGGGGCGCAGTCGGGGCCCGCGGCGTTTGACCGAGTAGTTGAGGACGTCGGGGGGCATGTGCATGCTCGTACCGATGCCGTGGCCGACGTACTCCTGGAGGATCCCCAGCTCGTGGCCCTCGCGCTCGGCCGCGTCCGCCACGACGGCCTCGACGGCGTCGCCGACGGCGTTAAGACGCAGTCCGCGTCCGCTCCCCTCCCCCGCTGCGGCGCGGGCGACGGCGGCGATGGCCGCCCACAGGGCCTCGCGGGTGGTGGTGTCCACGAGCCGATCGGTCTCGCTGCGGTACCTCCCGCCGACGACGGTGGTGAAGGCGGCGTCGCCGTGCCACTGGGTGCCGTTCTCGTCGAGGATGTAGGCGCCGCAGTCGAAGGTGACGAGGTCGCCGTCGTCAAGGACCCGCTCGCCGGGGATGCCGTGGACCACCTCATCGTTGACGGAGATGCAGACGGTGGCCGGGTAGTCGTAGTAGCCCAGGAAGTTCGAGTGGGCGCCGGCGGCCTCGATAACGCCGGCCGAGACGGCGTCGAGCTCGGCGGTGGTGATCCCGGCACGGACCGCCTCGCGCAGGGCGGCGTGGATGTCGGCGACGACGAGCCCGGCCTTGCGCATGAGACGCACCTGCTCCGGCGTCTTGATCTGGATCTGTTCGCGTGAGAGCACACTGCCTCCTGGGGTGGCGTGGACGGGGTGGGATTGTCGGGGTGTTCCGGGCGGCACGGAGACGGGCCGGAGCATACGGAGGCGGGTCGTCCGCATGAGCAGACGACCCGCCGGTGACGCCGGACTTCAGGAGCCGGAGACGCCGTGAGCGCTGAGGGCGTCCATGATGCGGCCGGTGACGGCGTCGATCTCGCCCATGCCATCGACCTGGACGAGCAGGCCACGCTCGGCATAGATGCCCGCCAGCGGCGCAGTGGACTCGGCGTAGACCTCGAGGCGCCGGCGGATGACGGGCTCGGTGTCATCGGCGCGGCCCTGCTCGCCGGCCCGCTTGAGCAGACGGGCGATGACGGCCTCGGCGTCAGCGGTGATCTCGATGACGACGTCGAGGGCCAGGCCCGAGGCCTCCAGCATGGAATCGAGCTCGCCGACCTGGGCGGTGGTACGCGGGTAGCCGTCCAGGAGGAAGCCGGCCTCGCAGTCGTCCTGGGCGATGCGGTCGGCCACCATGGCGTTGGTGATGGAGTCGGGCACGTACTCTCCCTTGTCCATATAGGCCTTGGCCTGAGTACCGAGCTCGGTGGCGCCGGCGACGTTGGCGCGGAAGATGTCTCCGGTGGAGATGG
>NZ_CAUROW010000089.1:0-7603 GCF_963526355.1 uncultured Actinomyces sp. | reverse complement strand
GTCTGGTGGTGGGGCACTAAGAGCCCGTATGGTGGGCTGGTGTGAGCCCGTTTGTGCGCAAGGTCAAGACAGCCTCAGGGGCCACGGCCGTTCAGATCGTGTCCAAGTCCGGTGGTGTGCGCCGGATCGTGGAGCACCTGGGGTCAGCCCACGACGAGACGGAGCTGGAGGCCCTGCTGGAGGCCGGTCGGCAGAAGATCGCCGCCTGGCAGGGCCAGGGGCTGCTGGACCTGGAGTCCCTGGAGCCGGCACCGGGACGCACCGGCCTGGCTACTACCACGGTGGAGTCCAAGCACTCCAGGTTGTTGTGGGAGGTCCTGCACGGCGCCTACAGGCGTCTGGGGCTGGGTGAGGCGGTCGGGGGTGATCGGGCGTTTGAGCAGATGGTTCTGGCGCGTCTGGTCGAGCCGTCCTCCAAGGCCCAGGTCCCCCGGGTGCTGAGTGACCTGGGCCTGGAGGCCGTCACCGTGCGGACCTTGTTCCGCTCCCTGGCCCGTGCTCAGGAGCGGGGCTACCGCGAGGCGATCTCTCAGGCCTTGTTCGATCACGTCACCAGCACCTCCGGTCTGGCCCTGTGCCTGTACGACGTCACCACGCTCTATTTCGAGGCCGAGCGTGAGGACGACCTGCGGCGGGTGGGCTACTCCAAGGACAGGCGGGTCGACCCCCAGGTCATCGTCGGCCTGCTGGTCGACCGCCGTGGTTTCCCCCTGAGAATCGGGTGCTGGGAAGGAAGTAAGGCCGAGACCACCACGATCATCCCGGTGGTGGAGGCATTCCAGGCCGCTCACGGCATTGAGGAGCTCGTGATCGTCGCTGATGCCGGCATGCTCTCGGCCGCCAACCTGACGGCCCTGGATGAGGCAAGGTTGCGTTTCATTGTCGGGGCCCGCCAGGTCCGGGCCCCGGGCGACCTGGAGGCCCACTTCCACTGGAGCGGGGACGCCTTCACCGATGGGCAGCTCATTGACACCATCACCCCCAAGAAAGGCTCCAGGAGCGAGCGGGACGTCAGCAAGCGTCGTGAGCCCATCTGGGACCCGCACACTCACCCGGGGTCGTGGCGGGCAGTGTGGGCCTACTCCAAGAAGCGCGCCGCCAGGGACACTCAGACCCTGGCCGCCCAGGCCAACCGGGCCCGGGCCGTCATCGCCGGCGAGAGACGTCCCAAGGGCACCAGGTTCGTCACCGTCCATCAAGGCGATCAGGTGCTCGATGAGGCGTCCCTGGCCCGGGCCAGGTCGCTGGTGGGCCTCAAGGGGTATGTCACCAACATCCCCGCACGCTTGATGGACGCCGCCGAGGTGGTCTCCTCGTATCACGAGCTGTGGCACGTCGAGCAGTCTTTCCGGATGAGCAAGCACGACCTGAGAGCCCGCCCCGTCTTCCACCATCAGCGCGATGCTATCGAGGCGCACCTGACGATGGTCATGGCCGCCCTGGCCGTCGCCCGGCACCTCCAGGACACCACAGGGATCAGCATCAAACGCATCATCCGTACCCTCAAGCCCCTCCAGGACGTCACCATCAACCTCAACGGCCATAAGATCACTGCCCAACCCCAAATCACCCCAACCGCAGCCAGCATCCTCAAATCCCTACAGTCCCCAGGGCACTAAGGTGTCACGAATCAGGAGATCGCCCCGAGCACCTGACTCACGCTCGCCGTAGCCGGCCTCCTAGCGCCAGGAGCCTGCGCGACGAGATCCTTCAAGGCGGAGATGTCCAGGGTCCACAAGAACCAGCTACCCCGGTGCTGGGGACCCGCAAGATGCACGTGTTGCGGGGCCGCCCTCAGAGCGCCGAGCGTCACGGTGCCGGTCACGTGGCCCGCTGTACCGTCGAACGCCTCATGGGCGACCTGGGGCTGCGCGGCATCAGACGCGCCAGGTCTCCGCGCACCACGCGCAGTGCGCCGCGAGAGCAGTGTCCGGCCGACCTGGTCAAGCGCCACTTCGAGGCGTTTGCTCCCAATGAGCTGTGGGTCGCCGACATTCCTCCGCAAGCGGGAGGTGCCCCCTCCTATGTACGCGCCTTCTCCGGGTGGGTCTATGTGGCTTTCGTGACCGACGTGTACTCGCGGAGGCTCATCGGCTGGCAGACCTCCACGAGCCTGTGCACCGACCTGGCCCTGGACGCCCTGAGAATGGCCGTCTGGCAGCGGAAACTCCCCGGGGCTGACCTCTCTGGCCTGGTGCAACTCTCCGACCGTGGGGTGCAGTACAGGTCCATTCACTACGGGGCCGCCCTGGCCGAGTGCGAGGCGGTCGCCTCGGTGGGGTCGAAGGGCGACTCCTTTCGGCTTTGCTCTGGCCGAGCCACTCAACTCGCTGTACAAGGCCGAGCTCATCCGCAACCAGGGCCCTTGGGAGGACATCGACGCCGCCCGTACTCGCCACCGCCGAGTGGGTCCACTGGTACAGGCACCACCCGGACACACTCCGCCATCAGGATGCGAACCCCCGCCGAGCACGAAGCCGCCTGGGCGCCCGACACCCACCGCCAGGAACAATCACAACCGGCAACCACCGGCAACAGATAAACCAGCCTCCACAAAACCCGGGGCTTGACAAGGTCTGCAGGGGCGAGGTCTTGGAGCAGCCGCCAGATCGTGGACTTAAGATGGAAGGGGCTGATTCTCCCCAGCACCACAGAGCGCAGGTCGGCACCGGTCAGGTCTGTGGTGTGCTCCCATATCGTTGTTGGGCTCCGGTAGCCGGCCAGCACCCGGGTGACGGCCGGGGACAGCACCGTGGGCAGGTCGTGGCGCATACCGCGGCGGTCCCTGGGATCAGCCATCCTCCTGAACGGCCCGGACCAGAGGCTGGCGTGGTAGGGCAGTCGTGGTGGAAGTTGACATCAGCGCGGGTTCCTGGGGCGAGGGATTGATTTGACACCACTCATCGTCCCTACGGGACTCGTGTCCTCGTCTCAGCGACGCGCCAGGCCCTGCCACAACCCCGTCAAGCCGGCTCAGCCACCTCCTGCCTGAGAACTCACCTCACACTCATCAGTAAAGATTCGGGAAGCCGGGGTACCCCGTTATCCTTCTCTCATGGTTCAGTTGGATTCAGCGCACGATGACACCTTCCGTGACAAGGCAACTTGGATGCATTGCGGAGTACCAACCTGGGCTTGGGAATTCCCCGAGCTCCATCTACTCAAGAATGACGTAGCACCATCCCCAGAGGCGGGTGGGCCTAGGTATCGTGAGCTTTTTCGAACTGCGTGCTCACTTAGGTGTCTCGAGTACCTGTGGGCGGGATCAGAGGAGGACTACACCGCGTTCGTCAGGGGGCAACCGTCAAGGAGAACCACTCTGACGAAAGAGCGTTTTCGTTCGCTTCATCACTGGGTGAAAAATATCCTCGTAGACGACAGTGGCCTCATGGGCATGCGTTACCTGATGCTGGTGCATGACGCTGGAAAGTGCGCGGCGGTGGTAAAGATGACACAAGACGCAGGTCTCGACTGGACCGATCACGACGACTTGCTGCGCTGTGTCATGAAGACTCCGCGGCTTCAGACAGCGCTTTTGCCAAACCTCGGAGTGCTGGGCGAGGGAAAGAGCGTCCTGGTGCGGGACGTGCTCGGGCTAGAATGTAACCTGGGTCAGGTGATGCAGGGCGAGGCTCCTGCCGGCGTGCTGTTGGGCTGGGATGGTGTCGGTTCACATGTGCGTGACTGGTACCTCGTTCACCTGCTGCTCGATCTAGCCGGTGTCAAAGCCAGCGATGGCAGAGTTGGGGCGACAGCATTGACCTTGCCGGTCGTCGATGAGTTTACCGACCTGGCTGAGGCGATGGGAAGTGGGGAGACGGCTGCAGGAATGGATCGGTATGGCTGCTATCTGAGTCTCCGTGCAACGGTGCTTGGACTGAGCGAACGGGTCGCTGACGCTGATCTAGTAGCTGTCACGCGTCTGGCTCTAATGCTTCAGGTGATGGATGCAGCGGGAGCTGAGTCGGTCTGCGCCTCCTGGGAGGGCGCCGATCCCGAGACTCGGGCTGTACTGCGTCGCGAGTTGGGCCGTGATGGCGTCAGCGTTCACGCCTTCCTGCCGTACTACGGTCCGGCATTTATGCGGGTCACGGCACAGAAGGCTGGCATCCGGGCCGCCATGGATGGACTCGCGGCCCGTCTCGGACGTGCCAGAGCCGCCATGGGGGAGCCAGAGCCGGGCATCACCAACCTTGACTTTAGGCAGGAGGCGCTGGGTGTGCGTTCCTGACTCAGGAATCGGGTGTCGTGTGTCCGGTAAACTCAGCCAGCCACGTGGAGAACAGGACGGTCGGGTAACGCCTTCCGGTATGGCGGGGAACGACGGCCTTCTCGACCTGCGGGTTGGACGTCGCCGCCGTTGAGAGCCGATCTGCGAGATCGGTGGAGAGAGCCGTGGCAGGCACTTCTCGGAGCATCTTGACAACTTCTCGTGTGGTGTCGAAGTTTGGGCTGTTCTCGAGCGTCTGTACGAGGCTCTCGAGCAGTCTGTGTCTCAGGAGCTCTTCAGTTCCTGCCCACGAGATGATCTTCTCGGCGACAGTTGAGGGGGCATCATTCTCGAACGCTAGTCCTTGGACCCTTCCAGCAAGGCCATATGGAACGGTCTGCTCGCGAAATAGGGACAGGATGGGGCGGTGTCGGCCGAGTGCCCAACCGACCTCTTGATCGCACCACTCGCTCTCACGAAATCCCGTTTCGACGAAGGCGACCAGGCCGTCGCACTGGTCGAGACCGTTAGCGAGAAATGCCAGCCAATCGCGACTGGGGCGAATGTCCTGGTGTGCGATAAGGACCTCGATGCTGAGATCCTCGAGGACTGCGCTGACTGACTCGACGAACTCGTGTGACCGGCTGAGATGGGAGAAGAACAGACGGAGTCCTTGCCCGTGGAAAGGGAGTTCTTCGTCGAGCAGGAGTGTCCTGGGGCGCCTGAGAAAATTTGCCAGACTGAGCAGAGTCCGCGTATCGGCGGCGCGAAGCACCGGTATGAGACGCTCGTGCGGGATGTAATCGACAGCCGGTGTCACCGTGTCCAGCCCGTACTCCGCGAGGACGGTCTGAACGACCGTCGCGTCGAGCTCCTCGAGGCGACACGCACACTCGAGGATTGCGGCAACCCGATCTGCTCGCCTCCGGTCACTCGATGCCACGTGAGTCCCCTCTCGAATCTTGCGGCGAATTGTTCACCAGGCGGTTCATTCCGCGAAGGATGAGGCCTGCTATCATGCTCGGGTGGTGGGACATGGCAAGGTCGGCCTGTTCCGCGTTGGTCAGTCCAGTGTCGATATTCCGCCAGTTTTCCCTGATGAAGTTCAGCATGTCTACCGCCTCCGGGGTTATATCCGGGATGGTAACGGTGTAGTCATCAGGAGTCGGTAGGCCGACGGCGTCGGCGACGACCGCCCCGATTCCACCGAAACCGCCACAGATGTAGACGGGGCGGTGGGCTCTGAGTTGGAGATATACCTCCTGGAGTGTGCCGGGGACTTGTGCGTAGGTGGAACGTTCGAGGCTTCCGCCGATGAGAACGCGGGCGTGCGTCGTGGATGCGGCGAGTTGCCTCATGTCCGTAAGGGACTTCATTTTGTCCGAATCATCGCAGCGGTTTGAGGCAACACGCTGTTGTGCTGCTTCGGTGAGCGAGAGCTTTTGGTCCGTGAAGACAATTTGTAGGGAGCCGACGTTTGCGATCCGATCCTCGAACGCGCGGAGGTCCTGTTCCGTAGCAGTGAGATATACGCACCACGGCTGGAGGTTCTCAAAGGAATTAGGGGTATCGGCGTATCTCTCGGCCTGCTCTGCCATGAACGTTGTCATGTCGTGAGCGTCCTGATTGATCCTGCCTCCGTAGACGAGGGTGCCTCCATGAAGGAAGGTGAGTTGGGCTAGCTCAGCAACCGCATAGTCGAGATGAGAGTCTGAAAGACCGAGGCGTTTCAGGTCCTCCGAGGGAGAAACGGAGATACCGAGGCGACGGCCGTTCAGGCTGCGCTCTCCAGCCTCAATCAAAGGGTCCTGCCCGGGGAGGAGGGCACCTCCCCGTGAAAGGAACTCGCGTGGGGTCACGATGGTGAGGCTGGCGTCATTCCTCTTGAACCCAGCGAGTTCACACATGTCTCGAATGAGGTTTTTCTCGTGGGAGGTGAGTGGGGGGTCTGGGTGAATGATCCACAAGTGGCGGTCATCGCGTGGATGATTCTTTAGCCAGGTGGTGACTGTTGTCGGCTCGGGGGCGTGGACAGGTTTCCAGTCGAATCCTGTATCACTCGTATACAAGGCCTGGAGCTCCCATAGGGTCCGTTTGAGCGCTTCATCGACCAGGCGGCACAGCGCGCGAGCGACGCTGCTGTCAGTATCCGCCGAGGAAAACGCGACAGTCGGTACGTGGTCCATGAGGAAGGATCCACGCTCCTCTCCGCGAGCGAGTGCGGACAGCGTGACGACGGGAACGTCGTGCTCCTTCGCTAGTAGCACCTCCTTCTGAGTCCAGAGTCTGCTCGCGTAGAGGTCAGTTCGGATCATGATAAGTGCGCAGTTGCTGGCATTATCCTGCAGTGCCTCCTTCCACTTGTCACCGGTCTGGATTGAGCGCTCATCGAAGAAGCTGTCGAGATGAGTGGTGGCGATGATTTTCTTGACGATGTCGGTGACGTCTTCCTCTCCTGAAGTCTCCTTCTTTGTGTGGCTGATGAAGACTTTGAGGGGGTGGTCAATGCTCCAATCGGGGGATATGTGCTGGACGATTGCCTGGCTGATTTCGCGCTCAAGAAAAAGATGGTCGATCCAGGTGGTTGTTTCGTCTTCTTCGTCAATCGAGGTCGAGTGGTTGGGGATGGCCAGATGGGCAGCGGAGACGTGTATGCCTTGAGTGTTGTTGAGAAGGTCGGCTAGGGGGCCGTGCGTGGGAAAGGCAGGATTGATGATGACGGGAATGACAAGTCTGCGTGAGGTGTCGTTGTCGAATGTCTTGAGTGCGTCATTGAGGTACAAAGACCAGGGAGTGCCGACAGTGGTTGTCGCGCGGATGAGGCTTGTGTCGATGACGGGTATGACGACTGTGATCTGGGCTGCTAGAGGGTGCGAGTCAGCGGCTGGCACAGGACGGGGCGCCGATTGGGGGTCGGTAGAAGACCATGGGATGCTGCGGTGGTAAACTTCAACACTGCCTCCGACGAGTCCGGCGAATGCTGGTGAGTGGTAGTGGTCGCGAAGTCGGATGAATACCTGATTGCCGTGTAAACTTTCCGGATGATGGATGACGATGATGTCGAGTAGTGGTCGTGTCGTTGCCGGTCTCGATTGGGGCTGTGCCATGTCTACTAGCGTAGGTGAAGATGTTGTGTCTGGTGAATCCGGCTCTTCGTGTTTGAGGGTGTGGTAGCTGGAGCCTATTGAAGTGTATAGGTGGGGTGGGTGCGTCGTTACGCCGGGTAGGGGTCGAGGTCCCCTGATGATGGGAGCTGCTACACACGCCACCTGAGAGACCTCGACGTGCCTGAGACTACCTTCACCGGCCCTGATCTGAGGACCTTCCTGGGGCTGGATGCCCTTCAGATGGCCGTCTGGCAGCGGAAACGAGCCGGTGCTGACCTGACGGGCC
>NZ_CAUROW010000088.1:0-7767 GCF_963526355.1 uncultured Actinomyces sp. | reverse complement strand
CCCCTCAGCCCCGTAGACGTTGTCCCCGTTCGTGGTGGGGCCGGCCTGCACCCCGGCCGCCACTCACCACGGCCCGGCAGCGCTAGCCAGCGTCGAGGCGGCCCGGGCACAGTCCTCCCACCGTCACCTGCACCTCACCCACCGTTGCTGGTCGCCAGTCTTGAGTCACCTCTACCCCTGTCTCGTGGGGGCACACCCCGGGGCCCCTCCCCATGAAGAGAGGGACCCTGGGGGAGTGGTTCACCAGCAAAGAGAAGGTGTGACATTCAGACCCCTCCAAGGCGTCGTACCGGGAACCTACAACCAGGAATATTCCTGTCATGAGAAATTCTCTGAAAGTCGTCCGCCCCGACGACGCTCCCGACACCCTCATCGACGCCTGGGTCCTGACCATGACAGCCCAAGGCCTTTCCACCCGCACCATCACCGAGCGCCAACGCGTCATCCGCCAGCTCGCCCGCGCCACCGGCACCGACCCCGCAGCCCTCACCTCCCACACCATCACCGCTTTCCTCGCCAGCATTCAGGCCCCCGTCACCAAGGACGCCTACTACTCCGTCATCCGAGCATGGTGCACCTGGCTAGTACGCGCCGGCCACCGCGACGACGACCCCACCATGCGGGTCCTCAGACCCCGGGTACCGCCGGCCAAGCCCCGCCCCATCACCCAGGACCAGCTCGACGTCCTCCTAGCCATACCCCTACGCCCAGCCACCCGCACCAAGATCCTCCTAGCGAGTTACGCCGGCCTACGCATCCACGAGATTGCCAAAATTCGCGGTCAGGACATCGACCCCGCCGCTGCCACGCTGCGCGTGGCCGGCAAAGGCGGCCGAGACGATTTCCTTCCCGCTCACCCCGTCATCCTCGACGAGGCCGCTAGCTACCCCCGCCGCGGCTTCTGGTTCCCCTCACCAACCCGGCCCGGCCAGCACGTCACTGCCCAGACCGTCGGTACCGTCATCGCCCGAGCTCTTCGCCGCGCAGGCATCGACGCCTCAGCCCACCAGTTGAGGCATTTCTTCGCGACCAGCCTCCTGGAGGCCGGGGCCGACAGCCGCATCGTCCAGACCCTCATGAGACACGCCTCGCTCGCCACCACGGGCCGCTACCTCGGGGTCACCATCGCCCAGCAGCGCCAAGCCCTCACCGGCCTCAGAATCGTTGCCAGTGCCACCCTCGACACCACCCCCGGCGCCGAGGCATAATAGGAGGGCCACCCGGGTACCAGCCGGGTGACCCCCAGAAGGAGCACCTAGCCCCTCAGCAACTGGATCAAGCTAATCAGAACCCCGGCAGTGGTTGCGAGCGCGATGACAATCTCGCACCACGTCGGGGCTCTGTGCTGAAGCCAGTGCCTCGAAGCCGCGTGACGAAGCCTGTAGCCCCTACGCATGCCCTTCACCTCCCTTCAGCGAATCGACACCCCACCGATCAAGCGGGTGCGCGGGGGCGAGCCACCAACGAAGGCATTCGTATCTTACCCAAAACACACGGAACTATTGCAATACACTAATAGCATTAGTAGAATTAGAAGCAGCAGAAAGGTCAACGTTATGACGACGTACACAGTGGCCACCCCCAAGGGAGGGGTAGGCAAGTCAACGACAGCCGCCGAGCTCACTCTCGCCCTATCCCAGCTCGGCCGGCGTGTCCTCGCCATAGATTTGGATCAGCAGGGCAACCTCACCGCCCGGCTCGGGCTGACTGCGTCCAGCGAGGTCGACGGCACCACCGCCGACGTCCTGGCCGGCGACCTCGACCTGGACCAGGCCGCCACACCCTCACCTGCCCTGGCTGGCGGCGATGTCCTGGCCGGCACCCACGCCCTGGCAGACACCGAGGCCGCACCGCCGCCCGACCTCATCACCTTTCTGCGCGATGAGATTCCCTCCCACGCCGGCCGGTGGGACGACGTCGTCATCGACACCCCACCGTCAGTAGGGGCCCTCACCCAGGCCGGCCTGGCCGCCGCCGACGTCATCATCGCGCCCGTCACCCCGTCCGTGGAGGCCTACGACCAGCTGAGACGCCTGACCGCTGTCCTCGACGCTCGCATCGCCCGCAGGGTCAACCGCGGCGCGCGCATCAGCTGGGTTGTGCCCGTGGCGTTCGACTCCCGTGCCCGGGACGGTCGTGGGCGACTCCTCGACCGGGAGATTTTCACCCAGCTGTGTAACACCTACCCCGGGCAGGTAACCCCGCCCGTGCGCGACTCCGTCACCGCACGCGACGCCTACATGGAGGGCCTCCCCGTCGGCGCCTACGCCCCCGACACCCCCGTCGCCAAAGACTACGCCGCCGCCCTCGGCGTCATCATCGAAGGAGCCGCATCATGACCCCCAGACCCAAACGGCGCACACTCGCCGAGCGCGACGCCCAAGCAATCCAGACCACGCCGAGGAAAGAGGCAGCCCGCCCCCGGGGACTCGGCCGTGGGGTGCCGGTCCTAACTAAGGAAACTAAGAAAGATAACGCTACTAGTGCTACTAAGTCTTCTAAAAGGTCTCCCAAAGGCAAGGCATCGGGGCGGCGCGGGGCGCCGCCCACCGGGAGAATAAGTATGACCATATGGATAGACCGCCCTCTGTGGGGACAGGCCAAGACCCTCTACCTGCGTGCCCACCCCGGGCACGAGGTAGCCATGGTTGAGTGGGTCGAGGCGGCTATCAACAGCTACCTCGACCACCGGAGCGCCGTCATCAGCACACCCATGGGGGACGACGGGCACATCACCACCATCTCCATCACCCCCCGAACACGGCAGCGAATCATCGACACCGTCGAGGACCACTCGCTGCGTGGCCACGGCATATCGCGCTCAGCCGTGATCGCCGCGGCCCTGCGCCGAGCTGTCGCCGAGGCCGGCGGCAGCTCCGTCCCCGTCTACACCGGTCGCCTGCCCCGCGGCAGGCGACCACAGCCCTGAAAGAGCACTCAACAACAGACAACGAAGGAGAAGGAGGAACGTCATGTACGGCGCGTTTTTCAAGATGCTCATCGTCATTGCTATACGGTCACTCATCCCGCTCGGAGCGGCCACCATCGTACTTCTATCAACCCAGCCCGAGGCGATGGCAGGCGTCCCCAGGGAAGGCGCCGGTATCGGGCGGACCATGATCGCCCTCTGCGGCCTCGTCTTCCTCTTTTGGGCGGTCTGGCCGTGGAGGAAGGTATGGGGGAGCTTCCCCTGGGCCTTCATCGCTTCCTGGCTGGTAGCAGTCGGGGCCGGCGGCCTCCTCATGGCCGTCAGCCCCGACTACGCGGCATCTATCCTCATCTCCATCATGATGCTCGCTGGCTCCTACGTCGTGCTGGGCGTGGAGATGGTCCTCACCCGCCCACGAATTCTTCCGCCAGGTGCTCCCTGGCCACCCACCAGCAGCGGCAGGATGAACCGCCCAATGCCGCCCGGCTGGCAGTGACGCGGCATCCTACGCCGATGCGCCACAGTCGGTGATGACGGCAACGGCCGGTTCGCCGGCCAAGGTGGTGGCCACGGCTGAGCACGTCCACGACGCCGCAGGCTTACCAACCCCTTGAACGTCTCCCACAGCGCCTGACGGGCCAAGCGGCGCATGCGCTCACGCTTGACCGCCGCCACCCGCCTCAGGCTCGCCGGCGGCGGCGCAGGCGACATCGTCCCGTCCGGCCTGACCCTCAGCCACCGCCCCGTCTCAACCTGGACATCGATGGCGCGCCCCATAGCGCGCGCCAGCTCCACCAGGTCCCGGGCCAGGTCAGTGACACCGACCTGAAGATCCTGATCAAAGGCCTCCACCAGCCGGTGTCCATTGTTCGCCAGTACGAACACCGGCGTCACCGGAAGGATCGAGCCCCACATCTCTCTTGGGCCTAGCCCTCTCATCTCGCTACTCCTCTCATCATCACTTCTTCTATGTGCTCGTAGCCGCTGTGTTCTACTCGTTGCTAGCCAGCCGCAGATGCGGCTGACGCGCCTTGCGCAGCGCCGCCAGGCGCCGTCGGCCCGTCGAGGGTGAGACCCCGAAGCGTTCGGCGACCATCGCGCCCGTCACCGCCTGGCCGGCGGCCTCACATTGGGCGACCCACTCCTCAAGACTCAGCTCATCTCCGTCCTCGACAGCGTCATCACGGTCCTGCGTACTCGTGGCCGGCTCACTCGACTCGGCCTTGGCGCCCGCTGGCTGCTCGACAGTGACGTCAGCCGCCGGCACAGGACTATCGAGTTGCACCTCCGCCCCGTCGCCGGAGGGCGACGAGGCTGGTGCTGGCGGCAACTCTGACGCCGCAGTGGCGTCATCATCCGCAGGCGCCGGCGCAGCCGGCTCCTCGTCGCCGCCAGACGTGGCGTAGCCGCCCCCATCGGGGCCCGGGTGCAGCCCCGGACCAACTGCGGTGGCCGGCGCGAGCGCCGGCACCGCAGACGACTCCGGACTGGCCATGAGCAGCACCGTCAGGTGCGTGGTGGCAAGCAGCACCACCGGCGGAACCGAGGCCGCCGCAGCGCCGGCCCACCCATGACCTGTGATCACGGCATGGGCGCCGTTCGACCCCACGGAAACCAGTGCCCCGGCCGCAAGGAGGAACCAGGCGTACCAGACGGCCCGTGAGCCGCGCTGAGCCAGGGCCACGACCGCTAGCGTCGCCTCGACGATCATCCCGTCGATCAACAAAGGCCAGATCCACCCGAGATCCGACGGCATGCCCACCCGCACCGCGAGATCCCTCAACGCCGCGAACGACAAGGTGAATCCTCCCAGCGCGAGCAGCCCGGTCCCCACCACGGAGGTCCGTCCGACCCACGAGTGGCTCCATCCCCGCGTCACCGCACTCACCAGACAGGCTCCAGCTGTCGCACCCCGCGCTCAGGATGAGCCGGGAAGGACCCCACGATGGGGCTGGAACCGAGCTGCGCGCCGGCGGCCAGTCCCGGCATACGAGCGCGCACGGCCCGCTGAGCCGCCACCTCGCTCACCACGACCCGGTCCGCACCACTGAGCTCACGCGTCAGCGCCTCGCTCTGACTCACCCGGCACACGTGCCCGCTCGGTGTCGACAGCTCAACCAGTCCACCGCCGATCGGGCGGATCAGACGCCCCTCCCCGGGCCGGCCGATGGCGATGTACGGATACCCGCCGATATGAGCAACATGGACGTTGAGCGGGCCTGCCATCTCGACGATCCACCGGGTCTGCTCGCCGAGCTCCTCGCTCACCCCCTCAGGGGCCGCGATCGTTAACCCGGGCCTACCAGTACTCCTAATGAGACAAGCGTCTACCAGGTGGCGTGCCGCAACCGCTGAGATGTTCTCAGCGAGAACCTGACCCTGCGCGGTGCGCAGGGTCACTCGCTCACAGTCATCGACCCTGACCACAGCCTCCTCATCACCTGACCTGTAGGTCACTACCCAGCCGTCCTCGCTGACGTGGAATTCGCCAGTAGGGCGCCATCCCAGGTCCTTGGCCTCGTCGCTGGTGCGTGAAGGACGCGCGAGCGAGCCCTCTAGTGCTGACCAGGCCGCCATGGCCGTCACCTGGACCTCAAGGGTGACTATCTCCGCCCCAGGAAGGACGACACCGTCACCCACTGTTCTCAACTCGAAATCGTCTGCTTTCAGCTCGAAATCGTCATCAAGATGAGGGTGCGCCCACACACCACGACCATCGCGATGAACGGTGTACGAAGCCTCTCCCAGACCTATGCGCCCGGCCTTCATCGCCAGGTCCAGGTCAACCGCTGCGATGTACTCAGTTGACGTTGCCGGCAACGTCAACTTCGCTGGCAACAGGCGGCCGCCGCTAGTCTCGACTAGCGTCCATCTGTCGCCGTCAATCATCGCGGCGTAGGCGCGCTCGGCGACGTTAGCCATTCCGGTCATCAACTGTGCCGCTGCGTCAACGTCTATGCCGAGGTACTCGGCAACGTCATCAGCGCGGGCCTCGAACCCGTTGCTCTCACCGGCCCGCTGGCAGAACACGCTTCCATCTTCAGGGAAACCGACCGATCCAACCTCCGTCTGGCCAACCACCTGGAAATAGCGGATCGGCCAGTCCATGGACGACATCAACCACTCACCATGATCGATACCGGCCTCTAACAGCAGGTCGTCAACATCCTTATTGATGCGGTCCATCCACTTACCCGTCACACGCAGCTGCTCCATGACTCCTCCTCACAACGACAGGGCAGCTGACTGCTGCTGCTCGTGACCACGGCCCTGTGCGTGTCCGCCGACCCGCGGGGCACCACCAGGGGTGGAGGGCGCCGGCGGCCCGGCCTGCGGAGCAGGCCAGTAAAAGTGATCCATCCTCACCCACGAGCCAGTCATCCCCGGACGTCCATCATCTGCCGAGGGGGACACATCCCGGCCGGTGTCCGCCACCTCAGGGGGGCTCATCCCCGGCGGCGCAGACCTACCGTCGTCATCGGCATAGCGCCGCCCGTCGATCCCCTGGCCGAAAAACTCAATATCAGTCACAGCACTTCCCCCTTTATTGATTCTTGTGTGCTGTCACCCTTTAACCGTGCCCACCACCGCCACACCCCTCCTTGGTGCGAGCCCGTGCGCCAGGAGGGGGCCGGGAAGCGCCGCGTGCCCCCTGCCCACCTATGGAGGCCGCCGGCTATCGCCGGGGCCGGCGGCCACGCACAGGTGGACAGCGGGACCCATCCCGGGGCTGTGGACAGCCTCTGGTGCCGCCGGCCTGGCTCCTCCGTCGCCCGACCGGGCCGAGCGGCACCGGCCTGACCACAGCCCCTCAGTCACGTGGGCGCCGTCACCGGCCGTAGGTGGGGCGCCTGCACCCCGGCCGCACGTCACCCTCGGTCCGAGAGCGCTCAGGCCCGCTCATGCGGCCCGGGCACAGCCGCCCGCCCGTCACCCCGGTCACCAACCTTGGAGACCGCCTGTACTCCTTGTGCGCGCCAGAAGAGGGGTGGGCATGCCGGCGCGCCGAGTGCCCCGTGCCCACATGTGGACGGCCCGGCGTTTGCCGGGGGCCGGCCCGCCCACATGATGGACACCGGGACCCATAGGACCGGGGGTGTGGACGCCTCGCGAGCGGCCCTGTCTGCGCCCGCGGGCCGCTACTCGCGACTCGCCCACACCCCACTGGCTGGTACCCACTCACCTTCCGGGCCGCCCACGCCCACAGCCGACCACCTGCTCGCGCGGTCCCACCAACCAGCCCGCTCACCTTCCCCTGTACCTGCCCGAGTCGGCTCCCAGCTCGAGCACCTACCAGCGCCCACTCACCTCACCAGCCCTGACCGATAAAGCGTCCCGACGGACGATCCCGTGCACGCCGAAACGCGCCTTCTCAGCTCTTAGCAAGCAGAGAAGAGATAAAACGAGGCACATCTGGCACTGCGCAACGACAAGCCCAAAGTGTCGGGGCCAGTGTGGCGCACCCCGGCACGGTTAGAAGGTGACAGCAACAACCACAACCCAAGGACAGATTGTGATCCAGGTCATATGTGTGCAGTGCGGGGAAACCTTCACCGCCCAGCGCCGCAGCAAGCGCTACTGCACTGAGGAGTGCCGCCAGGCCTGGATAACCGACCATCAGATCGAATGCCCGGGGTGCGGTCAGGCGTTCACGCCCGCGCGCACCAGTCAGGTGTACTGCTCACCGGCGTGCAGGGAGCGTGCAGGTCGCCGCGCACGCTACGCGCGCGACCGCGAGCACGTGCGCACCTACACCCGCAGTGGGGGAGAAGGTGAGCGCTCAGCGATCTGCCCGGTGTGCGCGCGCCCGTTCACGCCCGCGCGCACCAGTCAGGTGT
>NZ_CAUROW010000087.1:0-7780 GCF_963526355.1 uncultured Actinomyces sp. | reverse complement strand
CCGGCGCAGATGCTCGCCTACCAGCTGGGGTGGATGGACCTGCTGCTGGGCTGGGAGCGGGACGAGCGAGCGGGGTGCGAGGTGGTCACGCCCGCACCCGGCTACCGGTGGAACCGGCTCGGCGACCTCTACAGCACCTTCTACGAGCGATGGCACGACGCCTCGCTGCCCCAGCTTCAGGAGGCCTTTCGGGAGAGGGTCGACGGCGTTGTCGCCCTCGTGGCATCGCTGAGCCAGGAAGAGCTCTTCGACTCCGGACAGCGGGCGTGGGCCTCCTCGACACCGTCGGCCTGGCCGGTGGCCAGGTGGGTGCACATCAACACGGTGGCGCCCTTCACCTCCTTCCGCACCAAGATCCGCGCCTGGAAGCGCGGTTGAGCACTTCCGCCACTCATCCGGAAAGGACTCAGAGACGGGGTTGCCCCGGGCGATCGGCCCGGGGCAACCCCGTCTCTGTCCGGATCAGGTCGGCTCAGGAGGCCTTGGGGTAGGCCTTCTGGACGGCGTCGAGCATCTCGAGGGCGGAGTAGTAGTCCAGCCGGAAGGACGAGGGCGGCATGTACTGCACCTTGCCTCCGGTCACCGGGGCGGCCGAGCTGAAGGTCTCGTTGCTGGTGACGGCGGTCTTGGCGGTCTCATCGGCGGCGATGACCACCCAGTTCTCACCGGTCAGCCCCGCCTGGACGTTCTCCGGCGAGAGCTGGATGATGTCCTTGCGCTCGCCCATGGACTGGTCGCCCTTGACGTCGTCGGGGACGGTGGCGATGGTGAAGCCCAGGTCCTTGAGGAGCTGGACCTGCGGGGCCTCGTCGGTGAAGGCGTTGGCGCCCTTGGTGCCGTCCCCGGGGACGGTGAAGACCGAGGTCGACCCCTGCGGGACCGAGATGGCGCTCTTGGCCTTCTCCGCCCTGGTGGTGTAGTCCTTGACGACGGAGTCGGCCTTGGCCTGGCGTCCGGTGGCCTGCCCCAGGGTCTTGGTCACGTCCTGCCAGGAGTGCGAGCCGTAGTCGATAACGAGGACGGGGACCTCGAGCTGGCGCAGGCTGTCGACCACCTTGACAGCCGAGTCCTGCCCGGTCTTAGCGACGATGATGAGGTCGGGGTTGTCACCGGCGACCGTCTGGGCGAGGTTGTCCTCGGTGCCGTCGATGGCCTTGACGCCCTTGTCGGTGGCCTGCTTGGACCACTGGGTGAAGAAGCCGTTGGCGTCGGTCTTCTCGTCCTTCTTCTTGGCCGGCGTCGAGGCGACCACCGGGGCATCGATGGCCAGGAGCGATCCGGTCAGCGTCACGGAGGTGGACACGATGCTCTTGGGCTCGGACGTGAGCGTGACGTCGACGCCGTCGTCCCCCTTGATGGTGACCGGCCAGGTGGCCTCGGCGGAGGCTCCGGCCGAGGCGGCCTCCGAGGCCCCCGCGGAGCCTGCGGCGGTCGAGGCGGAGGTCGAGTTGTTGGAGGAGCCGCAGGCCGCCAGTCCGGTGCTCAGCACCATGGCGGCAACGGCGACGAGGCCTTGCCTCAGGCGGCGGGCGCGACGCGTGGATGCGTTCATCTGTCTGTGTTCCTTTCTTATCCGTCCTTCTGGGAGCGAGCAGTCGGGCTGGTGCCTGCCGAGGCGGACTCGGCAGAGGGCTGTGGGTCGGGGCCTGCCGGCGTGACCGCGCCCAGGTGGCGGGGAACCACCATAGGGGTGCCGGCCACCGGGTCGGGAGCGATGACGGCCGCCAGTCCGAAGACCTCCTCGATGAGGTCCTCGGTGAGGATCCTGCGCGGAGAGCCGGTGACACGGACCCGGCCGTCGTGCATGACGATCATGTGCTCGGCGCAGCGCGCGGCCTGGTTGAGGTCGTGCAGGACGGCCACCACCGTGCGCCCGTCGGCGTCGAGGCGACGGCACAGCTGGAGGATGTCGACCTGGTGGGCCAGGTCGAGGAAGGTGGTGGGCTCGTCCAGGAGGATCGTCTCGGTGCCCTGGGCCAGGGCCAGGGCGATCCACACGCGTTGGCGCTGGCCACCACTGAGCTCGTCGACGGGGCGGGCGGCCAGCTCGGTGACCCCCACCATCTCCATGGCCTCCTCGACGGCCCGCCTGTCCTGCCGCGACCACTGGCGGAACAGGCCCTGGTGGGGGAAGCGACCGCGGGCCACGAGGTCGCGTACCAGCATGCCGCCCGGCACGACGGCGCTCTGGGGCAGCAGGCCGACCCGGCGGGCCACCTCCTTGGTGCCCAGACGGGCGATGTCGGCGCCGTCGAGGAGAACCGCGCCCCGAGCGGGCCGGTGCAGGCGGGCCAGGGCGCGCAGCAGCGTGGACTTTCCGCAAGCGTTGGGGCCCACGATGGCGGTGAAGACGCCGGCGGGGATGTCGACGTCGAGGTCACGGGAGACCACGTGGCGCTCGTAGGCGATGGTCGCGCCCCGGGCGGCCAGTCGGGCCTCGGAGGTGTCCGGCCCGGCGCCGGCGTTCCGCTCGGAGAGGGGCAGGTCGGTCACAGGGATCTCCTTCCGCGCGCTGCCACGGTCAGCGCCACCATGAGGTAGAGGCCGCCGACGGCGTTGGTCACCACACTCACGGGCATCGATTCGAGCACCAGCTGGCTGAGCAGGTCGGCACCCGCCAGCAAGAGGCCGCCCGTCAAACCGGAGACCAGCAGCGGGGGCTGCGGGGCGCCGGTGAGGAGCCGGGCCAGGTGGGGCGCCACGAGGGCCACGAATCCGATGGGACCGGCCGCCATCGTCACTACGGCCACCAGCACAGTTCCCAGCAGGATGAGGACGGCGCTGACACGGCGGGCGGGGCTGCCCAGGATGGTGGCCACCTGCTCCCCCAGGGACAGGACCCGCAGGTGGCGGGCGGCCAGCAGGGTGAGGGCCACGGTGACGCCGATGGCCAGGCAGGTCGAGGCGACCACCGGCCATCGGGCGGCCCCGAGGGTGCCGGTGATGGCCTTGAGGGCCCCCAGACCCTCGTCGTCGTCGACCCGAACCAGCAGCCAGCGGTTGATGGAGACGAGCATCGAGCTGATGGCGATCCCCACGAGGATGAAGCGCAGGCCGGTGAATCCGCCGCGCAGGGAGACCAGGTAGGTCACCACCCCTACAGCTGCCCCGCCGGCGAAGGACGCCAGGGAGGTGGACAGCATGGATCCGGGCAGGAGCAGGACGCTGACCAGGATCCCGGTCTGCGCTCCCGTGCTGAAGCCGATGAGGTCGGGCGAGCCCAGGGGGTTACGGGTGATGGTCTGGAAGACGGCGCCGGCCACGCCCAGGGCCAGGCCCGCCACGAGTCCCAGCAGGATCCGGGGCAGCTTCCACGTGACGATGACGACCTGGACGATCCTGCGCCCCCGCCCCTGGAGCGCATCGAGGACCTCCTGAGTGGAGACGGTGAACTTTCCAAGGCGCAGGGCGGCGACGGCCACCGCGAGGCCGAGCGCTATCAGGACGAGGCCGACGAGGACGTGGCGGGGGCTGATGAGCACCGACCAGCGGCCGACGACGATCCACAGGCGTCCGGCGTCTGTCCCCACGTGAAGGCTTCGGCGCGGGCCGGTGGCCACGGGACGCACCGGGGCGGCGGTACGGTTCAGTCCGTTTCCCCTCACGAGGCCCGGTCCTTCAGCCGCAGGACCATGAGCAGCAGGACGGGCGAGCCGACGAAGGCCGTCAGCAGACCGACCTGCATCTCGCCGGGGCGGGCCAGGACGCGGCCCAGGACGTCGGCGGCCAGGACGACGACGGGGCCGCCCAGTGCGCACAGAGCCACGATCCAGCCCCGGTGGGGTCCCATGAGCCAGGAGGCCGTCAGAGGCGCCATGAGCCCGACGAACCCGACGGGGCCGGCCACCGTGGTGGCGGTGGCGCACAGGAGCGTAATGACCGCCAGGCTCAGTCCCCGCACGAGGCCGACCCGGGTGCCCAGGGAGGCGGCGACGTCATCGCCCAGGGCGATGTTGTCCAGGGAGCCGGCCAGGAGGAGGGCAGCACTGGTCCCCAGGGCCACGAGGATCGTCATGGCTGTCAGGGGGATGTCGGCGCGGGTCAGGGAGCCGACCTCCCAGTCGATGAAGGTGCGGAACAGGTTCGGCATCGTCAGCACGACGCCGCGGATGACCGCCCCGGCGAAGGCCGAGAAGGCCACGCCGATGAGCACCAGACGCACCGGTGAGGAGGTCGAGCCGCCGATCATCCCGATGACCTGGACGAGCGCGGTGGCGGTCAGGGCGCCGCCGGCCGCCAGGAGCAGCTGGCCGGGGACCGGGAGCACGCCGAGCGCAGCGGTACCCAGGACGATCCCCAACGAGGCGCCGGCATTGACGCCGAGCAGCCCGGGCTCGGCCAGAGGGTTGCGGGTGACAGCCTGCATGACCGCGCCGGCCACCGCGAGGGCGGCCCCCACGAGCACGCCGATGATGCTGCGCTCAACGCGCAGGACGTTGATGTTGTAGGAGACGTTGGAGGCGTCGGGGTGGAGCAGGTAGTGGGCGACCTGGTCGGCGGGGACCCTGGAGGAGCCGACGAACAGGGAGGTCAGGATGCACAGAGCCAACAGAACGGCCGCAGCCAGGAGGATGACGGGCCGGCGAGCGACCGAGCCGCCATCGCGCGTCGCAGTGCCCTGCGGCCGGGGACGGCTCCTGCCACTGAGAACGCCCACCAGCATCGCTTCTCCCAACACACCGCAATTTACGAAAGCAAGTCTAACTTAAAGAGGTGGCGACCACCTGTCAAACATAGATTGACCTGTCGATTTGATAATTGAATCGGCGAGCGGCACCATCCCACCCGACCTCCCGCCGGCCCATCGAGACCTTTGCTCCAGCTTCAAGCACGCGCTGCGCAACCGCAGGACCTGCGGCCGCCCACCTCCGAGACTCATGGCGCCGAGGGCCTCACCATGCGCCGGCGCAGCAGAACGAGCGCCTTGACCAGGCCGACCGCCACCGACACCATGATCGCCCCGACGACCACCGCATGGAGGTCGGGGGCATAGGCCCGGACGGCGAACCACGCCCTCCCCGCGACGTAGGGCAGGCAGAACAGCATCAGCGGGAAGGCGATGTGCAGGAGGAGGAAGGAGACGACCCGCAGCGCCCGTCGGTGCCGCCCTCCGCTCAAGGTGTGGCCGCCCGATCCGCTTCGCCACCAGCGCGGCAGCATGAGAGCGGGCGCGAGCGCCACGAGAGCGACGGCCAGCAGGACCGCGTCGAAAAGGACGTGCCCCCGCACGTAGCGCGATGCGCTCAGGACGGGGGCCGTGCCGGGACGCCCCGTCAGATGGGCCACAAGCCCCTCACTGATCGAGGAGTACATCCCATCGGCGACGAAGAAGTCATTGGCATTGATGAGCATGACCGCCGCAACCCCGCGTTCGGGGAGGACGAGCATGGTGGAGGCATAGTTCTCGACCAGGCCGTCGTGCGACTTGAGCGGTTCGGAGCCGGGCGCCTCGGCATCGTTCCAGCCCATGCCGTAGGAGGCACCGCCCCCGGTCGGAGCAGTTCCTGTGAGCATCGTGTCAATACCCGCCCGGGAGATGATCCCCTCTCCGCCCCGCAGGTACATCTGCAGGTAGCGCCCCATGTCGGCTGCGCTGGAGATGATGTAGCCGGCAGGCACCTCACCCCAGCCGGCCTGGCCGGGATACTCCGATTCCTCGGAGACGAAGACACCGAACCAGTTGCGGTGACCGGGAACGAGACCACCGGCCTTCGCGGCCTCCAGGGAGGTGTAGGTGTCCTTCATGCCCAACGGATCGAGAATATGGACCCGCAGGTAGTCCTCATAGGTGCTGCCCGAGGCCGCGGCCACGATCTCACCGAGCAGCTGGTAACCGACGTTGGAGTACTCGTAACCGCCCTGCTCCCCCAGACCGGAGAGCTCGTTGCGGCGTTGGTCGGCACCCAATCCGCCGGTGTGGGTGAGCAGTCGTCGAGCGGTGATCCGGTCACCGACCTCGACGTCGGGCAAGTAGGTGGAGACGGGTGCGTCGAGGTCGACCCTCCCGGCCTCGACCAACTGCATGATCGCCAGGGCCGTGAAGGACTTGGATGTCGAACCGATGATCTGGGGACGGTGCACACCCGGATGGTCGCCGTACGCGCTCTCCAGGAGCGTGCCGTCCTTGTCCACGATCACGAGTGCGGCCCCCGGGACATGGGTCTTGGCCACCTCCCGGCCGACATAGGAGTCGACGGCGCTCAGGGCCGGGTCGTCGACGGCCCGAGCCGAGACGGGGGAGGCGCTCGCCGACGTCGGCACCAGCGACAGCGAGATCAGCACCAGCAGAGCGCCAGCGACGGGCCCCAGCCACGACAGCAGGGAACGCAGCAGGTGAGGGCGCCTCGCGCGACGACGCGCACGAGAGCGGGCAGCGATCATGGTCCCCATCGTAGAACTCGCGACCAGCAGCAGCCACCGACCGCGAGCGGGGATGCAGAACGATCCACCTCCGGGTGGAGGCGAGGAGCCGGCCCTCCTCCCCAAGACGGAGGAAGACAGCGCGACCAGCGCAGAAAGACCCTTCTCTCGGAGTATACTGCGAGCATATACACTCAACGTATAGTCGCGGCCATGGAATCCAGACTCACTCTTCTTGGCCTGCTCAGTGCCGGGCCGGGTCACGGCTACGATCTCAAGCACTCCTGGGACCACTGGTTCGCCACCTCCAAGCCGTTGGCCTTCGGCCAGGTCTATGCCACCCTCGCCCGCCTCGTGCGCGACGGGCTCATCACCCAGATCGAGGCCGATCCCGGCGGCGGTCCGGAGCGCAAGCGCTACAAGATCACGTCATCCGGCCGTCAGGCCGTCGAGCAGTGGCTGCTGACCCCCGTCCCCCCGGCCGGCGACGTCCAGGCCGATATCTTCGCCAAGACCATCATCGCCCTCATGCTCGACGACGACGCCGAGCACCTCCTCGACCTCCAGCGCGCCGAGCACATGGCGCGGATGCGCGAGCTGACCCGGCTCAAGCAGGACGGCGACCTGCGCACGGTGCTGCTGGCCGACCACGCGCTGTTCCACATCGAGGCCGACCTGCGCTGGATGGAGACCACCACGGCCCGCCTGGGCGAACTGAGGGCGGAGGTCCGCTCATGAGCACCGCAGCCAGCACCTCCACCAGCAACACCACCCACGCATCCACCGACGTCGACCCCACGGTCCGAGCGCGCGCGGCACAGCGCCCGGGCGAGGTCATCATGCGCACCCAGGGCCTGGAGATGAGCTTCGGGCAGACTCACGCGCTGCGCGGCGTCGACCTGGACCTTTCGGCCGGAGAGGTCCTGGCCGTCACCGGACCGTCGGGCTCAGGCAAGTCCACCCTTCTGCACGTCATGGCCGGCGTGCTCGTGCCCGACGCCGGCAGCGTCAGCTACCACGGCGGCGGTGCGGCCGGGGGCATCGAGGCAAGCGCCTCCGGCGAGACCACTGTGGACATCGCGGCACTCGACGAGGCCGCCCGCAGCCGCCTGCGCCTGAGCGAGTTCGGCTTCATCTTCCAGTTCGGCCAGCTCCTGCCGGACCTGACCGCCCTGGACAACGTCACCATCCCCCTGCTCCTGGCCGGGAGCCCGCGCAGGAAGGCACTGACCCAGGCCCACGAGGCCCTGGAAGAGCTGGGACTGAGCGAGCACATGGACAAGCGGCCCGGCCAGCTCTCGGGCGGACAGGCCCAGCGGGCCGCCGTTGCACGGGCGCTGGTGACCAACCCGCGCATCCTCTTCGCCGACGAGCCCACCGGCTCCCTGGACTCCCTGGCCGCCGAGCGGACCATGGAGGT
>NZ_CAUROW010000086.1:0-7833 GCF_963526355.1 uncultured Actinomyces sp. | reverse complement strand
CGACATGCGCACGCGACCTCCTCCAAGGCCCCCGAGGCCCTCGACCTGCGTCTGCTCGCCCCGGCGGTCACCTGCTGGGCCGGTGCCTGGTGGGCCGTCGGAGGTGGCGGACCGGCGGCATGGAGGCAGACTCTCCTCGTGGCCGCCGGATGCACCGCCCTGGCTGCGGCACTCGTCGTGCCCGTCCTGCGCTTCCGGCCACCGCGTCACCGGGCCGACCTGCGCCCCGGAGCCCCGGAGCAGGACCCCAGGGCCATCGGAACCCTCAGCGCCAGCCTGCTCGTGTGCGCCCTGTGCGTCGCAACGATCCTGGCCGTCAGCGCCGCCCACCTGTGGTCCCGCCAGCGTGACCCGCTGACCACGGCGGTGGCTTCCGGGCAGCCGGTCACCCTCATCGGCACCGTCTCCCAGGAGCCACGGGTGTCCGCCACCAACCGGTCCACCCTCGTCATCACCGCCCTCGACGTCGAGCAGGTGGATGGGCGTGCTTCTCACCTGCGCGCCACCGTCCTGGCCGACGAGCAGTGGCTGAACCTGTCCATGGGGGCCCACGTCCAGGTACGCACGCGCCTGCGATCCTCCGATCCAGGCCGCGCCGAGACAGCCATCATCTCCAAACGCGCTGATCTCAAGGTCCTCAGTCCACCGACCGGGGTTCTCGGGGCCGTCACCAGCATTCGCGCTGGTCTTGCCCAGGCCGTCGGGGCACAGGGCACCGCAGGAGTGGGGGAGGAAGCGGGTTTCTGGCCGCCGGGCGCCCGGGCCCTCGTACCCGGTGTCGCCCTGGGGGACGACCACGCCCTGCCGGAGCAGGTGCGCAAGGACATGCGCACCGTCTCCATGACCCATTTGACGGCCGTCTCCGGGCAGCATGTCGCCATTGTCCTGGGTCTGGGCCTGGCAGCCCTCGGGGTGCTGCCCCGGCGGTGGCGGGCACTGCTCGGAGCGGTCCTGCTGACTGCTCTCGTGATCCTGGTGCGTCCCTCGGGATCCGTGCTGCGTGCGGCCACCATGGGAGCCGTCATGCTCCTGGGCGTCGTTGCCGGACGGCGTGCCGCCTCTGTGCCGGCACTGTGCGCGGGCGCCATCGTCCTGCTGCTCATCGACCCCTGGCAGTCCCGGGACTACGGGTTCGCCCTGTCCGTGGTGGCCACCGCCGGGATCGTCATCGGCTCCAAGCCCGTTGCGGTCCACCTCTCTCGCCACCTGCCCAGGTGGTTGGCCGCCGCCGTGGCTCTGCCACTGGTGGCCCAGGCCGCCTGCGGGCCGCTCCTCGTCCTCCTCCAGCCCTCGGTGGGGGCCTGGTCGGTTCCCGCCAACCTGCTCAGTGAGCCGGCCGCCGTCGTCGCCACGATCAGCGGTCTCCTGGCCGCGCTGATCCTCCCGGCCTGGCCCGCGGCAGCCACCGTCATCGCCTGGCCGGCGCTCGTGGCTTGCTCCTGGATGGTGTGGGTCGCCGGCTTCTTCGCCCACCTGCCCGGCGCCACACTGTCCTGGCCGGACGGCCTCACGGGTGCCCTGGCACTGGGGGTCTGCGAGCTCGGGGTCCTGCTCCTGGTGGCTCCCCGAGCCCGCCGCGCCCTGCTGGAGGGACTGAGACGGTTGACGCGGCCCGCTCGTGGCAGGCTTGCCCCATGGCAGCGACCCGAACCTCCCGCTCCCGGGGCCGGCGCAACGCACCGGCTAGACTCCGCTGGGACCAGGCCCAGCTGGCGCCGATCGTCCTCATCCGCGCCGGCGAGGAGGTCCTCGCCGACCGTGCGGTATCGAGTCTTCTGGCGCAAGCCAAGGCCAAGGACCCGACCACCGAGGTCACGCGCCTCGAGGCCGCCACCTACGAGCCCCACCAGCTCGACACCCTCGTGTCGCCCTCCTTGTTCGGAGAGCCCCGGCTCGTCTACGTCCCCGCCCTGGAGCAGATGACGGACGCCCTCCTGGCCGATCTCATCGCCTACGTGGGCGCCGCCGACCCCGAGGTCAGCGTCATCTTGCGCCACAACGGGGGGCAGCGGGGCAAGCGCCTGCTCGACGCCATCAAGGCTTCGCCCTACCCGACCGTCCAGTGCGACGCCATCAAGAGTGCCAAGGACAAGTCCTCTCTGGTCGTGGCCGACGTGCGCCGCGCCGGGCGGAGCATCACCCCTGAAGCCGTGGGCGCCCTCGTCGACGCCCTGGGCAGCGACGTGCGAGAGCTGTGCTCCGCCGTCGACCAGCTCCTCGCCGACACCCAGGGCACCATCAGCGTCGACCACGTGCGCACCTACTACTCCGGGCGTATCGAGGCCACCGGCTTCACCGTGGCCGACGCCGCAGCAGCCGGCAACACCCCGGCCGCCATCACCGCCCTGCGCCACGCCGTGGCCACCGGCACCGACCCGGTGGCCATCGTCGCCGCCCTGGCGATGAAGGTACGCCAGCTCGCCCGGGTTGCGGCCGCCGGGGGCCGTCGCATGAGCCCCGCCGAGCTGGGCATGGCACCCTGGCAGGTGGACCGGGCTCGCCGCGAGCTCCAGGGCTGGTCCGACGACGCCCTGGCCATCTCGATCCTTGCGGTCGCCCGCGCTGACGCCGAGGCCAAGGGCGCCAGCCGCGATCCCGTCTACGCTGTTGAGCGCGCGGTTCTGACGATCTGCGACGCCCGCCGCTCGGGTACCCGCCGGCGCTGAGCCGCCCCTCAGACCCGCATGGCGGCCAGTGTGAGCGCTGTGGACATCGCCGCACACGCCGCCTCGTAGCCCTTGTCCTCGTCCGAGCCCAGACCGCCGCAGCGGGCCAGCGCCTGGGCCTCGTCGTCGCACGTGAGCACGCCGAAGCCCACCGGCACCCCGGTGTCGAGCGACACCCGGCTCAGCCCGTCTGTCGCGGCTCGACACACGTAATCGAAGTGCGGGGTGCCACCGCGGATGACGACGCCCAGCGCGACGACCGCCTCGGCACCACCCCGCGCGGCGGCCGCGGCGAGCACCGGAAGCTCGAAGGAGCCCACCGCCCGAACGACGCTTGCCTGAGCTCCGGCCTCCTCGACGGCGCGCAGCGCCCCGGCGACCAGGCCCCCCATGACACGCTCGTGCCACTGGGCAGCGACGACCGTCACCCTCATGCCCCGCGCGTGAGGTGCGCTCTGCTCAGGCGCCCCGGATCCGCTCATCGTGTCTCTCCCTCGTTCTCGTCGGTCTTGTGCCAGGGCGCATCGTCGGCCGCACCCTCGCCGGGCAGCACGTCCGTAGGGGACCCGGTGGGCTCGAGCCCGGTGAGCAGATGGCCCATGCGGTCGCGCTTGGCGCGCAGGTAGCTGAGGTTCTCCCCGTTGGCGAAGGTCGGCGTCGACATCCTGGAGCGGACGCTCACGCCGTAGTGCTCCAGGCCTGTGACCTTGTCCGGGTTGTTCGTCATCAGCTCGACCGAGCGCACGCCCAGGTGCCGCAGCACCTGGGCGGCGGTGGCATAGCTGCGGGCGTCGGCCGGCAGCCCCAGCGCGGTGTTGGCGTCGAGGGTGTCCATTCCCTCCTCCTGCAGCGCGTAGGCGCGGAGCTTGTCGATGAGCCCGATGCCGCGCCCCTCGTGGTCGGAGGCGTAGACGAGGACCCCGCGGCCGCGGGCGCCGATCGCCTCCATGGCGGCGCGCAGCTGCGGCCCGCAGTCACAGCGCAGGGAGGACAGGACGTCGCCGGTCAGGCAGGCGGAGTGGACGCGGGTGAGGACGTCCTCACCGTCGGCGACGTGGCCGCACACGAGCGCGAGGTACTCGGCGCCGTCGACCCTGCTGCGCAGGGCGTGGGCGGTGAACTCCCCGTGCGCGGTGGGCAGGTGAGTCGAGACGACCTCCTCGACGAGATCCTCGTGCAGCCACCGGTGGCGCTCCAGGTCGCCGACCGTGATCATGGGCATGGCGTGGGCGTCGGCGAGCTCTCGCAGCTGGTGCCGGCGCGCCATGGTGCCGTCGTCGTTGACGATCTCCACGAGAACACCCACGGGCCGGTTGCCCGACAGGCGCATGAGGTCGACGGCGGCCTCCGTGTGACCGTGGCGCCTGAGGATCCCTCCCTTGCGTGCACGTAGGGGGAAGACGTGGCCGGGGTGGACGAGGTCGGTCGGCGCTGAGCCCGGGTCCGCCAGGACACGGATGGTGCGAGCCCGATCGGTGGCGCTCACGCCCGTGGTGATGCCCGTGCGTGCGTCGGCGCTCAGCGTGAAGGCCGTTCTCTTGGGATCGGTGTTGTGCTCGGTCATCATCGGGATGCCCAGGCGGTCGAGCTCCTGGGCCGTCATGGGCGCGCAGATGATGCCGGTCGAGTGTCGGATCGCGAAGGCCAGCTGCTCGGTCGTGGCGGTCGCCGCGGGGAAGATGAGGTCCCCCTCGTTCTCCCGGCTCTCATCGTCGACGACGATGACCATCCGGCCCTCGCGGAGGGCGGTGAGGGCGTCCTCGACGCTGTCCATGCGTGTGTCCGGGCGCACGCTCCTGATGCTCAGCATGCCTGCCGGTCCTCCTCGCCCAGGCGGGCGCCCAGAAGACGCTCGGCGTACTTGGCCATGACGTCGACCTCGAGGTTGACCCGTTCTCCCGGTCGCCTCGTGCCCAGAGTCGTGCGTCGCAGCGTCTCCGGGATGAGGCCGACGCTGAGTGACGCTCCTGCTCCCGGCGTAGGGGAGGCGTCGTCGACGACGTCGACGACGGTCAGCGACACCCCGTCGAGGGCGACCGATCCCTTGACGGCGACGTAGCGGGCGATCTCCCACGGCATACCGACGCGCAGAAGGTCCCAGTGCTCGCCGTGGCTGCGGTCGAGGACCTCGGCGGTGGCATCGACGTGCCCCTGAACGATGTGCCCGCCGAGCCGGTCGGTGGCGCGCAGGGCGCGCTCGAGGTTGACCCGGTCTCCGGGCGCCTGGGAGCCCAGGGTGGTGCGCGTGAGAGTCTCCGCCATGAGGTCGGCGGTGAAGGCACTCCCGTGCATGGCGGCGATCGTCAGGCAGCACCCGTTGACGCTGATGGAGTCGCCCAGGCTCGCGTTCTGGGTGACGGTGGGCGCCTCGACCGTCAGCCGGGCGCAGTCCTCGACGGTCTCGAGCCGGACGACGCGTCCGAGCTCCTCGACGATTCCGGTGAACATCAGTGACTCTCCTCAGTGTGGCGGCGGATAGGGGGATGAGTGCGGTCCCGGTGGTCCGGGCGTTGGCTGTGCCGCGGCCTCGGGCCCGGAGGGGCGTCGGGGTGGTCGTCGTCGGTCCCCAGGTCACCGGAGAGGCGGACGGCGAGCTCGTCGCCCGCGCCGAGGACCTCGACGCGGGGGTGACGCAGCCTCAGGGCGTCGCTGATCGTCGTCGCCCCGAAGTCGGCGAGGGCGGCCGGTCCCGCGCCCAGAAGTGCGGGGGCCGTGTAGGCGACGACCTGATCGACGAGGCCGGCGCGCAGGAAGGATGTCGCGAGGATCGGGCCTCCTTCGAGGAGGACGTGGCGGATCTCGCGTTCGGCGAGCACGGCCAGCACGGTGCGCGGGTCGTGGGTGGGCAGGAGGAGATAGTGGTCGTCGGCGAACACCTTGGAGGCAGGAGGCAGGCGCCTGGAACCGACGACGACGCGCAGCGGCTGGAGATGAGCTGGGGCGGGCTCTCCCGTCTCGTCTCGGACTGTGAGGGCCGGGTCATCGGCGAGGGCGGTGCCGGTGCCCACCATGACGGCGTCGCACTGACGGCGCAGGTGGTGGGCGTCGCGGCGGGCCGCCGCCGAGGTGATCCACCGGCTGGTGCCGTCGTCGGCGGCAATACGGCCGTCGAGGGTGGCGGCGAGCTTCCACGTCACCATAGGGCGGCCGCGGGTCACGGCCAGGAGCCACGGGCGGTTGAGACGCGCGGCGTCCTGGGAGCACAGCCCGCGTCGTACCCGCACGCCAGCGGCCTCCAGCGTCGCCGCGCCGCCTCCGGCCTGCTCGGTCGGGTCGTCCTGGGCGTAAATGACCTCGGTCACGCCTGCGGCGAGGAGCGCCTGGACGCATGGGCCGGTGCGGCCCTCGTGGTTGCACGGCTCGAGGGTGACGATGGCGGTCGCTCCCTGGGCGGAGGCGCCCGCCGCGGCGAGATTCGCCAACGCATCGACCTCGGCATGGGCGGTGCCAGCGCCACGGTGGTGGCCCTCGGCGAGGACGTCGCCGTCGGCGGAGAGGATGACGCAACCGACCCTGGGGTTGGGCCCGGGCGGGGCGTCGGGGGAGGCCGCGGCCCGGAGGGCGCGTCGCATCGCGGCCGTCTGCACGTGGGTGAACGAAGTCATCCGGTCCTCTCCCTCGGGTGCGTTGGGGAGAGACACCGCCACGCCGAACCCACCGGGTGCACGGCACCGGGTACGGCATGGTGTGTCCCGTGTGCGCTTCCCATCCGGACTCTTACCGTCGGTCCAGGAGTTCCACCTGGTCAGCCGGTCGCTGGATGCGACCGGGTCGCGGACTGTCACCGCCGGTTCGGACTTTCACCGACCCCAGAGCACACGAGCTCATCTCGTTGAGGAGAATGTACCGCGTGCGAGTGCGCTCGGCCGCCTCCCGGCGCACATGTGACCAGCCCCACCTCGACAGGGCGTCCGGATGCGGGCGGCACCGCAGGCAGGCCGTCCGCGCCCGGGACTCACTTCTTGCGGTACAGGGACTTGGTGGCGTAGACCGGCTCGTTGGTGACCTGGACTCCCAGGGCGCGGAAGATGCCCTCGTCCACCGACCCCAGGATCGTGGAGGTGTGGACGTCGCAGCCCCGCAGCGTCTCGAGCTGGTCGAGAGCCTTGCGGGCGTTGTCGTCCCCGTTGGCGGACACGGCCAGGGCGATGAGCACCTCGTCGGTGTGCAGCCGCGGATTGCGGCTGCCCAGTCCCTGGGTCTTGAGCTTCTGGATGGGCTCGATGGAGGCCGGGGCCAGCAGGTCGACACCGTCATCGATCCCGGCCAGGACCTTGAGGGCGTTGAGCAGCATTGCCGAGGAGCATCCAAGCAGGGCCGAGGTCCTACCCGTCACGATGCGCCCGTCGGGCAGCTCGATCGCTGAAGCGGGCTCACCGGTGGCGGTGGCCACCTCCAGCGTGGGCGGCACGACCGGACGGTCCTCCTTGCTGACCCCCACCTTGGCCATGAGCAGCGCGATCCGTTGGGACTGGACGGGGGCGATGACCTCGCGCTTCTCGGTCACCAGGGCCCGGTAGTAGCGGCGGATGATCTCCTGACAGGCGGCCTGCCGGCAGACCTCGTCGTCGCTGATGCAGTAGCCCGCCATGTTGACGCCCATGTCCGTGGGGGAGGCGTAGGGCGAGGATCCCAGGATCTCCTCGAACAGGCGGGTCAGGACCGGGAAGACCTCGACGTCGCGGTTGTAGTTGACGGTCTGGACGCCGTGGGCCGCCAGGTGGAAGGGGTCGATCATGTTGACGTCGTCGAGGTCCGCGGTGGCGGCCTCGTAGGCGATGTTGACCGGGTGGTCCAGGGGGAGGTTCCAGATCGGGAAGGTCTCGAACTTCGCGTAGCCCGAGGCGATGCCCCGCTGGTGGTCGTGGTAGATCTGGGACAGGCAGGTGGCCATTTTGCCGCTGCCCGGCCCGGGTGCGGTGACCACCACGAGGTCCCGGCTGGTCTCGATGTACTCGTTGCGCCCGTAGCCCTCCTCGGAGACGATACGGGCGACGTCGCCGGGATATCCGGGGATGGGGAAGTGGCGGTAGACCGTGATGTCCAGCGCCTCCAGCTTGCGCTTGAAGTCATGGGCCTGACGGTTGTCCTCGGTCCACTGGGTCACGACGACGCTGCCCACGTAGAGCCCGTAGCTGCGGAAGGCGTCGATGTGGCGCAGCAGGTC
>NZ_CAUROW010000085.1:0-7884 GCF_963526355.1 uncultured Actinomyces sp. | reverse complement strand
GGGTGGCTCTCCCCCCGGGGCGCGCCTTCACCCACGTTTCCCCCCCCCACCACCCCCCTGTCGCGGTTTACAAAAAGGGGGCCCCCCCCACCCCCCCGGGGGGGGGGCCCCGACGACATTAGTACTGATCAGTCCGGATGCTTCAGGGCTACGGCTGGCCCTCCCGGTACTTGCGCATCCAGGAGTGCCTGGTCCGGTACAGACGGATCGCCATTCCTAGGAGCACACATACTGCCAGGAAGATGAGTCCGAGCAACCACTGTGGGATATCCATGATTCACCTCCCAGCGTTTAATTACGAGACAGACTCTCACCCAAGTATACACGCACGCGACAAAAGGATGGAGATATACCCGCACAGGACTAAATGGACCCCAACCACCCGCGAAGGACCTCAGACACACACACGCTTGGGCCAAGATGTGTGATCCGTCCAGTACAGAAGCCCAGATCCAGTGACACCTACGCCGATTCCGATGGCATTCAACACAGCACCCGCAGGAAGACCGACGATAGTCCCATCCAGGAAGGCTCCTACTGCAGCCGTGGCACCACCAGACACAATGGCGTACCAGGCGTAAGCAACAACAGCCCACTTGGGGATGGTGACGCACATCGAGGCCGGCACCTCGACAGGGTCAGGCTTCCCCGCGACCAGCCGATCATAGGTCTCAACGGCTTTCCGGTAGTCTTCAGCCGAAGCTTCCGCCTTGTACTCGGCTTGAAGCTCCGCCACCTTCGCCTGCTCAGGACTTTGCACAACCGGCTGAGGTGCGGCCACGGCCTGCCCCGCCGCACCAAAGAACATTCCGATCGCCACGACAAAAGCCATCACCGGAACACCAATTCGCCCCAGCACTCGCCTCACACTCATCGAGATCTCTCCCTCGAATTCATCGATCCTCAGTAGGACGCCGAGCATCCCCGCCCTCGGCATTCGTCACAATATACTGATTGGATGAATAGCGCCTTCATCATACCTCTCCACACACACTTCCCATCGGGCAATGCGCCAAACATCGACAGTTCCCGCAATCGCCTCTGACAGTCGTTCTCACACAGATCTTTCCAGCAAATCCGCCGTTATGACACAGGCGACCCAGGCGGCCGTATTCTGTATGTTTCTACAAGCCGGAAGCGCCGCTGGAAGGAATTCTCACCACTAACCGGCCCTACAGCACGGCAGACATGAGGCGGCAGACGTTGTCCACGTATCGGTTGTACCAGGGCTCGGTTGCCCACTCCTGCGGGGTCAGCTCAGTGCAGATGGACCGGTAGTCGGCATCATTGGCGCGAAGCAGGTCGTCGAGGTCGCCGCCGAAGGCCAGCAGCATGACCTCGTAGTTGAGGGCGAAGGAGCGGAAATCCATGTTGGACGATCCGATGACCCCGACCTCGTCGTCAACCGTCATGTACTTGGAATGCAGCACGGCCGGAGCCGGGTAGAGGTAGATCCGCACTCCCGCCGCCAGGAGCGCCGAGTAGTAGGAGCGCTGGGCGTGGCTGACGATGAACTGATCGGACTTCTTGCCCACGAACAGCTCGACCTCCACCCCGCGGTAGGCGGCCGACGTCATGGCCGCCAGCAGCGCCTCGTCGGGGATGAAGTAGGGGCTGGTGATGGATACGCGCCGCTTGGCCCCGTGGATGAGGGCAAGGAACATCCGGAGGTTTGGCTCAGTGGGGTAGCCGGGGCCAGAGGGCACGAGCTGCATGGCGTTGACGACGGCGTCGGGCCGCCCAGGCCTCGGGGCCGGCGTCCCCACCGGGATGCCCGGCAGCCCCGCCATCTCCGGCAGGGTCTCCACCGGCGTCCCCAGTGCCAGGTCAAAGGCCTCGAGCTGCTCGCCGGCCTCGAAGTACCAGTCCATGGCGAAGACGGCCTGGGCCTCCAGGACGATCTCGCCGGTGACCTCCACGGACAGGTCCTCCCACCGCCGTCCGGCTCGCACATTGCGCCGAGTCCGGTAGGTGGGGTCGATGACGTTATGGCTGCCGATGAAGGCCTTCTCCCCATCGATGACGAGGATCTTGCGATGATTGCGCAGGTCCGGACGGCGCCAGCGGCGCTTGAGCGGCAGCAACGGCATCATGAGACGCCAACGGATCCCGGCATCGGTCATGCGCTGACAGAAACGCTTCCAGCCGGGGTACTTGCGGCTGCCCAGATGGTCCAGAAGGAGACGCACCGTGACCCCACGGGCCACCGCTCGCTCCAGGGAGGCGAAAAAGACATCTGTGACCTCGTCCCAGCTCATGATGTAGAACTCAACATGGACGTGATCGGTGGCAGAGTCGACAGCGCGGGCCATGGCCTCGTAGGTGGTGCGAGGGTCGGCATGGACGGCCACCACCTCCCCGCTGACACAGGGAAGTCCGGTCAGCCGACGGTTCATGTGCAGCGCCCCGGCCAGGTAGGTCGACGGCCGGGCCCCCTTGGGCAGGTCCGGCATGGAGCGGGTGTAGTCGAGGGTGATCTCGTTGACGGTGTGCTGCTGGCGGCGGCGGGCGCCGTGAACCCACGGACTGCCGATGAGCAGGTAGAGCGGGAGCCCCACGAAGGGCAGCAAGAAGATGAGCAGCAGCCAGGCGGTCGACGACGACGGGCGGCGGTTCTCCGGAACCGTGCCCAGCGCGGCGATCTTGATGAGGTACTCGATGACGACCCAGGTGGTCGCCAGCACCGGCGGCAACGTCATATATCGCATGATGTCATGTCACAGGAGCAGTCTCCGGAAGGATGCCTGGGCGCGGGCCGGACGGCCCTACGCCCAGGCACTGCGAAGGCCCGCCCCGGTTGAACCACCGGGCCGGGCCCTTCGCAACGAGGTCGCTTACCGGTTCCCATTCGGCAGCGGGTCCTCCTTCACCGAAACGTCCAGGCCCATTCCCTTGGCTGTAGCCCAGACTCGGTACCCGCCGGTCAGCAGTACTCCCCAGTACCTCACGACAGCCACCGTTCAGTGGTAACTATGACTCTGCCGACGCTGTCTGAAAAGAACCTGGAAATAATGCATCTAAATGATGACGCTTGGTGACGATATGGTTACGACCCGTCGAGCGCAGTGCTACAGCCCTCCACAATCCTAGGAACGATGGCGATTGGCGGAGGCTCCCGGGATCATGAGCCCGATGTCGGACTCCCGAAGAGCGCCTTGAAGTAGCCGTAGAAGTTCCAGTTCCCCCACGAGGTGCACTGGTCCCCTCCTCTTTCGGCAGCCTCGTTGGGCTGGAAGGGCGTGTAGTTGTACAGGCCCGCTGTTGCCTGGTTGACCGCCGTGAGCTCAGCGCCGCCGCACTGCGCGTGGGGCGAGTAGGCAACCTGAGTCGGACGCTGGGCCACCACGTCGTAGGCGTCCGGATTGAGACGGTAGCGCTGGAACTGAGAGGCCGCCCCGTAGAGCTGAGAGAAGAAGCCGGCCCATTGGGGGTCACAGGCTCCGTGGTCAGGGCAGGAGTACCCGGCCGCTGTCTCATAGTCGCGAGCACTCAAGGTCTGCCCGGAGGCGGTGAGCAGCCCCTGCTCCTTGTGGATGAGGACGAGGAGGACCTGAGGATTGACGTCGCAGGCCTGGGAGACCTCCCATATGACGTCGGCCGCGCTGACCCCCGCGGCGTCCTCGATACCACCGGGGCAGAAGGTGGTGGCCTCGCGGGACTGCGTTGAGAAGGTGGCCGTGGCCAGGCACTGGGTACCGTCGTCGCCCGGCTGGCAACCGGCGTTGACCCGCGTCAGAAAGGCGGCGACCTCCTCATGTGTCATGGCGCCGGCGTCGTAAAAGACCTCGTCGTCGATGATACGGGCGGCGTCGAACCCGTTTGTATCGGGCACCAGAGGTTCCGGGGCGGAGATCGTCGGCTCCGGGACGGAGGCCTCCGGCCTCAGCCCCACAAGCCCGCTGAGCGAGGATCCGGCCGCGCGCAGCGCGAACAGCCCCACCAGAAGCGTGACGATGAAGGCCCCGAGGACCACACCAACCGGACTGCGCAGGAAGACCGGGACTGGGCGCTCCCCGCCTCGCCTCCCGAGCCTGGCACTGGCTCGAAGGCGGCCGGGGCGCTCTCCGTCTCCACATCGCCCCGGACCGTGAGCGGGATGATGCCTGTTGCCGCTTCGGGCACGGTCGCCGCCGCGCTGCACCGTCGGGCGCACGCGGCGGTGAGCGCGAACGGGCTGAGAGTAGTCGGAACCACCGGCGCTTCGGCGGCCCCGTGAACGTCGGCTGGGAGGACGATGGGGCATCGGCATCATCGTGTCACACAACAACGGGGCAGGACGTACTCACAATCCCATGAATTCCCGGAACAACCGAGCCGATGCGTCCTCCTCAACCTCCCCGGCGAGAGCGCCGGCACATACGGCGGCCGGAACCGTCTCGGTCACGCTTGGGACCGTCACTCGTTACTGTGGGGCCGTGAACCTTCCCGACGTTCTGGACCTGGCGCGCTCCCTCATGGAGGAGGCCGGCGTCGGCAATTGGGAGCTGGCCCTCGACCGGGCGCGCCGTCGAGCCGGCCAGACGGACCATACGCGACGCCGGCTCACACTCAGCCGTCACCTCATGAGCCTGTACGACCAGGCGCAGGTACGCGAGACGATCCTGCACGAGATCGCCCACGCCCGCGTGGGCCCCAGGCACGGGCATGACGCCGTCTGGGCAGCCGAGGCGATCCGCCTGGGCGCCACCGGCCGACGACTCATCGACGCCCAGGCACCACGTCTACCCGGTCGATGGGTAGGACGTTGCCCGGCAGGCCATGAGGTGGACCGTATGCGTCGGCCGGCATCGCCGGCATCCTGTTCGCGCTGCTCCCCTCGATTCAGCCTGGAGCACCTGCTCTCGTGGAGCCTTGACGGAGTTCCCGTCCCCCACGAGGCGATCAGCGAGCGTTACAGCCGCCTCCTGGGGGCGACTCGCGGATAACCCGCATGGAGGACACGAACCGGCTTCAGAACGGTAGTAGGCTCTTATTCACCAGTAGCACCATGTCAACATAAGCAGGAGAGTCGCACTGATGCTCGTCACCACCACCCCCACCGTTGAGGGTTACCCCGTCACCCAGTACCTGAGAGTCGTCTGCGGGGAGACGATCGCCGGCGTCAACGTTCTCAAGGACATGGCGGCGGGATTCCGCAACTTCGTGGGCGGTCGCTCTCAGACCTATGAGACCGAACTCATCCAGGCCCGGGAATCAGCCCTGGCGGAGATGGTTCAGCGCGCCCAGGAACTGGGCGCCGAGGGTGTCGTCGGCGTCGACATCGACTACGAGACGCTGGGATCCGACAACGGCATGCTCATGGTGACGGCATCGGGAACGGCCGTTCGCTTCTCACCCGCCTCCTGAGTGCACCTCTCGCACGACCAGTGGTAACAGTCCACGGGGCGAGAGCCCTGCCGGGCTGGGTCGTGTTGCGGCAACACTTCTTGGGAGACGACCCCGGGCAGCGGCAAGACGCTCAACTCACCGAGACCTCTCAAGACATTCGAGCAGTGGAGCGCACCTCACCCCCTCGAGCTGCTCACCCCGACGAATCACCCCTCCGAGAAGTTCCCAGGTTATTCCCAGGAGTCTTCCCCTCCTCCTTTCAGGGTGATGACGTTAGATAGTGAGCACCGTTGGACAGGATCGGTCCCGAGGGTTGGGGAGCCCGTTGAAAGACCGCATCTCTGAGATGGCGCTGGGTCATAGGGAGCCTAGAACCGTCGTTCCGGCGAAGGAGGAACTGCCTCCTCGGGTGCATGGGACCCCGGGTTGCAGGTGGAACCTCGCGAGGCTTGGGCCCGCGGTTCGGACACCCGAACCGCGGGCCGAGTCCTTTCCCAAAGGCTTTCAGAAACTCGGCACGAGGGGGAGATCAGGGGATTGCCGGCTTTTCTCCTCCGCCTTCCGTGCCCACCTTACCGAGGGACTCACCGCACACGAGGTGCCCCGCCACCAGCCAGTAGCGCCCAGAACTCGTGCAGTACCGGCAGTGCGGAGAAAAAGTTCGCCCCCACCCCACATCGTCTGTGGACCGCCCACTGACACGACCTCTGCCCCGCGATGTCAGAGACCTCATAGACCTCTTTGATGAGGAGGCGCGTCAGGATGGGAACATGACTGACTCAGCACAGCCCGACTTCTCACGCCGCTCCACCGCGCGCATCGCCACGGACCGGCCGGTCCGCTACGGAAAGCAACTGACCAGCCATATGGGTCGCAAGATCACCACCGTATGGAGCGAGGACGCCAAAACCGGCTCCCTGACCTTCGACCGTGAGGGGGCGGTCACCGGAGTCGTGGCGCTCTCATGCCAAGACGGCTTCCTCCAGCTCGACCTGACCGCCGACGACGAGCACCTCGAGCGGATCGAGCACGTCGTCGGCATCCATGTGGCCCGTTTCGGAGCCAAGGAGGGGCTCGTCGTGACCTGGCGCCGACAGAACGGCGCACCGGGCACCACCCAGGGACCTCTCACCCCGGAGGACCTTGAGCGCATGCGCGCTGAGCGCGGAGCCCACAAGGCCTCATCCTGAACGATGACGCCTCCCACACCCGCCTCACACGGCCCGGGCCGACCTCACCGGTCTGAGGCACACGCGGACTACGCGGCAGGTTCCTCGTCCGCGACGGGGTCGCCAACGCGCAGCATGAGGAGCAGACCAGTGACCAGCACGGAGACGATCCCCAGGATCCCCCAGTAGTTGGCCCCCGGCCCGACGATGAGCGTGCCCAGGTAGATGAAAATGCCGTACATCATGGGCGCGATGAAGGAGACCGCACGTCCGGTCGTGGCGTAGAGGCCGAAGATCTCCCCCTCCTGACCTTCAGGGATGAGGCGGGCCAAGAAGGAACGGGCGGCGGACTGCGCCGGCCCCACACAGGCCGACAGGAGCAGGCCCAGCACCCAGAAGGCGACCGTGCCGGCGGCATGCAGGAGAAAGACCAGCAGCCCAACCACCACCAGGATGATGAGACTGGCCATGATGACGTTGCGCGGCCCGAAGCGGTCGTCGAGTCGTCCGGCCGCGATGGTGGCGATGCCGGCCACGATGTTGGCGACGATGGCGAAGATGATGACGTCACCCGATGAGAAGCCGAAGGTGTTCTGGGCGATGATGCCGCCGTAGGTGAAGACCCCTGCCAGGCCGTCCCTGAAGACGGCCGCGGCCAGCAGGAACCACAGCAGGCGCGGCTGGAAGTGGTGGAGCTGGAGCAATGTGCGCCACAACAGCCTGTAGGAGGTCAGGATCGACTCCTTGTGCTCCCCGCCGTGGGAGACGGCCTCCTCGGGCTCGACCTCCATACCGGCCCGATCCCGGCCCGGCTCAGCAGAGGCCATGCCCTCGCCCATCTCCGCGGCGTCGTCGTGGCGGCCCATCCTGCGGGAGCGGTTGATGAGGACGGGAAGCGCGGACAGTCCGAACCAGGCCGCGGACACCAGCATGGCGACGCGCACTCCCAGCCCGCTCCCGGAGGAGAAGGAGAACAGGGGACTCGGCCCTACGAGGGCGACATAGAGGATGAGCAGCAGGACGATGCCGCCGAGGTAGCCCATCCCCCAGCCCAGACCGCTGACCGCGCCGATCCGATCCTTGGAGGCCAGGTGGTTGAGGATGGCGTTGTAGTTGACTGAGGCGAGTTCGAAGAAGATGTTGCCGATCCCCAGCAGGACGATACCCAGCCACAGGTAGCCGGGGGCGGGCCGCACGAGGAACAATGCCGCGGATACCGCCACCACCACGGCGGTGTAGCCGCCGAGCCAGAAGACAGTGCGTCCGGCCCTGTCGGAGCGCTGCCCGGTCACCGGCGCCAGCAGGGCGATGAACAGGCCGGCGATCGCCAATCCGATCGACAGCGCCGACTCGTTGTCCGCCTTGGGGCCGAAGGAGTCGCTGACCA
>NZ_CAUROW010000084.1:0-7884 GCF_963526355.1 uncultured Actinomyces sp. | reverse complement strand
AGCTCGAGGAGGACCAGAAGCGCCGCGCCAAGCGCGCCCGCACCGATGTCCTGGATCGGGCCATGATTGACCTGCTGTCCTTCTACCGCGATGTGCTCACCACCCAGATGGGCAGCGACGTCGAGCGCGTCAACCTCGACCTGTCCGACGCCGTCGATCAGGCCGCCCGCAGCACGAGTCCCGAGCAGTCCCTGGCCCGGATCACCGCCATCGAGGAGTGCCGCAGCCGGCTGCGCTCCAATGCCGCCCCGCTGCTGGCCGTCGAGGCCCTCATGGTCCAGCTGCGTCCCCAGGCCGTAGCGCGGTAACGCCGTTCTTCGACGTTGGCTGGCATTGGTGTCTCCATGTGGGGTGAGCTGCCGCCAGGGGGTGCCCATCGTTGAGGATTCTTCCCGGTAGGTAGGAAACTCATTCTGTAAGGGGATGAGAGCGAAAGTCTCTCTCATCCTTAAGGTGGATCACGTGGCGACTGGTCGTTTTTTATGATTCCGAGCATGGCAGTAAGACTGAAGCAGCACGATGACTGGAAGCGCGCCGTTTCTGCGGTGGGAAGAGGAAGGATGCGAGCTGGAGACGCTTCGGTGACCGGAACGTGGTCGGGTGGCTGTCGGGGTGTTGGCGGCTGTGGCGGGTGTGTGTCTGGGGGTGGGGGCCGGTGTGGTTCCTGCGGCGGCTGTGGCTCCGACTCCGGGGGTGGGGTCGAGTGTGGCTGGGGCTGCGGTTCCTGCGGGGTTGGAGTCGTTCTACGGTCAGACGGTGGAGTGGTACGACTGTGGTGCTACCGGGGGGATGGAGAGGTCGGCGGAGGCGACGGCGTTCAAGTGTGCGAAGGTGAAGGTGCCCTTGGACTACTCCCAGCCTGATGATGAGACTATTGAGATCGCCATGAAGAAGCATGTGGCCCCCGGCTCGATCCATCGGGGCAGCCTCTTCATCAACCCCGGCGGCCCCGGCGGGTCCGGGGTTCAGTACGTCGAGGCCGCTGCGGAGACGATTTTCGCCGGAGTGCAGGGCTCCTACGACATTGTCGGCTTCGACCCCCGCGGTGTGGGGGCCTCGACCCCCATCACCTGCACCGCCACTCCTGAGGCGCCTGCCGTCGCAGAGGCGGCTCCGGCCGCTCCGGCCGGCGCCGGCTCGACGTTCGAGCAGCGAGCGCCCCAGATCGCTGCAAAGATCAAGCAGACGGAGGCCGACTGCGCCGCTAATACCAAGCCGGCCGGGCTTCTGGATCATGTGGACACCGTCTCGGTGGCCCGGGACCTTGATGTCCTGCGGGCCCTGTCCGGCAATGAGAAGCTCGACTACCTGGGTGCCTCCTACGGCACCTATCTGGGCGCTTTCTGCGCCGAGCTCTTCCCCGCCAACACCGGCCGCATGGTCCTCGACGGAGCCCTGGACCCAAGCATCTCCCTGTATGAACGGCAGGCAGGGGCGATGAAGGGCATGGAACGAGCGCTGCGAACCTTCGTCGACTGGTGCCAGGCGGGACAGGACTGCCCACTCACCGGCGGCACCGACGCCGGGGTGCAGCAGGTCGGGGACCTCATCGCTTTTGCCGACCAGTCGCCTCTGCCGACCTCGGATCCGAACCGCCCGGTGACCGGGACCGAGATCCGCTCGGCAATCATGTACAGCCTGTACGGCGACGAGCGGACCTGGGGCGACCTCACCTCCTCCTTGGACGAGGCCGTCAACCGGCGCGGTGGCTCACTCTTCCGGCAGACGACGGACCAGACCGTGGCCGACGTCGTCCACACCGCCGCTGTCCGTGAGGCCATCAGCTGCTTGGATTACCCGGTCGACGGCGACATGGCCGTCTGGTCGGCACGGCATCAGGAAATCAGACGGGAGGCCCCTGTCTTCGGCGGCATGGCGGCGAGTGTCGACCTCTCCTGCCAGGCGTGGGGGGCACAACGGGACCCACGGGCCCACGCCGATTCGCGTCCAGGGTGCCTCGCCCATCCTGGTGGTCGGCTCCACCGGCGACGCCCTACCAGTGGGCCAGATCCTTGGCTGAACAACTCGACTCCGGCCGGCTGCTCACCCGGGAGGGCAACGGGCACACCGCTTATGGGCGCTCGGTCGCGTGCACGGAGACGGTGGACTCCTACCTGCTCACCGGGGAGCTGCCGGAGCCCGAGCAGGTCTGCCAAGATCAGAAGTAGCCGCCCGCCCCATGGGTTCGTGGGCATTTCAAGCCGTGGTCGGCAACCGCGCACAGACGGCAAGTTCAGTTTGTAACATATCGTCCATGAAAAAAGGTATGAAACATCGCACTGTCCAGGACGATATCGCGCCGGAACGTGGTCGGGTGGCTGTCGGGGTGTTGGCGGCTGTGGCGGGTGTGTGTCTGGGGGTGGGGGCCGGTGTGGTTCCTGCGGCGGCTGTGGCTCCGACTCCGGGGGTGGGGTCGAGTGTGGCTGGGGCTGCGGTTCCTGCGGGGTTGGAGTCGTTCTACGGTCAGACGGTGGAGTGGTACGACTGTGGTGCTACCGGGGGGATGGAGAGGTCGGCGGAGGCGACGGCGTTCAAGTGTGCGAAGGTGAAGGTGCCCTTGGACTACTCCCAGCCTGATGATGAGACTATTGAGATCGCCATGAAGAAGCATGTGGCCCCCGGCTCGATCCATCGGGGCAGCCTCTTCATCAACCCCGGCGGCCCCGGATACTCGGGGGTGGACATGGTGGAGAAGAATGAGAGCCAGTTCTCGCCCGACCTCAACAAGTTCTACGACATCATCGGCTTCGACCCCCGCGGCGTCGGAGACTCGACCCCCATCACCTGCGACGTCGACGGAGAGGCGGTCCCCGACGGGGCGGTCCCCGGAGCCATGGGCGCCGACGATCCCCTCCCTGGCCCCATCAGTGCCGACGCCGCCGGCGCAGACCCCACCCCCTTCCGGGATGCCCAGGACCCCATCGCCGACGGCGCGGCGACGGGCGACATCAGCTTCCAGGCACTGGTCGATGAGATCATCAGGGACTTCACGCAGAAGGAGAGCCAGTGCTCCGCTGGCACCAAGCCGGTGGGACTCCTGGACCATGTGGACACCGTCTCGGTGGCCCGGGACCTTGATGTCCTGCGGGCCCTGTCCGGGGACGAGAAGCTCAACTATCTGGGCTTCTCCTACGGCACCTACCTGGGGGCCCACTACGCCGAGCTCTTTCCCGCCAACACCGGCCGCATGGTGTTCGACGGAGCCATGGATCCCAGTCTGTCGCTGGGAGAGCGGGCCTCCGCTCAGGCCAAGGGCTTTGAGAACTCGCTGCGCGTCTACGTCGAGAAGTGCCAGGCCGGCCAGCTGGGCCCGGGGTGCCCGCTCACCGGAGGTACTGATGCCGGGGTGCAGCAGATCCGCGATCTCATCACTGCTGCGGACCAGGAACCGCTGAGAACCTCCGACCCGAATGCCACCGTGGACGGCAGCATGATCCGCGTCGTCGTCCGTCGCCTCATGTACTCCTCCGAGTACTGGAGCGCCCTGACCTACGCCCTCGACCAGGCCGTCTCCCAGCAGGAAGGAACCTACTTCCAGATGCTTCACGGACCTGCGACGGCCGGTGTCAGCGTGCCGACCTTCTACGCCGTCAACTGCCTCGACATCCCCGCCCAGGGTGATATGGCCGCCTGGGAGAAGGAGTATCAACAGAACATCCAGGAATCGCCGACCTTCGGTGCCTCCCTGAGCAATCAGGACGTGCGCTGCCGGGCCTGGGGGCACAACGGGACCCGCAGGCCGGCGACGATTCACGCCCAGGGGGCCGCCCCCATTCTGGTGGTGGGCGTCACCGGCGACCCGGCGGCCCCCTACGCGTGGTCCGAGGCCCTCGCCGACCAGCTCGAGTCCGGCCGGCTTCTCACCTGGGAGGGCAACGGGCACACCGCCTACGGGCGCGCTGACGCGTGCATCCACAGCGCGGTTGACGAGTACCTCATCGGCGGGACGATGCCGGAGCCGGGGCTGGTCTGCAAGGACGGAGAGTGATGTCAGCGCGACTTCAGGACGAATCCGTCACAACTCCGGTATGACCGGTGATGGGTGACAATAATCCTTCTTGAGGAGGAGGAGCCGGGCGCTCCCGCACCGTAATCTTCCTATCGTGACTATTGAGAACCCTTGTCCCCTTCGTCCTCGTTCCAAGAAGCTCCTGGCCGCCGTTGCGGCGCTCCTGATGGGCGCTGGTCTAACGGCGTGTCAGTACGGCTCGAACATCACTGCCGCACCGGCCACCGCGTCCGCCTCACCGGCGATTCCGGCCGGTTTGGAGAGCTTCTACAACCAGAAGATCTCTTGGTACGACTGCGCCAAGAAAGGCATGGAGGAGGTGAAGTCCGGGGAGAACACCGGTTTCACCTGCACCAAGGTCAAGGTGCCGCTGGACTACTCCAACCCCGGTGGAGAGACGATCGAGATCGCGGTGAAGAAGCGAGCGGCGAGCGGGGAGTCGGTCGGCTCCCTGTTCGTCAACCCGGGCGGGCCGGGAGGATCGGGCATCCAACTGGCGGAGGCCTCCGGAAGCTACTTCTCCAAGAATCTCACCGGCTCCTACGACGTCGTCGGTTTCGATCCGCGGGGCGTGGGCTCTTCAACAGCGGTCGACTGCCTGAGCGATGCCGAACTCGACGCCGAGCGGGCCGGTACGAACAAACCGGCGGTAGTATCGGCCGTCTCAACCGTTGAACGGGCTCAGAAGATGAACACGGCCTGTGAGTCGAAGACCAGTACTCCCGGGCTCCTGGACCACATCGACACGATCAGCGCTGCCCGCGACCTCGACATCCTGCGCGCGGTTGACGGCCAGCAGACACTCACCTACCTGGGCCTATCTTACGGCACCTACCTGGGGGCCACCTATGCCGAGCTCTTCCCGGGTACCACGGGCCGCCTGGTTCTCGACGGTGCTGTGGACCCCTCTCTGAGTTTCGAGGAGCTGAATCTGGGGCAGGCCAAGGCCTTCGAGGTCTCGCTGCGGACCTATGTGGAGAACTGCCAGAGCTCCAAGGGCTGTCCCTTGAGCGGAGACGTCGACTCCGGTGTCTCCCAGATCCGGGAGTTTCTGGAGTCGGTGAAGACGGCGCCGATCCCGACCTCGGACGATAAGAGGCCGCTGACCTACGACCTGGCCGTGAACGGGGTCCTGGGGTCGCTGTACCAGACCGACTTGTGGCCCGCCCTCAGCCAGGCGCTGACGCAGGCGACGGGAGGCTCAGGGACTCAGGACGGAAGCGGGCTGCTGATGCTCGCTGACGCATTCGCCACCCGACAGGCCGACGGCAGCTACTCCGGCAACGAATCCGAGGCCATTATGCCGATCAACTGCCTGGACTTCCCGGTTCAGGGTGATGAGGCCTCCTGGGAGGAGAGTGCCACCGCCATCAAGGAGGCCTCTCCCACCTTCGGTTCTCAGCTGCTCTACTCCAACGCCTACTGCCAGGGCTGGGGCCACGAGTCGACTCGTAAGCGTGAGAAGATCACGGCCCCCGGTACGGCGCCGATCCTCGTGGTGGGCACCACCGGCGACCCGGCGACCCCCTATGAGTGGTCCGAGGCGCTCGCCGAGCAGCTCGACTCCGGTCAGCTCCTCACCTGGAAGGGTGACGGGCACACCGCCTACGGGCGCTCCAACGACTGCGTCACGAATGCCGTGGACGCCTACCTGCTCAACGGGACCATGCCTGACGAGGGACTGACCTGCTGACCCATCCTCCTGCCCTGGTGCGTCACTGATCCGAAGCACCCAGTAGCGCCTCGCGGTAGGCATGGTCTCGGCCCCGGTCGGCGAATCACGCCGACCGGGGCCGAGACCTGTGAAACGGGCCGGATCGGATCCGGTGCGTCACTCGCGCAGCTCACCGGCGATGGAGCGCCCCATCCACCGGGCCAGCTCGCCTCCCCGCAGCCCCTGCGAGAGCAGGAACTGCACCTTGGCGTAGGCGGCCTCCAGGGTCATGTCGCGACTGCCGACGGCACCGCTGCGGGCCAGCGCGTCCCCGGCCTCGTAGCGCCCCAGGAGCACCTCGGCCTCATGGCACTGGGAGGTGACGATCACGGCAGTCCCAGCGGTGACCACCTGTTCGACGATGTCGGGCAGACCCGGCTCCTGGGAAGGGATGTTGCCGACCCCGAAGGCCCGCAGGATCACGGCGTCGGGCAGCGGCGTCAGCAGCGCCTCCAGGCGTGCCGCAGTGATGCCCGGGGTCAGGTCGACCACGATGACGTCGTGGCGCGCATAGGGCGCGGCGTTCCTCCAGCCGATGCCCGTCGGCGTCGGCGCGGCCCACTGCCACGGGGCGCCGGTGATGGCCAGCGGGGCGGTGTTGGGGGACTCGAAACCGGTGAAGGCCCACGAGGAGGACTTCGTCGCCCGGTTGCCGGCCAGCAGCCGGTGCCCGAAGAAGAGCGAGACCCCGTCGACGCGGCCGGAGGTGGCGGCCCTGAGAGCGCCGGTGACGTTCGCGGCGGCATCCGAGCCCAGTACCCTCAGCGGGAGCTGGGAACCAGTGATGACGACCGGCACGGTCAGATCTGTCAGCGCGTAGGACAGGGCGGCACTGGTGTAGGCCATCGTGTCGGTCCCGTGCAGGACCACGAAAGCGGCCTCCGGGTTATCGGCGGCGTGGGCGCGCAGGTCGTCCACGATCGCCTGCCAGGACAGAGGGGTGGCGTTCGAGGAGTCGATGAGTGGGACCAACGGGGTCACCGTCACCACGTGCTCCAAGGGCGTGCCTTTCAGCAGGGAGGCGAGCCAGCCCTGCAGATCTGCTCCGGGGACGAGACCGCGGGGGGAGTCCACCATACCGATGGTGCCTCCGGTGTAGGTGATGTGGACGCGCACGGGTCAGGCTCCTGCCGGTGAGGCCTTGTCGGATGAGGAGGGGGCGGCGTCGTGCGGTGAGGCGGGTTCGGATCCCTCCGCCTCTTCGGTGAGGACCTCCTCGAGGAGGTCTGCCCGGATGCGTCCCCGCACCGCATACCAGCCCGCCACCATCATGACGATGACGATCGCGAACAGCGCCAGGGTCCATCGCCCGGCCGGGTCGGTCAGGTTCGAGGCGACGACGACGGTGAAGAAGGCCAGGGCCACGTAGTTGGTCCAGGGGGCGCCGGGCATCCGGTAGGCAGGGCGCACCTCCTTGCCCTGGCGCACTTTTCTGAGGAAGGCGAGGTGGGTGACGAGGATGGCGCCCCAGGTTCCGGCGATACCGATGCCGGCGAGGTTCATGACGATGTCGAAGGCGTCGCCGGGCAGGTAGGCGTTGAGCAGGACCCCCAGTAGTCCCAGGGCGGAGGTAATGGTGATGCCGCCGGTCGGAACCCGGTGCTTGTTGAGTCCAGCGGCGGCCCGGGGAGCCTCGCCGGCCACTGCCATGGAGCGCAGGGTGCGTCCGGTGGCGTACAGACCGGCATTGAGTGAGGACAGTGCGGCGGTGAGAACCACGACCTGAATGATGTCGCCGGCATAAGGGACCCCGATACCGGAGAAGAAGGTGACGAAGGGAGACTCGGTTTTGGAGTAGGACGTGTAGGGAAGGACCAGTGCCAGCAGCATGACGGAACCGACGTAGAACACGAAGATGCGAAGAATCATCGAGTTGATCGCCTTGGGCAGGATCTTCTTGGCCTCCTGTGCCTCGCCGGCGGCCACCCCCACCATCTCCGTGCCGCCGAAGGCGAAGACCACGCCGAGGGTGAGGGCGAAGACGACCGGGAATCCCTCGGGGAAGAAGCCCCCGTTTCCGAGAATGTTATGAGCTCCTGCGGTGATCTCATCGCCGTTGGATGCGGTATCGGTGTGGAGCCCGAGGACAATGGCGATGATCGCGATCACCATGAAGGACACGATGGCGGCGACCTTGATGAGTGCGAACCAGAACTCGGCC
>NZ_CAUROW010000083.1:0-7921 GCF_963526355.1 uncultured Actinomyces sp. | reverse complement strand
GTGAGCGCGTCATGGACTCCGGCGAGCTGGAGCGCGAGAAGGGCATCACGATCCTGGCCAAGAACACGGCGGTCCACTACTCGGGGCCCGCCGCCGTGGACGCCGGCTGCCCGGAGGGCATCACCATCAACGTCATCGACACCCCCGGTCACGCCGACTTCGGTGGCGAGGTTGAGCGCGGGCTGTCCATGGTCGACGGCGTCGTCCTCCTCGTCGACGCCTCCGAGGGGCCCCTGCCCCAGACCCGCTTCGTGCTGCGCAAGGCCCTGGCTGCGAACCTGCCGGTCATTCTCGTGGTCAACAAGGTGGATCGTCCCGACTCCCGGCTCGACGAGGTCGTCTCCGAGTCCACCGACCTGCTGCTGTCCCTGGCCAGCGACCTGGCCGACGAGCACCCCGACATCGACCTCGACGCCGTCCTGGATGTCCCCGTCATCTACGCCTCGGCCAAGGCCCGTCGCGCCGACACCGAGGCCCCCGCCGACGGCGAGCTGCCGGCCGGCGAGGACCTTGAGCCGCTCTTCCGCACCATCATCGAGCGGATCCCCGGCCCCTCCTACGAGGAGGGCGCGCCCCTGCAGGCCCACGTCACCAACCTGGACGCCTCGCCCTTCCTGGGACGCCTGGCGCTGCTGCGCATCCACAACGGCACCCTGCGCAAGGGCCAGACGGTGGCCTGGGCCCGCCACGACGGCTCGCTCGCCTCGGCCCGCATCTCCGAGCTCCTCGTCACCGAGGGGTTGGACCGCAAGCCCGCCGAGGAGGCGCACGCCGGTGACATCGTCGCCGTCGCCGGGATCGAGGAGATCACCATCGGCGAGTCCCTCGTCGACCCCGAGGACCCGCGCCCCCTGCCGCTCATCACCGTGGACGACCCTGCCATCGCCATGACCATCGGTATCAACACCTCCCCGATGGCCGGGCGCACCAAGGGCGCCAAGGTCACCGCCCGCCAGGTCAAGGACCGCCTGGATCGCGAGCTCATCGGTAACGTGTCCCTGCGGGTCCTGCCCACCACCCGGCCCGACGCCTGGGAGGTCCAGGGGCGCGGCGAGCTGGCACTGGCGATCCTCGTGGAGCAGATGCGCCGCGAGGGCTTCGAACTGACCGTCGGAAAGCCCCAGGTCGTCACCCGCACTATTGACGGCAAGCGCCACGAGCCCATCGAGCGCATGACCATCGACGTCCCCGAGGAGTACCTGGGGGCGGTCACCCAGCTCATGGCCGCCCGCAAGGGGCAGATGGAGACCATGACCAACCACGGCACCGGCTGGATCCGTATGGAGTTCCTGGTGCCGGCCCGCGGCCTCATCGGCTTCCGCACCCAGTTCCTCACCGAGACCCGCGGCACCGGCATCGCCTCCTCCATCGCCGAGGGCTACGCCCCCTGGGCCGGGCAGATCGTCTCGCGCACCACCGGCTCCCTCGTCTCCGACCGTGCCGGTGCCGTGACCGCCTACGCCCTCATCCGCCTCCAGGATCGCGGCAGCTTCTTCGTCGAGCCCACCCAGGAGACCTATGAGGGGCAGGTCGTGGGGGAGAACCCCCGCGGTGAGGACATGGACGTCAACGTGGTCCGTGAGAAGCAGCAGACCAACATGCGCTCGTCGACCGCCGACACCTTCGAGGCCCTCGTGCCTCCGCGTCGCCTCACCTTGGAGGAGGCCCTCGAGTTCGCCGCCGACGACGAATGCGTCGAGGTCACCCCGGACGCCGTGCGCATCCGTAAGGTCATCCTGAATTCCCAGGAACGTTTTCGCGAGAACGCCCGCCGCCGTCGAGCTGAGGCCTGAGAGGAACCACTACCCATGAGCCAGTCCATCAACCGTGGGGAGAAGTCTGCCGCCTCAGACTCCGCAGCCGCCGCCGTCGAGCCCGTCGTGCCCGCTGAGCCTGCCGAACCGGCGCAGGCCTCCGACGCCGAGCAGCCCGAGGTGCGGGCTGAGGGCCGGACGGCTTCTGATACTGCTTCCTCCGAGGCCATCAGCCCTGATGACACCTCGACTGTCAACCTCGATGATGACGCCGACGACGGCGACCAGGTCGCCCAGCAGCCCGATCAGAAGGCTCCGGGAGAGCCTGAAGCCGCAGCGGAGGACGGCTCTGCACGGGAGACCGCTGCAGATGACAGCGCGAAGACTGCCCAGGACGATGCGGCCAAGAACGTCGCAACGACGGATGACGCCCATGGTGCGAGTCCGAGTGATTCCACCGTCGAGCCCGAGCCGGTCTCCGCTGAGCCGGTGGCGACGCCGGCGGTGGTGGCCTTTGTCGACGAGGGTGCCACGCCGGCCGAGGCGCTCTCTCCCTACGACTCTCCCCACGATCTGACCGGAGGGGATGCGGCTGCTCAGTCCTTGGTTGGCCAGGCCGCTGACCGTACGTCGTGGAACCCCGGCTCCGGCGCCATACCGCCCTCGATCGCACCGAAGAGTCCGTCCTCCGCGCAGTCCCCGTCCGTGCCCCGACCGGATGCCGTCGACGCCGCCGCACCTGTCGCAGTCGTGGACGAGGAGGCCTCCGAGACGTCGTCTGAGCCCACCGGGGTTGATGTCGAGTCAGTGATCGAAGCAGCCTTCCCGACCGCTGTCCCCGAGTCCGAGACCAAGTCCGCGAAGAAGGCGGACCAGGCGGCTGAAGGAGTGAACGCCTCACGTCGTCGGCGCCTCATCCCCGCCGTCTGCGCCGCTGGGGCCGCAGCCTTCCTGCTGGTCTGGGGCGGTATCGCCTGGTGGACCTCCCAGCACATCGCCTCGGGGACCAGTGTCTCCGGCGTCGACGTCTCCGGCCTGAGCCCCAAGGAGGCCACCGACCGCATCAACAAGGGCGTCGGTGACCAGCTCGCCCAGCCGGTCACCCTTACCGTGGGGCAAGGCAGCTCCGAGCTCGTGCCCGCCGGCTCGGGCGTCTCAGTCGACACCAACGCGTCGGTCAAACAGCTCACCGGCTTCACTCTCAACCCCCTCACTCTGGTCCAGCGCCTGGGCGGCCGGCGCATCGACGCCGTCATCCGGGTCGATGCCGACACGCTGCGCGGCGCGCTGGAGGACCGGGTCGACACGATGGCCAATGGCGCGGTCTCCGCGACCGTCACCCTCGAAGGCACCAGGCCTGTCACCACGCCCGCGACCAACGGCATCGGCCTCGACGTCGACGCCTCCCTCAAGCGGCTCACCGGCTCCTGGCCGCTGGGGCAGCGGACCATCGCCATGCCCGAGGGCACCGCGGTCCCCGCTATCACCGATGAGGAGGCCACTAGGTTCGTGGACGGCACGCTGAAGCCGCTGCTCTCCAGTGGGCTGACGGTCAATAGCACCGGTGCCGGAACGCAGGGCAAGGCCACAGGCGCGGCCGCGGCCTTCTCGCCCCAGGACACCGCTGGCATGCTGCGGATCTCCTCCGAGGGAGGTGTGTTGAGCGCAGCCTTCGACACAACGGCGCTGCACGACGCCGTCGTCGCCAGGATCGGCCAGGTCGAGACGCCCGCCCAGAACGCCACCTGGAAGATCGATGGCTCCGCCGACGGTGCCCCCGGCGCTCAGCCCCAGTACGTTCCCTCTGCTCAGGGCAATGTCATCGATACTGCCGCTCTGTCCGCGAGCCTGCTCAAGGCGGGCACCTCCGCCACCGACGTCGTCGGTCGGACCGTGACCCTGCCGATGATCGTGGCTGAGCCGACGGTGACGACGCCGCAGAACGAGTGGGGCATCAGCGAGGCGATCGGCGAGTACGCCACCCCGTACAACGGCGGGGATGCGCCGCGCACCCAGAACCTCACCCGCGGAGCCGAGCTCGTCAACGGCACGGTCGTTAAGCCCGGTGAGGTCTTCTCCCTGGAGAAGACCCTCGGCGAGGTCGACTACGATCACGGGTTCGCCGACGCCGGGGTCATCTCCAATGGCCAGCACGTCGACTCCCTGGGCGGCGGCCTGAGCCAGGTGGCCACCACCGTCTTCAACGCCGGCTTTGAGGCCGGGATGGATGACACCGAGCACCACGCCCACCAGTACTACTTCGATCGCTACCCGGCCGGGCGCGAGGCGACTCTGTGGACCGGCAAGCTCGACGTGAAGTTCACGAACTCGACCTCCAACGCGGTGCTGCTCCAGGCCTGGCTGGACGGCGAGCAGATCCACGTGCGGCTGTGGTCGACCAAGTACTACGAGGTGTCGATCACGTCCTCGGATCGCTTCAACTTCCGCCCGGTGTCCACTGAGCGCAAGTCCGGCCCCGGCTGCGAGCCCTACTCGGGCGGGAACCCCGGCTTCGACATCACCGTCACCCGCACCCGCAAGCACGATGGCAAGGCCCTGCCCGACGACGTCCTGACCACCCAGTACGCCGCCGACAACAACATCGTCTGCTCCTGACGCGGCCTCAAAGCGCCTCGGCATCCTCAACCGTTGTTACCTATGACATTCGCGCTGTGGCAGTGACGTAATCGTGGCGCGACAACCCCGAGTTTTCTGCGTGCTGACGGCCACTCCTGCGCCTCTTGGGCCGATGTGCCCTGGAGGGCGATACTTGCCTCGACCCCGCCACCCGCGCGGGAGGTTCCCCAGAGAAGAAAGGACACTGCTGCCATGACGTACGTCATTGCCCAGCCCTGCGTCGACGTCAAGGACCGTGCCTGCGTCGACGAGTGTCCCGTCGACTGCATCTACGAGGGTGAACGCAGCCTCTACATCAACGCCGACGAATGCGTCGACTGCGGAGCCTGCGAGCCCGTCTGCCCCACCGAGGCGATCTTCTACGAGGACGATGTTCCCGAGGAGTGGGAGGACTACACCCGCGCCAACATCGACTTCTTCGAGCTCAAGGGACTGGGCTCGCCCGGGGGCGCCCAGAGGACCGGCGCGCTGGACTACGACGATCCCATGATCGCCGCCCTGCCCCCGCAGAACGTGGAGTGGAGAGAGGCCAACGGCTACTGAGTGGACAGGTGGGGTCGGGGGTGGAGACGCCCCGGCGTGTGAGGAAGAATCAGTGTCCGTGACCACCACCGCGACACCTGAGAACGTCTCCAGCCACCACCTGCCCCGCCGACTCGCCCTGCCCGACTTCCCCTGGGACTCGCTGCACCCCTACCGGGAGCGTGCGGCCGAGCACCCGGACGGCGTCGTCGACCTCGCGGTGGGCACGCCCGTCGACCCCACCCCCGAGATCGCTCGGACCGCCCTGTCCGCCGCGGCCAACGCCCCCGGTTACCCGACGACGGTCGGCGCCCCGGTGGTACGCGCCGCCATCGCCGAGTGGATGGAGCGCCGCCGAGGCGTGACCGGCCTGGGTGGCGACGAGGTCATACCCACCATCGGTTCCAAGGAGTCCGTGGCCCTCCTGCCGCTGCACCTGGGGGTGCGCCCCGGCGACCTCGTCCTGCACCCGCGGGCCGCCTACCCCACCTACGACGTCGGCGCCCGCCTCGTAGGGGCCACCCCCGTCCCTGTGGACACCGACGCCGACCCCGCCACCTGGGGCATCGCCGACGACGCGCCCGTGGCCATCGTCTGGCTCAACAGCCCCGGTAACCCCGACGGACACGTCCTGGATGCCGGGCAGATGGCCCGGATCGTCGCCTGGGCCAGGGAACGTGGTGCCGTCGTCATCTCCGATGAGTGCTACGCCGAGCTCGCCTGGGAGTCGCCGTGGGACGCCCAGCCGATCCCGAGCCTCCTGGACCCCAGGGTCGGAGGGGGTGCGGGCCGAACCGGTCTGCTCGCCCTGTACTCCCTGTCCAAGCAGTCCAACCTCGCCGGCTACCGGGCGGCCTTCCTCGCTGGTGACGCGGGGCTTGTGGACGCCGTCACCGAGGTGCGCAAGCACACCGGGATGCTCATGCCGACTCCGGTCCAGGCCGCCCTTGTGGCCGCGCTCGGCGATGAGGCGCACATGGAGGTGCAGAAGGAGGTCTACCGGGAGCGCCGCGAGGTACTCGTCGAGGCGACTGCTGCCGCCGGGCTCGTCAACGACCCGGCCTCCGTGGCCGGCCTGTACCTGTGGCTCCAGGGGCCCGAGTCGATGAGCGCCTACGACCTTGTGGGAGCCTTTGCCGAGCTGGGGATCGTCGTGGCCCCCGGAGACTTCTACGGCGAGGCCGGGGCCGGGCGGGTGCGCATGAGCCTGACCGACACCGACGAGCGCGTGGAGGCCGCCGCCGCGCGCCTGCGCTCGCCCGAGGCCGCCGCCCTCTTCGCCGGCTGATCCTGGTTAGCCCACCTCGGGCCACTCGGAGGTGAGATAGGCCCCGACGGCGCGGTGCTGGAAACGATAGTGCTTGCCGCGACGGATGATCCTGCGGGTCAGGTCGAGTCGCTGCGCGGTGGGGCCCGCGTCGGTGGCTCTCTTGTGGCCGAGCCGCTTCGCGATGTTCGTCAGAGAACGTTCCTCAGGTGCGAGCTCGGCCATCGCTTCGACGAACTCCCTTTCGCGCGGTGGGAGCCGGTCGAGGATACGCTGCACGTGTGCCTCCGCCTCGTGGGCCGCCTGCCTGCTCCACCCGGTGCGGACGTGCTCGGCCGTGATGATGCTGTCGGTGCCGGCGTGCCAGGCGCACTGTCCGGCGAGTTGGAAGAGGAACGGCTCCCCACAGGAGAGCTCGACGATGGCGTGCTGGGCGGCGGGTTCCATGAAGATCCGGTCTGTGCCGCCGTCGGCCGTGGTGATGGACCATCCCTGGCTGATGAAGGGGTGGAGCGCGGCCAGGAGCTCGTCGTCGTCGATCGTCTCCAGCGTGGTGGTCTGAAATCGACGTGCGAAGGTGGCACCGGATCGGGCTCCAGCCATGTTCGCGAACTCAGGCAGCCCGGTCAGGTAGACGGCGATGGGGAGGGCCGAGGTGACGCTCAGTCCGCCGGGAATGGTTGTGGGCTCCTCGTGAGCGAGAGCGTCGCCGAGAGCGATGAGCAGCTGGGAACGCGTGTGCTCATCGGCGATGTTCTGGACCTCGTCGATGTGGATCATCACCATGGCGTGGCGCTTGGTCGCTGCACGGCCGATCTCGATGAGCAGATCGGTCAGGGCGGTATAAGGCTCGGCTCCGTCCTGGGCGCGCACGGACAGGGAGATGCCTGAGGCGGCCACGGACTCAACGCGGCGCAGCAGGTCGCCGATGCGCTGCTCCCTGGCCGCTGGGAGGCCCGCCGTGTCAGCGAGGGTCAGCAGAGCCGAGGCGACTCGCTTGATGGGGTCGCTTCCTGACGGGATACGCAGCTGCGGTGTGACCCAGTCGCCCTCCTCCGAGGCCTCGCTCGCGATCCGGCGCACCAGCGAGGATTTTCCGGACCCGGCTTCTCCCAGGATCGTGCGGCCGCGCTCGTGGATACCGGCGGCGCGGCGTGGGCGAAGGACGTCCCGCCAGTCGCTGAGGTGCTCGATGCGCCCGGCCCACACCAGGGGCACAGTGTCCGAGCCTGGGCTGAACGGCGAGTCAAGAGGTGTCCTCATGGTGATAAGTTTATCAACGATCACCTGCTTTGATAAATTTATCACCATGTGTCGAACTTGATAAGTTTATCAAGACGCAGGTGGTTGTCTGGCGAATGCCCTCGGTGAGCCAAAGCGATAGTCCGCGGTGGGCCAATGAAACGACGCCGTGACAGCGCACCCCGTACAGTGGGCGCTGGGTCCGTCGGAACCCCCGTGGATCCATGCCTTGCCGTTGCGATGCGCGTTGCCCCGAGCCCCAGGAGACACAAGATGACGAGCACCCCCACACCCGCCGCGGCCCCGACGGAACAACCGGAGCCGACGCAGACCGGCGTCGTCGGTGGGTCCGGTCTGCTGAGCGTCGACGGCAAGAACCTTGAGCTGCCCCGTGCCCGGGCGACCGACGGCGCCGACGGTCTGGGTGTGTCCAAGCTGCTGGGCGCCACCGGCGTGGTGACGCTGGACCCGGGCTTCACCAACACGGCGTCGTGCACCT
>NZ_CAUROW010000082.1:0-7934 GCF_963526355.1 uncultured Actinomyces sp. | reverse complement strand
CAACAACATCCTCAAGCCCTCCGACGGGCGCCCCGTGACCATGCCCAGCCAGGACATGATCATCGGCACCTACTACCTCACCTCCGACCCCGACCCGGCGGTCGAGGTCGAGCGCGACGCCGAGGGCAACGAGATCGTCCCGGCCTTCTCCTCCTTCGCGGAGGCGGTCATGGCCTACGACTTCGGCAAGCTCCACGTCAATGCCGCCTGCGACATCCGCTTCGAGGAGGGCATCGCCGCACCCGAGGGCTGGCAGCCGCCCGAGGACTGGAGTGAGGGCGACCCGATCACCCTGCGCACCTCGCTGGGTCGGGCCCTGTTCAACACCTCGCTGCCCGAGACCTTCCCCTACGTCAACTACGTCGTGGACAAGAAGCAGCTGGGCAACATCGTCAACGCCCTGGCGGAGAACTACTCCCGCGTCGAGGTGGCCGCCTCCCTTGACGCCCTCAAGGCCAACGGCTTCTACTGGTCCACCTGGTCCGGCATCACCGTCGCCTTCGCTGACGTCGTCTCTCCGGCGGTCAAGCAGGAGATCCTCATCCGCTATGAGAACGAGGCCGCTGAGATCGAGGAGCAGTTCGAGCTCGGTGCCCTCACCGAGGACGACCGCTACGCCTCGCTCATCGACATCTGGACCAAGGCCACTGCTGAGGTCGCCGAGGCGATGCGCGAGAACTTCCCGCAGCGCAACACCGTCTACCAGATGGTAGTCTCCGGGGCCCGAGGCAACTGGGACCAGATCCGCCAGCTCGCCGGTATGCGCGGGCTGGTGGCCGACCCCAAGCAACGCCTCATTGAGCGCCCCATCAAGTCGAACTACCGCGAGGGCCTGAGCGTCCTGGAGTACTTCATCGCCACCCACGGCGCCCGTAAGGGGCTGGCGGACACGGCGCTGCGTACCGCGGACTCCGGCTACCTCACGCGTCGTCTGGTCGACGTCTCCCAGGACGTCATCGTCCGCGAGGAGGACTGCGGCACCCGTAAGGGCCTGACCAAGCGGATCTTCTCCTGGATCGAGGCCGGCGACGAGCTCATCAAGGAGCCCTCGGAGATCCTGGGCACCACCGTGTTCGGCACCACCCTGGCTCGCGACGCCATCGGTGCTGAGGGCAACATCGTCATCGAGGCCGGCACCGACCTTGGTGACGCTGAGATCCAGGCCGCCATCGACGCGGGCATCGAGGAGATCACGGTCCGCTCCGTGCTCACCTGCGACTCCAACGTCGGTACCTGCGCCGCCTGCTACGGCCGCTCGCTGGCCACCGGTAAGCGCGTCGACATCGGTGAGGCCGTCGGCATCATTGCCGCCCAGTCCATCGGCGAGCCCGGCACGCAGCTGACCATGCGTACCTTCCACACCGGTGGTGCGGCCGGCGCCGCCGACATCACCCAGGGTCTGCCCCGTGTTCAGGAGCTCTTCGAGGCCCGCACCCCCAAGGGCGAGGCCGCCGTGGCCGAGGCCGCCGGTACCCTCAAGATCGAGGACGACGCCGATGGCAAGCGCCTGGTCATCACCCGCGACGACGGCGAGGAGGACGTCATCGTCCCGGTCTCGCGCCGTCAGCGCCTGCTGGTGACCGATGACGACCACGTCGAGCCCGGTCAGGCCCTCACCGAGGGGCCGGTCGACCCCAAGAAGGTCCTGCGCCTGCGCTCGGTGGCCGCCACTCAGCGCCACCTCGTCGAAGAGGTCCAGGAGGTCTACCGCTCCCAGGGCGTGGACATCCACTCCAAGCACATCGAGGTCATCGTGCGCCAGATGCTGCGCCGCGTGACCGTGCTGGACTCCGGGGACACCCACCTCCTCCAGGGCGATCTGGTCGACGTCATGCACTACCGCGCCGAGAACCGCCGGGTCATGGCCGAGGGCGGTAAGACCGCCACCGGCCGGACCGAGCTCATGGGCATCACCAAGGCCTCGCTGGCCACGGACTCCTGGCTGAGCGCCGCCTCCTTCCAGGAGACCACCCGCGTGCTCACCGAGGCCGCCATGAACGGCAAGTCCGACCCGCTGCTGGGCCTCAAGGAGAACGTCATCCTCGGTAAGCTCATCCCCGCCGGTACGGGCCTGGCCCGCTACTCGGACATCGAGGTCGAGCCCACCGAGGAGGTCAAGGCCGAGGTCTTCTCCCGTGTGGACCTGGGGGACGGCGTCTTCGGCGAGTCCGTCGCCCTGGATGACTTCCACTTCGGCGGCGACCTGCGTGCGGACTTCTCCGACGACTTCCGCACCGGCTTCTCCAGCAGCGAGAACATCGAGTTCTGATCGAGTCCGCTCCTGGCCCACGCGGCCTGAGACTCGCATAGCGTCCGGCCCGCTCCCCGGTGGGGGAGGGGGCCGGACGCCGTTTCATAGGTGTGTGATGGGGGAGGGGCGGACCTCGGAGGTGGCTCAGTCGGTGAGCATGGTCTCGTGGACGCGGTCGATCCAGGCGAGCTTCTCCTCCAGGGAGGCACTGGCCGGGGTGTTGATCTTGAGGCCCTCGTAGGCCTGGGTGGAACCGGCCGCACGCATCGTGGCGGCCACCCGCTCCGGCGTGAGCCAGCTGGTCGGCTCGTGCTCGACCAGTGGCAGATGCGCGTCGGCCCACGCCCAGGCCCACTGGGTCTCATCAGGGCCTGCGCCCGAGATCATGACGCCGCCCAGCAGGCCAGCCTCGACGAGCTCGCGCACATGGCTCTCCGGAGTGGCCGGGTCGTGGGTCTCAATGACCGAGCGCCCCCAGTTGACGGTGATGAGCGCCGGGGTGTCCCGGCAGGCGGCGATCTCCTGGGACAGCGGTAGGAAGGCCTTCTCCGAGGGGCCCACGCCGCTCTCGGCGTCGCAGTGCTCCACGATCATTCCCAGGCTCCGGGAGGAGAAGTCCTCGGCCAGCTCGCTCAAGGAGGCGTGGAAGGCCTCGGCATCGGCCTGGTGATGGGGCGCCGAGTGCAGCTCCACCCGGGTGACGACCTGCTGGCCCGCAGCCTCGTGCAGGCGGTCGACTGCCTCCAGCAGTGAACGGGTGTAGGCCAGGGCCTGGTTGCGGCCGTCGTCGTCGGGAGAGGCCAGACCGAAGGCGGGGTCCGCTCCGGCGCGTCCCATGGTTCCCGGAATCGCCGTGACGACGCACTGAGTGAAGCGTCCCGCCAGCTGCTCGGCCAGCCATGGCGTGGGTGCGTCGAGCGCCTCCCGGAAGGGCAGCTCGATGCCGTCGACCCAGCCGAGGTCGGCCAGCGCGGTGTAAAGGGCGGCGGCCCCGCGCCGATCATCGTCGTCAGGGGGGAGCATGGGGTAGGCGCCGACGACGAACGGTACGGCGCGGCGTTCAGCGGGTTTCTCAGCCAAGTTCTCGGCGGGCTTCTCAGTCCGATTCTCTGAGGCGGCGGACATGTGGTCTCCTTGAGGTTCTGGGATCGTGCTACAATGCGCGATACATCAGACATCATATGACTGGAAGGCGTGATCGCGCACCGTCGCGCGCAGGCTGCACTTCACCGCATCAATCCGCCGGAAAGTCGATACTGTTCCTAGGGACTGCGCCCATGCTCTTCGACCTCACCGCCTCCGAGACCTCCTCTCCCCTGAGCATCGGCGAGCGCGACCTCGCCGCCCTGGCCGCCTGCGAGCGCGGCACCATCCTCCTCGACGTCGCCGTCCGGGCTGACGCCGCCCTCATGACGCTCACCGGCAGCAACGGGTGGATCTCGCTGTCTCTGCGCGGAGGCCGCCTCTATGGGGAGCAGCGCCTCGGCCCCAACCAGGCATCGCAGTCAGAGGTTGAGGCGGAGGCGGGCAACGACGTCGAGCAACGCCTTCTCGACGCCGAGGACGCCCTGGGTCTGGACGACGGACGCCCCCACACGATCGCCTTGACCGTCAACGAGACCGGAACCCACCTCTACGCCGACGGCTACGAGTGCTTCTCCACCACCCTGACCGCCTTCCTCGCCCAGATCGGCCTGACCGACGTGAGCATCGACCCCGACGGGATCGCGGAGGTGACACGCCTGGCCGCCTGGGCCGAGCCCCTCAGCGACCGCGCCGTCATGGCCCAGTCCCTGGCCGCCGCTCCGCTGGTGCAGTTCGCGGCCAGTGAGCTCTCCGCCCGAGACGCCCGCCGCACCGGCGCCCTGGCCGCCGGCGCCATCCGTGCCCTGTTCCGCACCCGAGGTCGGGGCCAGGCCGGCACGGTCATCGCCGCCTGCGGGCAGGTCGGCACCCTGCACCTCGACATTGACGCCGGGGGCCTGACCTACCGGGTCCTGCCCAGAGCCGCCTCGCCTGAGACCGGGCCCCTCATCGAGGTACGAGCCCCGGGCCACTGGGACGACGGGACCTGGCACGACGTCGTCGTGACCTCGGCGCGCGGCGCGGTGGAGATCCACGTCGACGGCTACCAGGTCGCCCACGCCCCCGGCGGCGCCTTCCTGGCCGACATCGCGCCGGTGGCCCGCGTGGTCGTGGGCGCGGACCTGGACGGCAAGCGTCTCTTCGGTGAGGCCCAGACCGCCATGATCTACGACGCCGGCCTCACCGACGCTCAGATCAAGCGGCTGGCCGGTGCGGCCCCGCTGCCTACGCGCGCCCTGTTCGACACCGGCTACCACGGCGCCGAGTCCTACCGGATCCCCTCCCTGCTCACCCTGGACAGCGGCGTCGTCCTGGCCGGCGCCGACCAGCGGGTCTCCATCCCCAACGACGCCCCCAACGACATCAACCTCGTCATGCGCCGCAGCCTCGACGGCGGGCAGACCTGGGAGGAGATGCGCACCCTGCTCTCACTGCCGGGAACCGGGGCGCTGGGAGCCTCTCTCATCGACTCCGTCCTGGTCCAGGACCGCTCCAGCGGACGCGTCATCTGCCTGGTCGACCAGTTCCCCGGCGGCATCGGCCAGCCCAACGCCGCCGTCGGCACCGGCTTCGACGCCCAGGGGCGCCGTGTGCTGCACAACCGCGCCGGAGAGCTGTTCGCCGTCGAGCTCGACGGCACCGTGGTGACCACCGCGGGCGAGCCCACCGACTACCGAGTCGTCCTGGGCGACGACGACGCCACTGGCGCCTGCACCGGCGACGTCCTCCTGGGCGGCGAGGCGGCCGGCAGCATCTACCTCGCCTACGAGCAGGCCCCCGAGGACTGCATCTTCCAGCACCGCGGCTCCCACCTGCTCATGATCACCTCCGACGACGACGGCGCCACCTGGTCCGAGCCGATCGACATCACCGCCCAGGTCAAGGCCGACTGGATGTGCTTCCTGGGCACCGGACCCGGCAACGCCATCCAGCTGACCGGACCGGAGCACTCCGGGCGCATCCTCGTCCCCGTCTACTACAGCCACGAGGCCGGCGGCACCGGCTTCCTGTCCTGCGCCGCCATCTACTCCGACGACGGCGGGATCACCTGGACCCTGGGCGCCTCGCCCAATGACGGGCGCGAGGTGCTGGGCGCGGTCGTCTCCTCGCGCGACCTGGCCGACGAGCGGGCCAGTCTGTACGAGTCCGTCCTGGTTGAAGGATCCGACGGCGCCGTGCACGTCTGGGCCCGTAACCAGCACCCCTCCGGGCGGGTCGCCCACGCCGTCTCCCGCGACGGCGGTGCCACCTGGGGAGCGGTCGACTATGACGAGCAGCTCCCCGAGATCTTCTCCCAGCCCAACGCCATCGCCGTCACCGGTGCCAATGACGTTGCCGGCATCGCCGACCCCGGCAGCAGGAGCATCGTCTTCGCCAACGCCTCCCAGATGCTGCCCTTCCGCGGCTGCGGCGTCATGCGCCTGAGCCACGACGACGGCGCCACCTGGCCCCACAACCGGGTCATCAACCCGCGCCACTACGTCTACCAGTGCATGGCCCAGCTTCCCGATGGCGACATCGCCCTGCTGTGGGAACGCGAGTGGCAGGGGCTGTTCCTCACCACGGTGCCGCTGGCCTGGCTGACGAGCTCGCGCTCAACGATCAGCTGAATCCCGCGTGCAGCCGCCCGATCCGGGCGCCGGGGCGTGGGCAGTGGGGGAGAATCGCCCCATGACGATCCCCTCGCCCTCAGCCTCCGCGGCAGCCTCCATGCCCCAGCCCGAGCAGGCGCCCGGTCCTGATGCGGCCGCGCGCCGCCCCGCGCCCCACGAGCTGCTGGGGCTGACCAGCCCCGCCTACGGCGGCGACTACAATCCCGAGCAGTGGGACGAGGCCACTCTCGCCGAGGACCTCGAGCTCATGGCCGAGGCCGGCGTCAACCTGGTCTCCTTAGGGATCTTCTCCTGGGCGCGCCTCGAGCCTCGTGAGGGCACCTACGAGCTCGACTGGCTGGTGGGGATCGTGGACCGTCTCCACGACGCCGGCATTGCCGTCGACCTGGCCACCGCCACCGCCTCGCCGCCCGTCTGGATGGCCACCGACCACCCCGAGTCCCTGCCGATGAACGCCGCTGGCGTGCGCCTGGGCCTCGGCTCGCGCCAGCAGTACTGCCCCAGCTCGACCGTCTACCGGGAGCGCTCCGCCGCCCTGGCCGGGGTGCTGGCCGAGCGTCTGGGGAGCCACCCCGGCGTCGTCATGTGGCACATCGGCAACGAGTACGGCTGCCACACGGCCGAGTGCTTCTGCTCCGCCTGCGCCCAGGCCTTCCGGGGCTGGCTGGCCGAGCGCTATGGCGACGTCGAGCGCCTCAACGCCGCCTGGGGCACCGACTTCTGGTCCCAGCGCTACACGAGTTTGGAACAGGTCGCCCCGCCGGCGGCCATGCCCACCTTTCACAACCCTGCTCAGCTCCTGGACTGGAGGCGCTTCAGCGATCACCAGCTGCGCAGCCTCATGGAGGCCGAGGCCCGCGTTCTGCGCGAGCACTCTGACCTGCCGGTGACCACCAACTTCATGGGAGGCTTCCCGGCCACCGACTACTGGCGCTGGGCCGAGTCGTTGGACATCATCTCCGACGACTCCTACCCCGACCCCGCCGACCCGGCCGCCGCGCATGAGGTCGCCTGGGCCGGTGACGTCATGCGCGGCCTGGCGGGTGGCCGCTCCTGGATCCTCATGGAGCAGGCCCCCAGCGCCGTCCAGTGGCGTGGGCGCAACTCGCCCAAGCGTCCAGGACAGCTCCTCCTGTGGTCGCTGGCGCGCGTGGCCCATGGCGCCGACGGCGTCCTGCAGTTCCAGTGGCGCCAGTCCCGCCGGGGCGCCGAGACCTTTCACTCCGGCATGGTCCCCCACGCCGGGCGCGCCAGCCGCACCTGGGACGAGGTGGTGTCCACCGGGCGGGCCCTGAAGCGGCTCGGGGCGGTCCTGGGCGAGCCGGTGCACGCCGAGGCGGCTGTCATCCTGGACTGGGAGAGCCAGTGGGCCATGAGCTCGATCATCGGGCCGGTCGGGTTCGGTGAGTGCTTCGAGACGGCCCGCGCCTGGCACCGCAGCCTGTGGGAGGCCGGGATCGCCACCGACATCGTCCCGGCGGGCGCCGATCCGGGAGCGGACCTGACCGGCTACCGCCTCATCATTGTTCCCGCCATCCTCATCGACTATCCCGGGCTCGCGCGGCGCCTGGAGCAGGCCGTGGCTGTGGGTACCCAGGTCGTTGTCGTAGGTCCCACCGGGGTTGTTGACGCCCACGCGGGTGCGGTCCTGGGCGGCTACCTGGGGTCGCTGAGGCCGCTGCTCGGGGTTCGGGTCACCGACCACGCCGCCCTGAGCGGACCGGTGAGTGACGACGACCCGCGAGGGACGCTCGTCAACCGCCTCAGCCGCGCCGTCGGGACCCCTGCCGCCGAGTCCTGGACGGGACTGGAGGCGGCCGGCGAGCCCTTGCGCCGGGTCCTGGACCGGATGGGCACCCCCACCCCCGACCTGCGCGCCGGTGGCTGGGCCGAGGAGGTCCGGGTCGACGAGGCGCCCGGCGGGATCGAAGCCGGGTGGGGCGGGGAACCGGTCGAGGTGGTGGCGGTCTTCGATGGCCGCGGCG
>NZ_CAUROW010000081.1:0-7954 GCF_963526355.1 uncultured Actinomyces sp. | reverse complement strand
TCGGTGCGGGCGCGCTTGGCGCGGCGCTTCTGGTCCTCCTCGAGCTGGCGGATCTGGGCACGCAGGGCCGCCGGGATCTTCCCGTCGCTCTCCAGGCCGAGCGCGCGGGCCAGCTCGGCCTTCTCCCGGGCATCGCGCTCGGCGGTGGCCTCCTTGGCCTCGGACTCGGCGGCCTCAACCAGGGAGGCGGCGGCCAGGACGGCGTCGCCGACGCTGCGCAGAGAGACCGGGGCGAGCAGGAGACGACGGCGCCGGTCCCAGGCGTCTGCATCGGTGGCCAGGTACCGGGCGAGCCCGATATGCGACTGGCTGGCCCGGGCGGCCCGGGCGGCCAGCTCGGGGTCGGCGCCGTCACGGCGCACAAGGAGCTCGGCGACGGCGTCGGCCGGTGGGATCCGTAGCGTCACCAGGCGGCAGCGGGAGCGGATGGTGGGCAGGACGTCGTCAGCGCTGGGGGTGCACAGCAGCCAGACGGTCTGGGGCGGTGGTTCCTCGATGGACTTGAGCAGGACGTTGGTGGTGCGCTCGGCCATGCGGTCGGCGTCCTCAACGAGGATGACGCGCCAGCGGCCGGTCCAGGGGCGGCGCTGGGCCTCACCAATGAGGGTCTTGACCTCATCCATGGTGATGATGAGCTTCTCGGTGGTCAGGCGCACGACATCGGGGTGGGAGCCTGCCATGACGTCACGACAGGGTTTGCACCGCCCGCAGCCGGGAACGGGGCCGGTGCACTGCAGGGCGGCGGCGAAAGCACGGGCGGCGTTGGAACGGCCCGAGCCGGGCGGGCCGGTCACGAGCCAGGCGTGGCTCATCGCGAGCCCGACCGGGGAGCCCGATGTCCCATACCCCACGCCACCCTCGCTGTGCGGGACCCCGGGGACGACTCCGACGGCGTTCGCCTCAAGCCGCCCAGCCGCCTCCCGAGCCGCCAGAGCAGCGGCGCTGAAGGCGGCCACGGCGGCCTCTTGGCCGACAACGTCCTCCCACACGCTCATGATCGAGCCTCCGATCGGTTCGTCGGCTCTTCGGCGCCGCGGCGCGCGGCGGCCTTCACGAAGGCCTCCAGGCCGAGGAGGACCCCCTGGTGAACGGTGCCGTGTTCGTGGTGCACGCCGTGGCGGCGCACAGCCACGACGGCGGCCTCGATGACGTCGTCGGCCACCTGGTCGACGGGCCGGTCCGCGTCAACGACCACGAATCGCTCTGGCTCGGCGTCGGCCAGGACGAGGAAATGGCGGCGCAGGGCGGTGCGGAAAGCAGCGCCCTCCTGCTCAAGGCGGTCCCTGGCGCCACGGCCGGTGGCACGTCGCTCGGCCAGGTCGGGGTCACCGTCGAGCAGGATGGTCAGGTCCGGCAGGAGGCCCTCGGTGGCCCAGAGGGAGAGGTCACGCACCTCCTGGGGGCCCAGCGATCGAGCCGCCCCCTGGTAGGCGACCGAGGAGTCGAGGTAGCGGTCGGCCAGGACGACGGCGCCGCGCTCAAGGGCGGGCCGCACACGGGTGGCGATGTGGTGGGCGCGGTCGGCGGCGTACAGGAGGGCCTCAGCACGCGGGGCGACGTGACCACCGTGCAGGAGGAGGCGCCGGATCTCGACGCCGAGCTCGGTGCCGCCCGGTTCACGGGTGAGGACGTGGTCGACGTCGGCGGCGGCCAGGAGGTCGGCGAGGATGCGGATCTGCGTCGTCTTGCCGACACCGTCGCCTCCCTCGAAGGAGATGAACAGACCGGGGTGGGCCGTGGCGGGGGGCGGCTGAGTCACATCCCCAGCGTAGCGGCCGTGCGGCCCTCCAGGCTTGAGAGCCGGGCGGGTCACCGGACGAAGCGGGCGCAGTCGGTCTCAGTCGGCCCCACCGTCGGTCCCGGTCGGCTGCTCTTAGCGCCCTGCTGGCGGGTCTCGGTATTGCGGCCGAAGTCCTCCACCCGCGGGGGTACTGCCGGCCCAGACCATCTCCGCATTGTTTCCCTTGACAACGACGCGGTCGACGTCCTTGACGTAGGGAGATGAGCGCTTCGTCATGACCTGAACGTCACCGGCACGTTGTCGCCACCCGGTCCCCGTCATGTCGCAGTCCTGCGACAGGACCTCAACGGACGAGTGGCGAGCACGGTCACGTCGCACTCACCGGGCCCGCGACGGGCAGGCTCAGCCACACGCGAGTCCCCACGCCCTCGCGGGAGGCCATGCGAACGCTGCCTCCGTGACGGCGCACGATCGTCGCCACCAGCGCCAGTCCGAGCCCCGAGCCCGGCAGCCCTCGGGCGTTGCCGGCGCGCGCCAGCTCGCTCCACACCGCCGGCAGGTCCGCCTGCGGCACCCCGATCCCGGTGTCGGCCACCTCAATGGTGATGGTGCCGGACTCCTCCCGGCCGCGCACCTCGACTGTCCCACCCGGCCCGGTGTACTTCGAGGCGTTGGAGATGACGTTGTAGACGGCGGAGTAGAGCAGGTCACCGTCGCCGCGCACATGCGACAACGGCCACGGCACCTGTGGCAGGTCCAGGCGAATCTTGGGCGCCCCGCCCCGGGCTGCGCCCTCCTCACCGACCGCCTGGGCGGCGTCCTGGACCGTTTCGGCGATGTCGACATCCTCCAGCGACAGCGCAGCCGTCTCCAAGTCTGCCAGCTTGCGCAGATCCGTCACCAAGCGGCCCATCCGGCGGGCCTGGGCGTCAACGACGTCGACCCGGGCCTGCAGCTCCTGCGGTTGGGCCTGCGGCAGGTCGGCGACGGCGGCCCGCACTGCCGTCAATGGGTTCTTCAGCTCATGGTCCAGCCGGCGCAGGAACTGCTGGTGGCGGGCCCAGGCCTCCTGCTGGGCCTCACGCCGGGCCCGCTCGACCGCTCTTCGTTCCCGGCGTCGTCCCACGGCTATGAGCAGTGACAGCAGCACCAGCACGATGCCGATCACCACAACGGCAACTGGCACCGTCGTCGTGATGAGCAGGGGCGCCAAGCCGTAGACCGCATAGGCGATGACGACCACGACGGCGATGACGAGCAGCACGAGTGCCCACCCGATCCACATCCTGCCGGAGTGCTTCTCCGTCGCGGAGGCCGAGTTGACCGGGGTGGCCTCAGGAGTGGGCCCATGAAGGGGCTCTCCAACCCGGCCATCACTCATCACGAGCTGTCCCATCATCGGCTGAGTCGGAAGCGAAGGAACCGCTGAGGAACGGGGCCGCGGAGGCGACGGGTCCGCGTGGGCCTGACGGATCTTCATGGTCTGTGGCCCACCCATGTCCACCGTCGACGACAGGCGTCGGGTGTGGCCGTCCTGAAGGGGCTCCCGAGGCGGAAGCGACGGCGGCAGGTTCGACGCCGGAGTTTCCGACGGTGACTGGCTCATGCCCGGACCTCGCCCCGGAAGCGGTAGCCGACGGAGGGGACCGTCTCGATGTAGGTGGGGTTGGTGGCGTCGTCGCCCAGGGCCTGGCGGATCTCGCGGACGCGGTGGTCAACGGCGCGCGTGGAGGTGGCGAAGTCGATGCCCCACAGAGAGGCCAGTAGGTCGTCGCGCGTGTGAAGCTCGCCGGGGTGAGTCATGAGGTAGTCCAGGAGCACCGTCGCCTTGGGGGTCAGGGTCACCTCGCGCCCGGCCAGGGTGACTCGCCGCGAGGTCCGCTCCAGGACCAGCTCGCCGGCCATCAGTCTGGACGCGGAGGTCAGCGGCTGGGCCATCCCCCGGGTGCGGCGAAGGACGGCCCGGATCCGGGAGGCCAACTCGGCGGGGTCGAAGGGCTTGGACAGGTAGTCGTCGGCGCCGTCGTCGAGCGCTGAGACCCGTTCGTACGAGGCATTGACCTGAGTGAGCAGGATGATGGGGGTCCACGCCCCACCGGCCCTCACCCGCCGTACCAGTTCTCGCCCGTCCATCCTGGGCATGAGGACGTCGGAGACGATGATGTCCACCTGGTAGGAGGCCAGAAGGTCCAGGGCCTCCACCCCGTCCGAGGCGAGCAGGACCCGGTACCCGCTGCGCTCCAGATACGGACCCAGCGAGCGACGGATGGGGGCCTCGTCATCGACGAGCAGGACGGTGGCGGACGGGGCCGGCGCAGCGGGATGGGTCACGGCATTCTCACTGGACGAGCCTGCCGGTGGTGTTGTTGACGCCCAAGTCCTGGATCGTCGGGTCGTCACCCAGCCAGTGGACGGTGACGTCCGAGCCCATGATGTTGAGGTGATCGATGTCGCGGGCGTAGACGGTGACTCCACCGCCCTGGATGGTCAGGGTGTCAACGTTCTCGGCGGCGACCCTGGCGTCGGAGCCCTGGATCGTGAGCGTATCGAGGTCACCCACCAGGTTGAGGGTCGACCCGAAGCTCTGGACGGTGTGGGTTCCAGAGACCTCCGTGCGCTGGCCCGTGTTCACGATGTCCTTCCAGGTCGCATCCGTAATGGGGGCGTCATCGCCGTCCTGATCGCCATCCTTGTCATCATCCTTGTCGACGGAGCCCTTCGAGGCGGCCTGGGAACCGGTCTTCGCCGATCCCGCAGAGTCAGCCGGTCCCTGTGCGTCGGCATTCGCAGAGCCCTGGGAGCCGGCGCTCGTCGTCTTGTTCGGCTCATTCTGCTCGACCTGAGCCGCTCTCGACGAGCCGGCCCCGGAGCGGTCGACGGACAGGGAACAGGCGCCCAGGGACGAGGACAGGACCAGGGCGGCAGTACTGGCGAGAACGATCTGGGGCAGACGCATGACGGGTTCCTCTCAGAACTCATGTGGTATTTATACGTGAAATACAATACCGGTCGGTTGTGTCATCCTCGTCGCCGGGGTGTCGCAGAACTGCGACCGGGGCAGCGACGATGCTCACGGAAGAAAAGCAACTGCGCAGCCGGGGACGTTCGACGCCGTCGGGTGTTGTCTGCGCGTTCGGGGACGGGATTCCTGTCCCCGAACGCGCAGAATGCCCCCGGCCGGATGCCGCGTGCACCCCGGCGCGTGGAACGTCACCGACTGAGAGCCGACCTCAGCGGTCCGCACCATCCGCCGGCGCAGCATCTCAGGCCTTCTTCGAGGCAGCCGCCTTGCTCGTCGTCGTCTTGGCTGCGGCCTTCTTCGTCGTGGTCTTCTTGGCAGTAGTCTTCTTCGCGGTGGTCTTGCGGGTGGTGCGCTTCTTGGCCGGCCCCTTGGCGCGCTTGTCCGCGAGCAGCTCGAAGGCCCGCTCGGAGGTGATGGTGGCCGGGTCATCACCGCGGGGCACGGTCACATTGGTCTGCCCGTCGGTGATGTAGGGGCCGAAACGGCCGTCCTTAATGACCACCGGCTTGTCAGTGGCCGGGTCCTGCCCCAGCTCACGCATCGGTCCGCGGGCGGCCGCCTGCCCTCGACGCCGCTTGGGCTGGGCGAAGATCTCCAGGGCCTGCTCCAGGGTCACGGTGAAGATCTGCTCCTCGGTCTCCAGGGAGCGCGAGTCCGTGCCCTTCTTGAGGTAGGGCCCGTAGCGGCCGTTTTGAGCGGTGATGTCCTCCCCCGACTCCGGGTCCTGCCCGACGACGCGCGGCAGGCTCAGCAGGTCCAGGGCCTGCTCCAGGGTCACGGTGGACAGGTCCATGGAGCGCAGAAGGCTGGCGGTGCGGGGCTTGGGCTTGGCGGCCTTCTTCGTCTTCGTGGACTTCGCCGTCTTCGTCGCCGTCTCCCCGGCCTGGGCGGCTGCGGAGGCCGAGTCGGACGCCTCAGCCGCGGCCGTCTCCTCGGGGTCGGGAAGGACCTCGGTGACGTAGGGGCCGTAGCGGCCATCCTTGGCGATGATGACGTGCCCGCTGACCGGGTCGACGCCGAGCTCGCGACCGTCGTCAGCGGCACGGGTGAACAGCTCACGGGCCTTGTCCACGGTCAGCTCATCGGGGGCGAGGTCGGCCGGCACGTTGGCGCGCTTGCCCTCGGCGTCCTCCAGGTAGGGGCCGTAGCGCCCCACCCTCAGGGTGATGCCCTCGCCGATCTCGATGGAGTTGACGGCGCGGGCGTCGATCTCACCGAGGTTGTCGACCAGCCCCTTGAGCCCCTGGGCCCGCAGCTCGACGGCGGAGGCGGCGGCCGCGTCGAGATCGCCGACGGCCGCGGCCTCAGCGATCTCCTGGACAACGGCGTCGGGGGCGCCCTGACCGTTGTAGAAGCGCCGCAGCCAGGCCACCCGGTCCTCCTCACCGGCGGCGATCCGGTCCAGATCGCGCTCCATGGAGGCAGTGAAGTCGTAGTCGACGAGCTCGGTGAAGTTCTCCTCCAGCAGGCGGGTGACGGCGAAGGCGAGCCAGGTCGGCACCAGGGCCTGGCCTCGGTGGTCGACGTAGCCTCGGTCGGAGATCGTGGACATGGTGGCCGCATAGGTCGAGGGCCGGCCGATCTCGCGCTCCTCGAGAGCCTTGACCAGGGAAGCCTCGGTGTAGCGCGGCGGCGGCGTCGTCTCGTGACCCGAGGCCTCGGCGGCCAGGGCGGCCAGCTCCTGTCCGGTGATCATCGCGGGCAGGCGCACGTCCTTGGAGTCCTTGGTGGCAGCACCGGAGTCCTCCTGGTAGCGCTCGGCGTCACGACCCTCCTCGTAGGCGGCCAGGAAGCCGCGGAAGGTGATGACGGTGCCCGACGCGGTCAGGCCTGCCGTGGAGAAGGTGGGGCCGGAGTCGCGCGACTCGCCGGCCGCCGGGGTCAGGGGCACCTCGACGGTCACGGTGGCGGTCGATCCGACGGCGTCGGCCATCTGGGAGGCCACCGTCCGTTTCCAGATGAGCTCGTAGAGACGGAACTGGGCACCGGTCAGCTCTGCGGAGACCTGGGCCGGGGTGCGGAAGTGGTCGCCGGCGGGGCGGATCGCCTCGTGAGCCTCCTGGGCGCCCTTGGACTTGGAGGCGTAGACGCGGGGGCGCTCAGGGACGTACTCGGCACCGTAGAGCTCGGCCACCTGGGAACGGGCCGCGGCCACGGCCTGACCGGACAGGACCGTGGAGTCGGTGCGCATGTAGGTGATGAAGCCGTTCTCGTAGAGGCCCTGAGCCACCCGCATGGTCTCACGGGGGTTCATCCGCAGCTTGCGGGAGGCCTCCTGCTGGAGGGTGGAGGTGGTGAAGGGGGCGGCCGGGCGGCGCTTGTAGGGCTTGTCCTCGACGCTGGCCACCCGAGGCTCGCCCCGGCCGATGGCCTCGGCGACGGCGGTGGCCCCCACCTGGTGGAGGTGAACGGCGGAGGCCTTGAGGGCGGCCGGGCGCAGCTCGCCGTCGTCGTTGAAGTCGCGGCCTGTGGCCACGCGCCGACCGTCGAGGGTGGCAAGGCGGGCGGTGAAGGAGGCATTCTGACGGGCGGAGACGTCCACCGGGGACAGGACGGTGGAGAAGGTGGCCTCCACCCCCCAGTAGGAGGCCGAGCGGAAGGCCATGCGCTCACGCTCGCGCTCGACGACGAGGCGGGTGGCCACCGACTGGACGCGCCCGGCGGATAGACCGGCGCGAACCTTGCGCCACAGGACCGGGCTGACCTCGTAGCCCACGAGGCGGTCCAGGATACGGCGGGTCTCCTGGGCGTCGACGAGGTGGATATCCAGGTCGCGGGTGTTGTCCAGTGCCCGGGTGACGGCCTCGCGGGTGATCTCGGTGAAAACCATGCGGCGCACCGGCACCTTGGGCTTGAGGACCTGCTGGAGGTGCCAGGCGATGGCCTCGCCCTCACGGTCGTCATCGGTGGCCAGGTAGAGCTCGTCGGCGTCCTTGAGGGCCTTCTTGAGTTGGGCGACCGTCTTCTTCTTGTCCGGGTTGACGACGTAGTAGGGCGTGAAGTCGTCCTCAACGTCGACCGCGAACTTGCCGTAGGGCCCCTTCTTCATGGCGGCGGGCAGCTCGGAGGGCTGCGGCAGGTCGCGGATGTGCCCCACGGAGGCCTCGACGTCGAACTCCGGACCCAGGTAGCCGGCGATGGAGCGCACCTTGTTGGGGGACTCCACGATGACGAGCTTGGTGGACACGTAA
>NZ_CAUROW010000080.1:0-7978 GCF_963526355.1 uncultured Actinomyces sp. | reverse complement strand
CCTGTCGACTATGCCGGGCCTGTCGAGCCGTCCTGCGGCCGAGCGCATCGACGTCGACGTCGACACCGGGGAGATCGTGGGGCTGCGATGACGGTCGCGGGCCGGGCCCGGCGATATGCCGGACCCGGCCTCCGGTTGGTCAGAAGCAACCGTGCTGTTAACCCTTCTCGTGCTTGGAGGTCTCGAACAGGAGGTTGACCTGCTCGTTGTACTTCGTCAGCGTCGAGGCGGGTACCCGGTTCGCCCACAGGTCGTCCGTCGCGGGCTTCATGATGGCCGCCACGTCCGCGCCGAAGTAGGTCAGCGGGAAGAAGAACGTGGACCTGTCCTCCAGGTGCTGGGTGAAGGGCCTGGTAGGAAGGCCAGTTTCCTCGAAGACCTGCACGGCCTTCTCAGTGGAGGAGGAGATCGCCGGGAAGACGATCCCGTGAGAGGCCACGATGTCCTGCGCCTCGGCGGTTCCCAGGAAGGCCACCCACTTGGAGGCATTGTCGATGTTGGCCGACTGCTTGGAGATCGAGTCGCCCAGCCCGTTGTACAGGGAGACCGACTTGCCGCTGGGGCCCACAGGATTGGCCGCGATCCCGACCTTGACGTCGAGCTTGGCGTAGGTGCTGAACATCCACGAGCCGTTGAAGCACATGGCGACCTTGCCGCTGCCGAGCTGGACATCGGTGCTGGTCGTGGAGGAGAAGGCGCCACGAGGAGGCATATAACCCTTGTCCACCAGGCCGAAGTACCAGTCCAAGGTGTCCTGGAAGACCTTCTCGTCGTAGCGGTAGTGGTTCCCCCACGTCTCCTTGTTCGTGTAGAACCAGTCGCCGGCCGAGCCGGTGAAGGGACTCCACTGGGTCTGGCCGTCCCCGGTGCCAGCATCCTGGATGCCCAGGCCGTAGACGGCCACCCGGTTCTTGTCGAAGCCGGGCTCGTCACCGCGCACGCCGTTCTTGTCCACGGTCAGGCGGGCGAGGATCTTCTCGAAGGTGCCACCATCGGAGGGGTTCCAGGACCAGCCGGCCAGATCGGCCTCGGTCAGACCCGCCTGGGTGAGCATGTCCCGGTTGTAGAAGACCGCCACGGTGTCCCAGTCCTTGGGGCAGCCGTACTGGTGCCCGTCCTCCCCCTTCCACAGGTCGATGAGGCCGTCCTGGAAGGCGGACTCGTCGACGCCCGCCCAGGCGGCCTGCTTCTCCAGCGGGACCAGGACCTCCAGATCCACGAACTGGGCGAACTTGGAAATGTGGTCGGTGAAGGCGTCCGGACCGGTCCCGGCGATGAAACCAGCTGTCAGTTTGGTCCAGTAGTCGCCCCAGGCGATCTGGGTGATATTGACCCTGATACCGGTCTTGGCCTCGAAAGCCTTGGCGCAGGCCTCATAGGCGGGCAGCTGGCTGGCATCCCACATCCAGTACTCCACGGCGCCGGATCCCGACTTTCTGGAGCCGCCGGAGCAGGCCGCCAGGGTCAGGGCGGCCGCACCCGAGGCCAGGCCGCTCAGGAGGCTGCGGCGCGACAGTGAGGAGCGAAGAGGGCTGATCGGTTGAGTCGTCATCTGGTGCCTCACTTGATTCCGGTAAAGCCGATGGAGTTGACGATGCGCCGGGCGAAGGCCATGAACAGCAGGAGCATCGGGAGGGCGGCCACCAGGGTGGCGGCCATGAGCCCGGCCCAGTCGGGACCGGTCTGCGGTGCCTGGGAGCGGAAGACCGCCAGAGCCACCGTGAGCACCCGTGAGGAGTCCGTATAGGAGACCAGCAGGGGCCAGAAGTAGTCGTTCCATGCCGTGATGTAGGTCAGGATCGCCAGCGTCGAGATCGGGGCCTTGGCCATGGGCAGGATGAGGGTGAAGAACACGCGGATCTTCGAGGCTCCGTCGAGCAGCGCGGCCTCCTCCAGCTCACGCGGTATGTTCATGAAGAACTGCTTGAGGAAGAACACCGCGAAGGGCGTCATGAACATGGTCGGCAGCGCCACCCCGAGGAAGGTGTCGATGAGGTGGAGCTGCTTGACCAGCACGAAGTTGGGCAGGAGCGTGAAGATCGAGGGGACCATCAGGGCGCCCAGGAACACGGCGAAGACCATGTCGCGTCCCTTCCAGCGCAGGCGGGAGAAGGAGTAGGCGGCCATCGCCGAGAAGAAGACCTGCCCAACGGTGACCAGTGTGGAGATGATGACCGAGTTGCGCAGGTAGAGCCAGAAGTTGATGGCTGCGCCGCTGCCGCCGTCGGCCAGGGCCTCTTCAGTGGACTGCATGCCGAAGACGCGCGCGAAGCCGCGCAGGTTGATGTCCACCGGCAGCAGGCTGGTGGGGTGGGCCGTGATGCCCGCGTTGGAGGACAGAGCCGTGCGCAGGACCCAGTAGAAGGGCAGGAGCGTGAACAGCATGATGAGGATCATCGCCGCCCAGGCCAGGGCCTTGCCGACGGTGAACCGGCGGCTGGGGGCCTCGGAGGGCGCCGCAGCGGCTGCCTTGGGGGACTTTGCGGAGGACACGGATGCGGTTGTCGTTGTCATGGGTGGTCCTCCTCAGTCCAGGTCCGTCTCGCCCGCACGGGTCATGCGGTACTGCAGGATCGTGATCGCTGCCAGGACGAACAGCAGCCCCACCGCCATGGCGGAGGCATATCCGAACTGGAAGCGTCCGAAGGCCATGTCGTAGATGTAGTACTGCAGCACGCGGGTGGCGTTGACGGGGCCGCCCTGGGTGGCCACGGAGACGGTGTCGAAGACCTGGAAGGAACCGATCATCGTCATGATGAGTACCAGCGCCAGGATGGGACGCAGCAGCGGGACGGTGATCCTCCAGAACATCCGCCACTCGCTGGCGCCGTCCATCTTGCCGGCCTCGTAGACCGTGTTCGGGATCGACTGCAGGCCCGCGAAGATGAGCAGGGCCGTGTAGCCCACGTGCCGCCACACGTTGATGATGGCGATGGTGGGGACGGCCATCGATGAGGAGAAGAAGTCGATGGCAGAGCCCGTCAGGGACTCCAGGAGCTGGTTGGTGATGCCCAGCGTGTTGTCCAGGATCCACAGCCACAGCATGGCGGCTACCACGTTGGAGACCAGGTAGGGCGTCAGCACGATGGATCGTACGAAGGTGGACTGGGTCAGGCGCTGCATGAGGACGGCGATGAAGAGCGCCAGGATCGTCTGCAGACCGATATTGATGACCACGTACTCCACAGTGACGACGACGGCGTTCCAGAAGGTGTCGTCCTGGACCATGCGCTTGTAGTTGTCCAGGCCGGTGAACTCCTCGGGGTCAGGAGGTTGTACTCAGTGAAGGACAGCCAGATGCCTCGGATGAGGGGCCAGATGTAGAAGGCGACGAGGCCGATCGTCGCCGGGAGGATGAAGGCGAGACCGAGCTTGAGGTCGGAGCGTGGCTTGCGCTGCCGACGCGATGGTTGCGCGACCAGGGTCGAAGTTGACATCGGGTCTCCAAATCGACGGTGATGTGGGAAAACGGGTCGAAGGCGGATTGGCTGGAGGTAGAAACGGGCAGAAGAAGTGAGGGCGGATCAGCGACTCGGAGGATCGCCGAGCCGTCAGTCGACGGCGCTTGCGCGCAGCAGGACGAGGTGGTCGGGGTGCAGCACCGGCAGTGCCAGACCCGTGGTGGTCAGGTAGGAGCCCGGCAGGGTGACGCCCTCGGCCATCCAGCTCGCCGCGAGGCTCAGCTCGGAGTAGGTCGGTACCGCCAGACGCACGTGATAGCGGCGCGAGGGGTCCAGACCGGGCAGTGGACGCGGCGCCGTGGGCCAGGCCAGGAGCTGACCCAGCGAGGCGATCTCGAACAGGGCGTCGGAGCCGTCATGGGCGACGACCCCCTCGATGCGCAGCACGTCGTCGTCGGGCAGGTCCGCATGAACCGTCACACCCGAGTGCAGCAGTCCGCGCAGATCCTTGTGCAGCGCGATGATGGAGGCCAGGCGCTCGCGGGTGGGCTCGTCCGCCTCGGTGAGGTCCCACTCCACGCCCATGTGGCCCCATAGGGCGGTCCCGGCCCGGAAGTCGAGGTCGAGGTCGCGCAGGGTGGTGTGTGCCCGCCCCGAGCCGACGTGGGTGCCCACCATCTCAGGAGGAAGCAGCAGTGTGGTGCCGCGCTGGATGTTCTGGCGGTCGTGAGCGTCGATGCAGTCCGAGGCCCACACCCGCTGAGTGCGCTCCATGATCCCCAGGTCGATGCGGCCGCCGCCGCCGGCGCAGGACTCGATCTCCAGGGAGGGGAAGCGCTCGTGGAGCACATCCAGGAGTCGGTAGACGGCCAGGGTCTGGTCGTGGACGGCGGCTGCCCCCTGGCGTCCTGCGGTGGGGTCGGCGACCTCATGACCCGCGGCCAGCAGGGGGGAGTTGTGGTCCCACTTGAGGTAGGCGATGTCGAGGCGCTCCACGAGGGTGGAGATGGCGTCGAACAAGTAGTCCCAGGCACCGGGAGCGGTCAGGTCCAGGACCCGCTGGCGGCGGTGCTCGGGCGCTCCGCCGGCGCCGTCGGACAGGATCCACTCCGGGTGGGCGCGGGCCAGCTCGGAGTCGACGTTGATCATCTCCGGCTCGAACCACAGGCCGAACTCCATGCCCAGGGCGTGAACGTGCTCCACGAGCGGCTCCAGACCGTCCGGCCAGGCCTCGGGGGAGACCTGCCAGTCACCCAGTCCCGAGGTGTCGTCGCGGCGGGAGCCGAACCAGCCGTCGTCCAGGACGTAGCGCTCGATGCCGACCTGGGCCGCGGCGTCGGCCAGGGCCTTGAGCTTGTCCAGGTCGTGGTTGAAGTAGACGGCCTCCCAGGTGTTGAGCAGCACCGGGCGGGGACGGCCCGGGTGGGATGGGCATGAGCGCAGCCAGGCGTGGCTGCGGTGGGCCAGGGCGTCCAGGCCCTCGCCCCAGGAGAAGACCGTCCACGGAGAGGTGTAGGTCTGACCGGGGGCCAGCGAGACCTCGCCCGGCAGGAGCAGCTCCCCGGCTCCCAGGAGCTTGCGCCCCGAGGCCGGGTTCATCGCCAGGTGACGGACGTTGCCGGACCAGGCCGCGTGAACGCCGTGGACGCGCCCGCTGCGCCATCCGAAGCCGGTGGGGCCGGCGGCCAGCCAGGTGACGGCGTCGTGCCCCGGGCGCCCCTCCCAGGACTCGCGCAGGCGGGTGCCCGGGGTGAAGGGTGTGCGCACGAGTCGGCGCTCAAGGACGTGGTGGCCGGTGGTGTCAAGCAGCTCATCGGCGCTGTCGGGCACGGGCAGCACCGGGGTGAGCTCGCCGACGACGAGGTCGGCTCCCTGTTCGCTGCCCGACTCGGGGCGGTCGTCGCGGATCCAGGCGCGCACGCGCACCAGTCCGCAGGGCTCCAGGCGCAGCTCGGTACCCAGGGTCAGCTCGTGGACGGTGTCGGTTCCGCTGGAGTGCACGATGAGGGCGGTGCCGGCCGGAGTGTCCTCGGAGCTCTCCTCGTGGGTGAAGGCGGTGGGGTGGGGTGAGAAGGCCGAGCCGTCGGTGCGTGAGAGTGCCACGGCGGGACGTGAGTTCCAACCCAGGTGGGCCAGGGGAAGGATCGGCAGGTCATTGGTGATCCAGGCGGTGTTGGTGCCCAGGGAGGTTGCCGCGGCCAGGGCCGCGTCGGCCAGGTCGTCTCCGCTGACGTCACCCAGGTCGGGGCCCCAGTGGCGCACCACGGGGAAGCGGTCGTCGGGCAGGTCGAGTACTACGGAGGTGTCGGCTCGGCGCAGATGGAGGGTCATCGTCGTCCTTCCGGGGGAGGGGGCGGGAACCAGAAGCGATTCCTTGTAAGATGAAAATAATTGATGGCGCCAGATTTCGCAAGGGTTTGCTCTACAGTGTCGGTACAAAGTGGGCGGCGTTGCGCGTCGTCCCAGGTCATGGGCCGTGTGGCTCATCCGGTAGATGGCGATGGCGGGAGCAGGAGTCGGCGATGGATGGTGGTGGACGCAGCCTCGGTGCCAGGGTGCTGCTCGCCCTGATCTCCGCCGGCACCATGAGTCGCGGCGACCTCGGGGAGCGTCTGGGGCTGTCCGCGGCGACGACGACGCGTACGGTGCGCCCTCTCATCGAGTCCGGTCTCATCGAGGAGCGGCCGCCGGTGGAGGTGGGAGGGCCGGGGCGGCCCACCCGCCTCCTGGCCGTCGCCTCGAACAGTGCCACCGTTGCGGGGATCAAGCTCACTGCAGACCGCCTCTACGTCGTCCTGACCGATCCGCTGGGTGAGGTCCTCATCGGTGACTCCCTGCCACTGACCGAGACCGACGCCGGCTCCGTGACCGCCCTCATCGCCTCGGTGGTGGCACGGCTGGCCGAGCGCAGCGGCCGACGGCCGGATGCGATCGGGATCTCCCTGGGGGCGGCCGTTGTCGGGAGGCGGACCGTGGCGGTGGCCAGCTTCCTGGGGTGGCGTGATGTATCCCTGGCCGCCATGGTCACCGAGGCCACCGGGCTGCCCTGTGCGGTGGCCAACGACGTGCGCGCCTTCGCCTACGCCGAGGCCTGGTTCGGAGCCGGCCGCGGGAAGGACCCCTTCGCCCTGGTCACCCTCGGTGCCGGGATTGGCTGCGGTGTTGTGGTGGCCGGTGAGGTCGTCTCCGGTGCTCAGGGAGCGGCCGGCAGCGTCGGACACCTCCCGGTAGACCTCTCGGGACCGAGTTGCGAGATCGGGCACCCGGGGTGCGCCCGGGCCCTCGCCTCGACCTCCGGGATCCTTCGGGCGGCCGCTGAGCACCTGGGGCGCGAGGCTCAGGACCTGAGCCTCGAGCTGCTCCTGAGTCCTGGAATGCGTCGTAACAGCGGCGTCGACGAGGTCTTGCGGCGTGCGGCGCTGGCCGTCGGAAGGGTCGTCGGGACCCTCATCGCCTACGTCGACCCCGAGCTCGTCGTCGTCTCCGGGGAGGGGATCGCCGTGGTGGAGGCTTACCGCGAGACCTTTGAGAAGGAGGTGCGGGGCCTGCGGCACTGGGCCGCGGCGCCGGTGCCGGTCCTGCTGCGTCCCTTCGAGTTCGACGAGTGGGCGCGCGGGGCGGCTGCCCTGGCGCTGGAGCAGTGGACGGCGGTGGCGGGCGATCGGTGAACGGGGGCCTTCGTCGCGTGAGCACTCGCACTGTGACAGGAAACATGTCTGGGAAGAAGGTCCCAGCATGATTTTGGACTAAGGGTGCCCTTAGATTGTGCGCATGAGCCGCCGCACCACCGTTGCGCTGTCCACTGCCGGCCTTCTTGCTGCCGGCGCTGCACTCGCCCTGGCCGTCCGTCCGACCCGTCCCGGCGTCCTCGCCGCCTCTGCGCCCGGCGGCAGACCCCGTCCGCCGCGTGTCGTCATCGCCGGCGGAGGGTATGTCGGGTTCTGTACCGCCCGGGCCCTGCGGGCGAGGCTGGGAACCGACCGGGTCGAGATCGCCATCGTCGACCCACGTCCCTACATGACCTACCAGCCCTTCCTGCCCGAGGTCGCCGCCGGATCCATCCAGCCGCGCCACGTTATCGCCTCCCACCGGCGGTCCCTGGCCGGGTGCACGATCATCACCGGCTCCATCGCCGGCATCGACCACGCCTCACGCACCGTGACCATCGCTCCGCCGGTGCCGGGGTCCACCCAGGAGGAGGGCAAGCCCTACCAGATCGGCTACGACCACCTCGTCCTGGCCCTGGGTGCCGAGGCCCGGACCCTGCCGATCCCGGGGCTGGCCGAGCAGGCCCTCGGCTTCAAGCAGGTCGAGGAGGCCCTGGCCCTGCGCAACCGTGTCCTGTCCCGCGTCGAGGACGCCGCCTCCACCTGGGACGCCGAGCTCCGACGCCGGCTGCTCACCTTCGTCTTCGTCGGCGGCGGCTTCGCCGGGGTCGAGGCCATCGCCGAACTCGAGGACATGGCCCGGGCGCTGGTCGCCACCGTCGACTCCGTGGAGCAGGATGACGTGCGTTTCATCCTCGTGGAGGGCTCGCGCCGCATCCTGCCCGAGCTGACCGAGGAGCTCTCCGGCTA
>NZ_CAUROW010000079.1:0-8064 GCF_963526355.1 uncultured Actinomyces sp. | reverse complement strand
ACCGAACCGTCGGTCTCGGCGGAGGCGGCCGGGTCAGGGGCCCAGTCGCCGTCGCGGCCGAGCTCGGCGACCTCGGAGAGATGGTCGACGATGCGGGCGGGTACGTCGCCGTCGCCCAGGAGCTGAGCCATGCGCCGGCCGGGTCCGGGGCCGTCGGTTGCGACGACGACGGTCCAGCCCTGGCGGGCCAGCCGGCCCAGGTCGGCCACCGCCCGCTCGAGCTCGCCGCGATAGGTGTGCGGGTCGCTGAGGTCCAGGCGGGTGGTGTCGGGGCCTGCGGCCAGGGCGGTGAAGGACCACCAGCCGCGGTTGGAGGACAGGGCCAGGGCCCGGGCCTCGGCCAGGTGGGCGAAGGCCGCGGCGGACAGGTCGACGGGGACCGTGCCGCCGGAGGCCGCCGAGGTCCAGGCCGCGGCGAGGAACTCGGTGGTGGTGGCAGTCAGATCCTCGGCGCGCTTGCGCACCCGCTCGGGCTCCAGCAGCACTGTGAGCCGGTCGCCGACGAGGTCAAGCAGCGGGACCATCGCATCAACCAGGACCGGGGCGAGGGACTCCATGCCCTCAACGGCGATGCCCTGGCTGATCCTCTCCAGCATGTCGGCTGCGCCGGGGACGGCGTCGGTCAGGGCGGCGGCGCGCTCGCGCACCGCGTCGGTGAGGACCAGCTCGCGGCAGGCGGTGGCGGTCACGGCGCCCAGCGCCTCGATGGTGCGCTGGTCGGCGACGGCGAAGGAGGAGACCTCGTCGATCTCGTCGCCGAAGAAGTCCACGCGCACCGGCCTGGGCTCGGAGGGCGGGAAGACGTCGAGGATGCCGCCGCGCACGGCGTACTCGCCGCGGGACTCGACCATGTCGACGCGCGTGTAGGCGGCGGCCTCCAGACGGCGCGCGGTCTCCTCCAGGCCCACAGTCAGGCCGGGGGCCAGCTGGACGGGCTCGAGCTCGCCGAGCCCGGCGATGACGGGGGCCAGCAGGGCACGTACGGGGACGACGAGGACACGGATCTCCCCGCCCTCCTCGGGGTGGGCCAGGCGGCGCAGGACGGACAGGCGCTGGGCGACGGTGTCGGCGCGCGGCGAGAGGCGCTCGTGGGGCAGGGTCTCCCAGGCGGGCATGACGGCGACGTCGTCTGCCGGCAGGTAGCTGCGCAGGGCCAGGGCGGTCTCATCGGCCTCGCGGCCGGTGGCGGTGACGACCAGCAGGGGCGTGCCGGAGGCTTCACCTGCGTCAGTCCCCTTCCGCCCGATGGCGGCCGAGCCGGCCGACTTTGCATCGTCGCCGGCGACCCGGTCGACGCCCTCCTCGCCCAGGGCCATGGCGGCCAGGATGGCAGGACGGGCGCCAGGCGCCACAACGAGGCTGTGGTCGGAGCGCGAGCGGGAGGAGGCGGCGCGAACGGTGCGGGCGATATCGGCGTCGGCGAGCAGCGGGGGCAGGAGCGCAGTCAGGAGCACGGCCGCGAGTCTAGTGATTCCCCGCCCCGGTACCACCGGCGCAGTGGGTGGCAGAGCGGGCCGGCCGACCGGCGAGGGCCCCGTGGGAGCGGTCGCGACTGCGGAGCCGGTTCCAGGGGTTGTCGCGTCCAGCGACGACGCCCACACCCCCACCAGCGGTGTTGTTGCGACTCTCCAGCAGGACGGAGAGCTGCGCCGAGGCCGCCATGCCGGCGATGAGCCACACGACGGTACCGATCTGGGTGATGAAGGCGACCGTGCCGTAGGCCGGGATGAGGCTGAGCAGGGCGATCTGGGCGGAGTTGGAGCGCTGGCCGAGGGCCCGGGCCAGGTAGACCAGCATCCCCAGCATGACGAGCACCACAGGAATCCAGCCGAAGCGCAACGCAGTCAGAAGCAGGTGGTTGTCGATGGAGCTGTAGCCGCTCCAGGCGACAGAGTCCCCTGACCTCTGGTAGGCCGAGGACAGTCCCAGCGGCTTGAGCTGGCGCACGAGGACGAGGATGTCGCCACGGTAACCGGCCGAGTCCTCCTGCTCACGGCCGGCCTCGTCGAAGACGCCCAGGATGTGGGGCAGCAGGACGCTGCCCACAGCGACCAGGGCCGTGAGGAAGCCCATCCGCCATAGGGCGGGGATATTGGTGTGCACCTGCATGAGGCTGAGAACGACCGCGATGACGGCACAGGCGATCGCTGTGCGGGAGAAGGTCGGGATGGTCGCCCCCAGGACGAGGACGCCGGCCGCGATCCGGTAGCCCGGCCTCCACCTCGTGGCCAGGATGAGCGGGATCCCCGCCGCCAGACAGACTCCCAGGGCGATGGGGTGGCCGAAGGCCCCCTCGACACGGGTAAAGCTCCCCCGGGCCAGGGACGGCGCCCATTCCTCGTAGAGGTTGTTGTGGACGGTGATGTAGTTGAAGGGGTTGACGGTGGTGACGGCCTCAAACAGCGCCAGCACCGACACCACGATCCAGACGATCGCCAGGACCTCGGCCAGGCGCCGCAGTCCGATCCGCTCCACAAGCAGCCGCCCGGCCAGGTAGGCGGGCAGGGCCCCGAAGACGACCTCGGACAGGAGGTAGTTGAGCGGTGTGCCCATGGCGACGGCCAGGCCCGCCAGCCCCCATGCGGTAACCACCATGAGGTCCCCACTGGTCAGACGCCACGAGAAGCCGGGAAGAAGGGCGACGATCACCAGGAAGCAGGCCAGGCTGGCCGGAGGCACGTTGGGGTCGGCAGGAATCATCACCCACACCGGCACGAACCCGATGACGCACATGACCAGTCCCGCCCCGACGATAGGACGACGGTGGATGCGGTCGGCCACGAGGAGCAGCACCGCCAGGGCCACCGCCGCCATGGGGAGGATGATGAACAGCGTCCTGGCCAAGGACATCGTTCCTCCTTTGAACTGCTGACCGGTCGGCGACCGGCAGACGGGCTTGCCGGAGCACTCCGGCGGCACGCCCGTGGTCTGCTGGGTGCCGTGGGAACTGTCGGAGAAGACGCTGGGAACCTCTCCGATACCCTGACGGAGGTCAGGGGGTCGGAAGAAGTCCGCCGGCCTCAACCGCATCAGGCCGGCTCCGGCACCTTCTCCACTGCGTTGACGGAGGTCCCGAAGGTCCTCGCCCGCCGCACGGCCCCGGTGAAAGACTCACCACATCATGGGAACCCGCGCAAACGGAGACTCCCGGCGTGACCGGGGGCGCAGCGAAGGCTACTACAGTCACTGAGACCCGAGCGTGATCTTACGGTTAAGGTTGGCCCATAGCCTTTTGGCGTCCTGACGGATCCGAGGATCCGTCAGGACGCCGAAGACGCCGGAACCGACCAGATCCAGACCGGCCCCAGACCGACCCCAGACCAGATGAGGAGCAGCGTGCAGCCTTCGCAGATCCTCCACGCCATCCGCAGGAATCTTGTGGCCTGCCTCGTCATCCTGCTCGTATGCACCCTGGCCGGGCTGGGAATCGCCCTGTCGACGAAACCGGTGGCGGTGGCAACCACCACCTTGGGCATCCAGCCCCAGTCCAAGGACTCCCCCTCCTTCTCAACCCAGGCCAAGGAGCTCATGCCCACCGTGGTGGAGCTCTCCACAAGCCCGAAGGTACTGGAGCCGGCAGCGAGCTCCCTGAAGATGAAGGCCTCTGACCTGTCGGACGCCCTGACAGTCACCAACCCGCCCGAGACTCTGGTCCTGACCATCACCGCCAAAGCGGACAGCAAGCAGAAGGCCACGAACATGGCCCAGGCGACGGCGGCCTCCCTCAACAAGGAGATCTCCTCCGGCGACCTGCTGGGCAAGGAGGCCCTGGGGATGACGACGAGCACGACGTCGCCGGCCACCACGGACAACACCACCCTTGAGCGCCCCGGTGCCCGTGCCGCAGCAGTCTCTGGGCTACTGCTGGGCCTGCTGGCCTCGATCTCCTACGCCATGCTCCGTCACCGCCGCAGCGCAGAGCCCGGCGCCGAGCATGGTGAGCAGGACGGATCGGGGCGCGTGATGGACGTCCTGCGTGCCCTGAGACAGAAGGCCTTGACCCTGCTACGGCCAAGTCCGCCTCCAGCCCAGCAGCAGGCACCGGACTCCGACCAGCAGCTCCAGGCTCACACTCAGCCTCAGCCACCGGTCACGCCCTCCCCCGAGGCCTCTTTCTCACAGGCCGCCGGGCACGCTCAGCCCCCCGGGGCCATTGCCTCCCAGTCCGCGTCCACTCCGGTGCCTGCTCTGACCTCGTCGCCCCAGCAGCCGTCCACCTCATCTCTGCCCTCACCTGCCTCGGCGGCCGCGGTGTCGGGATCATCGTCGGTCTCGGCTCCGGCCTTCGCCGCGCAGCAGGCGCCCGAACAGACGACCGCGATGCCGGCAGTGTCCGCGCCGCTGCGCTCCGCCGTCTCCGCAGGAACCGGCTCCCCCGTGCAACCCCAGTCTTACACGCATGCTCCTCTGCCACCACCGATCCCTGTCCCTGAGGACCTGACGGTGCCGGCATCGCCCTCGGTCGCGGTCCAGCCGTACACGTCGACACCTGTTTCCGGAAGCCACCGTTCCCCAGGCCCCCCCGACGCTCCCGCTCAACGCAGCACCGCTCTTCCCACTGGACAGACGGTCCCGGCATCCTCCGCGTCTCCGGCCGGAGCCCCTTCCTTCCAGCACCCGCCCACTTCGGCGGCATCCGCCGCTCCGGTTCACGGCCGGCGGCGCGTCTCAGCACCAACATCGACCTCGACCCCGGGCATTCCCACCCGCCGTCGTATCGTCTCGCCGTCAACGGGCCGGCAACCATCGCCGACCGAGTGGCAGGACGCCGCCTCGCTTCCGACGACGACGAGCCGTCGTCGGACCAGGACCCCGCTGCCGCCATCTGAGACTGACACAGCAGCCCACCCCCCTCAGGCCTCGCCCCGCGGCCAGGAACCCGGCCCGGATTCGGGCTCCGGCCCCCGCCCGCCGTCGGCGCGTCAGCAAACGCCCTCGCGTCGACAGCTCCAGGCCCGACGTCGGCGGATGTCCAAGCCGCGACTGACCCTCGTGGCGCCGCTGACGGAGGAGCCCGCTGCTGAGACCCGTCACCTCACGCCGGTTCAGGTCTCGGTCAGCGGCCGTCACCGCAGCCCCGACCCGCCGGATGCCCCACCACCCCCTCCTCCGCCGCCGTCGATCCACCCCGGCCGGCAGGCGGCCTCCGCCGTCTCACCGGAGCCGTCGACCTCAGCGCTCTCCATGGCCTCGGTCCGACGTGGTGCACAACCGCCCCGCCGCTCCTGGTAGTCAGGATTGTTTTCAGCCGGATCCTGGCCCTATCCCTGACCGCCCCTGACGCCACCGGCCTGATCCGCATTCCTGTCGAAGGCCTTGGAGACCGTGACATTGGGGGTCTGGGCGGTGATCGTGTTACCGCTGGGGTCGGAGACCACGAGGCGATAGGTGTGCTCACCGCTCGGGCTGCCGATGTCCTTCAGGGTGTGAGATCCCAGTGCCCAGCGGGTGTCGTTGATCTTCTCGGTGGCCACTGGCGTGGTCTCGTCATCGCGGTAGAGGCTGTAGGTCAGGGTCGGGTCGTCGCGGTCCCAGGTGGCGGTGAAGCTGACGTCGACCGAGCCCGACGCAGTCGCCTCGGCCTTGGCCGCCAGGGTCTCAGCCTTGCCCTCGGGCGGCAGCGTGGGCTGACCGGCCCGCTTGGGGTAGCGCACGATTCCCTGCTGGATCTTGCCATCGGCCTCGATGAACTCACCCACCATGAGGACGTACTCATCGGTGACGTCAACCTTATAGGCTGCCTGGGACATGCCCGTCTTGGTACCCGCCTGCAGGCCCGGGTACCAGCCGACGATCGTGGGGCTCTTGTAGCCCGAGGTCGACCAGTCCTGGTAGCCATCGACTACCCCCTGGTGACGGATGGTGATGTCGGGGCTGTTGGTGAAGGCCATGGCGCGCACGTACAGGGGGTGCGGACCGTCCTTGCGAACCTCGGGCATGTTGGGGAACCCGTAGATGGTCTCGCAGGAGTGGGCATGCCCGACCGTGTAGACCATCTCCTGGGTGGGGGCGATCCCGTAGGTGTCACCGTGGCAGGGCTCGAGCCAGACGAGCTCACCGTTCCAGTCGGCCTTGAAGGCACCCTCCAAGTTGGCCTCGTCGAGGCGCCCGACGGCGGAGTAGGCGGTGGCGTAGAACCCGGCATCGTCGACGGCGATGTCGAAGACGGCGGCCTTCTGTCCGGCCACGCGCACGGCGTCATTGACGGGCATGGGCAGCAGCTCGGCGGTGGTGGCATCCAGGAGCGCCATCCCGTAGCCGGGCTTGCTCGAGCCGTTGATCGAGGAGAAGGAACCGCCGACGACGACCTTGGAGTGGTCCGGCGAGACGTCGATCGCGTAGACCTGGGCATTGGGCCCCTCAGCGGAGGCGGTCCAGTCCATGAGCTCGCCGGTGGAGGCCTTGAGGGCGGCCAGCCGGACCCGCTGCTGTCCGTTCACCTTGGTGAAGTAGCCCCCGGCATAGAGAGTGTCTCCGGCGACTGCGATGTCCTTGACGGTCGTGCTGAACACGGGGCTGAAGGAGGAGATGAGGGTTCCGTGGTCCTGGGAGACGTCAAAGGCAGCCAGGCGGCTGTGCCACTCGCCATTGACCTGATCAAACTCCCCAGCGACGTAGAGGGTCTTGCCGTCCTCGGAGAGAGCCAGGCTCCGTCCCGCACCGTTGAGAGTGGGGGTGAAGTCCTCAATGAGCTCTCCGCTGTGGATGTCGTAGGCCAGGATGTTGGAACGAGGAACCTCCTGCTGCCCCTTGGGCGCTCCGGCCGGACGGGCGGCCTGGAAATCGCCGACGACGTAAACCACGTCTCCAACGACAAGCTGCCCCCAGGCGACGCCGTCGATCTGGGCAGTCGGCAAGGGAGCGGCCGTGTACGGAGGTTCCTGGGACGACTGGCCCGTCGGGTCGGAGTCCCGGCCGGCGGCACCCGAGTTGTCACCCGCTTCCTGAGAGCTCTCACCGTTGTCGCCGCCTGAGTCGGCACCGTCCCCCTCCCCGGCAACCGCTATTGGAGCAGCAGGAGCAAGGAGCATCACCGAGGCAATGAGGAGCGGAAGGAGAGACAGGATGATGAGGAATCGGGGGGTGTAGGAGCGGTGTCGCACAAGAACCTCCGGGACGTATGGCTGCGAGCATGCCTGCGGATCAGCGGCATGTCGGTGGCGTGCGAGATGGATGCGTGCGACACACACCGCCATTCGACCACCTGCAACGATGACTGATTCGGCCGGTAGGGCGCATTATCACGGGGCCTTCACCAGGAGAAATGGAATTTCCTCGGTGTCCCCGTCATGCAACCGCATGACGGAATCATGCTGCATTAATTACCGGTGAAATTACTGTATCTCCGGGAGGCTTCCCTCCGTCATGGGTAGCACTGCCCACGAGAAGGCCCTCGCCAGACCCGGGTCACGGGTCTGGCGAGGGCGACTCCCTGCTCGCCCAGGGCCATGGCGGCGAGCACGGCGGGACGGGCGCCGCGACGCCTGGTATCACAACGGCCGGGCTGGCGATCAGCGCGAACAGGAGCGTCACCGCGAGGGTTCTGACGCGCCCGGAGGCGGGAGTCGTCATAGACAGATTCGTTCTTCATTGTGCTAGAGCGGGGGATTCGACGGCGAATATCACCGTCCAGTCATTGTGCTGATGGCATTAATGGTGTTAACAACCAACCTTCAGGCACAGGTCAACAGATGTCTTGCGTGGGATGGGACGTTCCTTATGCCCCACTGAGGACGTACTCAGTCGAGCTCTGACGCGGAACGCCCCTGACAGACGGCTGTCCCCGGGACCGCGAGATGCGGTCCCGGGGACAGTCAGGTCAGGGGAGCGTCAGCTCCTCTGCGTCAGCCGTTGTAACGACGACGGGCGACGAGCACCGATCCACCACCGAGGGCGGCACCCGCAATGAGGAGCGGGACGAGGATCGAGGCACCGGTACTGGCCAGCGGCTCATCCGGGTCGGTCGAAGACGTGGCCGTGGGCTCGGCCGGCTCGGCTGTGGGCTCGTCCGTGGCCGTGGGCTGGTCCGTGGGCGTGGCCGTGGGCTGGTCCGTGGGCGTGGCC
>NZ_CAUROW010000078.1:0-8085 GCF_963526355.1 uncultured Actinomyces sp. | reverse complement strand
GCGGGCGGGGCGGTGTAGGTGCTCAGACGCGTGCGACTCATGGCACGAACCTACCCGAGACCGGGGCCGAGTCGGCGGTCAGCGTCAGAAGGAGAGGTCAGCGTGAAATTTACTGAGATTATTGACGACCTGGGAACTTGTTCACAGGTCGAGGAGGACCGTCCTTGGTCTGGGCAGACACAGGCGACTGTCACACCCGTGAATAACCTCCATAATATTCACACAATCTCACCCAGGTCAGGGACTGTCTCACTCACCCGACAAACAACCCCCAAGTCTTAGATTACGACATGATCCAAACCACCGACAACGTATTGTTCAAAATATGAGCAAGCAGCGGTGCACCGAGGTTGCCGGTCTTCGTGTAGCACAGCCCATAACACAGTCCGCTCGCGAAGTACCCTGCACCCGGGATAAGTTGGCAGTAGTCGCCGGCCAACAGCTCGGGACCTATGTGGAACAGAGCGAACAGAGCAGCGCTGACGACTTGCCCCAAGAGACCACTAATATTTAGCAGAGAGCGAAGCACTGCATAGCGGAAGACGAGCTCTTCCACTATCGGCCCCAAGAGACACACCGCAACCGCGAAAACAGGTGACTCAGACACCTGGGAGGAGAGCTGGTCCTGAGCAGAAGAGACTGACTCAAGGCTCCAGACGCGACCAATCAGGGGAACCACAACGGATTGGTAAACCTGTCCCACAATGAGGAAGTTGACTGCAAGCGTCACTCCGGCAACAAGAAGAGCCCGCCGCCAGCGGCTGGCGACACGCCTCACCATCTCCCACAACGGCTGCCACATCAGTGGCGGCAGCACGAGGCTCAGTAGAAACGGAAGAGATTCGTCGATTACCCCCGCCCAAGACAGCACGCTGATTCCGAGCCAGCCAAGCGGGGGTACGAGACGCGCCGGCGAGAGCTCCTCATCAAACCGCTTTGCCTGTTCGCTAGTGGTTTCCACCCGCTGTTTCTCCTCATGATCCGACAACCTACAGGCAGTTTGCCCCAACCGTCACACAAAAGCGCGAAGAAGATCATACCTCTTCAAAGACCTTCGTAGCTGGAACATCTCGAAAGCCGTGAAAAGAAGAAAGACCATCACGATTGCCGCGCAAGCGGGAAGATAGACCTCCTTCCACGAAACCTTAGCCGGCGCGTCGAGAAGCAGAGAGACGACCGCGCTCGACACCAACCTGAATAGAGCGATGGCGAGGAGAGCGCTCAGGGCGAACGAGAGCAGCTGTCGAAGCATGAAGGAACCAACAAGGAAACGGCGGGGCACGCCAATAGCCCGACAGATGACGAGATCCTTGGGCTGGACATACTTCATCACGATGAGACTCACATTAAAAAAGAAAATCGCGACGATACATACTATACACAGTTGCTGGAACAGAACAAGAAATGTCGTGATCAAGGATCCATATGCTTCGCCGATAGACGACACGTCTGCGACGGTCACACCCCGCAAGTCACTCAGGAAGGACGAGTCTGAGGCCTGAACAAGATCAAGCACCCGTGGCGCCTCCACTTCACCTTCAACCGGGAACAGAACGTAGTTGTCGTTAACAGTTCCTGAATCGTAGGATCCTGCAACAACATAACCTACCTTCTCGTCCCCACGATCGACACTCAGTGTATCGCCGACCCGAACGCCAAGCTGATCAGAAAGACGATCAGAGATCAGGACCTCGCCATCGTTAAGACTGAGAAGATCTGTTCCAGACGTACTCTTGAACGGAGTCTCATACTGACTCCGGTCTACTCCAGCGAGCGTCACAGCATGGGTGGCACCATTATCGCCGACCGTACCATTATCGCAGTACATACGGGTCCACCCTGAAACGGCGTCAGCGCCATCGATCTTTTCGCCGACACTCACCCCTCTCTCCTCCACCACCAGATAGTTGTAGCTGAGCTTAGCACCAAGGTTGTCGTTGAAGCTCTGCTTGAACACAGGGCCAAGTCCGAAGCCGAAGAGAATGAACCACAGAAGTAACGCCATGCTGACGACGGTCGACGTCGTAGACAGTGTCGCAGCGCGTGTGGTCCGGCTGGCGAACTGCACCAGCCGAGAGCGCCATCGAGGAAGCGTAGTTAAAGCGATCGCCACCCACCCGAGAAAACCGAACACACAGACGACCACCATGACAAGCACGCTTGAGACGAACATCTTGGTCTCTCCCAGAATGACCACGCAGTAGAATAAAGTCATCGCCAGGAAGAACGTGAGGATCGCAGTGAACGTGTCAGCAACTCGAATGCTCACACCACTACCGTCACCCCGAGTGATGTCATAGGCGTCGATATGCACCATCGGTTTTGAGAGCAGAAAGAGACAGACCGAGTACACCAGAAAAAAGTACGCGAACCCAGCCAGAAGAACTCCGATCGACAGCCGGAGATGAATATCCTGCTGTGCGAGGATTAACTGTGCAACCAGCGGGCTGAGCGCCGTACCGATCAGAATCGCCGGTGTTACTATCGCCATCAGTTCGTACACGAAGGCAAAACGAATGGATCTAATGGGAACTGCCACCATTCGCATAATGGCGACATGCGACCGTCGCTGTCTCAGGACAAGAAGAACACAGCTGAATAAGGAGAGCACCGTGGAGAGCATACACATCGTGCTCAAGGCGTTCAGCCCAAGAAAACTCGTTGCGAGCTGCTCGGCCATTTTCGCACGCTGAGACGAGACGGTTGTGTAGGTAAACCCGGTCTCGGCAGCCTCCAACTCATCGCTCAGCTCGTCAGGTGTGCCACTTTCGATCAGGATTGATTGCGCGTAGGTCGGTCCCCAGTCCGAGGCACGGGTCTTGATGTAGCCGAACGCCTCGGCGGTACTGTCAGGACCTCCAGCCGTCTCGATCCGTTCGACTGTGAGTGCGGTATCCCGAACCTCGACACGGTCTCCGACGCCAACGTGGAGCTTTGACGCCAATGACGCGCTGAGAACGGCGCCATCAGCCGCGACCGCCTGCTCACCATCGACCACGACGACGAGCTGGTAGTTGTCTCCGACCTTGACGGAGCTCATGTGCAGCCCATGACGCTCCACAGACTGCGCCTCACCCTTCGACTGGGCCTGGGCTAGAGCGTCATCAAAGGCCGCGGAACCGAACGGAGCCACGACTCGCAAGTCCGCTCCCACCGCGCTGGCGGCCACGTCGTCGGCGTGCTGCTTCGACGAGTGCATCACCTGCGGGATAGCCAGTGACACTGCCGCAGCGATCAAGGTGGACACAGCGATGAGCAGCCAGAGGACACGGGTACCTCGAACCTGATTCACGTTATAGGTTCGGAAGAGCTCAGAAGGCCGCATGATGCCCTCCCTTCCCTGAGACGGAGACTGCCTCACCTTTCGAGATCAGGCTCCCATCGTCCATCTCATAACACCGAGTGGCTCGCCCCCACAGCTGCACGTCATGAGTCACCACGACAAGCGCGCTCCCGACCTGCTCACGCAGTTCTTCAAGCAGCGTCATAACAGCCTGGGCAGCATCCTTGTCAAGCGCGCCAGTAGGCTCGTCGCACAGAACGAGTCGCGGTCGTCCGACGATGGCGCGGCAAATCGCTACGCGTTGAGCCTGGCCCCCGGAAAGCGATCTCGTTTTGCTGCGAGCGTACTTGGCAAGCCCGACACTTTCGAGGAGCTCTACCGCTCTCTTCGTTCGTGCGTGGGACGACATCTTCTCGCGTATTGCTAGAGCGATGTTATCAACCGGGCTCAAGGAGTCGATGAGGTTGGGGTTCTGAAACACCATTCCCATGTTAAGGCCTCGAAGACGGACACGTGCCTCATCGGACAGCGAGCTCGTCACCTGCCCATCGATGAGCACCTCGCCGGAGGTCGGCTGAAGAAGAAGCGCAATGAGATTGAGCAGCGTGGACTTTCCGCAGCCGGACCTTCCGCATATGGAGAGGTAGTCTCCGGCCCCGATGTCGAGTGAGACATCTTTGAGCACAGTAAGTGAACCACGTCCGTCCTGGAAGCTCTTGGAGACCGACGATAGCGTAATCATGATGGGCTCTGACCTTTCGAAGCGCGAATACCTTCAATGAATCTTGATCCAATCCCGAACACAATTTTCCCCATAATGAAGGCGAGAAATATTACCGGAATACACGTCACAAACACGTCGTCCAGGATCGTTATCCCCTCGGCGAAACGACCCGAGGCGACGTTCGCCAGACCGTCTCCCAGTCGCCTCATAATGGTCGAGAACTGCGTAACGGTGCTGTAGGCGGCGCTCAAACCCAGTACGATCATCACGGCACTGGACAGTGCGAAGAACACCGCCGCCACCTCATAATTTCGACCGTAACCTGTACGCCTGCCGCGCACAGCCGCCTTGATAACCTGCCACGTGTTGGTGGAGAGATTGTCGAGGCCGAGTGAGTCAGACAGGATCCAGTACCCGTCCAGCCTGGCAAAAGGCAGAAGGTTGATCGCCGTCATGCACGCAACAGACAGGGCCATCATGCAATATCGGGAGTCATGAAACACAATCCCCATGATCGACAGGGGTATGGTCGTAAGGATCTGAAAATACATGCCACCGAGATCGACGACAACGCGTTGCCGCACACTAAGCCGCCAAGCACTGCTGAGATCGACGAAGAACACGGGGATGAACATATAGACTCCGATTCCCCCACGTCCTGCGGCCAGGCCATAGCGGTAGACCGCGCTCACATGACCGCACTCATGGATCACGAGCGAGAGGTAGGAGATGAGGACGAGCCAGCCGCTATCGAGTGCGCCGAGTCTGGTCCCAGCAGAGTAAACCGAGAGCGCGCTCGCGACTATCAGGAAGGTGCACGCGAGTAAATTCACCAGAACTATGCCTGGCTTATAGAGATGACGACCCAAACAGAATACTGAAGCGAAGGTATCGGTGTGGACGAGAGGGAATCGGACCCACAGGCCACCGCTCCGTGATGCCTGTTTCGGTCCGGACGTTCCGACGAGGAGGCCGCGGCCAACGAGAACTTTCTCGACGAACTCCCGAAGCTGGTCGTCGTCGCAGACGACCGGTGTCTCGCCGTGCGCCAGTACCTCCTTGACGTCGGAGAGCCGACGCGTCCCGTCAAAGGCTTCCATGATGCGCAGCACCCGGCGCTTCACTCTCAGGTGCCTTTGATCATCCAAGGTGAAGACTACAGTGTCAGCATCATCTGACTCTGCAGAGACGGAATAGGCTTTGAGCTGGAGATAGTCGTACTTCGTGGCGTCATCCTCCGAGGCCACGAGACGCCCTCGATCAGCGGGCGGATCCTCGAACAAGTTCCTCACCCTTCTGATGCACGTAGACCTCAAGCGTTCTTTCGATGTCCGAGCAGACGTTGCACTGGATGTCTTCAAAACGTTCAAGCGATTTCACAGGGCAACCACCACCGCATAGCAGAAGGTACTTGCAGTCGGCGCACCCCGGCATGCGGAACGGGTCACGCTTGGTCCAAGCACTCAGGCGCTCCTTATCAACATGAACGCCGGTCTCATCGAAGGTACCGATCGTGCAGTCCCCTCTCCCAACATATGTGAGACAGGTTGTGATCGTTCCGTTAGGCGCGAAGCAGAAGCTGCTCCCATTGGTTGCCTCACAGTATGAGAGTCTCCACGGACGAACCCCGTCGGTCTGGTGGAAGAATCCCTCAACAAATCCGATCGTCGTGGAGAGCAGCTGCTTGAACAGCGCATCAGGCGTCCCATAAAGGCCCCTCGCGTGGAGTATCTCCAGCATCTCACTCTCCCTGAGCAGCTCAGGACGATCACACGCGAAGTCTTGGACGACGGAAGCGTACGGAAAAAGATGGTCATTACCTGTCCACCCACGCGCCTCTAGAACCGCCGGAAGATCAACAAGCTCATCAACGTTCTCACGGTCGACGTTGACGCGTAGAGCGACGAATGCGCCGAGGTCGAGGAGCTGGTCAACGCCGTCGCATACCGCGTCAAAGGTACCCGCGCCGCTGTTACGGATCCGGCGACTGTCGTGGGACTGACGGGCGCCGTCAAGCGTCACCTGGAAGGCAAGGATATCGATGTGCTTCTTAATAAGCTCAGCGTAGTGCTTAATGCTGGTCCCGTTGGTTACGACGCGAACTTGCATCGGGACGGAGCTGGCGAACTCCAGAACCTCGGTGACCAGGTCTCGGTTCGCACGAAGGAGAGGTTCTCCGCCGAATAGGCTGATCGAGGGCTCGACGTCACCGAGGAATTTTCGAACCCGAGGATCGCACCGGTATTCAGCGTACTCCTTGCGACATTTTATGATGTAGTCGAATATTGCATGCAGCTTGGCCGAGGTCAGTTTCTCGTACGCGATATGCTGAGCATCAGACTGGAAGCAGTAGGTACATCTGAGATTACAGGCCATGGATGGACAGATCACGAAGTTGGTAGGAACCTCAGAGAAAGGAGCATTAAGCGTGACGCGTCGCATCTGCGAAAGGATCCGGGCTTCATCTTGGTGATCATTGAACACGTAGCCGCGAGAACGGAGGGAGCTGAAGAGCTTTGGTTCAGCCTCCTCGGTCACAGTGCTCTCTGGCGAGGAGATACTGCGAATCTTCTCCCAGGTAGGAGGATCGACAATGTCCATCGCGCTGGTGAGCGTGTTAAGCAGCAGAGTGTCACCAGAGGGTAGGGGGAAATCCTTGATGTACTTCGTCAGGAACGGCATGGAATCCTCCGTCGTGCTCTGTGTGGTGATACGGGTTCGGCTTGCAAAGATGGTGCTGATTCGGACACCGATGTGCGCTTCGGGTGAGGTGCGACCCGTCTCTGGCGGTGAAATTTACTGACCGTTCCCGACGATATGTCGCAGATACAGCCGGGAGACGGATGCGGATTCTAATCGGTTGACGATGACGAGATGTAGCTGAGTCAGAGACTGAAGCAGAAGCACTTGAAGTCGAAGCAGATGCAGTCGAAGCATAATGAGAAACAGTTCAAGTACCCTCCGAACTCCTCCCTCCCCTCGAGCTCTTGAACATCAAGACCGGACCACAAGACATCGTTGACGGGCTTCATATCGGATCTCTCCCTTTGATATGCACGAGACGGGTCGCACCAGCGCGCACCTCCCAAAAGGCGCGTTATGAGGCTAATAATGCGATAGGAGGCTCGCAAGCCTTCGTAGCGGCGGTGGGCTCGGAGCATGCGTCGTCGTCGTACGCTCCAGCAGGTTTGGCGCACTATGACGGGAAGAACGACACACGAGCAGGCCGACGGATTCCTGGCGGACGAAGTGGCATGAAGGACCGTTCAGATTACTGATCGGTGAGATTTTCGTGCTTTATTTGTTACGGAAATTGCTCAGGCAGATCTCGCCCGGGGACCTGCCAGGAGTCGGCTTAGTCGGTAGGTGAGGGCCGCTGTTGCGGTTCGACGGGGGCGGTGTGTTGCCCTGTCCGGGGCGCGGGCGACCTCAGCGGGCGGGGCGGTGTAGGTGCTCAGACGCGTGCGACTCATGGCACGAACCTACCGGTGCGGACCTTCGGCGCAGTGGCCAACAGGCACCAACAGGCGAGCGCAATTCCCCGGCACGCCTCACACATCGACATTTTCTTCACAGATGACGCGTATTCGCGTCGTCTGTGAAGAAAATGTTGGTACTCACCCGGGGATCCGGATGAGGGGAAGGTAGGCGGACAGGTCGCAGCGCTCGCCGGAGGCCTGCAGGGCGCCGCCGGCCAGGGCGTCCTGCCAGGTGAGCCGGCCGGTGGCCAGGGCCAGCCAGGTGGGGGCGTCGGTCTCGACGACGCTGGGCGGGGTCCCCCGACGGTGGACGGTCCCGGCGATCGCCTGGGTGACACCGAAGGGCGGGACCCGTACCTCGACCGAGCGCCCGGGGGCGCAGGCGGCGAGCTCCTCGAGGGTGTAGCGCACGGCGGTGGCGGTCACCCGGCGTCGGGCGGCCCGATTGGCGGGACTGGCGGAGTCGGCAGCACTGGCGGCGCTGGATGCGCCCGTAGCCCCATTGGTCGGGCCCTCCTGGGAATCGTCGCGCTCCTGGGCCCACTGGCGCAGGGCCTGAGCGCCGGCGGCGGGGTCGATGCGTCGTCTAGCAGCCATGG
>NZ_CAUROW010000077.1:0-8165 GCF_963526355.1 uncultured Actinomyces sp. | reverse complement strand
GCGGCCGGACGGCGCCAGCGCCGCAGCATGAAGCAGCGCGACATGATGTAGAAGAAGATCGTCCCCTCATTCTTGACCCGCTCGACACCGAACTTCCCGTTGAGCCGGCGGCGCAGCCGCGTCCAGCACCAGACGGCGTCGGCGATCGCCAGCAGCAGGTATCCGTTCATGGCCAGCACGGTGTAGAAGCTCACCAGGGGGTACTGGGGGAGGATGCGGCTGAATCCGAAGGAGAGGATGAGCAGGACGAAGACGAGGGGCATGAAGAACTCGCCCAAGTTGAAGCGCGCATCGACGAAGTCGCGGATGTAACGTTTGACCGGCCCCTTCTCCCGAGCTGGAAGGTACTTCTCCTCACCGGTCACCATGGCCTGGCTCTGGCGCTTCCACGCTTCGTCACGGGCCGCCCGCGCCTCTCGCTTGGCGGCCTGACGGTCCTTGGGGACCACGGGGTGCAGGTTCTTGGCCTGCTGGTCCTTGCGTCTGGGGGTGGGGCGTCCCTTCCCCCCGGGCTTGGAGGCGGGTTCGGCCACGGGCTCCGGCTCAGGGGGCTGGCTGCGCTTCTTGAACAGGCTCACGGTGCACAGACTAGCGGCACTGGCGCGATACCCTGAAAACCATGATCACTGTTGATGCTGTGCGCACTGCCGTGCGCACCTCCATGACCACTATCGTCTCCGATCTGATCGACCTGGTCGCGATCCCCTCAGTGTCCGCCTCCAGTCATGACCAGTCCCAGGTTCGACGCTCCGCCGAGGCCGTGGCCGCTCTTCTGCGCGACAGTGGTCTGGACGTCGAGATCCTCCGCGCCCCGGCCCCGGACGGAGCCCCCGGGAGGCCCGCCGTCGTGGCCCACAAGGCCGGGCCCCAGGGCAGCCCGCACGTTCTGCTCTACTCCCACCATGACGTCCAGCCCGTCGGCGACCCGGCAGGCTGGGACCAGGTGGACCCCTTCACTGCCGAGCGCCGCGGTGAGCGGCTCTTCGGGCGCGGTACCTCCGATGACAAGGCCGGTGTCATTACCCACGTCCACGCGCTGCGGACCCTGGCATCCCTTGCCGACGGCGAGCTGCCCTGCTCGGTGACGGTCTTCATCGAGGGTGAGGAGGAGGTCGGCAGCCCCTCCTTCGAGAACTTTCTGACCACCTACCGGGATCGGCTCGTCTCCGACGTGATCGTCGTGGCCGACTCCTCCAACTGGAAGGTCGGCATTCCCTCCCTGACGACCTCGCTGCGTGGGGTCGTCCAGGTCGATGTCCGCCTCGACATGCTCGATCACGCGCTTCACTCCGGACAGTACGGTGGTCCGGTTCTGGACGCCGCTACCGCCATGTGCCGCCTGATCGCCTCCTGCCACGATGATGCTGGCGACGTCGCCGTTGCCGGGCTGGTCAGCCGCTCCCGGGCCGACGCCGACTTCCCGGACTACCCGGAGGCCGACTTCCGGGTTGATGCCGGAGTTCTCGACGGCGTCGAGCTCATCGGCACCGGTGACCTCACCGCGCGGCTGTGGACCAAGCCCTCCCTGACCCTCATCGGTATGGACGTCACTCCTCTGGATCTGGCCGGAAACGTCCTGGCCCCCTCGTGCACGGCTCGGCTCTCGCTGCGCATCGCGCCGGGGCAGGATCCCGCCGAGGCTCAGGAGGCACTGGTCGCCCACCTGCAGAAGCATGCGCCCTTCGGTGGACGGCTGATTGTCAGCGGTCGCGAAGCGGGTCCGGCCTTCGATGGGTCCGAGGTCACTCCCGCCTCCGAGGCCGCCCAATGGGCCCTGTCCACTGCCTGGGGTGTCGAGGCGGTCAACATCGGCCAAGGCGGTTCCATCCCCTTCATCGCCACCCTCAAGGAGACCTTCCCCGAGGCACAGGTACTCGTCACCGGTATCGAGGACCCCGACACCCGGGCCCACAGCGAGAACGAGTCCATGCATCTGGGTGAGCTCGAGCACATCGTGGTCGCAGAGACCCTCCTTCTTGCTCGTCTCGGTGGCGTCATCGCCTCATGACTACGACTGCGTGTCGACCCCACTTCAGAGGATGAGTGCATGAGGGTTCTCCTCGCCCCCGGCGGTCTATGGCCTGAACCCGCTGGAGTAACGCTGGTCGGACCGGACTGTGGTCTGCCTGCCGACCGTGTCGTCGCATGCTTGGCAAGCGGTTGGCAGGCGGTGCGCCCCAATGACTCCCTGTCCCTGATGCCGATGGCTGACGGCGGCCCGGGCTCGGTCCAGGTGATCCCCCCGGAGCGTGTCGCCTCCCGCGAGGTCTTTCAGGGCCAGGGGCCGCTCGGACAGATCCGCGAGGTTGATCTGGTAGGACTGACTCCCAGGCCACTGCACTGCGGAAGCCGGCGTCCTCAGCAGGGCAGGACGTGGTTCCTCGATGCCGCCCGCCTCCTGGCGCTTCCCACCGACCCTGATGAGGGAGCTAGGGAGGCGCTTCAGGGCAGTACTTATGGTCTGGGACAGGTCATTGGCACCGCCCTGCGGCGCACACGTCCCTCCGACACGCTCCTGGTCGGGCTGTCACGATCGGCCGTCCACGACGGCGGAGTCGGAGCGCTTGACGCCCTCGGCGGCGCCACTGCGGCCATGGACCTCCTGGCCGGCCGCAGTCTCGGGCTGGTCCTGGCCGACGACGTCGCGCTGGGAGGCATGAACGGTGCCGGGGCGGCCCTGACGGAGGTCACCTCCTTGAGCCCCGAGCAGGCCCAGGAGCTGGACCGCCGTGCCTGCGCCGCTGCCATGGAGGCCGTGAATGCAGCTGACACCATCCGCCAAAGCTCCTCTGGAGGGACGAGGATGCTTCCTGTCGTCTCTGTGCTCGACGGCGCCCGGACGTCGCCGGTTCCTGGGAACCTGGAACTCGCAGGGGAGGCGAGGGTGCGCGCCTCAACCTGGGGGACTGGTGCGGCAGGGGGCAGCGCCATGGTGCTGCGGTCCCTGGGTGCATGGGCTCGACCCGGAGCCAGGGTTATGGCGGGGATCCTTGATCTGTCAGGGGTGGTGAACGACCAGGACCTGGTGGTCACCGCCTCGGGCGAGCTCTACGACGTTCCGGCCGACGGTGTCGTGGGTGTCGTCGGTCACCATGCCGCCTCCCGGGCGCTGCCGGTCGCCCTGGTGTGCGGGCGCTGCGCCACCACTCGCGGTGAGCTCGCCGGCGCCGGCATCTCCAACGCCTACAGCCTGCAGGAGCCCCATGCCGTCGAGCCCTGGGACGCCGTCGGCTCTGACACGCTGGAGGACCGTCTGAGAGATATGGGCGCACGGCTGGCCCGAACGTGGTCGCGCTGAGCCGGACGGAACTCGGTGCTCCTGGACCGGCGTGGGCCAGCGCTGCCCAGCGCGTTGCGGTGGAGTGCGCCTACGGCTCAGTCGATAGGGGCGGCTGCGGTCGAGTCGCGCACAATGAGGTCGGGGGCGAAGAGCATCTCGGTGTCGGTTGGCCGCTCGCCGTCGAGCTGGGCCAGCAGTGTGGACACGGCCGCCCGGCAGATGGAGTCCACTGGCTGACGTACCGTGGTCAGCGGCGGGTCGGTCATGGGAATGAGCGGTGAGTCGTCATAGCCGATGACGGAGACGTCGTGCGGCACGGATCTGCCTGTCTGACGCACCCCGTGGACCACTCCGAGGGCCATGACGTCCGAGGAGCATACGATGCCGGTGCAACCCTGCTCAAGCAGGTGCAGTGCGGCACTGATACCGCCCTCGTAGGTGTAGAGCGTCTCAACGATCCGCAGGGGCTCCTCGGGCAGGCCCTCGCTCATGGCGTCCTCGTAGCCGGACCGCTTGCGCTGAGCCGGGACCATGCGCATCGGCCCCATGGCCAATCCGATGCGTTGATGTCCCAGGGCGATGAGATGGTCCACCGCCATCCGGGTCGCCCGGCGGTCATCGGTCGCGAAGCCCGGGGCCTTGATGGTTGGTGCGTTGCCGTTGACCGTCACCAGCGGGATGCCGCGCTCACGCAGACGCTGATAGCGGGTGACATCACCGGTGGTGTCCGCATGGCGCCCTGAGACGAAGATGATCCCCGCGACGCCGCGGTCCACCAGCATCTCGATGTACTCGTCCTCGCTGATGCCGCCGGGCGTCTGGGTGCACAGCAACGGCGTGTGCCCGGAAGGGGCCAGGAGCTGCTCGATCTGCTGGGCGAACAGGGGGAAGATCGGGTTGCTCAGTTCGGGCACGATCAGTCCCATGAGTCCTCGGGAGGACTGGTGCACGGACTCCGGCCGCTCGTAGCCCAGGATGTCGAGGGCGGCGAGCACCTGCCGACGAGTCGAGTCGGCCACGTTGGATTTTCCGTTGAGTACACGCGAGACGGTGGCGGTAGAGACGCCCGCCTGATCGGCGATGTCGGTGAGAGTGAGTCTCTGCGGCATGAATGAATCCTATGAGGATCAGTGAAGATATAAGAATCTCTTCGCGGGAGCCGGTGGTGGCTCCTCCCGCCTGAAGATACTCCGCCATCATCGCAGATCACGGCCTGTTTGTGGGAATTGGGACCAGCGACGTCCCGGTCGCGCGGCTCCTGATCCATCGATGTTGAGGTGGGATGAAACTCGGAGGTACTCAGCCCTTGACGGCGCCCGATATGGAGCCCCCGACGATGTAGCGCTGGAGGTACTGGAACAGTGCGATCACCGGAGCCATGGTGAGGACCGCACCAGCGGCGAAGATCCCCAGGTTGTTGGAGCGGTCACCGACGAGCATGCCGTAGAGGCCCACCGCCAGGGTCTTCTGGGAGTTGTCGGTCAGGATGATCGACCCCAGGAGGAACTCGCTGATGACACCGACGAAGGCCAGCAGGAAGGTGGTGGCGATGATCGGCTTGAGTGTGGGTAGCAGGATGATTCTGAAGACCTGCCAGTGGGTGCAGCCGTCGATGATGGCGGCCTCATCGAGTTCGCGGGGGATGGTGTCGAAGGTTCCCTTGATGAGCCACACCTGCCCCAGGGCCCCACCCATGAGCGCCAGGCTGTAACCGGCGAGCGTGTTCAGACCAAGGGAGGGGACGACCTGGCCGATGTCGGAGATCATCGTGTAAATGGCGATCATGGACAGGATCGCCGGGAACATCATGATCAAAAGCAGGGCCAGCAGACCTCCGCGACGTCCGGTGAAACGGAAGCGGGAGAAGGCGTAGGCCCCGAGCAGGGAGAGAAATACCTGGGCGGTGGCCACTACCGAGCAGATGATGATGGTGTTGAGGTACCAGCGCAGGAAGGGGCCGCGCGCTCCCGCCAGTAGGTTCTGGTAGTTGACCAGACTTACCTTGGTGGGGATGAGGCCGGTGGAGGCTACCGTCCCCAGCGGGTTGAGGGAGGCGGAGATGACGTAGAGGACGGGGAAGGCGGCGAAGACAAGGGCGACGACGCCGATGACGTGCCTCCATCCGATCTCACGGAACCATCGGGAGAACGGCATATGGTTCTCTGCCGCCAGGCTGTTCTCGGAGCTTCTGGACACGGTTTTGGAAGAGGTGCTCATAGTGATTCTGTTCTTTCCGCAATCGACTCGGGTCAGTTGACGTCTTCGAGCTTCTTAGTGGCCCGGAACTGCAAAGCGGCCAGGACGCCGGTCACGGCGAACAGGATGACCGAGACGGCCGAGGCGAATCCGAAGTCGGAGCCGGAGCGGCCGAAGGCGATGCGGTAGACCATTGAGATGAGGATGTCGGTACCGCCGCGCGTGTACTCGCCGGTGGGGAATGGACCGCCCTCAGTCAGCAGCTGGATGGCGTTGAAGTTGTTGAAGTTGAAGGCAAAGGTGCTCACCAGCAGCGGGGCGACGGCGACCAGGAGCAATGGGGTGATGATGCGCCAGGTGGCCTGCATCCCGGTGGCACCGTCCATCTTGGCGGCCTCTTTGACGTCCCCTGAAATGGACTGCAGGGCCCCGGTGCACACGATGAACATGTAGGGGAAGCCCATCCAGGTGTTCGTCAGCAGAACGGCGATCTTCGCCATGGTCGGGTCGGACAACCACGGAACGTGGAGGTGCAGCATCTGGTTGATGAGGCCGAAGTCCTGGTTGTAAAAGTTCGACCACACGAGCAGCGAGATGAAGCCCGGCACTGCGTAGGGCAGCAGAAGGAAGGAGCGGTAGAGCTTCTTACCCTTGATCCGGTCGTCATTGAGTGTCAGGGCAAGGAAGAAACCGAGGCCGAATGTGAGCAGCACCGAGCCGAAGGCGAACACTACGGTCCAGGTGAATGCCTTGAGGAACTGGGAGGCCAGGTTGCCTTCAGTGAACAGTCGGGAGTAATTGGCCAGGCCCACGTTCTGCTTCCACGACTGGGCCAGGCTCTCACCCTTGGCGTTGACGAAGCGCTCTGACAATCCCACCTTCTTGACGGAGTAAACGTCCCCGGTCGCGGTGTTGGTGATGGTGTCGGAGGACTTGTCATACACCATTTGCTTGGTGCCCTCGAACGCGGTCCGCACGCCCTGGACCTTGACCGTGGTCTTATCGGAGAAAGGAACCGACATGGAGACGATGTTCTCGTAAGCGTCGTTGATCTGCCTGGGGGACAGGATCGTGTAACCGCTGGCTCTGGTCACCACCCCGTCCTCGATGGTGACGGTGGAGGGATCGATCTTCTCCATCTTCTTCCCATCGCTTCCGCGCATGACCTCCTTGGTCTGCGGATCGACCAGGAATAACGAAAAGGGACCCTGGGCGACGTCACTGTCGGTGGCGACTGACAGACCGTAGGTGGGGGAGTCCTCCGTGCGGACCATGGAGTTATTGGTGATGGCGGTGATCGCCTCCTCCTTCGTCCCACGGTAGCCGTCCCCGAAGTTGGTGAAGGAGGTCTGGATAGTCAGGATGATCGGGATAATGAGAAAGACGGTCAGGAAGAACGTGCCGGGAAAGAGATACTTGGCCGGTACGAACCGTTTTGTCGAGTACAGCAGGAACATGGCCGCCGTGGCGAGGAGGACGACTCCCAGCCACAACCACATCCGGTAGGTGATGAGAAGCGGAACGAGATAGATCGCGGACACCAGCGTGAGGGACAGAACCACGATGCGTCCGACGATGCCTCGGATAGTGGTGCTCTTCTCCCTTGGGGGTGTGACGGATGCGGGCGTCATTGTCGGCAGGTCCTTTCCAAAATTATGGGAAAGTAGAAAAGAGAATCGTGGGACGGCGGAGGAACGTTTTCCGTGGGACCGGCGTTGGTCTATGAGCCCTCGATCGAGGCCTTGATAGTCTTACCAACTCCGGTCATGGTGCTGGCGGGGTCTGCGCCCGCGACGATGTTTGCCTGAGCTCGCCCTAGCGGTTCCCATACTGACGACATGGCCGGGATTGCGGGCATGGGGTCTGCCTTGGCGGAGAGTTCCGCGAAGGCAACCATGTCGGGCTGCTCCGTTTTCAGCTTCTCGGTGAGATCCTTCTGCGCCGGAGGAAGCTCGTTGGACGGGAACATCGACGCCGCGAAGGTCATGTCCTTGGCGGCGTCGGCTACGAAGGTCTCAGCGAATGCCTTGTTCTTTCCGTTGGAGGCCACGTAGAAGCAGTTGACCCCCACGAAGGGACGGGCCTGGCTTTCCGGAACGTCCTTGAAGCCCGGGATCTGGGTGAGCTGGTAATCGATACCGGCTTTCTTGATGTCCGCCAGGGCCCACGGTCCGGAGATGAGATAGGGAGCCTTGCCGTCGGTGAACAAGGAGATGTGGTTAGCCGCGGTAACCGACTTCCTTAGGACTCCCTGCTGGCCGAGCTGCCGGATCTTCTCCGCAGCCTCGATTGATCCTTCCTGGCCGATGCCGAGGTCCTTGGAGTTGTACGAGCCATCGGGGTTCTTTCCGAACAAGTAGCCTCCTGCTGCGGTGTAGATCGGCTCCATGTTGTAGGCATCGCCCTTCTCATCGACCGCCTGAGAGAGAACGAGCTCGGTACCGGCGGCCGTGCCTGCCTCGACCATCTCCTCGATGGTGGCCGGCTCGGTGACCTGGGTCAGGGCCTTGTTGACGAACAGCCCCAGGCACTCGACGGAGTAAGGTGTGCCGTAGATCTGGCCGTCGTAGGTGACCGCCTTGAGTGCGATGTCGGTGTAGTTGGCCTCGGCCTCGGGGCTCAGGACGACTGGGTGGATGGCGCTGTTCTGCACCAAGTTACCGATCCAGTCGTGCGCGCCGACGACGAT
>NZ_CAUROW010000076.1:0-8321 GCF_963526355.1 uncultured Actinomyces sp. | reverse complement strand
GACCGCTCCGACTGGCGCGTCAACGCCAACGCCAACCAGGGCTACTCGCTGGGCGGGATGATGCTCAACACCTCCGGCAAGGTCGTCGCCAACTACTGGCTCAGCCAGGTCTACCCGGCCGTCGCCGGCCAGGCCCACCGCGACGCGGACCTCCACATTCACGATCTGGACATGTTCGCCGGCTACTGCGCCGGCTGGTCCCTCAAGGACCTCCTCCAGCAGGGCTTCAACGGCGTCCCCGGCGCCATCGCCGCCGGCCCCGCCAAGCACTTCTCCTCCGCCGTCGGGCAGATCGTCAACTTCCTGGGCACCCTCCAGAACGAGTGGGCCGGCGCCCAGGCCTTCTCCTCCTTCGACACCTACATGGCGCCCTTCGTCCGCCTGGACGACATGACCTACGAGCAGGTCAAGCAGTGCATGCAGGAGCTCATCTTCAACCTCAACGTCCCCTCGCGCTGGGGCACCCAGACGCCCTTCACCAACCTCACCTTCGACTGGACCTGCCCCGCGGACCTGGCCGACGAGCACCCCCTCATCGGCGACGACGTCTGCGACTTCGCCTACGGCGACCTCCAGGCGGAGATGGACCTCATCAACCGCGCCTTCATGGAGGTCATGACCGAGGGCGACGCCGAGGGCCGGGTCTTCACCTTCCCCATCCCCACCTACAACATCACCCGCGACTTCGACTGGGACGCCCCCAACACCGAGCTCCTGTTCACCATGACCGCGAAGTACGGCCTGCCCTACTTCCAGAACTTCATCAACTCCGAGCTCGACCCCGGCATGATCCGCTCCATGTGCTGCCGCCTCCAACTCGACCTGCGCGAGCTGCTCAAGCGCGGTAACGGCCTGTTCGGATCGGCCGAGCAGACCGGGTCGGTCGGCGTCGTCACCATCAACATGGCCCGGCTCGGTTACCTCTACGCCGACGACGAGGCCGCCCTGACCGCCCGGCTCGACGAGCTCCTCGAGATCGGCCGAGACACCCTCGAGCTCAAGCGCACCGTCATCCAGCACCACATCGACGCCGGCCTGTTCCCCTTCACCAAGCGGTACCTGGGTACCCTGGACAACCACTTCTCGACCCTGGGCGTCAACGGCATGAACGAGATGGTCCGTAACCTCACCCACGACGCTTACGACCTGACCGACCCGCGCGGCCACGCCATGTGCGTGCGCCTCCTGGACCACGTGCGGGACAAGATGGTCGAGTTCCAGGAGGCCACCGGCCACCTCTACAACCTCGAGGCCACCCCGGCCGAGGGCACCACCTACCGCTTCGCCAAGGAGGACCGCAAGCGCTACCCCGGCATCCTCCAGGCCGGTACGGAGACCAACCCCTACTACACGAACTCCTCCCAGGTCCCGGTGGGCTACACCGACGACCCCTTCGAGGCCCAGGAGATGCAGGAGGAGCTCCAGACCAAGTACACCGGCGGTACCGTCCTGCACCTGTACATGAACGAGCGGATCTCCTCGGCCGCGGCCTGCAAGGAGCTGGTGCGCCGCTCCCTGACCGCCTTCCGCACGCCCTACATCACCATCACGCCGACCTTCTCCATCTGCCCGGTCCACGGGTACCTCGTGGGCGAGCACCTCACCTGCGACAAGTGCGCCGAGCTCCACCCGGAGGCAGAGCCGGTCGAGTGCGAGGTGTGGACGCGCGTCATGGGCTACTTCCGCCCGGTGCGCTCCTTCAACATCGGCAAGAAGGGCGAGTACATGGAGCGGCAGATGTTCACCGAGGTCGCCGCCGGCGGCCACGGCCCGGCCGTCTCGCGCCTGAGCGCGGTCAGCGCCTGAGGATCCGCTGGGACCGCTGGGCGCCGTCGGATGATCCAGCGACGGCGCCCGACGCCCCGGTGCCATGACGACAAGACGCGAGAGGAGCAGCCGTGACCTCCCTGCCGAGAGGCTCGCAGGCCTCCCCACCCGTTCCGGCGGCGGGGGAGAGCCCCGACCACCGTCCGGCTGACGACCTGGTGATCGCCGGGCTCGTCCCCATGAGCACGGTCGACTGGCCCGACCACCTGGCCGCGACCGTCTTCCTGCAGGGCTGCCCCTGGAACTGCTTCTACTGCCACAACCAGGCCCTCATCCCCGTTCGTACGCCCGGCCAGGTGGCGTGGGAGGAGGTACGCGCCCTGCTGCGCCGTCGGAGGGGGCTGCTCGACGGCGTCGTCCTCACCGGCGGTGAGGCGCTGCGCCAGGATGCCCTGGCCGACGCCGCCCGAGAGGTCATCGACATGGGATTCCAGGTGGGGCTGCACACGGCCGGCCCCTACCCGCGGCGGTTGCGGGACATGATCGCAGCCGGGCTCGTCGACTGGGTAGGCCTGGATATCAAGGCCCTGCCCGAGCACTACGGGCAGGTGGTCGGCCGGGCGAACGCGGCCGCGAAGGCCTGGGAGAGCCTGAAGGTTCTTATCGAGGCGGCCGGTCGCGATGGACCGGAGTTCGAGGTCCGCACCACCGTGGTGCCCGGGGACGTGACGGCTGACGACGCCGTCGAGGTGGCCCGGCGGGTGCACGCTGCGGGGGCTCGGGTCTACGCCCTCCAGCAGGCTCGCTCCGAGGGGACGACCGGTGAGTTCGACGTCGTGGCGCCCGACTGGGACGGGATGTGCGAGCACATGGCCGAGCGGATCGAGGCCCTGGGCTGGGACCGCTTCACCTACCGCCCGGCATAGAGCGCCACTGTGGAGACGTGGAAGCGGATCTCCCGGTAGAAGGGCCGCACGACGATGACACCGCTGCAGGCCCCATCCCGGCGCTCGGTCGTTCTACCGCGGTATCATCGACGATTCTCCCGTTCGGTGGGCCCGACGCTTTGACGGGTAGGAGTTCGACGCTCGGGAGGCCGAGGGGCTGGCAGTGGCCGACTACACCATCGGCACGGACTTCGAGGTCGAGTCCAGCGGTGTGCGTGTGACGGTGACCCGCCTCGACACCTCAGCGGCGCTGCTGGCGAGCACGGCTTGGGCATGGCCGACCCGCCGGGCTCATAGCACCCGATAGACCTCCTCGAAGGGCAGGCGCAGGTTGCGGTCCTGGTAGGCGTCCGGTCCCGGGTGACCGACGTTGATGACCAGTAGCACCTCCACGTCCTGGCCGGTGAAGAACTCGGCCGCCAGTGCCTCGGCGTTGTCGCCGTTCATGGGCCCGGCCGCCAGCCCGACGGCGCGAATCGCCTGGATGATGTAGGCCGCCTGTATCAGTGCCGAGGTGCGTGCCCACTGCGCCCGCATGTCCGGTCCGCCCTCCTCCAGCAGCTGCTGGTAGTGCTCGGCGCGTGGGTGCAGTCGTGGCAGGGGCTCGGTGAAGGACCGGTCGGCTGCGCAGACGAGCGTCAACGGCGCCCCCACCGCCTGCTCGCGATTGCCGGGAGGAAGGCAGGGCAGCAGTCGCTCCCGAGCGGCCGGTGACCGGACGGCCGCCGCCCGCAACGGCTGGGCGTTGACCGCCGTCGGCGCCCACTTGGCCAGCTCGTGGATCGCCCGCAGCTGGGCATCAGTCACCGGCTCGTCAGCGAAGGTGTAGGCGGTGCGGGCCCCGCCGAACAGCAGCGAGGCGTCGGACTCGGTCAGGATGGACTCACCGGGCACAGGGCCCGGAACCGGAACGGGAGAGACGGCTTGCATGCCTCGATTGAAGCACGTGTCGTCTTCCCCTTGCAGGCCGGGGGAGAGTCATTGCGGGATGGAAGGAGGAGTGGAAGGGCGTTGAGGCTAGGAGAGTCTGGAGGTGCTCATTGAGGCCGCCTGCCTTGGTGGGCCGGACTTCGAGGCGGCTCTGCGGCGGCCCGGGCCTGCGCCCTCCAGTAAGCACGTTGACTGACCGCCCGGCGTAGGCTGGTGAGAATTGGGATCTGACTCAGCGTGAATTATCACGTCAATTTTTCCGGAATTGACCAGATCGTGAGGCTCGTTACACAACTGATGGTTTAATTCTCTGACCGTTGAGGGATTTTGTGGGGTTCGTCGTCGATGAGCCTTCAGAGTTGTTCGCTTCGTAATCGTCTGATTAGGCTGACTGGCACGTTGGAAGGAGACGACTTTGAAACCTAAACGAGCAACCCAGCTCCTCATGACTGCGGGGCTCGCCGTTGCTACGGCCACCGCCTGCCTGCCGATCCATCCCCAAGGCGGAGACCCGGAGGCGGCCGCGCCGGCGACTTCTGCCAGCACCGAGCAGGCGTCCCCGAGCAGCTCCGCCAGCGCTGGCGCATTGGAAGCTCAGGCGTCTGCGCCGATGACCTCATCGCCGAGCGTGGAGCAGGTGACTGCTTCCAGTCAGTCGGATGACGCGGCTTCCAGCTCCTCACCCGATAGCGGGTCGGTGACGCCCTCCCAGCCCTCCGGGGGCTCGGGCCAGGGGCGGTCCGACGCCGAGATCAACGGTTGGAACATCGACTACTTCGAGGGCTTCGACGCCTCTCTCGAGGAGCGGGGCTGGGAGCATTACGGTTGGGGTGAGCCCGAGGTCGGGCACGGCGCCATGGGTGTGATGTCGCAGAAGAACTCCTTCGTTCAAAACGGTGAGTTGATCGTCCGTACCCAGCACCAGGACGGGCAGTGGAGCTCAGGCGGCACCTCGAGCTCAGGTGTTTTCGCGGCCTCGCGCGGCCGCTGGGAGGTTCGCGCCAAGTTCCCCGAGGCCAAGGGGCTTGGTTACGTGATGCTGCTGTGGCCCGAGGATCAGGGCTGGCCGCCCGAGATCGACTTCGCTGAGGGACGGGTCAATGGCCCCCGGGTGGAGGGCACCTATCACTGGGACCCCGACAACAAGCAGGAGCACCAGTCCTTCGACAACGAGGACATGAGCGGCTGGCACACCTACGGGGTGATCGTGGAGGATAACCGCATCATCTTCACCTTCGACGGCCAGGAGTGGGGCCGGATCGACCGGAGCATCTCCGACAAGCGGATGTTCTTCGGTGTTCAGACCGGGGCCATGGACCCCAACGGCGAGGCGAGCAGGTATGAGACTGTCGACAGCGGTGTTCCTGGGCCGCTCACCCCGCAGGTCGCCGACATCCAGATCGACTACGTCGCCCACTACACCAAGAGCTAGGGGCTGACGCGGGAACGAGGCGCTGCGCGTCCGACATGGAGGTCGGGCGCGCAGCGCCTCGTCGGTTCCGGCCCCATTGAAGCCGGTTGGGCCGGAGCGCGACGAAGGAGCCGTATGTGTCGAAACCGCCTCCGCCCGGCCGGCCTCGGTACGGGGGTCAGCTGCGACCCGTCACTGTGCGCGCCAGGCCGGGGGGATGTAGAGATTCTCCCGCGGGATCTCCCGGCCCGTGGGGGTGTCGACGATCCGGATGCCCAGCTCGTCGCGCACGATCTGCAGGTCGGAGCCGACGGGCATGTCCCAGATGCCGATAAGGGCGGGCTCGATCGAGCACAGGTCGTTGAAACTCACTACCTGCCAGTTCGACGGGTCGTTGAGATAGTCGGAGGTGTCGATGTGGCTCATGATCTGCCAGCCGTTGTCTGCCGGGTGATGAGACTCGCCTCGCACCATCCATCTGACGACGCCCTTTTCCTCAATGACGTTACGGGTGGCGATGCAGGCCCCTGCCCCGGGGATGAACTCTATGCTCTCCAAGGCATCTGATCCTTTCCGTATTGAGCTGAACTGCTCGGCATGGCTCTCAACTGGCTGCACCAGTTTGCTTGAGACTTGGATGAATTCAGGATACACGGCGGGCCGGCTGGCGATAAACCGTCGGTTGTGGATAGAGGTGTCCATTTGGCAGACGCTCGGGATGAGCCCGGCAGATGCGCCGACCTGCTCCGGGGTGGGAGCGGATTTGCGGCTCACGGGTGCCGGTGCTTCAGGCCGTGGAGGCGATTGGCCTTGACCAGGCAGATGACCAGGAAGACTACGCTGATGGCAACCATCCCGCCGCACCCGATCGCCAGAGCTCGCCAGGGGCTGGTGGCGGCGACCGCGATCGTGGCCAGGCCGACGCCGGCTAGAGCAATCCCCACGCTGCGGCTCAGCGATCGCTGGGCGACGACGAAGGCTTCGATCCAGGCGTTGTTCGTCTCGACGTCGGTCTGCGCGATGGGGAAGTAGACGCCCAGAAGGACGAACAGGGCGCCCAGGCTCATCGCCATCAGCTTGACGGCGGGGATACCGGCAGCCGTGTGAAGATCGACGATGAAGACGTGCGCGGTGCACATCACCAGGCCGAGTCCGGCCTGCACTGCGGTGAGGACTCGTGCGGCGCTACGGTCGTAGCGGGGCAACGGTATGCCGGTGAGGGAGGAGAACTTCTGGTGCACCCAGGGGCTGATCGTCAGCAGTGATGAGGTGAGTGCAAGAGTCCCTGGCATGGCCGCCGCGCTGAAGCCGCGCGAGACGATGCTCGCGCCGTGGTTGCCGCCGGCCTCACGGGTGACAATCGTGGGCGCCATCTGCGACCAGTGCACGGCGCTCCAGATGATCATGAAGGTCAGGGCGATCGCCGCGGCGACGACGACCCCAACAGGAAAACGAGTCGGGCGGCTCTTGGTTGTCATGGTTGTCTCCTTTCCTGAGTGAGAGGGGTGACGGGGGCGGATGCTTTGAGCGTGCCGCCCAGGGATGCGAGCAGCAGCATGGCCTCGTCGATGAGGGTGAGGTTGACGCGGTACTGGATCTCGGTGCCGCGGCGCCGAGTGTCGACCAGCTCGGCCTCGCGCAGCGTGCGCAGGTGGCCGGACAGGGTCGATCCCGAGACGCCGACGGCGTCGGCGATCTCACCGACCTTCACGTAGTCGCGGTCGCGCAGGTAGGCCAGGACCGCCCGCCGTGTGGGGTGTCCCAGAGCGGTGAAGACTCCTGATTCGGTATTTCGCGACATAGCGAAATAGTACTTCGGGTGTCGCGGGTCCGCATGTCGAGCGGGCGGGACGGGGTTGGGATGGCGTGTGGCTCAGGCGGATCAGAGCAGTGATGACCAGGAGATCGTCGAAGCCGTGTCGTTGACCGGGGCGAGGAGGGAAGGGCGGAGAGTACTGGGCAGCGGCGGGGCGTTCGCCTCCTTGGTGGCCTTGTTGGCCAGGGCTGTCGTGAAGGAGTTGCTCATGCGGCTCATGATGAGCGCGATCCGCACCTTGCTCGGCGCAGTTCGTGCAGGTGCCGAGCATGACGCCGGCAAGGACACGGCTGCGCAGGACGGCCGGAACATGATGAGGCCTTTTGATGGCCCTTCTGGAGGCTCGCGTCGATGCAACTGCATTGTGTGGTCTGTGAATTGTTGCTGCCCCTGGGTAGGAGTGTTCTCGATGCGTGATGTCCGCTTGTGTTATGTGACGTGGAATGGTGTGGATTGAGTGGGGCTGGGTTGATTGCTCAGGGGTTTCATGAAGTGGTGTGCTCGTGCCAAGAGGGACGGCATCAGGAAGGATGATTTTAGTGGCGGAGAAAATGGGTGGGTTGCAGTGCGGTTGCTCTTGTGGCTCTGCAGGTTTTTACCTTCACTGAGGTGCTTCAATTCTCTTGATCAGTATCCTCTCTTTTTCTCTCCCGACTTGAGGTTCCGGTGAACAATTACTCTCCGTCTCCCGTATCGCCAGTATTCTCCTATCCTGGGCCTGGCCAGACCTCTCGCCCGACGGCGAGGCGCCAGGGGCTCTTGAGGAAATCCGTTCCCTTTGTCGCGACGTTTGTCCTCGGGGTTGGGGTCGGTGCTTCCGGCTCTTCGGGCAGTGGCACATCGTCTCAACCGGTGCCGACATCTGCACCTACTGTGGTTTACTCGCCGACTCCCGTACCCACGGTCGTCTACAGACCGTCGCCCGTGCCGACGGTCGTGTATTCGCCGTCTCCGGAGTTGGCGACAGAGGCTCCCGCGGCACCGCCATCACCTGTCCCCGCTGTTCCGGAGGCGAGTGAGGAGAATTCTGAGGGTGGTGCCTCGTCCGGTGCGGGGGAGGCACCTGCTCAGCCGGACTCTGGCTCGGGCAGTGCCTACTACCGCAACTGCAAGGCGGCCCGCGATGCCGGTGCCGCGCCGCTTTATCGGGGACAGCCCGGTTACCGTTCCAAACTCGACGCCGATGGTGACGGCATCGCCTGTGAGTGGAAGTAGAGATTCTGGGCGACTGAGTGTCAGCAGAACGCAGTGGGGGTCCCAAGCAGATGATTCTGCTTGGGACCCCCGTATTCTCCTGTGATCGTTCCTCAGGTTAGATCACGCCGTCGTCCTCCGGTCTCACCGGATGAGTACGCCGCTGCTGTGGAAGTAGAACTGACCGCCGTCGATCGTTACCCAGCCGGTGGCCATGGCGCCATTGGCGTTGAGGTAGTACCAGGCGCCGTCGACC
>NZ_CAUROW010000075.1:0-8429 GCF_963526355.1 uncultured Actinomyces sp. | reverse complement strand
GCGATACTCCTCCCGTTGCCCATGACGGACAGGCCTGCGCGGGTACGCACCGAGCTCATGATGGCGGCCACGACGAGCGACCAGGCGGCGCCGACACCGTACATGAGCAGAACCGAGCGCCAGCTGATGGTGCGTGTGCGCGCCAGGAGGGCCACCACCATGAGGCACACGGCCATGAAGGCCGCCGGCACGGCGGCGTAGGCCAGCCGTGGCACCATCACCAGGGCGGCGATGAGCAGCGGGATCATCAGGACGTAGGCTCCGCGCACCACCAGGTTCAGGGCACTGGACAATCCCGGGTGGCGGTTCCACCAGCGCCGGTAGGCGGAGGCGGCCTCCTGCCACTGCTCCGGGGGAGTCCTCCGATATACCGGTGTTGCTGCGATGTTGATGGGCGCAGTCATGCTGTGGACTGTATGCGGTCCCTCAAGCCGCCCGCAAGGAAACAGGCCGTTCGGTCGGCCGATTCGCCAGCAGCGACGTCTCCGATGAAGACAGGATGACAGAACCGTGCCGGCCTGGTGGCCTGAGCGCCACCACTCGATAGGATGGTCCCGGCCGTGACTGGCGAGGGTGGGGCACCACCGGGGAGCGGCCGAGGCCGTCCACGAACGGGACGTCGCCCGCCTGGGCGTCCCGCCCCCACGTTGCAGCAGGAGCGCCATGTCCTCGTCGTCCTCTCGTTCTCCCCGACCGGTCAACACAGCCGCCGAGGCGGTTCCCACCGCCCACGTCCCCACCGAGGGCCTCGTCAGCCCCGACCGCGTCCCCGTGCGCCGCGCCCTCGTCTCCGTCTACGACAAGACCGGCCTCGTTCCGCTCGCTCGGGCCCTGGCCGACGCCGGTGTCGAGATCGTCTCCACCGGTTCCACCGCCGCCACCATCGCCGCCGCGGGCCTGGCCGTCACCCCGGTGGAGGAGGTCACCGGCTTGCCGGAGTGCCTCGAGGGCCGAGTCAAAACCCTCCACCCAGCCGTTCATGCCGGCATCCTCGCCGATCGCCGCAAGCCCGACCACCTCGACCAGCTGGGGACCCTGGGCGTGACCCCCATCGACCTGGTCGTCGTCAACCTCTACCCCTTCTCCGACACCGTCGCCTCCGGAGCCCCCTTCGACGCCTGCGTCGAGCAGATCGACATCGGCGGCCCCGCCATGGTGCGCGCCGCCGCCAAGAACCACCCCGCCGTCGCTGTTGTCACCAGTCCCGCGCGCTACGACGCCGTCGCCGCCGCTGTGCGCGAGGGCGGCTTCACCCTGGCCGCCCGCCGCCGGCTGGCCGCCGAGGCCTTCGCCCACACCGCCGCCTACGACGCCGCCGTGTCCACATGGCTGGCCGGGCAGGTCGAGGCCGACGGCGTTGTGAACACTGCCGACGCCGCAGACGTAACCGACTCGGGGGAGCCTGCCGCGCCGCCCGCCTACATCGGTGTCGGATACGAGCGCCTGACGAGCCTGCGCTACGGGGAGAACCCCCACCAGCGGGCCGCCGTCTACCGCACCGCCGGGGCGAGCGGGGGAGTGGCCGGCGCCCGCCAGCTCCACGGCAAGGCCATGAGCTACAACAACTACACCGACACCGACGCCGCCGTGCGCGCCGCCTACGACCACGGCCAGGCCGTCACGGTCGCCGTCGTCAAGCACGCCAACCCCTGCGGCATCGCCATCTCGGCCACCGGTGACGTCGCTGAGGCTCACCGCAAGGCCCACGCCTGCGACCCGGTCTCGGCCTACGGCGGTGTCATCGCCACCAACACAGTCGTCACCGGCGAGATGGCACGTCAGATCAAGCCGGTCTTCACCGAGGTGGTCGCCGCCCCGGCCTTCGCCGACGAGGCCGTGGAGATCCTGTCCACCAAGAAGAACCTCCGTCTGCTCGTCGTCGAGGCCCCCCAGCGCGAGGGCTACGAGATCAAGCAGGTCTCAGGCGGCGCCGTCATCCAGGAGCGCGACGTGCTCAGCGCCGACGGCGACGACCCGGCGACCTGGACCCTGGCCGCAGGGCCCGTCGCGGACGACGCGCTCCTGGCTGATCTCGCCTTCGCCTGGCGCTCGGTGCGTGCCGTGCGCTCCAATGCGGTCCTCCTGGCCCACGACGGCGCCACCGTCGGAGTGGGGATGGGGCAGGTCAACCGCGTCGACTCCTGCAGGCTGGCCGTCGAGCGCGCCAACACCCTGGGTTCCCGCTCCACCGGCGACGCCGCAGTCAACAGCTCCCAGAAGGAGAAGGGTGCCGTCGGCGGGGCTGACGCCGCCGAGGTCCTGGGGGGCACCATTGCCGCACCGGAGCGCGCTCGCGGTGCCGTGGCCGCCTCCGATGCCTTCTTCCCCTTCGCCGACGGGCTTCAGGTCCTCATCGACGCCGGGGTGCGGGCCGTCGTTCAGCCCGGTGGGTCCATTCGCGACCAGGAGGTCATCGATGCCGCCCAGGCCGCCGGCCTCACCATGTACTTCACTGGCACCCGTCACTTCGCCCACTGATGTCCCGGCGGCCTCGTGCCCGGCGGTCTTGTATCGGGCGCCGGCCGGCGCGTTAGGGGGGATGTGGAGAAGGAAGCTCGTGGACCGGCGCCCCCGTGCGCCGATAGGCTCGTCTCCGTGACTCACGACCCGCATCCCCGGCAGGACGAGCACAAGGAGCCCTACCGCACGATCTGCGTCGTCCTTGTGGCCCTCGGCCTGGCCGCGGTTCCCGTCATTGCGCTGCTGGGGCATCGTCGCCTCGCCGTCCTGTGGGCGGCCGCAGGGATCCTGGCGCTGGCCATCGTCCGGATCCAGCGCCCCGACGGCACCTGGCTGGCGGCGCGCAGTCGCCTGTTCGATGTCGTCTTCGGTATCGGTCTGGCCGTGGTCCTGTTCACTCTTTCCACGTACGCAAATCTGCCCCATGTCATGTGAGCGCTGCCTCCGCTGTGCCGGCACCACTGATTTCTCCTGGTGAAGCAGCCCCTTGCTGCTTGTGATCCGCCTCGTGCGGGTGCCCATTTGTCGGTCGGAGCCGCACTGCGATCGGACGTTGTGGCACGCTGGGGCACTCAAGACGTTCCGCCATCGTTCCACACCCTGAAGGTCCCTGTATGTCACGCAATCCCTCGGCCCCGCCGTCACTGGGCCACCGTCTCAGCCACAGCATCCTGACCTGGGTCATCGGCGCCATCGTGCTGGCCCTGCTTCTGGGATCAATCCGGATCGGCGGCCACCCCGCCGTTCCCAAGCCCGTCGGCAACGTCTTCGCGACCTTCTCCGACCTTTTCAGCCAGTTCCTCAACTTCGCCATCCCGCTCATCATCATCGGGCTGGTGACTCCCGCCATCGCCGACCTAGGACGCGGTGCCGGGAAGTGGCTCGGCATCACCACCGCCCTGGCCTACACCTCCACCCTTTTCGCCGGCTTCCTCACCTTCCTGGTGTGTGCCGTCACCTTCCCCCGCCTGCTCGCCGGAACCTCCTTGGCCGACGTCGCCAAGCCTGAGGGGGCACTGACCAGCTACTTCACCGTTGAGATGCCGCCCGCCGTCCAGGTCATGACCGCGCTGCTGCTCTCCTTCGTCCTGGGAATCGGCCTGTCCATGGTGCCCCGGGGCGTCCTGCGCAAGGGATTCATCGAGTTCCGGGCCATCATCACTCGCCTTATCGAGCGGATGATCATCCCGCTGCTGCCCCTGCACATCTTCGGCATCTTCCTCAACCTCACCTACACCGGTGCGGCCGGGGCCGTCATGAAGGCGCTCTTGCGGGTCGTCATCGTGGTCCTCGTCCTGGAGGTCGTCATCCTGACCGTTCAGTTCGTGGTCGCCGGTGTCATTGGCCGCAGGAACCCGTTCAGGGCGCTGGTCACCATGCTGCCGGCCTACCTCACGGCACTGGGTACCTCCTCCTCCGCGGCCACGATCCCAGTCACTCTGCGTCAGACGAAGAAGAACGGCGTGTCCGACGCGGTGGCGTCCTTCACCATCCCTCTGTGCGCCACGATCCACCTGGCGGGGTCGACGTCGAAGATCTTCTCCTTCGCCTTCGCCATCGTCCTCACCCAGGATCTGAACGTCTCCATCACTCAGTGGATCGGCTTCATCTTCATGCTCGGCATCACGATGGTGGCCGCACCGGGCGTTCCTGGGGGCGCCATCATGGCCGCCACCGGCCTGCTGTCCACCATGCTCGGCTTCAACGATCAGCAGGTGGCTCTCATGATCGCCACCTATATCGCCCTGGACTCCTTCGGCACCGCCACGAACGTCACCGGTGACGGTGCCATCGCCATCATTGTGGACCGCATGGCGGGAGGCTCTGTCAACGACGAGGGCGACCCGGAGAATGCCCGTGAGCTCTCCTTCGACGGCATGGCCTACCTCCACGCCGTCAGCGTCAAGGGCGTCGTCAGCCCTGAGGAGCTGGAGGTCTCCGCTGCCGCCACCCGCTCCGACGAGTAGGCCGCTCGAAGCTGCTCAGTCCGAGCCCGTATCGCGCCAAGACCGAGCGGGAGCCAGCGCTGCTGAAGCCCTGGGGCCCGCTCGGTGCAGTCCGCCTGCATCAGTCAGCGTCCGCGGGCGGTCAATGTTCGCAGCGCTCCGGGCTCGGCGAGGAGCTTGGCGGGTGGACCGGCCTGCACCACCGTTCCCGCGTCCATGACGATGACATGGTCGGCCTGCTCGGACCACTGGAGGCGGTGGGTGATCTCAATGATCGTGGCCTGTGGCAGGTAGGTGCGCACTCCAACCCGCACCCGCTCGTCCAGGTCGGGGTCCAGGTGGGAGGTGAACTCGTCGAGGATGAGAACCCCGGGGCGGGCAAGGAGGGCACGTGCCAGTGCCAGACGCTGACGCTGGCCCCCGGACAGGGACTGGCCGCGCTCGCCCACGAGAGTCTCGTAGCCGTCCTCAAGGGCCTCGATGTCCTCGTCGATGCAGGCGGCTCGGCAGGCCCGGCGTACCTGGGCGTCGGTGGCCGACGGTGCCGCCAGGCGCACGTTCTCGGCGATCGTGGCCCTCATGAGGTGGATCCGCTGATCCACCATCCCGACCTCCTGATAAAGGCTGGTCGCGCGCAGGCCGACCACGTCCTGGCCGTCGATGAGGATGCGGCCCGACTCCGGCTCGTCGAAGCGCACCACCAGCTGGGCCAGCGTCGACTTGCCCGAGCCCGAGGCTCCCACGACACAAGTCCACTCCCCGGCCCTGGCCCTCGCGCTCACCTCGCGCACGGCCTGCGCCACGGTGCTCGGGTAGGAGTAGCTGACGTCCTGCCACAGGACCTCGTGGGAGATACCGCCGGTCAGCTCCTCATCGCCGTCGCGCACCTCCACCGGGGCGTTGACGATCTCCCATACCCTCTCGGCCGAGGCGAAGGATGCATGGAGCGCTCCCGAGAGCTCCTCGACGCCTCGTACGGTCTCGCTCATCCGCAGCACCGCCGCGGCGGCTGCCGCCAGAAGGGGCACGTCCTCACCGGAGCCGGTGGCAGGCAGCATCGTCCCCACCATGACGACGACGATCGGTGCGGTCAGGCTCGTAAGCTGGTTGGCGCCCCGGCGCAGCGCGGCCCACCGGACGCTCAGTCGTGAGGCTCCGGCGATCTCGGTGTCGATCCCGGCCATCTCATCGAGACGCTCCCGGCTGCATCCGTACCCGACAACCTCGCTCATGCCCTGTACCGTGTCAGTGACATGCTGAGTGAGGTCCGCTCGCGCCGCTGAGACGGACCGGTATGCCTCCAGGGAGGCGGTAAAACCCAGACGAGGCACGATGAGCAGCTGGAACACCATGAGGGGAAACACCGACAGTGCCACCGGCCAGGAGACTTTCAGACCGATGACCGTGAGCACGACGACCGGAGTGATGGCGGCCGAGACCGCTGGGGCGAAGGTGTGGGCGAAGAAGACCTCGATGCGGTCCACGTCCTTGGTGGCTCGTGACAGCAGATCGCCCGAGTGGGAGGTGACGCTGACCCTGGGGGAGCGGGGGATGAGTGAGCGGAAGATCTGCCCGCGCAGCAGCTCGAGCGCCTTGAAGGCCACCAGGTGACCAAGGAACTGCTCGGCGTAGCGCAGGGCGGCCTTGAGTAGGGAGAGCCCCGCCATCACAGCCAGAATCGGCCAGATGCTGGGCACGGGGGCACTGGTCGCCATGGCCAGTCCCACTGAGGCTGCGGCGTAGGCCCCTAAGGAGAACAGGGTCACACCGCTGAGTATGGCGACGCTGCGGCACAACGTGGAGCCCAGTAGCGGAGACAGGACCGGGCGGGTGACCGCCAGCAGCCAGCGCACCAGCACCGCGCGCGATGGCGGCGCCTGTGTCGAGACATCGGCCTCCTCCTGACCGAGTTGGTCGCTCTCGTCCGGCCGAGCCGCTGATGAGTGTCTGGACTGGATCATGCCCGCCGCTCCTCGCGCCTTCCGGCGGCCGCATCGGCGGCGTCATCAGCTCCGTGGGAATCGGCCTCGGCGTCGTCGGTGCCGTCTGCTGCGCCGGCGGTGGGAGCCTTGGCGGTGCCCACCTCATGAACGCCTCCAGTCTCCACCCTCACGGTCCGGTCCACGGTGGTCAGCGCCCCCGCACGGTGCGAGATGGTGATGACGGTCCGGCCGTGGGCCAGCTGCTCGATGGACTCGACGATGGCGGTCTCGCTGGCCAGGTCCACCTGGCTGGTGGGCTCGTCCAGGAGAAGCACGGGGCGGTCGGCCAGGACCGCGCGCGCCAGGGACAGGCGCTGGGCCTGCCCGCCCGACAGCCCGAGCCCGCCCTCACCGACTTGTGTTTCCAGCCCCTCAGGCATCAGGGACACCTCCTTGTCCAACCGGGCCACCTCCAAGGCGTGCCACATCTGCGATGACGTCGCGCACGGTTGGGCCAGACGCAGGTTGTTCGCGATCGTGCCGGTAAACAGCCACGTCGTCTGCGCCACTAGTGCGGAGGCGGCCCGCACCTCGTCCTGAGTGGTCGCGGTGAGTTCGGTGCCCTCGATGCGCAGCGATCCGCTACTGGGCAGAAGGTTCCCGGCGAGCATTGCCATCAGTGTTGACTTACCGGCGCCCGAGGGCCCCACGACCGCCAGGTGCTCGCCGCGATGCACGGACAGACTCACGCTCTCAAGCACCGGATCCTCGTCCCACGTGGCCCCGACGTCGTCGAGCACCACGGAGGCCTGTGGTACCTCCTTCGCTGAGGTGTCCGCCTGTGTTTCGGGACGTGCTGCGGACTGCGGCAGAGGCCGCGACAGGATCCGGCGGATGGCGCGCTGGTTGGCCATGCCTCCCATCCCCACGTAGAAGAAGGCCCCCACGTGGTCCAGCGGCTCCAGGAGCACGTAGGAGGTCAGCACGATCGCCAGTGCGTCTCCGGCGTCGATCGTCCCGGCGGACAATCGCAGCAGGGCCATCCCTGCAGCCGTGGTGATGAGGAAGAGTGAGAAGAGGCCGTCGGTGAGCAGGATGACGAGCTGATTGCCCGCCAGCAGGCCCATGACTGCGCGCCTATTCGTCTCCCCCTCCAGGCGTAGGCGGGCACTGGTGCGCTCTGCGGCCCGGGCCAGGGTGAGGGTCCGCAGTCCCTGGATGGCGTCGAGGTACTCGGCCGCCAGACGCGTGCGTGCACGCCTCGAGTCCGACGACGAGGTCCGCAGCCGAGAGTGGGCGAAAGCGATGAAGGCGGGTACCACGACGACGGCCAGGGCCAGTACCAGGGCCGGGACCATGTCGACCGTCAGGGCCAGCTCGATGAGTACCAGCAGGGGTGCCGCGGCTGCGGCCAGGGTCGGGGCCAGGAAGGTTTGGCGGTAGAGAGCCACGCGTTCGGCGCCGTCGGTCAGCAGGGAGGCGGTGGCGCCGCTGCGGACGTCGGCGGCACGCGCAGGACCCAGACCGAGCAGGTGTGCCAGCGTGAGCCGGCGCAGGTGAGCCTCCTCGCTGAGCGCGCTGGAGCGGGCGATCCACTGGGACAGCAGCTGACAGGCGGCGCTCAGGACGGCCGCCGCCAACGCCTGGGTGAGCAGGCCGGAGGTCTGCGAGGAGACCAGCAGGGCGCCCAGAGCGCGTCCGGTGGAGATGAGGCACCAGCCCGAGCCCAGGGCGCCCAGCAGCGTCAGACCGAAGGAGACGGCGCCCGAGCGGCGCCCGGCGGACGAGGAGATTCGGGCCGGGGGCTTAGAGCCCCGACGCAGCGGCGCCGGGAGAAGTACGGGGGATCGACGTGAGCTCATCACGGTCCTGGAGGCGAGAAGCGGGCTGGGGGAGGGCCCCAGAGTATCGATCGAGACGGGGTGCTGTCAGGACCGGGACGGATCACGCCTGGATCACCGGGCGCCAGCAGGATCTCCACCACTGTCGGTCAAGGAAGTGGTGAGAGTCACGAAACCTTGCGGATCGCTGTGTTCACCTGCGCGTACGTCATAGCGTTGTCCTGCCGGGCTGCCGCCTGCGGCCCGCGACGACACACGTC
>NZ_CAUROW010000074.1:0-8896 GCF_963526355.1 uncultured Actinomyces sp. | reverse complement strand
CCCAGCACCAGGGCCACCAGACGCGGCGCCACCCGGGTGGTCAGCGCCCGGCCGAGGCGGCCGGCCGCGTCGTCGGCGGTGAGCGCCTTGACCTGCGCGTGCGCGGCCGCTGCCGGCTTGTCCGTCTCCACGGCCCAACCGTATCCAACCGCGCTAGAAACACCCGCACGCACAACAACAAAAACTTCACAAACGACACGGCTCCACGTCATCTATGAAGTTTCGGTAGGTTTGAGAGGCGCAGGTCGTGCCGGCGGAGATGGACGGCCGTTCCCGCCGGACCCCGGTGGTAGTAAGGTCATGCCCACCAGTAAGAAACACTCCGAAGGAGAACCCTATGAGCGAGAGCCCCGAGCTGCTGCCCGTCACTGAGAAGAAGTCCAGCTGCGGCTGCCACGAGCACAGCGACGAGCGCCTCACCCTGGACGCGCGCGCCATCCCGCACCGTCTGCGCCACGCCGCGGTCATCGGCGCCGCCTCCTCCCTGAACCCCGGCGAGGGCTTCGACCTGGTGGCCCCGCACGTGCCCACCCCGCTGCTGGCCCAGATCGACCAGCTGCCCTTCACCTTCCAGCACACGCTGCTGGAGCAGTCCGAGGGCTTCGCGCGCGTCGAGATCCTGCGCACCGCCTGATCCGCACCTCATCGCGGCCGGTTGGCGGGAGGCACCCGCGGGCCCGAGTCCCCGGCCCCGGGCTCAGGGCCTCATCGGGCCTCACTCCATGCCACCATTGCGCTCCCGATATGCTCAACGCATGACACCAGCACCGCTCGATGCCGCGGTCGTCGGCTCGAGCAGGATCCGTGGGACCTCCACGGACCTGCCCATGCCGACGACCCGGTCGGTGCTGCCCGAGCCACTTGGACGTCCCGACCCGTCGGGGGCGGTCCTCCTCGCGGAAGCGGCGCCGCCGGCCCCGACTGACAACAACGTCCCCCAGCAGCTGGTCGACCGCTACGGACGCACCGTGCGCGACCTGCGCCTGTCCATCACCGACCGCTGCAACCTGCGCTGCACCTATTGCATGCCCGCCCAGGGCCTTGAGTGGCTGCCCACTCCGGCGCTGCTGACCACCACCGAGCTGACTCGCCTGGGACGCCTGGCCGTCGAGCGCCTGGGGGTGGAGCGCATCCGCCTCACCGGGGGCGAGCCTCTGCTGCGCCGGGACCTGGAGGAGATCATCGCCTCCCTGGCCGCACTGCGCACGGCCGAAGGCGGCAAACCGGACATCGCCCTGACCACCAACGGCCTGGGGCTGGAGAAGCGGGCCGCCGGCCTGCGCCGGGCAGGCCTGGATCGCGTCAATATCTCCATCGACTCCCTGGATCCCCGGGACTACGCCACCATTACCCGGCGTGACCGGCTCGGTGACGTCCTGGCCGGGATCGCCGCAGCCCAGGAGACGGGTCTGACCCCCATCAAGGTCAACGCCGTCGCCCTGCCCGGGACCGTGGAGGAGCGCGCACCCCGCCTGCTGGCCGAGTGCCTGCGCCACGGATGGCAGCTGCGCTTCATCGAGCACATGCCGCTGGGACCACGCGAGACCTGGCGCAGCCAGGACGTCGTCGGTGCGGAGCAGGTCCTGAAGGCCCTCAGGGACGCCGGATTCGTCCTCTCCGAAAGCGGTCGTCCCGACCGGCGCCCAGCCGCCCTATGGAACGTGGCAGCGGGCGCCCAGGCGGGCAGGGCTCATCCGGCCGGGAGCGTCGGAATCATCGCCTCGGTCACCGCACCCTTCTGCACGGACTGCGACCGCACCCGTATCACGGCCGACGGACGTCTCATGACCTGCCTGTTCTCCACCACCGAGACCGACCTGCGCGGCCCGATGCGCTCCGGGGCCGACGACGACGAACTCATCCGCATCTGGGCCGGGGCCACTTGGCTCAAGCCCCGCGCTCACGGCTCGGACGCACCGCCCAGCGTTGACGGTTTCGCCCGACCACAGCGCACCATGTCGGCCATCGGCGGCTGACCGAACCCGGTCGAGCCCCAGTCCTACCCGAGAAGGAGTCCCCGAGATGAGTCCCTCCTCCGATGCTGTGAGCACGCCCCCTGCTCAGACAGGCACGCCGATGGACGCGGCAACGAGCTCTGAGACGGTTTCGTTGGTTCTGCGCTACTTCGCCGCTGCCGCCGATGCCGCCGGTCGTCCCGAGGAGCGCCTCGACCTACCTACCGGCACGACGCTGGCGGGTCTGCGCGAGCAGCTGGCCGGGCGCGGCCTGGAGATGGCGCGAGTCGTCCCCATCTGCAGCTTCCTGGTCAACTCGGTCTCGACCCCGGCAGACTCTCTGACCCCCTTGTCCGACGGCGACGCCGTCGACGTCCTGCCGCCATTCGCCGGCGGGTGAGTCTCCCGCCGCGTTCCCACACCGATCCCGTGCAGCGCCCGCATCGAGCCGGGCAGGTTTCACGTTGCCCGACCGTCTTTCACCCTCGTCTTTCACTCTGCTGCGCGCCGAACACCCGCCTCGGCGAGAAGGTAGGGGCCCTCAGGCGAGGTTGCTCCACTGGGACGTGCCATCGGTGAAGGTCTGGCGCTTCCATACGGGCAGGCGCTTCTTGACCTCCTCGACGATCTGGCTGCAGGTGGCGAAGGCCTCGGCGCGATGATCAGAACTCACCGCGACCGCGAGCGCCGCTTCCCCGACGGCCAGGTCGCCGACGCGATGGACGACGCCCAGAGCGCGCACCCGGCCGCGCTCGGCGATATCGCCGGCGATCTGCTCAACGATCTGCCCGGCCGTGGGGTGGCAGGAGTAGCCGATGCCGGTGACACCGCGGTCGGCATTGTGGTTGCGGACCACGCCCTCGAAGGTGACGACGGCTCCGGCAGCCGCGTCGTGGACCGCGTCGGCGAGCTCGGTGACACTGATGGGGGCCTCGGTGACCTCGGCGCGCACCACGCGGGCGCTACCGTGCTTCTCGGGACTGGCACTCACGAAGGTCTCCTCATCCTGGCACCGTTCTGGGCATGGGCGCTGTGCCGGGGCACGACGTCATCGGCCGCGAGCATACCCAGGTGGGTGGGACCCGCCGAACGGGCATGATAGGGCTACAACATCGGCTCGCCGCCTGACCGGTACCCACCGGCAGCTCTGCCGCGCCCGAGGGCGGCTCGTCGGGAAAGGACCATTATGGCGCAGCTGATTCCTCTGGAGGAATACATCACCCAGGTGCTTGAGGCCCTCTCTCCCCTGGAGGGCGCGCACGCGGCACTGGACGAGGCGCATGGACGGATCCTGGCTGAGGACGTGACCGCCGCGGTTCCGGTGCCGCCGTGGACGAACTCGGCGATGGACGGCTATGCAGTGCGCGCCGCGGAGACGAGCGGCGCCTCGTCCCAGGCTCCGGTGGTGCTTCCGGTGGCTGACGATGTCCCGGCCGGTGCGGCGCCCGTCCCCTTGGCTCCGGGGACCGCGCAGCGGATCATGACCGGGGCGATGCTGCCCGAGGGCGCCGACGCCGTGGTCAAGGTGGAGGACACCGATCAGACCCCGGGCCCGCATCCGCTTCCGGGGCGAGTCGAGATCCGCGCTGAGGCTTGGCCGGGGCTGAACGTGCGCCGTATCGGGGAGGACGTGCGGGCGGGAGATCCGGTGATGGCGGCCGGGACGAGGTTGTCCGCTGCTGCGGTCTCCGCCTTGGCCTCCGTGGGACTGGGCTCCGTGCCGTTAGCACCGCGGGTGCGCGTGGCCGTGGTCTCCACCGGGACCGAGCTGCGCGACGTCGGAGAGGCGCTCACCCCAGGCACGATCCCGGACTCCAACGGCCTGCTGCTGGCCGGCCTGGTGGCCGAGCACGGGGCGGAGTGTGTGAGCACGGCTCGCAGCGGTGACACGGCTGAGGAACTGGCCTTGGTGCTGCGCCGGGCCGCGGCGAGTGCCGATCTCATCGTCACCTCCGGGGGTGTGTCCGCCGGGGCCTTCGATCCCCTGACGATGCTGGCCGAGGCGAACCGGGGCGAGGACGCACCGGTGCACCTGGACTTCGTCAAGGTGGCGATGCAGCCGGGCAAGCCCCAGGGCCACGGCTGGGTGCTCGCCGACGACGGCCGGCGGGTGCCGATCATCTGCCTGCCGGGCAACCCGGTGAGTGTCCTGGTCTCCTTCACCACGATCGTGGCCCCGGCGCTGGCCCGCCTGGCCGGGCTCGACACCGAGCCGACTGCCGGACGAGACAACGGTCCGCAGTGCAGGCCCCGGCTGACGGCACGCGCGGCCGCGGCCTGGCGGACCCCGCCGGGCCGGCGCCAGCACGTGCCGGTGCGCTTCACCGATCCACCCACCGAACCCCTCACAGGCTCCATCGCTGGAGCCGACGCCGGAAACCGCATCGGAGCCCACGCCGTGCCTGATGCTGCGTCTGATACGGGGGCGTCCTGGGTGAGGCCCACCCACCGGCTTGGCTCGGGCTCGCACCTGGTGGCCTCCCTGCCCGCCGCGCAGGCGCTGGCGGTCGTGGCCGCCGAGGTCGAGTCGGTGGAGGTCGGCGACGAGCTGCCCCTCATTCCGCTCACCAGTTCATGTCCTCCTGGCCGCCCAGTGCGCGTAGACGCATCTTAAGGACTGCGAACGGTCCCTGCGCGTGCGCCATCGATGCCTATGGTGCGTCCGCGACGAGCAACTCACGCCCTCCCGCTGAAGGAGCCCCTCATGGAACCCCGCCCCCGAATCACCCTCACCCACCTCGATGAGGCGGGCGCCGCCTACATGGTGGACGTCACCGCCAAGACCCCGACCGTGCGCGAGGCCCGCGCCGGCGCCTTCGTGGCCTGCTCGGAGGCGATCGTGACCGCCCTGCGCGAAGGCACGGTCCCCAAGGGGGATGTCCTCGCCGTGGCGCGTGTGGCCGGGATCGCGGCGACCAAGAAGGTCCCCGAGCTCCTCCCGCTGGCGCACGTCATCGGCGTGCACGGGGCGCGTGTGGACCTGGAGGTCGTCAACGGCGGCGTGCGCATCGAGACGTCCGTGCGCACGGCTGACCGCACCGGGGTGGAGATGGAGGCGCTCACCGCCGCCACCGTGGCGGGACTGGCGATCGTGGACATGGTCAAGGGCGTGGACCGGGACGTCGAGCTGCGCGAGGCCAAGGTGCTGGCCAAGTCCGGGGGCCGCTCCGGGAACTGGGTGCGCGGTGAGAGCGGCTGATCCGCCGACAGAGCGCACCGCGAGCGCCGGCTCCATCGCGGGCGCGGCCAGCGCCCCTGGTGAGCTCGGTCCGGTCGACGTCGTCGTTCTGGCCGGTGGGACCGGCAGGCGGCTGGACGGGATCTCCAAGCCCGACGTCGTCGCCCGTGGGGCCCGCCTGCTCGACCATGTCCTGGCAGGACTGGAGAAGCTGCGAGAGCAAGGCCTCCCACTGGGTCGCGTGTGCGTCATCGCTCCGACCGAGGTGGCATTGCCGGACGGCGTTCTACGGGCGCTGGAGGACCCGCCGCTGGGCGGGCCGGTCGCCGGCATCGCGGCCGGCCTGGAGCACCTGGGGCGGTGCAGACCCGTCACCGGGCTGATCGCAGTCCTCACCTGCGACGCCCCGTCCTCCTGGCGGGCATTACCGGTCCTCATCGAGGCGCTGCATCAGAACGAGCCAGAAGTGAACGGTGTCTGCGCCCGCGACGGCGACCACGTCCAGTACCTACTGGGCCTCTACCACCGCCGAGCGCTGGCCGCGGCCGTCGCCCCGGGCGGCACCCCCCTGCGCGACACGGCCGTGCGCCGGGCACTGGGACGGCTCCGGGTCGCGGCGCTGCCTGTGCCCCACGGCGTCGTGCGGGACCTGGACACCTGGGCCGAGGTCCGTGCCTGGGATACCGACGCGCCCGAGTGACCAGGACCTCGTCGCCGGTCTCACGGCGAGCAGGCTCAGTGGTCGCCGCCACCGAGCTGCTCGAGGATGTGGGGTACCAGGGGGCCGATGACGGCGACGGTGTCCTTGACTCCGCCGCGTGAGCCCGGGGCGTTGACGATGAGGGCGCCATCGTCGCCGCGGGAGGTCACTCCCACCAGGCCGCGGGACAGACCGGCCAACGGGGTCTTGCTCAGGCCGTGGGCACGGATCTGGGCCTCGATGCCCTCCAGGCGGGTGGCCAGCAGGGGTGCCGTGGCCTCAGGGGTGAGGTCGCGCGGGGTGACCCCGGTGCCGCCGGTGGTCAGGACCACCCGGGCGCCGTCGGCCATCGCCCGTGAGATCGCCTCACGCACTGGCTCGATACCGTCGGGCACGAGGTCCACCTTCTCGACGACGACGTCGTGCTCAGCCAGAAGGCGCTGGGCCAGCGGACCGGAGAGGTCCTCCCGCTCGCCGCTGACACAGCGGTCGGACACGGTGACGACGGCGCCCTTGACGGGCTCGTGAAGGGGCACGAGGCCCTTCTGGACGATCGGAGTCTCACTCATGGGGCCACCGTAGTCCGTGCACACCCCGCCCAGGCCCCTCCGCCTCCCGCTCGGTATTTCAGGGACAGCACGGCCTGATCCAACCGGTGACCTCAATTAGATAACTCTCATTTAACTTAATTCAACACCCTTCGTCACCTCCTAGACGTCGGTTTCGCCTTGTACTGCCCGGACATTCGTCCCTTGCGCGAAGGTCCGATCACGGACATGCATCATGGGATCCGGTGCGAGCCAATACGCTTCCACCGACATTTCAAGACAGTCACAGGTCCACGGCGCCGTCGCCCAGTAGACCGATCCCCTCACCACAGCAGGATCCCTATGCCCACGCTCGACACCTCCGGTCGCGTCCTCACAGGGTGGAACCCCGAGGAGCCGGAGAAATGGTCCGCGAAGATCGCCTGGACAACCCTGGCGATCACCACCTTCTCCCTCATGCTCGGCTTCACCGTCTGGTTCCTGCCCAGCGCCGTCGCCCCCAGGCTCAACGACATCGGCTTCCACCTGACCAAGAATCAGATCTACTGGATCACCTCCATGCCGGGCCTGTCCTGCGCAGCCCTGCGCCTGATCTACATGTTCCTGCCAGCCACCATCGGCACCCGCAAGATGATCGGCTGGTCCTCCCTGCTGTACATCCTGCCGATGCTCGGCTGGTTCTTCGCGGTACAGAACCATGAAACCTCCTTCGGCGTCCTGCTCGCACTGTCCTTCGCCTGCGGTATCGGCGCCGCCACCTTCTCCGGCTACATGCCCTCCACCGGCTTCTACTTCCCCAAACGCCTGGCCGGAACGGCCCTGGGCCTGCAGGGAGGCCTGGGCAACATGGGCATGAGTGTCATCCAGCTCGCCGCTCCCTTCCTCATGAGCATCAGCCTGTTCGGCCTGACCTGGGTCGCCCCCCACCACGAGGGCGCCCCCATGGTCGTCAACGCCACCGTCTTCTTCCTGCCCTGGTCCCTCATCGCGGCCTTCCTGACCTTCCGCTACATCAAGGACGTCCCGCTCAAGGCCAACATCAAGGAGCAGATGGACATCTTCGGCAACCTCGACACCTGGCTCATGACGGTCCTGTACATCATGACCTTCGGCGTCTTCTCCGGGTTCGCCGCCCAGACCGCCAACATCATCAACAACAACTACGGCGCCGCCTCCGACCTGGCCCAGCGGTTCACCGCCTCCGACCTGCCCCAGGGCGCCTCCTACGCCTTCATCGGCACCCTCATCGGCTCCTTCCTGCGCTTCGCCTGGGGGCCCCTGTGCGACCGGTTCGGCGGAGCGATCTGGACCTTCGTCTCGGCCATCGGCATGGCCGTCACCATGGGGTGGTGCGGTTACCTGGTGGCCGGGACTGATGACCCGGCCGACTTCAAGATGTTCATGGTGGGACTGCTGGCCATGTTCTTCTTCGCCGGCGTCGGCAACGCCTCGACCTTCAAGCAGATGCCGATGATCATGCCCAAGCGTCAGGCCGGCGGGGCCATCGGCTTCACCGCCGCGGTGGCCTCGCTCGGCCCCTTCCTGGTCGGCATCGCCCTGACCCTCATGAAGACGTACGTCTTCTTCTACAGCTGCGCCGCCTTCTGTGTGGTGTGCGCCGTCATCTGCTGGATCCGCTACGCCAAGCCGGGCGCCAAGCGTCCGGGCTGATCCTGAATCCGGCGTCGGCCGGGCTCCGCCCCGCCGGGCCGACCGTCCACAACCGACTGACCGGCTCCGACGATGCCGCCGAGATCTCGGCAGCATCGTCGGAGCCAGCCAGAAGCAATCAGCGACCACCCTGCCCGCACCGGCCTGGGGAGTCACACACCATCCACTGGTAAACCACCGGTAACCCACCAACTTCACGGACCAAAGGACCATTGATGAGCACCACCGGCTCCCAGCCCACCGGCCCCGGGATCGTCCCCGGACCCGACCAGCAGGTCGAGAACGCCCCCGGACTGCTCACGCTGGGCTCGTACCTGCGCCGAGGACAGGCCTCCGCCGACGCCCGCCGCCTGTTCCTGACCGGCGGGCGCGAGGCCGACACCTTCTACCGGCACCGGTGGAGCCACGACAAGATGGTCCACTCCACCCACGGGGTCAACTGCACCGGTTCGTGCGCCTGGGAGGTCTACGTCTCCGACGGCATCATCACCTGGGAGAAGCAGATCACCGACTACCCCACCACGGGGCCGGACATGCCCGAGTACGAGCCCCGCGGCTGCCCGCGCGGCGCCGCCTTCTCCTGGTACACCTACTCCCCCACGCGCATCCGTTACCCCTACGTGCGCTCGGTACTGCTGGACGCCTTCCGCGCCGCGAAGTCCGCCAACGACGACGATCCAGTGGCCGCTTGGGCGCAGGTCACCGGCGACCCCGCCACCGCCAAGGCCTACAAGTCGGCCCGCGGCAAGGGAGGCATGGTGCGCGTGGGCTGGGACGAGGCCATGGAGATCGTCGCGGCCGCCTACGTCCACACCATCCGGACCTGGGGCCCGGACCGGATCGC
>NZ_CAUROW010000073.1:0-9029 GCF_963526355.1 uncultured Actinomyces sp. | reverse complement strand
CCGGCCGCAGGCCGCACGAGGCCGACCCAGGGATAGGGGATGTCCGCGGTACGCTCTCCCGGCAGACACAGGCGCAGACCGCACGAGGTCTCTGCCGGGCGCACCGAGGGCGCGCGCAACTCCGCCAGCCTAGTCCAGGCGCCGCTTCAAGCGGTACCTGAGACCGCCGACCCACCCTGTGCCTTTGCTCACCGGCTTTTCCCGGTCTTCCGACACTGACGCCCCGGGTCGGGCTGGGGCAGCAGTGAACTGGTGGACGCGACTGAGCAGATGCGGGTGTCCATGGAACGAACATCAACACCGCACCGATACCCTGTTCCACAACAGAAACCGCAGAATTCCAACGATCCGCAATGGACCCAACGACGGCGAGGCCGTTGATGTCCGCACTGCGGACATCGGGCCGCGCGGAGCGAGTCCGGAGCCCTTGCGGCAGCGCCCGACGCCCCGTCCCAGGCCCAACCCCGCGGTTCCCTGTCCGGCCCCTTCGGACTCTCAGCGGGGCACAGAGACCATGGCTCCACGTCGACTGAGACCCGAGCCTTCTCCAAGGCAGTCTACTCCACGAGGGTGGGGACGCACTGGCCGAGGGTTGTGCGTACTGCACGAACACCCGACCCCCATGGAGTACACCCGCCCCTCCCCCAAGTAGTGCCCGACCCTCATGCAATACCACCAGGTCCGACATCTGCGCCGTGCTGCAAGGACGACCACACCCAAACCACTATCTCCCAACGCGCACAGCATTTATCGATGCACCCGAGGACGACATTGACGGCCAACACCCTATCAACACACCCAACACACTTCGACACTCCACTGCTTGGAGGACTTCACTGTACGACCGACGTTCGCAAAGCAAATATGCAGTCCTGGAACTCCGCAACGCAGGAACCAAGCCCCCTTAAGGTCCTCAAATAGATGTCAGAGCCGCGTTCTACCGTAGCCACTATCAGATCGACCGAGATCAAAGGGGTAACCAATGCAGAAATATCATCCAACATTCAACGACATCGCCCTCGCGTCACCAACGCACACACTGTTCACCCCACTCCCATTCTTCAGGGTCACAATAGTGAGTGCACCATTTCTGGTAGCCGTCACTGCACGGTACTGGACTAGCTCCGCCTCCCCTTGGCTGTCATGGCTTGTCACAGCAGTCTCCGTACCGCTAGCTGCGCTGGCGATCAAGGCCTGGCTCGCACCGGCTGAGGTTGAACGCAGACGGGTTGTGGATCTCTTACCCAATGATCTTGTAGTCCCTCCAAACGAGGGAGGGTTTCTCACATCATCCACCCCAGTTCTCAGCAGGAACACCATCCTTGATGCATCCCCTCAGGTAGAAGTAGTCCTAGCAGGACGTAACCATCCACTGATCTACAGTTGCGAAGGAGAAGTGGACACGATTCAGCCTATCGACCTCAAGTCGCGCTCACACTCCTCAGAGGAGACAGGAATGGTCAACCAGGTGCTTGCGGCTGCCGCACAGTTGGACGACAACTGGTTTCATATCGCTACAGATGACGAACAGCGGATCGCACGGCGACTCGGCCTTGTCGAGAAGAAGCCTCTACGAGGCGGCGAAAGATGGTCCAAAGCGGCAAGATCATACGCCAATGCGGCCAGAGCCGAGCACACCGGTTCGCAACAGGACACTCTCACTCAAGCCGCTTCAGTCATCGTAGTAGTCAACGGCGATCTTATGCTGCAAAACGACGGACAGAACGAGCAGATTGCCGTTCTCATTGATCGGCTTGAGGAGAAGGTCACTCAGTTGGCGGACCGCGCAATCGTCGAACAGATCCGTGCAGCTGTTGACCAGAAGGACAAGCATGGCGCTGCCAGAGGCATACGGGAACTCGGGCAAGACACCCTCGTGAACGCTCTTGGAGGCGCAGCCGGCAACGCACTGTGGACCGCAGCCGTAGGCTTGACACAAGGTCTTCTATAAGCCGCCTTCACCGTCCTCCGTGACGACCCGCAGTCAACAACGACGCCGCAGCATCCCGGGGTGGGATGCTGCGGCGTCGGGGGCCGTCTCGACGTCGTCGAGGGCGGCGATCAGCCGAGGGTCACTTGGCGCGCTCGAGGATCTCCAGGAGGCGGAAGTGCTTGGTGGCGCTCAGCGGGCGGGTCTCCATAATGGAGACGAGATCGCCGACGCCGGCCTCGTTGTGCTCGTCGTGGACCTTGACCTTCTTGGAGCGACGGAGGACCTTGCCGTACAGGGAGTGCTTGTAACGCTCCTCGACGAGGACGACAACCGTCTTGTCCATCTTGTCGGAGACGACGTAGCCGCGACGCACCTTGCGCTGGGGGCGCTCGGTGGACTGCTCGACGTTCTCGGTGCTGGTCTGCTCGCTCACTTGGACTCCTCCGTGCTCGGGGTGGTGCGAATACCGAGCTCACGCTCGCGCACGATCGTGTAGATACGGGCGATGTCGCGACGCACAGCCTTGAGACGTCCGTGGTCCTCGAGCTGGCCGGTCGCCGAGGCGAACCGGAGGTTGAACAGCTCGGCCTTGGCCTTGGAGAGCTCCTCGGCGAGGCGCTCGTTGTCCATGCCGTCGAGGTCGGAGGGGGCCAGGCCCTTGGAACCGATTGCCATCAGACGTCACCACCCTCACGAGTCACGAAACGGGTCTTCATCGGAAGCTTGTGCTGTGCGCGGCGCATGGCCTCGCGGGCGAGGGCCTCGTCGACACCGCCGAGCTCGAACAGGATGCGTCCGGGCTTGACGTTGGCGATCCACCACTCGGGGGCGCCCTTACCGGAACCCATACGGGTCTCAGCGGGCTTCTTGGTCAGGGGGCGGTCCGGGAAGATGTTGATCCACACCTTGCCGCCACGCTTGATGTGGCGGGTCATGGCGATACGGGCCGCCTCGATCTGACGGTTGGTGATGTAGGCGGGCTCGAGGGCCTGGATGCCGTACTCACCGAAGGCGATCTGGTTGCCGCCCTTGGAAAGGCCCGTGCGGTGCGGGCGGTGCTGCTTACGGAACTTGGTCCGGCGGGGGATGAGCACGGCTCAGGCCTCCGTTCCCTGGTCTGCGGCAGCGGTCGCGGCGGCCGGCGTCTGCTCGGCTGCCTGCTGCTGCTCGGTGTTCTGACGCGAACCGCGCTCTCCGCGGTCGCCACGACGGCCGCCGCGACGCTCGCCCCGGCCACGGCCACGGGAGCCGGACTCGGCCTGCTGACGGGCGAACTCGCGCTCGGTGATGTCTCCCTTGTAGATCCACACCTTGACGCCGAGGCGGCCGAAGGTGGTCTTGGCCTCGTAGAAGCCGTAGTCGATGTTCGCACGCAGGGTGTGCAGCGGCACCCGCCCCTCGCGATAGAACTCGCTGCGGCTCATCTCGGCGCCGCCCAGGCGCCCGGAGCACTGCACCCGGATGCCCTTGGCGCCGGCGCGCATCGCGGACTGCATGCCCTTGCGCATCGCGCGGCGGAAGGACACACGGGAGGCGAGCTGCTCGGCGATGCCCTGGGCGATCAACTGGGCGTCCAGGTCGGGACTCTTGACCTCGAGGATGTTGAGCTGGACCTGCTTGCCGGTCAGCTTCTCGAGCTGACCGCGCAGACGCTCGGCCTCGGCTCCACGGCGACCGATGACAATGCCGGGACGGGCTGTGTGCAGGTCGACGCGCACGCGGTCACGGGTGCGCTCGATGTCGACCTTGGAGATACCGGCCCGCTCCATGCCGTCCTCCATGAGACGGCGGATCTTGACATCCTCCTCCACGAAGTCGCAGTAACGCTGACCGGGCTTGGTGGAGTCGGCGAACCAGCGCGAGCGGTGGTCCGTGGTGATGCCCAGGCGGAACCCGGTCGGGTTGACCTTCTGCCCCATTACCGGGCTCCTTCCTTCGTTGCGGCGTCGGACTTGTCCCCGACGATGACGGTGATGTGGCTGGTCCGCTTCAGGATCCTGCTGGCCCGGCCCTGTGCCCGGGGACGGAACCGCTTGAGGGTGGGACCCTCGTCGGCGAACGCCTCGATGATGAACAGGTCGTTCTCGTCGAAGCGCTCCCCGTCACGCTCAGCCTTGAACCGGGCGTTGGCGATTGCGGACTCGAGGACCTTGCGCACCGGCACCGCAGCGGCCTGCGGGGCGAATCGGAGCACGTTGACGGCCTCGACGGCGCGCTTGCCGCGGACGACGTCCACGACCCGGCGCGCCTTCATCGGCGTGCAGCGCACGTACTTGGCCTGCGCCTTGGCTTCCATGTTCTCTGCCTCTCAAACTTTCCGACGTCCGTCAGCGACGCGACTTGCGGTCGTCCTTGACGTGCCCGCGGAAGGTGCGGGTCGGAGCGAACTCACCGAGCTTGTGGCCCACCATGGACTCGGTGACGAAGACCGGCACGTGCTTGCGACCGTCGTGAACGGCGAAGGTGTGCCCCAGGAAGTCCGGCGTGATGACCGAACGGCGGGACCAGGTCTTAATGACGTTCTTGGTGCCCTTCTCGTTCTGAGCGTCCACCTTCTTGAGGAGGTGGTCGTCGACGAAGGGACCCTTCTTCAGACTACGCGGCATGATTCAGGCTCCTATCAGCGCTTCTTGCCGGTCCGACGACGACGCACGATGAGGCGGTCGCTGGACTTGTTGGGACGGCGGGTGCGGCCCTCGGGCTTGCCCCATGGCGAGACGGGGTGACGACCACCGGAGGTCTTGCCCTCACCACCACCGTGCGGGTGGTCCACCGGGTTCATGACGACACCGCGGACGGTCGGGCGCACGCCCTTCCAGCGCATGCGGCCGGCCTTGCCCCAGTTGATGTTGGACTGCTCGGCGTTGCCGACCTCGCCGATGGTGGCGCGGCAGGCGGCCTCCACGTTGCGGATCTCCCCGGAGGGCATGCGCAGCTGCGCGTACTTGCCCTCCTTGGCGACCAGCTGGACGGAGGTGCCGGCGCTGCGGGCGATCTTGGCCCCGCCACCGGGACGCAGCTCGACCGCGTGGACGACCGTACCGGTGGGGATGTGACGCAGCTGCAGGTTGTTGCCGGGCTTGATGTCCGCGCCCGGACCGGCCTCGACGACGTCGCCCTGACGGAGCTTGTTCGGGGCGATGATGTAGCGCTTCTCGCCGTCGATGTAGTGCAGCAGGGCGATGCGCGCGGTGCGGTTGGGGTCGTACTCGATGTGAGCGACCTTGGCGGGCACGCCGTCCTTGTCATGGCGACGGAAGTCGATGAGACGGTAGGCGCGCTTGTGGCCACCACCCTTGTGGCGGGTGGTGATACGACCGGAGGAGTTGCGGCCACCGGACTTGCTCAGCGGGCGCACCAGCGACTTCTCGGGCGTGCTGCGCGTGATCTCCACGAAGTCGGCCACGGAGGAGCCGCGACGACCCGGGGTCGTGGGCTTGTACTTACGGATTCCCATATCGGTCCTTTACCTTCCGTGGCGCACTAGGCCACATCACCGAAGATGTCGATGGTCCCCTCGCGCAGGGTGACGATCGCACGGCGGGTGTCCTTGGACTTGCCGATCCCAGTGCGGGTGCGGTGCGTCTTGCCCTTGCGGTTGATGGTGTTCACCGAGGAGACCTTGACGTCGAAGATGGCCTCGACGGCCTGCTTGATCTCGGTCTTGTTGGATCCCGGCGCCACGATGAACGTGTACTGGCCACGGTCCATGCAGGCGTAGGACTTCTCGGAGACCACCGGCGCGATGATGACGTCGCGGGGGTTCTTGGACTTCTCGAGGCTCACTTGGACTCCTCCTCACCCTTGCCCAGGAACGCGTCCAGGCCAGAGGCCGTGAAGACGACGTCGTCGGACTTGAGGACGTCGTAGGTGTTGAGCTGGTCGGCCCACAGGACGTGCGCCTCGGGGGCGTTGCGCAGGCTGAGCCTGGACAGGTCGTCCTGACGGTCCACGATCACCAGGGCCTTGCGGTCAGTGAGGTTGCGCAGCGCGACCAGGGCGTTCTTGGTGGAGGGCACCGTGGTGGTGACGAACTCGGTGATGACGTGGACGCGGCCGTTGCGGGCGCGGTCGGACAGGGCGCTGCGCAGGGCGGCGGCCTTCATCTTCTTGGGGGTCCGCTGGGTGTAGTCGCGCGGCTGAGGACCGTGGACGGTGCCGCCGCCGACGAACTGCGGGGCGCGGGTCGAGCCCTGGCGGGCGCGGCCGGTGCCCTTCTGACGGTAGGGCTTGCGGCCACCGCCGCGGACGTCGCCGCGGGTCTTGGTGGCGTGGGTGCCCTGGCGGGCCGCGGCGAGCTGGCCGACGACCACCTGGTGCATGAGCGGAATGTTGAGGGGGGTGTCGAAGACCTCTGCGGGCAGCTCGACACTGCCGGTCTTCTTGCCCGTGGAGTCGACGACGTCGACGGTGAGTGCCTCAGTCATGGTCTCAGGCTCCCTTCACGGCGGTGCGGACGACGACGACCGAGCCCTTGGGGCCGGGGATCGCGCCGTTGACGAGCAGAACACCCTTGTCAACGTCGATGCCGCGGATCTTGAGGTTCTGGACGGTGCGGCGCGCGTGGCCCATGCGGCCGGCCATGCGCAGGCCCTTGAAGATGCGGCCGGGGGTGGCGCAGGCACCGATGGAGCCGGGCTTGCGGTGGTTGCGGTGAGCACCGTGGGAGGCGCCCACACCGGCGAAGCCGTGGCGCTTCATGACACCGGCGAACCCCTTGCCCTTGGAGGTCCCGGTGACGTCGACCAGCTGACCGACCTCGAAGGTGTCGGCGGCCAGCTCCTGGCCGGGGGTGAACTCCGAGGCCAGGGAGGTGCGAACCTCGGCCACGTGACGGCGGGGGGCGACCCCGGCCTTGGCGAAGTGGCCGGCAAGCGGCTTGGTGACCTTGCGGGCGTCGATGTCGCCGAAGGCGAGCTGAACGGCCTCGTAGCCATCGGTCTCGATGGTGCGGACCTGGGTCACGACGTTGGTGTCGACCCGGACGACGGTCACGGGGCGCAGGACCCCGTTCTCATCCCAGATCTGCGTCATGCCGAGCTTGGTGCCGAGCAGCGCCTTGGCAGGCGCGGCGGCAGCCGGCGTGTTAAGCGTTGTCATGGCAGTCCTCAGAGCTTGATCTCGATGTTGACGTCGGCGGGCAGGTCGAGACGCATGAGCGAGTCGACGGCCTTGGGCGTCGGGTCGACGATGTCGATCAGCCGCTTGTGCGTGCGCATCTCGAAGTGCTCGCGGCTGTCCTTGTACTTGTGCGGCGACCGAATCACGCAGAACACGTTCTTCTCGGTCGGCAGCGGCACCGGGCCCACGACCGTCGCACCAGCGCGGGTCACGACGTCGACGATCTTGCGCGCCGAGGAGTCGATGACCTCGTGGTCGTAGGACTTGAGCCGGATGCGGATCTTCTGTCCCGCCATGGCGCCTAACCTCTCTTGTACTTGCTTCTGGCCGGTCCACGCGCTCGGGCGTGTCGCAGGGCGACGCGCGCTCCTCCCATGAGTGGGAGGCGGTGACCGGTCTGGACACACGGAAACCCGTTCAGGAGGAACGGGTCCGTCAGAATGAATCCCGGGTGAACCCCGGGGCGGCACAGCCAGGAGCATGCGTGAGCGAGCCCGTGGCCGGCCGGATTACGGTATCAGGGCTCGCACGGGCAGCGGAACCCGAGACAGGGCCTAGTCGCTGTGAGTCCGCCCACTGACACCCGCACTCGGGCGTGTCGCGCCGACCGCCGGGATCTCCGCGGTGTCGATGAGCTCCTGATCATCTGATCGACCAGACGGCTCCGACAGCGACGCGATCTCCTCCAGAAGCGCCCGGTTCTCCGCCTCGGAGAGCTCCTGCGGGACCGGCAGGTCGGTGAACCAGCGCCGGGGCTCAACGCCGGCGTCGTCGTCCATCCAGCTTCGCATCTGCTCCTCCCATGTCTGAGGCCTCTCCTGCTCCTTGTCCCGCGCCAGCCTCAGGGCGCGCTCCTTGGCCCGGGCCGCCGCGTAGCCCGAACGCCACAGGTACAGGCCGACGACGACCAGCCCCGCCGACAGCGCGACGATCCACCAGGGGAAGGTGGGGACCTCAGGCCGTTTGCCGGCCGCGGCGACGTCGGCGGCGGGAGTGGGATAGATGCGCTCGCCGGTCAGTAGGATGCGGTGGGTGTTGATGCCCAGGGGCGTGCAGGTCACCAGGGTGAGCAGATCCTTCCCCTCCTCGACGCGCAGGGCCTCGGTCTCCTCCGGCTCGACCACCTTCGTGCTGATGACCCGGTAGGTGAGGACCTCGCCGAAGACCTCGATGATGAGGCTGTCACCATTCCCGACCCTGTCCAGGTTGGTGAACATGGTGGCCTCGGCCAGGCCGCGGTGCCCGGTGATGACCGAGCGCGTACCCTCTCCCCCGACCGGGAGCGATGTGCCCTCCAGGTGTCCCAACCCCTTGAGCAGGGTGTCGTCGGCGGTGCCGTGGTAGACGGGCAGGTCCAGGGAGATGGCCGGAATCTTGAGGCGGGCCATGAGGCCCTCGCCGTTGGCCTTGAGGATCGAGGGGTATTTCAGGGAGCTGTCGGAACTGGAGCCGGCACCGGTGGGGACATGGTTGTTGGCCTCCAGGACGGCTCCGGCCAGGAGCGCCTCGTTGTAGGCGTGCGCCTGGGAGATCTGGGTCTTGGCGTCGGGCCAGGCGTTGTCGACCTGGGCGGAGTAGTCGGCCGTCACCTTCGACTGGTTGTACTGGGAGATCCAGGACGCCGCGGTCGGATAGGTCAGGAGCCCCATTCCGACGATCGCGGTGATGGAGCTGATCAGAGCGGAGATCGACAGGCGCCAGGCGCGGGGGCGGCGATGCTTCTGGGCGCTCGAGGCACGCCTGCGCGGCGGCCGGGCGGTACGGGGCTTACGTGCGGTCCGAGAGATCATAGGGCCTATGCGCTTCCAGGGTCGTTGTCCGGGGACAGAACAGGGCGGGCTCGTACGGCGCGGTGCAGGTGGGCGGCGAACCCGGGGTTGTGGGGGCCCCGCCCCCCCGCCCCCCGAGGGGGGGGGGCCCCGGGGGGGGGGCCGCGCCCCGCCGGGGGGGGCGGCCGGCCCGGCCCCCCCCGGCC
>NZ_CAUROW010000072.1:0-9081 GCF_963526355.1 uncultured Actinomyces sp. | reverse complement strand
GGGCTCAACATCGCCGGTGGCTTCATCGTCGTCGTCGGTTACGCCATGGTCATCAACATGATGAAGGCGCGCAAGCTCATGCCCTTCTTCTTCCTGGGCTTCATCTTCGCCACCTTCGCCACCACCTACGGCGGCAAGGCCATGGTCAGCGACCACAGCAAGGGCATCGACAAGTGGGTCATCGACCTCGCCCCCAACGGCGCCACCCTCGTGGCCCTGGGCATCCTGGGAGCCTGTCTCGCCGTCATCTACGTCCAGCTCAACCCCGAGTTCCACGACTCCGTGCGCCTGCCGGCCGCCTCCCCCGCGGCCAGTGGCGGCTCCGGCAGCGACCTGGATGACGACCTCGACGACGACCTGGATGATGAGCTCGACTGAGCCGGAAGGAAGACTCTCATGACTACTGAAACCGCTCCGGCCACGTCGGAGAAGATGCTCACCACCCGCGACCTGCGCCGGATGTACTGGCGCTCCACCTTCCTGCTCGGCTCCTTCAACTTCGAGCGCATGCAGGCCATGGGCTTCTGCTACACGCTCATGCCGGCCATCCGGAAGGTCTACCGCGGCGACAAGGCCGCTGAGGCCGCCGCCCTCAAGCGGCACCTGGAGTTCTACAACACCCAGCCCTGGATCTCCTCGGTCGTGTTCGGCGTCACCGCCGCCATGGAGGAGCAGAAGGCCAAGGGCGAGGACATCTCCGAGGAGACGATCACCTCGGTCAAGGTCGGCCTCATGGGGCCGTTGGCCGGCGTCGGCGACCCCATCTTCTGGGGGACCGCCCGCCCCGTCCTGGCGGCGTTGGGCGCCTCCCTGGCCCTCAACGGATCGATCGTCGGCCCGCTGCTGTTCTTCGTCGGTATCAACATCCTGCGCGTTCTCACCCGCTGGTACGGCCTGAAGTTCGGCTACGAGCGCGGTACTGAGATGGTCACCGAGGTCGGCGGCGGCCAGCTCAAGAAGATCACCCAGATGGCCGCCATCATGGGTCTGTTCGTCATGGGCGCCCTGGTCTCCAAGTGGACCACCATCAAGTTCCCAGCGGTGGTCTCCTCGGTGAAGAACGACGACGGGCTCGTCACCGACACCACCGTCCAGAGCATCCTGGACCAGTTGCTGCCCGGCCTGGCAGCACTGGGGCTCACCTTCCTGTGCATGTGGCTGCTCAACAAGAAGGTCAACGCCCTGTGGATCATCCTGGGCATGTTCGCCGTCGGTATCGCAGGAGCCGCGACCGGCTTCCTGGGGCTGTAACGGACTAGCGGGCCGCCCACGAGCTGGCTATGACCCGCCGCGGAGCGGGGAGGGTACCGGAGCTCACCTCCGACGCCCTCCCCGCTCCGCGCACTCAGTAGAATGCGCGAGGCTCCCCGGGCTCCGTGGGCGCTCGATCAGGGCCCCCGCTGCACTGTCCGACGTCGCCTCCCGGCTCTTCCCGATCCACCCCGACCGTCGCCACCCCGACCGCCTTCCGCCAACCCCTGCAGCAAGGAACCAGCGTGACCCGACTCCTCGTCACCGACCTGGACGCCACCATCGTCTTCAATCGCTCCGTCTCCCCGGCCGACCGCGAGGCCATGGCCCGCTGGCGGGCCGCCGGCAACCTCCTGGCCATCGACACCGGCAAGTCCTCCTTCGCCACCCGTGACGTCTTCGAGCCCCTGGGCATCGTCTTCGACTACGGCGTCGTCTTCACCGGGGCGGTCCTCATCGACAGCAGTTACCAGGTCCTCTCCGCCCGCCACCTGCCCGACGGCGTCGCCCGCGACGTGGCCACCCGCACCATCGACCTGCCGGGGGTGACCACCTATGCCACCACCATCGAGACCGACTACATCCTGGCCGATAACAACGACGAGGTCTCCCCGATTCTGGCGGTCTTCGAGCAGATGCCCCTGGAGGAGATGGACTCCCACCGCTTCATCGGGGTGCCCCTGCGCGTCACCGACGATGCCCTGCGCCAGAGTCTTCAGGAGGAGATCACCCAGCGCTGGGAGGGCGTCCTGGACTGCCACCGCAACCAGGAGTTCCTCGACTTCGTGCCCGCCGGCGCCACCAAGGGTTCCGGACTGAGAACCCTCCTCGACGGTCCGCTGGCAGGGCGGGAGGTCGAGGTGTGGACCATCGGCGACTCCTGGAACGATCTGGACATGCACGCCGTCGCCGACCATGCCGTCGCCCTGCCCTGGTCCCCGCCGGAGGTGACGGCTGTGTGCGAGACGACCGTGGGCTCCATGGCCGAGCTCATCGACATGATCATGGAGGGCGACCGCGCATGAGTGAGAACGGCAAGGAGGACAGCAAGAAGTCGATCGGCACTCGGGTGCGCGACTGGTTCAGCGGCGGCGACCCTGACGGTCCCGCCAAGATCCGCGCCTGGGCCACCGGGGAGGACGGTCGCTGGCACGGCTACACCCACTCCATGGGCAGGTACGTCACCTGGCTCATGGTCATTGCCTGCATCCTCTACCCCTTCACCAAGGGGATCGGTTCGATCCTGGCCCTGCTCGTGGCCATCTTCCTCATGGGCGGACGAGCCCTGATCGAGCGCCAGGTGCGCCGCGACGTCTCCGACCTGGAGGAGGCCAAGCGCCAGTACGGCCTCACCCGCAACCCCGAGTACCTGCAGTTCATGACCCTGCGCGCGGAGGGGCTGCTCGAGGACAACAAGATCCTCACCCCCAGCTCCCGTACGCTTCTTGAGGACTACGCCCGCTGGGCCCGCGAGCGTCAAGAGCGTGAGGACAGGAAGAAGGACAAGAAGGCCCGCAAGGCGGAGAAGAAGGCTCGCCGGGAGGCCGTCGACAAGGAGGCCGGTCAACAGGATTCCATCGAGGAGTCCTCCGGCGCGGTGGCAACGGTTGAGGACCATGAAGTCGCTGACGACTCCTAGACGACTCCGAGACCGCTGAAGATCCGCAAGATCTGGATTGAAAGGATCCCCATGCCACGCAGGCTCATCTCCACCGATCTGGATGGCACCATCGTCTTCAACGGGACGATCCCGCTGCGCGACCGTGAGGCCATGGCCCGGTGGCGGGCGGCCGGTAACCTCCTGGTCATCAATACCGGACGGTCCGTCTCAGCGCTGGAGCACGTGGTGGTACCCATGGGCTTGGAGTTCGACAACGCCATCCTCTACACGGGGGCCGCCATCGTGGACGAGAACATCAGGGTGCGCCACTCGACGGCCCTACCTCCCGGCGTCGTCGAGGACATCCTCGATTTCGTCGAAGGGGCCCCGGGCGTCACCGTGTTCACCACCGGACTGGATGAGGACCTGCTCGTCTACGACACGATCGGCTCCGGGTCCGACTTGCTCACCCTGTTCCGCCCCGCTACTCGACGCGACCTGGAGGGGCGCGAGATCATCGGCGTGCCAATGCGCTTCACCGACCCGGAGATGGCCGCCCGCACCGAGACCCACCTGCGTCGGCGCTGGGATGGACGGGCGGTGGGCTTCCGCAACCAGGACTTCATCGACGTCGTCCCCGCTTCCGCCTCCAAGGGGGCAGGTCTCAGGCAGTTGGTGGCGAGCCTCGATGAGACGTCCGTCCCGGAGACGTTCGGCGAAGCCGGCGACGCCCCGGCCGACGGCTCGGCGGGTCTCGGCGGCGGCTCGTGCTCGCCGGAGCCCGTGGAGACGTGGTCCATCGGTGACTCCTGGAACGATATCTCCATGCATCAGGCCGCCGACCACGCCTACGCCCTGCCGTGGTCGCCTCCGGAGGTGGTGGCCCAGTGCGACGGCACGGTCTCCAGCCTGGCCGACCTCATCGACTCCCTCATAGGACGACCGACGGTCTAAACCCCGCACTTCGACCAAAACTTCATAGACGACACGGCTCCGCGTCATTTGTGAAGATTTTGTCGAAGTGGCGGTGGGTGTGTGCTCAGCGGGGGTGTGCCTCGCTGCTCAGACCTGGGCGTAGCGGTAGACGTTGGTCTCCCGCAGCTCGAAGCCGGCGCGGCGGTAGAGGCGGTTGGCGGCCTCGCGCGAGGGGCGCGAGGTCAGGTCCACGGTGCGCGCCCCCATCTTGCCGGCGTGCTCGACGGCGGCCTCCACGAGGGCCTGACCGGCGCCCTGGCCGCGGGCCTCACCGTCGACGACGACGTCCTCCACCCAGGCGCGCAGGCCCGTGGGGATCGTGAAGGTCGCCAGCGTCAGCATGCCCAGGATCGGGGTGCTCTGGCCGGCCTCGGCCTCGGGGCGGAAGACGAAGAGGAAAACCCCATCCTGGGCGATAAAGGCATGGCACTGCTCGGCGGTCAGCGCCGGAGCGCTGCGGGAGAGCTGCGGGATGAGGCGTTCCATGGCCTCGACGATCTCCGGGCTGGAGGTGGTGACGAGCTCGACAGTCATGAGGAGTTCTCCTGCTGGTCTCAAAAGGTGGTGGGCCGAGCGGGTTGTCCCCCGCAACGGTGCCCTGTCAGCCCTGGAGCCTACCGTCTGGAAGTGGTCCGGGCGGCGAAGCGGCCCCACTGATCGGAAGAATATGGCGGGCTGCGTCGGCCGGCAGCAGGTGTTGCGGTTACGCCGGGGCGCCTACCGTCTTGACGGTGGGATCCATGACAGCGGCCTCCACCAGGGCAGTGCCGCTGGTCAGGTCCCGCAGTCGCAGCACGTAGGGGTGGTTCACTGTGAACTCGACCAGTTCGTTCGGCTTCAGTTCCGCCGTGACCGCCACTTCTCCCTCGGTGAGGGCGGCGGCCACCGTGCCCTCCTCGTCCAGGATGAGGCGCACCTGCTGGGCCACCTGGGCCAGTGCGAGTTTTGGAGCGATCCGGTCCAGGCCCTCAGGGTTGAGCCCCTGCTCCTTGAGGAAGCCAAGGAGCTCCGTGGGCTGGGACGTGAGGTCCAGTTTGGGCAGTGCCAGCTGAACCTCACGGGACTCGGCGGAGTCCAGCGCCGCCGACGCCTCCGCCCACGTTCCGACGTCCATGGCGCCCGGCAGAGTGCCGGCGTCGGGCAGGACGACGTCGAGGGCGAGCTGGGAGCCATCCGAGTGGTGCTCCTCGCCGGCGTAGTGTAAACGCACCGCCGCCCAGTCCTTTCCGGTGGCGTAGGTGATGGAGCGCGTATCGTGCATGAGGTCGGCCTTGACGGTCTTGCCGCCGGCGAGCGTGAAGTCCTCCTGCGAGGTGTCCTTGGCTTTGAAGGGGGATTCCCACTTGGCTGCGAAGAGCAGGGCGTTCTGCACTACCAGGCGGGTGTCCTTGGAGATGTTGATGCCGCTGTTCGGGATGAGGTCGGCCGTGTTGCGCGAGGCCCAGGCATCGAGGTTCTTCTTCATCGAGTCCACCTCGATCTGCTCGATCTCGGCGGAGAACCAGCGCAGCACCGTGTCGAGATAGGTCTGCTTGACCTCGATGTCCTTCTCGTCGGCAATGAGGACATGGTTGGCCAGGTGGGTGAGCGGCTTGTTCGGGATCTTGTCCGGGTCGAATCCCTTGGGCGCGCCGTCGTAGCGGTTCAAGGAGTTCTGGATGGCCGACCAGGCGCGGTCGCGGTCCTCCCCCGAGAGCCCCAGGAGCGTGTCGTAACCCTGGGTCGCGGCATCCGTGGCGCCGTCGGCCAGGATCGCCAGGACAAGAGCGAGGCTGAGTGGGGAGACCATCGCCGTCGTCGTTGAGTCCGCCTTGAGGTAGTGGGTCAGGAGCTTGTCCCCGAGCTGGTCGCAGGCGGTGGCGGCCTTGGCCACATCGGAGGCGACGTCGGAGGGGTTGACCGTCTCACGGGTGGCCTTGGAGGTCAGTTGCTTGCCGGATGCGGAAGAGCACGCGCCCAGCAGTACCGCGGTCGCGGGGGCCAGAGCCGTCAACGCCAGCAGACGGCGGCGGGACGGGCCGTGGTGGTCGGAGCCGGGTCGGTGCGCAGGCGGGAACGTGTTCATGACATCAGGCTATGGAGCTTGACGGGGGCTGTCAGGGCCTTGGCGCGGTCCCGTCACGGGGAGTCGATCCCGGTCGGCTGCCGGCGGGTAGCCGCTCTGGCGCTGATGACGTCCGTTCGACTGTCGGACATCGGCCAGATCGCTGTATCACTGTGATGTGTCGACCCACAGGTATTGGCAGCCTCGGGCAACGGCCGAGAGTAGGCTTCCGACCAAGGTCCTACAACGTCCCCGTAGGCGCCGCAGATTCTACCCTCCACCTGCTCCGCGCCTGTGCCGCCACAAGGAAGGTCACTCATGGTCGAGTCCGTCGCCCCCGTCGAGCACGTCTTCGCCGTCGACGAGCTCTTCTTTTCCACCACGGACTCCCACGGTCGCATCCGCCGCGCCAACTCCACCTTCATGCGTCTGTCCGGCTACCCGCGCGGCGCCCTGGTGGGGCGGGCCCACAACGTCGTACGGCACCCGGACATGCCCGCCGGCCTGTTCCGCAGTATTTGGGACGCCATCGAGGAGGGGCGGGCTGCCAGCGCCTACATCACCAATCGCTCCTCCGACGACGGTCACTACCGCGTCTTCGCCACGATCGTGCCGTCCGGCTCGGGCTACCTGTCCGTGCGCACGCTGCCGATGCTCACCGACCTGCGCGACGACGTCGAGGTCGCCTATGCGCGGGTCCGCGACATCGAGGAGGCCTCGGCAGCGGCCGGCTCCACCCGCCGGGAGGTGGCCGCCGCCGGACAGGCCGCCCTCCAGTCCGAGCTGCGGGCACTGGGGTACGCCGACGCCATCGACTTCACTCGACGGGTGCTGGTCGCCGAGGTCGGCGCGCTCCTGGCCCATGGCGTCGGTATTCCCGACAGTCCACAGGCCGACGGCCCTGTGGCCCGGATCCTGGCCGCCATGAGTCGGATCGAGATCGAGACCGCCGGACTCGTCGGTGTCCTCCAGGAGGGGCAGCGGCTCGTCGACCTCCTGGGCATGCGAGCCGGTGAGATCGAGGCCCTCTCGGCCCGCCTGGGCGCCCTGCGCAGGACCATGAGGGCCCTCAGCGCGGATGTCGCGGTCCTCGGCCGCGGCGAGCAGGTCGACGATGTCGCTGAGCGTTGCCGGCAGGTTGACGCCTTGGTCCTGGAGTGCTCCGAGCAGCTCCACCCGCTGCGCAGCCAGATCGAGGAGCTGCGCGGTGACCTGGACTCAGTGAGCTTCCGTATCGCCCTGGCCCGTCTGCACAACCTGGCCGCCGGGCTCTTCGCCCTCCAGATCATTGAGGGCGAGGACGAGGTCGACGCCAACGATGCCGTCGGCAGCCTCAAGGAACTGTGCGCGGCGCTGAGCGACGGCGCCAGCACCCTGACCGAGCGTGTGGCCCTGCTGGACGCACGCCGTGAACTGGTGGGCGGCGAGCTGGACCTCGTGGCCGAGGACCTCGGTGTCATCCAGGACCCGATCCTGGATCTGCTGGAGGCGGCCGCAGCCGCCGGTGCCGGAGAGTCCGAGTCCGTGTCCACCGCACGCACCCTGGTCGGTCAGGATTTTGCCGAGGCTCGCGACCTGGCGGACCTGGCCGTGCGCGTACGCGACCTCGAAGTTCCCTACCGGGCCGAGGCCATCAACACCTGCCTGGCGGACGTGCACGCCGCCCTGGACGAGCTCGACTAGCCGGGCGCCGTGCCCCTTCCCGGGCCGCATGGCCGTGAGCCCGGGCCTGCTGCGAATGCACGTCAGCGGTGGAGGTGCGGCGCTCACCGACTGCCGACGGCGCATCCCCCTGTCGCACAGGTTCTAGCCTCGGACCAGCTCGACGAGCACCTCGGCGTGGTCAGTGTGGGGGAACATGTCGAACAGGCGGGAGCGCACCGCCCGCATTGAGGGCAGGCGCGCCAGGTCCGCCGCCAGCGTGCGGGGGTTGCAGGAGGAGTAGAGCATCCGCTCCACGCCTGAGGCCTCGATCCGGGCGGCCAGCTGCTCCCCGATCCCGCGCCGGGGCGGATTGACCACGAGCAGGTCCGGGCTCTGGGCACCGCAGACTCCCGAGACGTCGGCTCCCGGGGCGTCCGGGTCCAGGACATGGGCGTCCCCGGCCTCGAAGCGCACGAGCGCCGGGTTCAGACCCATGAGAGCGGCGGCATCGCGCGCTCCGTCGATGGCCGAGGCGGATACCTCCACGCCCAGCACCCGACGCCCCGGAGCCGCCAGGGCCAGGGCGAACCCGCCGACCCCGCAGAACAGGTCCCACACCCGAGCCGGCTCTAACTCCTGTGCCCAGGCGCGGGCGGTGGCGTAGAGCGCCTCGGCCACGGCCGTGTTGGTCTGAAAGAAGGAGCGGGTGGGCAGGTAGAGCGGCAGTTCGACGTCTTCGGAGCACCGGACGGTCGAGGTACTCGCTGATGGCGTCGGCAGGCTCAGACGCATGAGGAGCCGCTCCTCCTCAGTCAGAATGATCTCCTCGGGGCCCTCAATGACGGCCTGGTGGACGCCTTGGATGTTGACGCTGGCCACCGCCAGCTGAGGCAGCGCCTGCTGGAGACCGGGCAGAGCGGCGCGCAGCCGTTCCAGATGCCGCCGGGAGCGCAGGACGAAACGCACCATGAGGTCGCCGTCGGGTGAGGCGGTCACCAGGACGTACTTGAGCTCGCCGCAGCGTGAGGGCACATCATAGGGGCGCACGCCCAGGGCGGTGATGAGGTCGGCCAGGACCGGCAGAGTCGCCTCGATCGCCGGTACATGCAGCGGGCAGGTTCGCAGGTCGATGCCGTGGCCGGCGCCGTCGAGGATCCCCAGGGTGGGACGGGCGAGGGTTCCGGCCACCGCCATCTTCGCCTTGTTGCGGAAGCGCTCCGGGGCGCTCGCGGCCGGCGGCTCCCACAGACCGGCTGGGACGTGCTCGGCCAGCAGGGAGGCCACAAGGGACTGCTTGGACGCCAGCTGATCGGACAGTGGCCGGGACAGGTGGGGGCAGGAACGGCAGGTGCCGGCACTGTGGAGCGCGCACGACGGCGTCGGCGGTGCGGTCACCGACATGTCCCCTCCCGATGATGAGCTCGATGCCGGGCCGTGGGGTGGGTCTGAGACAGGAGTGTTCCAGGCCCGGACGGCTGCGGAGCATGAGTGGAGCCGCTTGTCGGACTCGAACCGACGACCTGCTGTTTACAAGACAGCTGCTCTACCAACTGAGCTAAAGCGGCGT
>NZ_CAUROW010000071.1:0-9594 GCF_963526355.1 uncultured Actinomyces sp. | reverse complement strand
TCCAGGGCGATGTCGAACAGGAGCCGACGGCGCACGTGCGGCTTGGCCTGGCTGCGCTTGGAGGCCGGGGCCTTCGGGTCCCAGTAGGGCTTGAAGCGCTGGTGCTCGGACAGGGCTGCGGGAACCAGCCGGTAGCGGTCGAAGGCGCTGGCCTGGGCGTCGTTGAGGGCGGCCTCGGCCCACTCCTCGATGGGCATCTCTGCTCGCAGCGCCCCGCGCAGGGCCGAGCGCAGGCTCATCGTGTGGGAGCGCTGGTTGACGTAGCCGGCGCGGTGGGCGGCGTCCTGCACGGAGTCGGTGAAGATGAGGGCGCGTTTCTCGGTGTTGTCGAGGGCGTCGTCGCCGAACAGGGTGGTCAGCGACACTGACAGGAGGGTGGCGACGGCCGAGCCGAGGAAGCGGATGGAGTCCTTGGCCCCGCAGGAGGGGCAGACGTCGTTGGTGGAGTCCTCGGTGATGCTGCGCTCGTCCCCGGTGAGCATGAGGACCGGCAGGACGAGGCCCTCCTTGGCCTCGGTGCTCTCCTGGTCCGGGCGGCGGGTGAGGATTTCGCGGCTGTTGATGGAGTACCAGCGCAGCCCGGGGTGGCGGGCCTCCAGGTTGATCTCGCCGGCCTCGGCGCGGGTGCGGTAGTCGGCGTCCTCCCCGGGGGCGTGCAGGAGGGCCCGGAAGCGGGGGTCGCCGGTCTTGCGGTCGCGGCGCACGTGGGTCTGGTCGTCCTTCTCCTTCTGACCGGTGGGGGCCAGGACGATGCCCCACCCGGAGCGCCCGCAGGAGCGGCAGTACAGGGCGGGGCGCGCGGGCTCCTCGACCTGCGTCTGCTCGGAGGCGGCGTCGGCCCAGCGGAAGGAGGGCAGGGAGCTCAGGGTCCGGTCGACGCGGGTGACCTCCCGGATCCACAGGGTGACCTCCACGTTGACTGCGCTGCGGTCGGGTTTGCCGTCGAGTCCGGCGCGCACGACGGACAGGGCCGCCAGGATCGCGGAGAGGACCCGCCGGGCCAGGCCCGACTCGGGGATGGGGCCCAGGAGGTCACGGGCGAGGTCGGCCAGCGACGTGGAGCGCTCGGCGGCGCGCACAAGGTCCAGGATGTCAGGGTGGGCCTGGAGGGCGGAGGCGAGGCCGGCGGCGTCCAGGGTGTCCTCCACCTCCTCGGTCAGGTCGTAGAGGTGGGCGACGACGCCGCGGAGCAGCTCCGCAGGGTCAGGAGAGCCGGCTTCGGCGAGGCGGGCCAGGGCCTGCAGGTTCTCACCGGGCAGGGAGCGCAGGCGCAGGGCGCGGCCGGCCAGGCCCTTGGACTCGGCCACCTGGCGGTGCGTGGCGGCCCACTGGTCGAGGTCGGCGCGGGTCTCGGTGACGACGGCGCTGGTGGGCAGGTCGGTTCCAAAGACGTCGCGGGCGAAGGCGAGCATCTGGGAGGGGTCTCCGCCGTCGCCGAGCGTGGCGGAAGTCGCCACCGGGCACACGGGGCCGAGTGGGGCGGAGGCGAAGGCCTCCTGGCGGGGGTGGTCGGCGGGTAGGTGGGCGCGCAGGGTCAGGCCCAGGCGCCGCAGCAGCATGGCGACGTCGGTGCCCTGGGCGCCGTCGTAGGTGTGGAACTCGTCGAGGACCAGGTAGGTGAGCGACCCGGCTGAGGCCCGCCACAGCTCGCGGTCCTCGGGGCGCAGGAGGAGCTGGTCGAGCATCTTGTAGTTGGTGAGCAGAATGTCCGGCGGGTTGTCGCGGATGACGTAGCGGTCGGTGATGAGGGAGTCGGCGGTAACGTGCTTGCGGGGGCTGGCGGAGGAGTCCCCGGTGTAGATGGCGGCGCGCACGCCGGCCAGGGCGGGATCCTTGGTGATGAGGCTGGCGAGGCGGCTGGCCTGGTCGGAGGCCAGGGCGTTCATGGGGTAGAGGATGAGGGCCTTGATGCCGGTGATTCCCTGGGCGCGGGCGCGCAGGACGTGGTCGAGGACGGGGTGGAGGAAGGACTCGGTCTTACCGGAGCCGGTGCCGGTGGTGACGATGGTCGGTTCGGGGCGGTGGCCGCCCTTGGTGGTCAGGCGCCGGTAGGAGTCCTTCTGATGCTGGTAGGGGGTCAGGCCCGGATCCCAGTCGAGGGGGCGGTCGGCGGGGTGGGCCGGGTTGGTTGTGCCGGGGCGGGCGCTCGCGGCCAGGTAGGGCAGGCGCAGGCGGACGAAGGGGCCGACGAAGACTCCCTGCTTCTCGTCCTCCAGGAAGTCGGTGAGCACGCGCCGCGGTTCGGCGTCGGTGAGGGCAAAGGTCGTCGAGAGGTAGTCGACGATGGACCGACGGATGCGTTCGGCCTGAAGGCTAGGGAGGAGGAGCGTCATAGCTGGAGCGTGGTGGTGATGGGCGGTGGGGTAGATGGTGGCGAATGGTGTACGGGAGTGGTGTCTGCCGGGGCCGGCGCCACCTCGTGCGGATCGTCGTTGTTCCGGGAGTGATCCCGCAGGTCAGAGGCTACCGCAGCGAGGGGAGGGGAGAGGCGGCGGCCCGAGTCGCTTCTTGGTGACGAGGCGTGAAAACTGCGACCTTCACCCATACTGGAGTCATGCTCGACCTGCCTGTCTCTGTTGCGTGTAGCCAGCTCGATGAGATCGTCGACGACGTCTGCGCCAGACATGAGCCTGTCTTCCTGACCCGCCAGGGTCGCCGCGTGGCCGCAGTGATCGACGCGGATGACCTGGAGCGGCTCACCCAGGCGGCAGAGGACCTGGCGGACATCGAGGCGGCCGACGCAGCCCGAGCTGAGATCGCAAAGCACGGCACCATCCCCTGGGATGAGGTCAAGGCTGACCTCGGACTCGCATGAGATACCGGCTCCGGTTCAACTCGGCGTGGATAAGCGGAGCGATCCTGACGTGATTGTGTTTGCTGCTGAACACCATTCACGTCCGATTCTTATCCCTAGCAAACCATGAAAATAATCTCCTCCATCCTCGTCTGCGACACCCTGAAGCTGCCGGATTCTGTGGAAATGAAATCCATCCTGCAGGTGCAGTTAAAGTCTCGTCAAAAGGTTTGGTGTAATCGTGGTACACGAGTAGAACACCGTTCGCTTGACGTATCAAATCAGTAAACTCCGGCGAAACACAGATCTGTTGTACCAAAGGCTGTCCTCCCGGAGAGTATATCTCGAGGTAGTCATGCAGCAAAGTGAGGTACCATCCATGCGCTATGGGGCGAACGGCAATTGGGTTTGCGGTGACAGTCAACCCGGATTCTACGAATGGGACGTGACCTAAGGGATGTAACCCTGCATTGTCGATCATATAAAAGCAGGGATTGCAGATAAACAGCGCCGGAGTGTTGTGAATCTGATCTATGGCTTCATAGTAGAGTATCTCGTCGCTAGAATTGAACACAGTAAAACCTTCGGGGGAATTAATGAACTGATCTTGTCGCGCAAATTGGTTGGAAATAATTTCCGCGGTGTAAGTCCATAAATCGAGGAGTTCACGGTTGTCGTCGACGACCTGTAAAGCCTCGATGATGGCCTGACGTAGGTCGCCGGTCTTCCTTACTCCCACTGCTTTGAGTATATTCATGCGGGCGCGTTGACTCGGAGTGAGGCTGCCGTCGAAAGAAGAAGCTCCATCGACGATCTGACTAATGAGTTGACGCAGGTGCTGGTTGTCGGCAGAACGCTGCGCTACAGCGATGATCAGCGCGGCCCCAATATCAAGCAAGAATTCAATAGACTTCGCAAAAAGAATGCCTTTATTGAACGCCAACTCCGTGGCTTTCAGAATCAGATTGACTCCACTCTGAAAATGATCATGCTGGGCCATAGAAAGTGCTTCAAGCATGTCTAGCTGAAGTTTCTCTATGAGGGGAGAAGGGTTTTGATGCTTCCACTGACCTTGGCTTGTTTGAATCTCAAGCGAACGGAGGCGGTCGTGTAGTTTTCGATCAGCCGGGTGTCGATTCTCGACTGCTTCTCTGATCATTCGCAGAGCCCGTGGAACCCCTGTCCCGATCTGATTCAATGCTTCCCTGTGTGACTCACCATAATCGGCAGCAAGTCGAGAAAGTAGCAGGAGTTCTTCATCTTCGTGAAGTAGATCAAGGAAGTAAGCAAGAACTCCGATGGTCTCAATTTGCAGAGCGGCGACTGAGAGAGGGTCGATGTCGTTGGTAATTTGCTTTCGAATCTCTATTGCGCTCTCAAGCCATCGCCGTCCGATGTGCCTAGCCCAATTTGGGTCAGGGCCCACTCCATCAAGAGCCGCCGCAAGTGCACCCACATTGTGCATCAAGGTGGTCCATTCGCCAGGTATATGTGCGGTAGAGAAACTGGAAACGCATCTCGACAACAATATATCTATAGGGGGAAGGAGAGTTGTAGCCTCAATGAAACGTTGTTCTTTAATGAGAGTTTCGATTCGGTCGGAACATGTGTGAACCAGTGCGACAAGGGTGCGCCCCTGGATAGAGATTCCCTCAGAGGAGCGCGTCAGTATAAGTTGGACGGCATCATGCATATCGACGAATTCGTCGTAGTCGTGAGGTCCGCGTTGGTCGGGATGTAGCGACATCGTCACTACGCTGCGGCGCATTAATCCATCGAGTAATTCGCGGGTAGAGCCTAACGTTGCGATCCAGGAATCTAGGAGGGGTACCGGTATCCGGTGCCCTCCCATGAGCGCGATACCTATAATAAGGGTGTTCTCGTTTTCGGTGAGGTCTCTCAGTAGGTCCATCACTACTCGATAGGCAGTAGCTGGGTAACCGTGAGGTACAAGACTGACGTCGTCGAGATTGAGACGGTCAAGACGATCCACAAAGTCGGAGATCCTTTCTATGTCACCACCACGTTGCTTGATCCAGGCAGTGGCGAATTCCAATGCAAGAGGCCAGTATTCGAGGCGCCTGGCCAGTTCATCACATGCCTGTTCCTGTTCCTTACTCCATTTTGAGGTGAGTTTATCGAAACGTGCGGCAAAGAATGAACGAGCCTCTTCGATGGAAAAACCTTGAATTGTAGTAGATGCTGCAAAATTGTCCGACCAAGACTTGTTGGTACTTGTGATCACTACGTGCCCATACCCGCTACATGGAACCCACCTCACAACGCTTTCAGTGTCAGCGGCGTTGTCTAGCACCAGCAACCAAGGTACAGGAACCTGACTCATTACAGCGGTGAATACCTCCGCTGGGTCACCTCCGCCGTCGGAAGCTCCTAACTCCTTAAGGACCATCGGGAGTTGCGCTTGTAAAGCGATTTCACTAGACGCATCCATCCACAGTACGAACGCGAAGTTTTCTATGCGATCCTGGACTAGTTTCACTACAGAAGAGGATTTCCCTGTGCCGGACAACCCAGAGACAACTGCGCAATGAACGTACCCCGTCTGCAGTGTCTTCAAAGGCAGCTTACTGCATATAAATGAATCCAGCTCAAGGCGCGCAATAGGGGTACTATGAGGGACTTGGATCGCTCTTCCCCAGGAACGCTTCTGGATGGCGTCAGCCAGCAACGCGGAGGGTTCAGCAAGGATCCTATCGACGTCGGCGCGGGTGATGCGCTGCTGGGATCGGTCAGACCCTCTTTGATGAACCATGTCAATGAGTTGAGCGAGGATAATGTGGTGGACCTGCAGTCCGCCCGCCCCTCTTTCTCGGAGCCGGGAAATACGCTCTAACAGCAGTCGGATTAACGTGCCTAAATCGCGACTATCATGTCGAAAGTATTCGCCCGGCTTGCAAGACCAAAGTTCATTATCATTGTCGCGAGCAAGATCTTGAGTAAGTTTGCGGTTCGTCACTAGGTGGCGGTCGGATACAGTGGGGTGCTCATCGGATAGTGAGTCGAAAATTCGGCGTACATCTGAGGCACCCATGACTGTGCTGGATCCTGCTTGAGAAGCCTTGACTTGTACCGCCTCGTCCCAACTGGCTCCTTTTCTAGAGACCAGTATGTCGGCCGAGTCTTGACCTTCCAAATCTACATCGACGAACCAGGATATGAGTTCGGGATTTTCATAGAGGTCAAGAATTAATCCTACTGTCACCACGTACTGATAACGAAAACCAAATGCGGCTGCAACTCCACCAGAACTAACCATAGCGGAAGTATACGTGCTCGTTGGCGGAAAAGTCCACTGGTATCTAGGATTGTGTCGCCAACAGAGGTGTGTGGCGTAGTAGGTCAACTACCTAGCTTTCTCAACGCTAACCTGTATTTCGAGAATGTAAGCAATTTTTGTCATGGTAGGGTCGGTCAACAATAGTGTTGTTCTTCGGTCGTTGAGGCTGCCGTCGATTTTATGTTCTAGGAGGCGGGTGTGTGAGCTGAAGATGCTCGCACCGAGGCGATCCCGAAAAAAGGGAATGCGGCACGGTGGTGGCCGAGAAACAATGGGAATTCGCTGCTAATGCGTCTATCCCTGAGTGGATCGTCGTTGTTCCGGGAGTGATCTCGCAGGTCAGAGGCTACCGCAATGAGGGAAAGGAAGAGGAGTTGGACCGAGTCGCGTCTTGGTGACAAGGTGTGAAAACTGCGACCTTCACCCATACTGGAGCTATGCGCGACCTTCCTGTCTCTGTTGCGCGTAGCCGGTTCGATGAGATCGTCGACGGTGTCCGCGCCAGACATGAGGCTGTCGTCTTGACCCTCCGGGGCTGCCGCGTGGCCACGGTGATTGACGCGGATGACCTGGAGCGGCTCACCCAGGCGGCAGAGAACCTGGCAGGCCTCGAGGCCGCCGACGCCGCCCGCGCTGAGATCGCCGAACACGGCGCCATCCCCTGGGACGAGCTCAATGCTGACCTCGGGCTCGCATGACTCACCGGATCCAGTTCAGCTCCGCACCGGAGTGCAGGCTTGCCGTTCTGCTTGCGTGACCTGCCATCACATCCGACCGCCTGAGATGGCACGGATCAAGCGCAGCGCAACACGACCTGCCGCAGGAGCCACAGACGACCGAAGTGTCCCCGCAGGTGGATCCATGTCACCTGACTTCCTTCGCGGGTACTTGTGATGAGTATCGTCGGGCTGTGGACAGGGCTGAGCGGGGCCGGCCATAATGGTGGGGAGCCACCCGGGTGCCATCCGGGCGACTCCCCTAGCAAGGGGATGGTCTAGCCGATCCACTTGCTGAGGGCATCCACAATGACACCGACGGCCCGGACAAGGCGAGCGATCGAGTTCAGTATGTCGCTCACCTTCCGGGCCGTTACCTTGCCTTTGCGGACGTGTGCGCGTCGGCCTTTCGGCTTGGACACGGCCCTCGTGTGTTGGTAACAAAGGTTGACGCCTGGCTGTGTGGCAAATATAGTTGCCATCATGGGGTTCTTGAAGAGTGCGTGGAAGCACGGCCTCACACGAGAGGACATTGACCATGCCCTGAACAATCCCGTGGCCGTCCATTATTTCGACGGTTATGTCATTGTCGTCGGCCCTTCTCGGTCCGGTCATCTGATCGAAGTTGGTGTCAATGATGACGACTTCGTCTTTCATGCAATGTCTGCGCGCGAGAAGTTCTTGAGGAGGAAGTGAACATGAAGACCACTGAAGAGATGCTTGACGAGATCGAGAACGCCAACAACGGAGATGGTCCGGCTCCCTTGGCTACGGTCGACGATCCCGATCTCGCAAGAATTGCGGTCGCGCAGATACGTCTTCGTGCCGCCGAGCGCGAGCTCGATGAGGCTGTAATGGTTGCACGCGATGCTGGCTTGTCATGGCAAGCGATCGGGGATGTATTGGGCATGACTCGCCAAGGTGCGAACAAACGTTTCCACGCCGCCTGAGGAGCGGTGTGTATCTGCGAGATCGAGTAGAGAATCGCGGGCTTGGTATTTGTGACGGAGGTAGGCCTGCTCACCTTGACGGATGCGTCAACTTTCGCATAATTAGAAATCCTCCCGTGAACATGTATCTTAGGTGTCGTTCCAGTTAGGAAAACGGCCGATTCGCGAAGCTAACCATGTGGTATGCTCTCGACTGATAGCCTCTTCTGCATCGGCAGCCAGTAGAGGCCATTCCGTTTCTTCAACAGTGATTAATTTGGATGCTTGAATGCCTAGTTCCTTTGTTGCTACTGCGTATGCAGAAGCGAGAGGGGAAAACTGTTTTACTGCTACCCATGCGGTGCCAGCAGTAATCAAAGACGCCAGGAATCCCGCAAGGTCAATATTCCATCCACCAAATGCGCGACCTGCCGCTAGAATGACCGCTATAAACTCGAAAAGGGCAAGAAAGGCACTCGAAAGGCGGGCTTTTCGACGGTTGGTTCGAGCTTTACTTGCGTACCATTGTTTCTGCTCTAGGGTTCTGCCTTTTACGTATGCGGAGCGTCTTAATGGAAATTCAAGGGAGCGCAATATATCCATACAGTCTGTGATAACGGGGTCCAATTCATCGAAGATGATGTTATCTGACACCTGGCTTGCGATTGATGAAATGCGTTGACGAAAGTTAGATTCCGCCTCTACTCGGCTCATCTCCTTCGGAAAGGGGTCTGCGCAGACAGCGTATCTCCACGCAAGAGTTTTGACAGATTCCGCCACGGCTCTTCCTTCGTACCACGTGCGTTCCGGCTGAAGGATTAACAGAGTGAGTTCGCACCCGAATGCGAAAATGAAGCCGAACAAAATGGTCCAGGCGGCAATGTCGAAGCTGCCAAGGTGCAATGATAGTGCGCCTCCAGTGGCGGCAGTTAAACCACCTCCGATCTTGACTCCTGTAAGCCATAGCGTCAGCAATTGGCCCCGCTTAGATTCGCTGTCCGCATTCCTCCAAGCGCCAGGTAGGTCAGCGTCTTTCAATATCATGATATCTCTAATTAGGCGTTCCGCTGACGGAGTGTGCGTCCATTGTTGCGAAGATAGTCTTTCTGGGCTCGGTTTGAGTAGGCGATTTCAATGAAGTGCGCTAAGGCGTCAGAGTTAGGTGGGTATGGCCACCAGCGTGCGTAACCTTGATCGCCATCTATGTTGTCTTGAAGGCGTGCGGGGATCCGCAAGTCGGAGTAATACTGAACGGATGGTAGGCTGATCGCTAGGAGTCCACTGGCTGTGGTCGTCTTAGTGTCGCGAAGGGATGCAGCAATCTCCCAGTCGACAAACTTTCGTCCCCATGTTTCCATGCCGATCATTACGATTGTGACGGTTGTGGTTCGTAGGTATCTTTCACGAATCTGCTGCATAATGTAGTCAGAGTTGTTGCTGTTTATAATGTCGCCAGGCAAGCCAGCACCGATTCCGTTAGCAATAAATACATCATGGTAGTGGTCAAATGTGTCAATAAACTGTTCGACCTCCTGCTCGTCGTCATGATGATATGAGATGAAGCACTTGTGGCGTGTTTTTGTGGCTAGTGTCATCATGGGATTCTCCTTGCGTTCTTATGAGATGGGATGTGGGTGGGGGTGCAGTTGATTTACGGGGGCAGGGGTTTGCGTCTATCCGGAGGTTATATGCGTCCCCGTGCCGAGGTCGGGCTGGGTGAGGGCGGTGTGGATGCGGCGGAAGTCGGATTCGCGGTCGCGGATGCGGAAGGGGAGGTCGTAGATGTAGGAGACGCCAGAGCCTGGGTGGGGGTGCAGTTGATTTACGGGGGCAGGGGTTTGCGTCTATCCGGAGGTT
>NZ_CAUROW010000070.1:0-10048 GCF_963526355.1 uncultured Actinomyces sp. | reverse complement strand
AGCGACAAGGACTTCGTCGTGGCCCGCTCCTGGGTCGCCGACGTCCTCGACGGCCGCGCGCTGTAGCCGGGATCCGCGCAGTCGCCCGGCTGTGCAGTCTCCCGGTCGCGGTGGCCCCTCACCTGTGGTGCCTCTCGCCTACGGGGGCATTCTGTGCGGCCGGGTGCGTGCCGCTGCGGGCGGGTGCATTCGACGCCGTCGGGGACAGGAATCCTGTCTCCGCACGCGCAGGGTGTCCCCGGCGGTGCGGAAATGTCCCCGTAATCGCAGGATGTCCCCGGCGGTGAGGGAGCGTCAGTGGACAGGTGACCGCGGCGTGCGTAAGGCTCGGAGTTGTGACCAATCCCGACGCCCGTACCGAGACAACCGCCGAGACAGCCGCCGCCTCTGCCTCCTCGCCCGTCCCCACCGCTCCGGCCCTGACCTCATTGCCCCGACGTCGTGACGCCGGGCCCTACCGCGTGATCATGGTGTGCACCGGCAACATCTGTCGTTCCGCCATGGCTGAGATCGTCCTGCGCGACCGCCTCACTGCCGCGGGCCTCCCCATGCTGGAGCCCGACGGCGTCGTCGTCACCTCCGCTGGCGTCTCCGACGAGGAGCGCGGCAACCCCATCGACTCCCGGGCCCGCCGTGCACTGGTCGAGGCCGGCTACGGCACTGGCGCCGATGACGCCTCACGTGCCACGGACATCGCCATCACCTCTCATGTGGCCCACCGCATCACCGACGCCGAGATCGCCGAGGCCGACCTCCTGCTGGCCATGACCGACTCCCACTGGAACGTCCTCCAGCGCCGCGCCGCCGGGCTTGAGGCGGAGCCGTCCCGGATCCGCATGTACCGCGAACTCGACCCGGCGGCCGCCCGGCAGGCCGAGGCCGTCGCTGTGGGCCAGGCCTCCCGCAGCGTCCTCAACGTTCCCGACCCCTGGTACGGCACCATGGCCGACTTCGTCGACACCCTTGAGGTGGTCGAGCGGGTCAGTGACGGGCTCGTTGACGAGCTCTCCACGCTGCTCGGCTGAGCCCTGAGCCGGTGGGCTCAGCGCAGGCGGTTGTCCAGCCAGTGCGTGACGGCCTGGAGGTACTCGGTGCGCGCCGGCGGCCCGGACAGGGCCAGGTCGTGGACACCGTTGGGGATCTGACGGACGGTGACGTCATCGCCCAGGTACTGCGAGCGGTCGATGATCTGCTCCACGTCGAGCACCACGTCGGAGTGCTGGGCCTCCTCCAGACTCGCCCTGACGCCGTTGCTGCTCGTTGAACAGCACACGAGGATCGGCACCCGGATCCCCAGCCCGTGGTGGACCTCGCGCTGCAGGCGGCGGATCCCCGCCAGGAACCCGGCTCGTACGGGGAAGGACGGCGCCGGCTTAAGCGCCAGGTCCCAGTCCCACTCGCCGCGCCAGCGCCGGTGAAGGGCGGCCAGGTAGTTGTCCTCCTCGCCGCTGCCGGGCTCGCCGATGATGCGCTCGGGGTCCCAGCGCGAGATCAGGTCCACGAGGGCCGACCCGTAGGAGCGCACCAGCGCCGAACCGCGCAGATCCAGCCACGGGGAGTTGAGCACGACCGCGTCCACGGTCCCGGGGTGGTCTGCCGCCCAGATGACCGCCTGCAACCCGCCGGTCGAGTGCCCGTTGAGGACGACGACGTCGTGCCCGTGCTCGGAGCGGATGAGACGCAGCGCCTCGGCGATCTCCTCGTCGTGGACGCGCAGGTCGCGCACGTCGTGCGGGGAGGCGTACCCGACCCCGGCGCGCCCACAGGCTCGCAGGTCCAGTGCGTAGAACTCGTAGCCGGCGTCGAGATAGGCCTGCGCCAGGTGGGTCTGGAAGAAGTAGTCGCTGCGGCCGTGGAGGTAGAGGACCGCACGCGAGTGGCGCGGCCGGCTCGCCCGACCGGCCGCCTGGCGCTGGTAGACGAGCACCGCGTGGTCGGCTCCGGGCGCCTTCGTGGACGACTCGGTCACCGGGATGCGGCGCGCCAGCCACGGCTCACCCAGGATGTCGGGAGTGATCGTGTCGTCGGAGGTACCGGATGATGTGTTCGCCGGGGGCGGGGGTGCCGGTGCTGGAGATGCCGGATCGCCCTCCGCGGCGGGGCCGGTCGGGGTCGGCTCGGGAGAGGTCCGGTCTGGCATCGCGCTCATACGCAAATCCAAACACGGCGCGCGGGCGGAGACGAGTAGCGTCGCCAATACGAGACCCGGAAGTGCTTGGAGAGCCGGTGAACCATCGATGAGAACCGCGCTGAGGACGGAGGGGACGCCCTGCTGATCCGCGGTCGGGCCGGTGGCTCGGCTCGTGAGCCGAACCACCGGGCTCGCGGCGAGGACTCGACGCCTGCCGGCGCCGCTGGGAAGCAGGAGTGACCTAGGTCCCTTGGGCTCGTCCTCGCTTGCGCAGTCGATGAGACGCTGCGTAAGTTATTCGTGGCCATCTAGAGCAACCGAGAGACCTGGCTCGACGACATTGCAGCAACCCCCTTTATGGTGCGGGTGCTTCCGCCAGGAACGATGGAGGAATACGTGAGCACATCCGACCAGTCCGCCGCCGACCCCGGCCGGTCCGAGGACGGCGACGCGTCCGGCTCTCAACCCGAGCCCATGATCTCCCTGCGCGACGTCCACAAGGTCTACCGCCTGCGCAGCGGTAAGGAGGTACGGGCCCTGGACGGGCTCAGCCTCGACGTCGCCCCGGGATCCATCCACGGCATCGTCGGCACCTCCGGCGCCGGCAAGTCCACACTCGTGCGCTGCCTGACCTCCCTGGAGCGCCCCACCAGCGGTCACGTGAGCGTCGACGGCCAGGACATGACCGCCCTGTCCGCCGGCCGGCTGCGCGAGGCCCGACGCCGCATCGGCATGGTCTTCCAGCACGCCAACCTCCTCGACCAGCGCACCACGGCGCAGAACATCGCCTACCCACTGGCGCTCGCGGGCGTCCCGGCAGGACAGCGCCGCCCGATCGTGGAGCGCATGCTCGGCCTGGTGGGCCTGGCCGACCGCGGCGCCTCCTACCCCTCTCAGCTCTCCGGCGGTCAGAAGCAGCGCGTCGGCATCGCCCGCGCGCTCGCCGACGACCCGGCCGTCCTCCTGTGCGACGAGCCCACCTCCGCCCTGGACCCGGAGACGACCCGCTCCATCCTCGACCTCATCAGGAGCGTACGTGACACTCTGGGGTTGACCGTCATCATCATCACCCACGAGATGAGTGTGGTCCGTCAGATCTGCGACTCCGTCAGTCTGCTCGAGGCCGGCAGGATCGTTGAGAGCGGTCGCCTGGAGGATGTCGTGCTCGATGTCGGCTCCCGCCTCTCGCGCGAGATCGTGCCCTTCCCGAAGGTGCCCGAGGCCGCCGTCGCCCACGGCGAGAGCGTCATCGACGTCTCCATCACCGCCCACCCGGGCCAGCCGGCCGCGGTCGCCCTCATGTCCATGGTCGCCGAGCTCGGCGGTGACATCGCCGCCGGCGTCTTCGAGACGATCGGTCAGGCCCAGATCGGGCGCCTGGCCGTCACCATCCCCGGCCCCGACACCGCCCAGGCCGTGCAGGTGCTGCGACAGGCCGGTATCGCTGCGGAGGTCCGCTCATGAACTCGATGCTCCTGCCGCTGGCCGCGGCCGCCGCCCAACCGAGCAGCCGCACCTGGCTCGACAACCCCGTCATCCAGCGCAAGCTCGGCCACGCCCTCGTCGAGACCCTGTCGATGACCGTTGTCTCCGGAGCCCTGACGATCCTCTTCGGCCTCATGCTCGGGCTCGCTCTGGTCTCCACCGGTAAGCGCGGCCAGTTCCGCAATCCCTCCCTGTACTGGGTGCTTTCCCAGATCGTCAACATCGGCCGCTCCATGCCCTTCATCATCCTCATGGTGGCTCTCATCCCGATCACCCGGATGCTCGTGGGCACCTCTCTGGGCTGGCAGGCGGCCTGCGTACCGCTGACGATCGGTGCGATTCCCTTCTATGCGCGCCTGGTGGAGACGGCCATCAACGACGTCGATCACGGAAAGGTCGAGGCCGCCCTCATGATGGGGGCCTCCGGGCGGCAGATCACCTGGGGCGTCCTCGTGCGCGAGGCGCTGCCGATCCTCATCCAGTCCGCCACCGTCACCATCATCACCCTCTTGGGCTACTCCGCCATGGCCGGTGCGGTCGGCGGCGGCGGTGTGGGCGACCTCGCCATCCAGTACGGGTACCAGCGCAACATGGTGGACGTCATGGTCATCACCGTGGTGGTCATCGTGGTCATCGTCGGCATCATCCAGCTCCTCGGAGACATGCTCAGCCGGCTGGTGAACCACCGCTGAGGCGATCACCAGCCGGGTAGGCGCACCGGCTCAGCTCCGATCGGTCCGGATGCGGCCGGCTGCGTCGTCGGGCCCAGCACCGTCAAACCTTCTCCTCCTCCCAGTCACCGGGGCCGTCCGCCCCTCCGAAAGGAACCGCCATGTCCTCCTCCATCTCCCGCCGCTCCGTCATCGCAGGCGGCCTGGCCACCGCTGCCGCCCTCACCCTGGCCGCCTGCGGCTCCAAGTCCGGCAAGAACGGCGATGTCAAGGGCATCAAGGTCGATGGCAACACCGCCACGATCACCATCGGTGCCACCCCCAAGCCCCACGTCGAGATCCTCCAGTGGGTCCAGGACAACCTCACCGAGGGCTCCGGCATCAAGCTGGACATCAAGGAGATCAACGACTACCAGACCCCCAACTCCTCGCTTGAGGACGGCTCGCTGGCCGCCAACTTCTACCAGACGCCCAACTTCCTCAAGCAGCAGAACCAGGAGAAGGGCTACGACTTCGTCTCCATCGCCGACGTCCACATCGAGCCCATGGGCATCTACACCTCCAAGGGCTACAAGGACGTCCAGGAGATCCAGGACGGCGGCACGATCGTCCTCAACAACGACCCGGCCAACACGGCACGCGGCCTCAAGCTCCTGGCTGCGGCCGGGCTCATCGAGCTGGACAAGGCCGCCGAGCTGCCCACCGACACCGACGTGACCTCCAACCCGAAGAACCTCAAGTTCACCACCGTCGAAGGCGCCCAGGTCTACAAGTCGATGCCGGACGCCGAGGCCGCGGTCATCAACGGCAACTACGCCATCGAGGCCGGACTCAACCCGAAGAACGACTCCCTCTTCCTGGAGAAGGGCGGTAAGGACTCCGAGTACCCCAACCAGCTCGTCGTGCGCAAGGACGACAAGGACAACGAGCACCTCAAGAAGCTCGCCAAGCTCCTCAACGACGAGAAACTGCGCCAGTACATCACCACGACCTGGCCCGACGAGGCCGTCATCGCGGCGTTCTGACGCCGGGGCGCCCGTCTCTTCTCGCCCCCGCCCGGCTGGAAATGCACCCGGCCGCGCAGAATGTCCCCGCCCGTGTCGGTTCAGGCGGCGATGGCCGCTCCCAAGAGGATGAGGCGCAGCGCCCGCTCGGTGGCGTCGGTGACGAGTTCGTCGGCCCGGGAAACGGCCTCGGGCAGGTCCATGGGGACCGGGATGATACCCATGACGGCGTCGATCCCGGCGGCGTGGACCTTCTCCGAGCCGTGGCCGATCGAGCCGGCCAGCGCGATGACCGGCTTGCCGGCCAGCTTGGCCCTGCGTCCCACCTCGGCGGGGATCTTGCCGCGCGGTGTCTGGAAGTCGACGGCGCCCTCGGCGGTGATGATCAAGTCGGCTCGGGCGATCTGGGTGTCGAGGTCGACACCGCACAGGTCGGCATCCATGAGCACATCGAAACGCGAGCACAGCCTCGCCCCCAACCCCGCGGCGAGCCCGGCCCCCAGCCCGCCCGAGGCGCCGGTCCCGGGGCCGGTGAGCAGGTCGCGGTGGGCCGTATGGGCGGGGAAGGCCTCGGCCAGGAGCTCGGCCCAGTGGACCAGGCCGGCCTCGAGTGCCTCCACCTGCTCCGGGCTCGCCCCCTTCTGGGGCCCGAACACACGGGCCACACCGCGCTCGCCGGTGAGGAGATTGTGCATGTTGCCGGCCACGAGGACCTCGACGCCGCGCAGCCGGTGATCCATGCCGGAGGTCTCGATCCGCTGGACCCGGACCAGGTTCGAGCCGATCGGGTCGACCTCATCGCCGCTTGCGTCCAGGAGTCGGGCGCCCAGGGCGACGAGCGCACCGGCCCCGCCGTCGCAGGTCCCCGAGTCACCGCAGCCGATGATGATGCGCCGGGCCCCGCCGTCGAGCGCCACAGAGATGAGCTCGCCGACGCCGATCGTCGTCGTGGCCCCGGGGTCGCGCATCTCGGCGGGCACCAGGCGCAGGCCGGCCGCTGCGGCCATCTCCACCAGCCAGGTCCCCTGGGCCGAGGCGCCCAGGCGGGCCAGGTGGGAGTCGACCGGTTCGCCGACGGGGCCGGTGACGCGAGTGGCGATGAGGTCGCCGCCGGTGGCTCGGGCCATCGTGGCCGCCGAGCCCTCACCGCCGTCGACCAGCGGGAGCTCGACAACGACGGCGCCGGGCAGGAGGCGGCGCACTCCGGCGGCCACCGCCTGGCACACCCCTTCCGGGGACAGGCTCTCCTTGAAGCCGGAGGGGGCGACGAGAATACGGGTGGGTACGGACGTGGGCATGATCTTCCTCCAGAGGTACTGGGTTGTCAGGGTCTGACAGGAGATGGCGGGGGTTGTTGAGAAACAGAGAGGTACAGAGGGAATGGCGTTCCCCAGTTGGGTCGTCCGATGCCGCCGGGCCGGTCGGTCTCACCAGTGCAGGCCCAGCAGCGGCCACAGCCAGGCGCTGCAGGCCATGACCAGGACCACCATGAGGGGCCCAAGGAGCAAGGACAGGCGCCGCAGGTCGTCCGGGGAGAAGGTCTCCACGCCGTCGATGTCGGAGAACATGGCCACGGGCTTGGCCGAGGACGGCAGCGTGTGGCAGAAGCCGGCGGCGGCGGTTGAGGCGAAGGCGGCCGCGGCCGGACTGACGTCCACCGCCGGGGCCAGGGCGACGACGATCGGGATGAGGACGGCCGAGCGGGCCGAGCGTGACTGGATGACCAGGTGCGACGCCGTCGAGAGCACCACGACGACCAGCATGAAGGGCCATGGCGAGTCGATCCGCAGTGCGTTGAAGGCCGAGGTCGCCACCCACTTCGCGGCGCCGGTGGACACCAGCGCATCCCCCATGGCGAGGGTGGCCGCCATGAAGACCAGCAGCGACCAGGGCGCCTTGGCCAGCGCCTTGCGCAGTGACACCGAGCCGTAGCCGGGCAGTGAGGTCACCAGCACGCCCAGAAGGGCCACGATGGCCGGGTCGACGCCGTGCAGGGACTCGGTGCACCACAGCACCACCACCGTGCCGACGAGCAGGGCGGCCCGGTTCTCGGCCTGGGTCAGGGGGCCGGTGACCGGGGTCGGCGAGGCCGCCGCGAGGTCGGCGATGTCAACGCGCACCCGACGGTGCATGTCCTCCTTGCGGGTGAACAGTCGCATGATGAGCTCGGTGGACAGGTGGCTGGACAGCGCCGCCAGAGGCAGGCCCAGCAGCAGCCATCCGGCGAAGGAGAACTCCTGCCCGCCGGCCGAGGCCACGATGTGGGAGGTCACCAGGTGGGCGCCCGCTCCCAGGAAGGAGCCGACCGCGGACAGCAGGATGACGGTGGGGAAGATGAGTGACAGGGCGTGGATGAGCCGCTTGCGGGAGGCCGCCAGAGCGGCGTCGTCTCCCGAGCCGGTGCGCAGCGCGCCGGCCAGAGCCGTGTAGACCGGCAGCAGCAGGGCGGCGCGTCCCGAGGTGGAGGGTGCCGCGAAGACCGTGGCGACGATCGCGGCCGTCACCAGGTGAAGCAGGATTCGCGGATGGTCCGTGCCGGTCACGAGCCAGGCCGCCAGGCGGCCGGTCAGGCCCGAGGCGCTCACCCCGACGGCGATGACGAAGGCCGCCACCAGGAGCCAGATCGTGTCGTCCCCGAGGCTGGCGAACATCTCGTCCGGGCTCAGGGCGCCGGTGAGGACCAGGGCGGTGGCGGCGCCCAGGGAGATGTAGGTGTCGTCCACGGTCGTAAAGGCCCAGGCCCACACCGAGGCGATGAAGATGACGAGAGTGAGCGCGGCGGTGACGGACAGGCCGCCCTCGGCGCCGCCCGTGCGCCAGGCGGCCGCGCCCACGGCTGCGCACAGGCTCACGGCGAGAGATGCGGACAGGATGCGCCGCCATGGCAGGCGCCGGGCCGGGGCGGGCTCGTCGCGCCTGGCCAGGGAGAGCGGTAGGGTCTCGCGCACGGTGGGCGTGTCGGTCTCGAAGGAGCCGACGGTGTCGGTCTCGGTGGTCATGAGCCGGCCTCCTCTCCCGAGGCGTCATGCGAGCGGTCGTCGTGGGTGACCGCCGGCTCGCCGGTGGTCACCCGAGGCGCCGTGTCCGCCGAGGTACGTGAGGAGGGGGCGGTGGCCGGGGAGGCGACGACGGCGGGATCGGGGTCCGAGGAGAGGCGCCAGGAGCTGTCGGCCGGGATGCGCAGTCCGACAGTGGCCCCCTGGCCCGAGGCGGAGACGGCGAAGACGGTGCCGTCGTGGGCATCGGCGATGGCCCGCACGATGGCCAGACCCAGCCCGGCGCCGCGGGGTCTGCCGCCGGTCTCGCCGTGCGTGAATCGCTCGAAGAGCCAGTCGACGTCGTCGTCGGCCAGTCCCGGGCCCTCGTCGGTTACGGAGATCTCCAGCCCGCTGCGACCGTATCCGTCGGTGCCCGGGGCGATGGTGAGTGTCAGGGGGCCGTCGCCGTGCTGCAGTCCGTTGCGGGCGAGGTGGCCGGTGGCCTGACGCACGCGCTCGACGTCGAGCGTGGCCGTGCCCTGGACCCTGAGGTCGAACCTCCAGCGGCCCGGGGCCATGGCCTCGACGTCGTCGAGCAGGGTGCGCGCCAGCTCGGTGATCTCGACGTCGGGGGTGGGGTGGGCGAAGTCGCGTCGTTCGGCCTGGGTGAGGGACTGGAGGTCGTCGAGAACTCGTTGCAGCTCGGCGATCTGGGTGCGTTGCTGGAGAACGGTGCGGGTGGCCGGCTGACTGGCCAGGCGTGCGTCCATGACGGCCAAGGGGCCGGAGATCTCCTGGTGAGCGCGCAGGACGAACTGGGTCTGGCCGTCGAAGGCCTCCTGGAGGCGGTCCAGCATGCCGTTGAACTCCTCGGTCAGACCGGCGATGTCGTCGCGGCCCTTGACGGGCAGGCGGCGGTTGAGGTCCTGGGTGGAGACGGATGCGGCCGCGGTGCGCAGGTCGCGCAGGGGCCGCAGGATCTGGCGGGCCACGAGCAGCCCGACGACGCCGGTGAGGACCAGGACTGCCGCGCTGATGCCGACCATGAGCCAGATCGTGGCGTTGATCTGGTCCACGCGCGAGGCGGTGAAGCTCATGGTGATGACGGACAGGTGCTGGGAGGGGTCGTCGGGCTCGAGCTCGACCCGGGCCCAGCGGACCTCTCCGCTACCGTAGTCGGTGGCGCCCGATGGCGACTGCAGCAGCTTCACGAACAGGGGGTCCGTGCTGGTCGGCTCCAGGGTCGGGGCGGAGGCGCCGGAGGCCTGGGTGGCCTGACCGGTGGCGTGGTTGTAGATGATGACGGCCTCTCGGTCGGTGAGCTGCTGGCCGTCCCGGTAGACCTCCATGAGGCGGGTGGTGGAGGTGAAGGGCTGAGAGGTGCGCGGGTCGACGCCGGTGGCAGCGAAGTTCTGGAGCTCCTTGACCTCGTGGGCGACGTCGGTGTTGGCGGAGCGGGAGACGTCCGCCATAAGGGTGGAGCGCACGGAGACGATCATGCTGGTCAGCCCCAGGGCGACGACGAACAGCGTCCAGGTGACGATGCGCAGCCGGGCGGGGACCGAGGATCCTGAGGCCGGGTCGGTGGCTAACGGGGGAGGGGATGAAGGGATGGAGGACATCGGTATCAGCTCCCATCATCGGCGAAGGTCAGGTGGACCGGGCTGGGCTGCGCGGGCGGGCCGGGGACGACGGCCATGAACTCGGCGGCCAGCGCCAGCGCCACCGGGACGAGCATGAGCAGGGCCAGGGCGAGGATGCGGCGTGAGGTGTTCATGC
>NZ_CAUROW010000069.1:0-10302 GCF_963526355.1 uncultured Actinomyces sp. | reverse complement strand
GCTCGGGCCTGGCCACCGGCGGTCTGCCGGGCAGCGCCGGCGTGCCCACGGCCGTGGCCGCCCAGACGATCGTCCTGCCCTACAACGACGTCGCCGCCCTGGAGGCCTGCTTCGCCGAGCGCGGCTCCGAGATCGCCGCGGTCATCACCGAGGGCGCCCCGGCCAACATGGGGATCGTGCCGCCGGCACCGGGCCTCAACGCCGCGATCCGCCGCATCACCGCCGAGCACGGCGCGCTCATGATCCTCGATGAGGTCCTCACCGGCTTCCGGGTGGGCCCGGCCGGCTGGTGGGGCCTGGAGGCCGTCGACGGCTGGACCTCCAACCTGCCGGTCTTCACGGCCGGGACCGCCGCCGGCGCCGCTCCTTCCGAGCCCGCCGACGCCGCAACCCCGTCCTGGCCGGGCGCGGACTGGCGCGAGCGCGCCGCCTGGGTGCCGGACCTGGTGACCTTCGGGAAGGTCGTGGGCGGTGGGATGCCGCTGGCCGCCGTCGGCGGACGCGCGGAGGTCATGGACCTGCTGGCACCAACCGGCCCCGTCTACCAGGCGGGCACGCTCTCGGGGAACCCGCTGGCCACGGCGGCCGGCCTGGCCACGCTCCAGCTGGCCGACGACGCCGTCTACGCCTCGGTGGCAGAGCGCGCCCAGGCCATCGGCGAGGTGGTCTCAGCGGCCCTGACCGAGCAGGGCGTGCCCCACCGGGTTCAGCGGGCGGGCTCGCTGTTCTCCTTCATGTTCGGGCAGCGGGCCGCCGATCAGGGCGTGAGCGACTACGAGGCGGCCCGCGCCCAGGAGACCTGGCGCTACGGGCCCTTCTTCCACGCCTTCCTGGAGGCGGGGGTGGGCCTGCCGCCGTCGGTCTTCGAGGCCTGGTTCGTCTCGGCCGCGCACGGCGAGGCGGAGCTGGAGACGATCGCGAACGCGGCCCCGGCGGCCGCCCGCGCCGCCGCCCGGGCAGAGACCCGAGCCACGCAGCGCTGACAGGTCCGTTCCGTACCCGGATGAGGCACCAGCCCCCTACTCGATCAGGTCAGCAAGGAATGCGTTCAACTCACACCACCAACCTCAATATCGTAGACACTGAATAACAACGCTCCTATAATCATGTCATGCACAGCAATAAGTTACCGATCCTAAAATCGATACATGCGAAGAACTATCGTTCCTTCGCCGACGTCGACGTCGAGTTCGGACGATTCTCCGTCCTCGTCGGCCCTAATGGATCCGGGAAGTCAAACCTGCTGTCCATCCTGAGATTCATCCGCGACTCGGCGCGGACAGATATTTCCACCGCAGTCACCGCCCACGGGAGCTTTAACCGTCTCCACCGATCCACAGACAGGACCGGCGGCGTCGAATTGACTATTAAAGCACAGATCACGGACTTTGCATCGACAAGAGCCCCGGATGTTTACACGCTCACCTTGGAACAGGACGGCTCAGAACTGCACCGCAAAGAAGAGTTCACCTACAAACGGACTCGGGGAAGGGGACGGCGACTAGGATTCTCCGTCGACGGCGTCGACGCAGTGAAAGTCGAAGGAAAAACAGCAAACCGAAAGAGTTCTCTCACCCTCACGGACTCATCATCCTCAGCGCTTGGAACTTTTGCGCGCATCAATGCGGACTGGCTAGGAGACGGCCCCAGTCGCTTCCTCAACTTTCTATCCTCGATCAGGTACCTCGATCCAGACGTTCAAGCTGCGCGTCAGCCAAGCCGGGCAGGATACGAGACCCTCCTCCCCCAGGCGGCCAATCTGTCCACTGTCCTCCAACGCATCAGCGAAGAGGACCCTGACGCGTTCGAGACCCTGACCCAGGACCTTCAGGAATGCCTACCGGGACTGGAGGCCATTGAGTTCACGAGCAGGGGCGGAGACGTGCTGTCCGTCGTCACGACCCTCCGAGAAAAGGGACTCACCCAGTCGATCGAGCTGGCGGACGCCTCCTTCGGAACCGTCCGCATGCTTGCCCTGCTCGCCGCATTCCACGACCCGACGCCACCACCACTCACCGTCGTCGAGGAGGTCGACCACGGCCTGCATCCTTACGCCCTGGATGTCCTCGTCGACCGTATGCGGCAGGCCTCTGGGCGCACTCAGGTCATTGCGGCCTCCCACTCCCCCACCTTGGTCAACCAGCTCACTGCGAAGGAGCTGATCCTGTGCGACCGCGATCCTGCAACCGGTGAGTCCGAGATCCCGGTCTACTCCAGCAGCGAGCTCACAACCGCTCAGGAGGCGAGTGGGCGCCCACTGGGTGAACTCTGGTACTCGGGGGTTCTTGAGGGAGTTCCACAACATGGCTAAGAGACACGGGAAACCCCTCATCCTCGTCTTCGGAGAAGGCGGAAAAGGCGGAGGCGGTAAGCACACATACGATGCAACTGCCATTAAATCCCTTCTACCGGCATTAAACCGCAGTATCGACCAGGCATACGACATCAAAATTCGCAAGGACCCTCCTTCGTTAACCCGGGGCGCATCTACTGGCGCAGTTCTGAGTTGGATGGAAAGCCTGCGATCAGTGATTGACGCACAAGATGCCCTCCGTCCTGTTCATGCCGTGATCGTTCATCAGGATGCCGACAAAGAGGATCCCCGTCTTGAGGGGCACACTCAACTGCTCAAGAATCTTGAGAGTATGAGGGCAAAGAAGGGGCGTCCCAAACGAGCCGGCACATGGAAAGTCTTCGCTGTCACGCCGGTGAGAATGACCGAGGCGTGGTGGCTACTGTTCCCTGAGGCGGTGAAGACACTGGCGCCGGGCGCATGGCGGGATCTCAAGTTCGCTCAGAAACCCGTGGAAAGTCATCAGGATCCCGCCGGCTACCTGACGAGTCTCACCGACCGCCACACCAACGGCAAACGCAAGTACAGCAAGTCCGATTCCCCAACGATCGCGCGAAAGCTCGCTGAGCGAATCATTGTGGGGCAGGAGCCCGCTAAACCCGACAACCCCGCCAGCGCCTCCTGGAACCAGTTCGTCGACGACGCCCGGTCGATGTAGCGACCACCCGACGCTGCACGAGATCCGAGCGCTACTGGCGGGGAGACGGGTGTGCTCCACGAGCAATCCCGGTCCCGCACAGTACAGACAACCCCCGGCCAGTGACCCCCGCCCCCTCTCGCAGTACGCCCCTTCAGGCGCGCTGAGGGCGGCGGGGTACTAAGGCCCCATCCCCTACGGCCTCCAGGGCGGTGGGGCGAGGGCGGCCTCGTAGGCGGCGACGTCGACGTCGGCGTTGAGACTGATGACGATGCGCAGTCGGGAGTCGGGGTGGGCCGCCAGCCAGCGGCCGATCGTCTCCAGGGCCACCAGGGCGGCCTGTCGCTTGGGGTAGCCGAAGACGCCCGTGGACAGCGAGCACAGGCCGACACTGCCCAGCCCTGCGGCGTGTGCGACGTTGAGGACGCTCGTGTAGCACGAGGACAGCAGGCGCCGGTCCTTCAGGGTGGGCCTGCGACCATCCTCGATGATGGGGCCCACCGAGTGGATGACGTGCTGAGCGGGCAGGTGGTAGCCGCCGGTGAAGACGGCTCGACCGGCCGGCTCCCCACCCTGGCGGCGGGTGGGATCGAAGGTCTCCGCCCAGGTCATGTAGCGGGCGCACTCGGCGCGCAGGGCGGGACCGGCCACGGCGTGGATGATGTTGTCGATGCAGCGGTGCCCGGGGGCGAAGCAGCCCAGCATGCCGGAGTTGGCCGCATTGAGGACGGCACCGGCCCGCAGTCGGGTGAGGTCGCCGCGCCAGAAGGCCACGTTGCGCCCCAGCAGGCCCGGCACGTGGTCAGTGATGGCCAGAGGCGGGATCTCGGTGGCGTCAACCATGCCGCGCTCGGTGGCCTCGGCCTCCAGAAGGGTGTCGAGGTCAGCGGCGATGTCCTCAGGCAGGGGCGCCGGGGGCCGGGCGGTGAGAAGGAAGTCGAGCATGGTGCGCAGCTCGTCCGGATCGGTGGGGACCGTCGAGTCGATCCAGTCCGTGGCCCCCTCGGGATCCGAGCGGATGAAGGCGTAGACCAGATGGCGCACCAGCGCGTCGCGGCCCGAGGAGCCGACGGGGACCGCCCATCGGGCTCTGACAGCGTGACTGACGTGGGACTCCAACTTCACGCGGGCCATCATAGGATATCAAAACGTAATGTTCCGCCCTTGACAGGGCGAGCCGGATAGCAGGTAATGACGTCGCCCGGAAACCAGAGGGCTCCGGGCGACGTCGGACAACTGCGGAGATCCGGGCCTTGAGCGAGCGCCCCCGGGACTCGCTCAGGGGCGTGAGTCCCGGTCATGCCTGTGCGCCGACACCCTCCTCCTCAGCGATCTTGGCCTTGAGGGCCTCCATGTCGAGCTCGCGCACCTGCGTGATGAGGGAGTCCAGCGCAGGAGCGGGCAGGGCGCCGGCCTCGCGGTAGACCAGCACATTGTCACGGAAGACCATGAGCGTGGGGATCGAGGAGATGCCCAGCGCCCCGGCGAGGTCCCGCTCGGCCTCGGTGTCGACCTTGGCGAAGGTGATGTCCGGGTTGGCCTCGGAGGCCTTCTCGTAGATGGGGCCGAAGCGCATGCACGGACCGCACCAGGAGGCCCAGAAGTCGACGAGCGTGATGCCCTCGCCATGGATGGTGTCCTTGAACTCGGGGCCGGTGATGTTCTTGGTGGCCATGAGCGTTCCTTTCAAGACTGCGGATACTGATCGGTTCCACTGCGGCCAACGCCTTCAGGGCCCACCCTATTCCTGGCACGGCCCGCTCTCCACCGCCGATGGCGCCGAACCTTCGTCTCCTCGCCTCTCCCTTTGCGCCCTCATAACTTAAGTGCTTAAGATGCTCCCATGGATCTCGCGTACGAGCTGCACGATCTGGTACTCACGCTCGACCGCTGGGCCGAGCAGAGACTCCGCCCCCACGGACTGACCTACAACCGCTACGCCGCTCTCGTCATCGTCGCCGAGCACCCAGGCATCACAGGACGTCAGCTCGCCGGACCGCTGCGCGTCTCGGAGCCCGGCGTCAGCGGCATCATCCGTGATCTGCTCGAGGCCGGGCTCATCGAGAACACCGCACCTGCAGGCGCCGGCCACGTCCGCCATCTGCGCATCACCGCCCGGGGCGCTGGGCTCCTCAAACGCTGCTCCCGGGAACTCGGCTCGTCGTTGGATGACAACGCTCGAGCCATCGGCCTGGACCCGCAGGAACTGGCGCGCACGATCCGGGCCCTGCACGACGAGGTGCGCACCGTGCAAGCCCCGCAGCCGGCCCAGTCAGAAAAGCCGACATCATCGTCGCGGGAAGCACCTACTGGGCGGGGTCACAGAGACCCACCACGGACGCAGCCGGCGCTCCGCCATCGAACCCACGCCCGACCCACTCACCCGTAACTCATGAAGGAGCCGAGTCAATGACATTCACCTTCGCCACCGCGCTAGCCGGCCTGACCCTCGTCCTGGGAGTCGCGCGGCTGGCCATGTTCATCGCCCTTCACCTCGTCCCCAGCGACTACAACATCGTGCAGCACGCCGTGAGCGACTACGCCGTCGGACCGACCCGCCGGCTCGCGACCGCCATCACCTGGACCTCGGCGGTGTTCTGGGCCACGCTCGCCGGCGCCATCGCCCTCGGACCGTCAACACCGGAGAAGGGCGTGACACTCTGGCTGGCGGTCCTGGCCGTCATCTTCACGGTACTGCCGTTCCTGCCCACCGACGTCGAGGGGCAGCCGACCACCCTCATCGGCCGCCTCCACCTGGTGGCCGCCATCGCGTGGTTCGCCATCGCCTACTCCTGCATGGGCAACATCGTCCGGATGCTGACCCCGATCGCGCCACGGGGTCTGGTGTCCTCCCTCGGAGCGACCCGCTGGGTGACCGCCGCCGCGCTCATCGCCCTGGTGACCGCACTGGTCATCCGCCGCCTGAAGCCCTTCGCCTTCGGGATCTCGGAGCGGATCTTCCTACTGGCCGTCCACGTCTTCTACCTCGGCGCCGCAGCCGGGCTCCTGCTGGCCTGACACTCCCCGACTCACCCCGCCTCCCTCCTCCCTCCCGCTCTTCCTCACGCCGGGCGGGGACACCCCGCGCGGCCGGGTGCGTTTTCTCCCGGGCGGGGACACTTCACGCAGCCGGGTGCAGGACTTCTGTCCCCGACGGCGTCGAACGCCCCCGCCCGGCACGGATTGTCCCCGTCGGCGAGGGCGGCACGGCGCCGGGGCGGGCACCCTCTACTATTCGGAGCATGCCGACCAAGGAGAGCACGGGCACTCGGCTGCGGGCGTGGGAGCGGGCGACGGAGTGGCCGCTGGCCGGCGCCGCCGTCGTCTTCCTGGGCGCCTTCGCCTGGCAGGTGCTCACCAACGCGCAGGGCGCGCCGCCGAGCTGGTGATGGATGCCGTGTGGGCGGTATTCGGCCTTGACTACCTGGTCCGCCTGGTGCTGGCACCGAATCGGGGCCGCTGGTTCCTCCGCCATCTGCCGGACCTGGCGGTACTCGTCCTACCGGTCCTGCGGCCGCTGCGGCTCCTGCGTCCGGTGACGCTGGTGGGCATCATGCAGCACAGCGCCGGCACCGCGCTGCGCGGGCGCATCACCCTGTACACGGCCGGCAGCGCCGGGCTGCTCATCTTCACCTCGGCACTGGCCACACTGGAAGCGGAGCGAGATGAGCCGGGGTCCTCGATCCGAACCTTCGGCCAGGCCCTGTGGTGGGCTCTGACAACGATCACCGCCATCGGCTACGGCGACACCTTCCCGGTCTCCACGGAGGGGCGTTTCATCGCGGCACTGCTCATGATCGGCGGGGTGGCGCTCATCGGCGTGGTCACGGCGACCCTGGCCTCGTGAATCGTCTCGCTGGTCGAGGAGGAGAGTGCCGAGCATGAGGCCGCGACGCAGGCGCAGGTGGCGGCCCTGCAGCGGCAGGTCGGTGAACTGAGCGAACGCATCGACCGGCTCCTGGCGGAACGCGAATCGGGCCGCTGACTGGACCCACTGGCCGTGGTGCACCATCGGCCACCGGCAAACGCCGAGCCGGGCACTTCTCGCGCAGCCCTGCCGAAGAACGGCTGCCCTACGCGAAGATTGCCCGGCTCGGCGGAAGAAGGCTGCTCAGCCCCGCAGCTCGGCGGCCACCAGCTCGGCGAGCTCGACGGCGTTGAGGGCCGCGCCCTTGCGCAGGTTGTCCCCCACGGCGAAGAACTGCAGGCCGTGGCCCGGCGCGAAGGCCTGGTCGGCGCGCAGGCGCCCCACGAAGGTTCCGTCGCGGCCGGCGCCCTTGAGGGGGCTGGGCACGTCCTGGTAGGTGACTCCGGGAGCCGCCTCCAGCAGCTCGCGGGCGCGCCCCACACTGATCTCGCGCTCGAACTCGGCGTTGACGCTGAGCCCGTGACCGGAGAACACCGGGATGCGCACGCAGGTCCCGGAGACCAGCAGGTCCGGGATCCCCAGGATCTTGCGGGACTCGTTGCGCAGCTTCTGCTCCTCATCGGTCTCGCCGGAGCCGTCACCGGCGTCGCCACCGGCCCAGGCCACGGCGTTGAAGGCGATGGTGTCGACGTAGACCTCCGGCGCGGGGAACTCGACGGCCCGCCCGTCCAGGGCCAGGCCCTCCATGTCCTCATTCACCACGGCGCGCACCTGCCCGGCCAGCTCGGCCACCCCGGCCCGCCCCGAGCCGGAGACGGCCTGGTAGGTGGAGACGATGAGGCGGATGAGCCCGGCCTCCTCGTGCAGCACCTTAAGGGCGGGCATGGCCGCCATGGTGGTGCAGTTGGGGTTGGCGATGATGCCCTTGGGGCGCTCGCGCAGGGCGTGCGGGTTGACCTCACTGACCACGAGCGGGACCTCGGGGTCCTTCCGCCAGGCCGAGGAGTTGTCGACGACGACGGCGCCCGCCGCGGCGAAGCGGGGGGCGTGCTCGCGCGAGGCGGCGCCCCCGGCGGAGAAGATGGCGACGTCGATGCCGCTCAGGTCGGCGGTGGCGACGTCCTCGACCTCGATCTGGGCGCCGCGGAAGTCCACGACCGTCCCGGCGCTGCGGGCCGAGGAGAAGAAGCGCACCGAGCGGGCGGGGAAGTCGCGCTCGGCCAGCATGGCGCGCATAACGCGGCCGACCTGGCCGGTGGCCCCCACGACGGCGACGGTGACGCCGTCGGCCACTCCGGTGTAGGTGTTCACGGGATTGCTCATCGTCCGGTCCCTCCGTAGACGACCGCCTCTGCGGCCTGGGCGTCGAGGCCGAAGGCGGAGTGGACGGCGCGCACGGCCTCGTCGAGCACAGCGTCGTCGACCACCACCGAGATGCGGATCTCGGAGGTGGAGATCATGTGGATGTTGACCCCGGCCTCGCTCAGGGCGCCGAACAGGCGCGCCGAGACCCCCGGGTTGGAGCGCATGCCGGCCCCCACCAGGGACAGGATGCCGATGTCGGGGTTGAAGTGCAGGCTGCGGAAGCCCAGCTCCTCGCGGGCGCCCTCCAGGGCGGCACGGGCGGCGGCGGAGTCGCCGTCGGGACAGGTGAAGGAGATGTTGGTCAGGCCCGTGCCCTCGGCGGAGACGTCCTGGACGATCATGTCGATGTTGGCGTCGGTGCCAGCCACGATCGCGAAGATGCGGGCGGCGGCGCCGGGGACGTCGGGCACGCCCACGAGCGTGATCTTGTCCTGGCTGCGGTCGTGGGCGATTCCGGAGATGACGGGGGCTTCCACGTGGTCCTCCTTGGCGGACGGGCGGGGGCGGGCCTGAGCCCGCGCGGCGATGGCGTTGCGGTGCGCGGTGTCGACGGCGGCGGCCGAGGGCCCGTCGTCGAGCCCGGCGGGGTCTGAGGGCGAGGCGGAGGCCGTTGGAGAGTCCCCCTGGCTCGCCGGGCTCGCGGGGGTGCCGGCGCTGGCCGGGGAGGGCGGCGTCGCAGGACTGTTCGGCGTCACGGTGTCGGCGGCGACGACATCGTCGAGCTGGGCGGCCACGACCGAGGGCACGAAGGCGCCCTGCCGGCGACCGTCGTAGATCCAGGTCCCGGTCTTGTCGGAGAAGGAGGAGCGCACGTGCAGCGGCACCCCGAAGCGGCGGGCGTACTCCACGGCGCGCAGGTGGAGGATCTTGGCGCCGTGAGCGGCCAGCTCCAGGGTCTCCTCACTGGAGAGGGACTCGATGCGCTTGGCGGTGGGGACGATGCGGGGGTCGGCGGTGAACAGGCCGTCGACATCGGTGTAGATCTCGCAGACGTCGGCGTTGAGGGCGGCGGCCAGAGCGACGGCAGTGGTGTCGGAGCCACCGCGCCCCAGGGTGGTGGTGTCCTCGACCTCGTTGATGCCCTGGAAGCCGGCGACGATGGCGACCGCGCCGGTCTGGATGGAGCGGGCCACGCGCTCCGGCAGCACTCCGACGATGGAGGCCTTGCCGTACTTGGAGTCGGTGAGCACGCCGGCCTGGGCGCCGGTGTAGGCGCGCGCCGGCACGCCGAGCTCGGTGACGGCCATGGCGAGCAGGGCCATGGAGATGCGCTCGCCGGCGGACAGCAGGATGTCCATCTCGCGCGCGGGGGCGTCAGTGGTCAGGGCGGCGGCCTGGTCGAGGAGCTCGTCGGTGGTGTCCCCCATCGCGGAGACGACGACGACGACCGTGTTGCCGGCCTGGCGGGTGGCGACGATGCGCCGGGCGACGCGTCGCATCGCGTCGACGTCGCTGACGGACGAGCCGCCGTACTTCTGGACGACCAGTGCCATGGGGGCGCTCCTCGGGTCCTTGTCATCAGTGCGTGTCTAGCATCAGGTGCTCAACGCCGGTTGCGGGCGTCCGGGCAGGGGCGTCCGGGATTATGGGGCCGTCGCCGCGCGGAGCCCACGACGGCGTGGCTGAAGCAAGCATACGACGCACCGTGTTGCCGACATATCACGCAGCTCTGAGATCACAGCGCCGGCGCGCGCGGCCCTTGCCCCACACGACCCTCGCCCCACACTTCGACAGAATCTTCAGAAACGACCCGGAGCCGCGTCGTTTCTGAAGTTTTGGTCGAAGTGATGCGAGCCCGGGAGCCCCCACTCACACCTACTCTAGAATGTTGAGAGTAGTGACTTGAGATTGCGGAATGTTGGAACCACAGGGAAAGCCCTGCCTCGAACGACACTGCTGACAACCCACTCGAACGCCACCTGAACACTACTCGAAACCCTCCCAAGGGCCCCGCCGCACGTCCTTCGCGCGCGAGTCGCCCGTTACCTTGTTGGTGGTCCCGGGTGGTCCGGGGCTGGGCCAGTTGCTGTGGGCACGGGTGTCTTGCCCCTGTCCTTAGATGATCCGGGGGGCGAAAGT
>NZ_CAUROW010000068.1:0-10531 GCF_963526355.1 uncultured Actinomyces sp. | reverse complement strand
CCCCGCCCACCCCCGCCCCCCCCCCCCCCCCCCCACCCCCCCGGGGGCGCCCCCCGGGCCCCCCCCCGGGGGGGGGGGGCCCCCCCCGGGGGGGGCCCCCCCCACGACGCGGTGATGAGGATCGCCGGATCAGGCGGCGGCTGCGGCGGGCTCCACCTTGGCGCCGTCCTCGCTCTTCCTGCCGTTCTTGTTACGTCCCAGGCCCTTGAGGAGGATGACCAGCGCGGTGCTCACGGCCGCCCCGACCAGGATCGCCAGGAGGAAGCCGGCGAAGTTGGTGATGGCGAAGGCGACGAACACCCCGCCATGGGGCGCGCGCGATCCGACGTGCATGGCCATGGTCATCGCTCCGGTGACCGCCCCGCCGGCCATGGTGGCCGGGATGACGCGCAGCGGGTCGGCGGCGGCGAAGGGGATGGCGCCCTCGGAGATGAAGGACAGCCCCAGCAGCCAGGCGCTGCGCCCGTTCTCCACCTCGGCCTTGGTGAACAGCTGCGAGCGCAGGAAGGTCGCGGCGGACATCGCCAGCGGCGGAACCATGCCGGCGGCCATGACGGTGGCCATGATCTCGTAGGGGGCGTTGTTGGCGGAGCCGGCGGCGGACAGGCCCGCGGTGCCGAACAGATAGGCGGCCTTGTTGACCGGCCCACCCAGGTCGAAGCACATCATGAGCCCGAGAATGACGCCGAGCAGCACGGCGGAGCCTCCTCCGGACATGGAGGTCAGACCGTCCTGCAGTGCGGTCATGAGAGAGGCCAGGGGCCGCCCCAGCAGCATGTACATGACAGCGCCCACCGACAGCGTGGTCCCCAGCGGGATGACGACCACGGGCATGAGCCCGCGCAACCAGGCCGGCACATTGAGCCCGGCGAGCCAGGCGGCCACGTAGCCGGCGAGGATACCGCCGATGAGACCACCGATGAATCCGGAACCGACCGACACGGCGATGGCACCCATGGCAAAACCGGGCGCGATGCCGGGCCTGCCGGCCAGGCCGAAGGAGATGTAACCGGCCAGCGCCGGGACGAGGAAGTTCATGGCTGCCTGCCCCAGCAGGAAGAACACCGAGCCGAGGTAGAGCGTCAGCCCGGAGTGGGCGGCACCCTCCACGGAGCCGGGCAGGCTCCACAGGGTGTAGTCGTGAGCGACCGCCTCGGCCACGGACTTGTCAGCGCCCTCAGGGGTCAGGGCGATGTCGTACCCGCCCAGGAGGAAGCCCAGGGCTATGAGCAGACCACCGGCGGCCACGAAGGGGATCATGTAGGACACCCCGGTCATGACGGAGCGCTGGAGGCGCCGCGCCCAGTGCTCGGAGACCTCCTCATTCTCCTCACTCGACTCGCTGCCGGCCGGCACGCGGGCCGCACTCGGGTCGTCGGCCGCGGCCAAGGCCTTGTCCACAAGGGATCCGGCGTCGTTGACGGCGGCCTTGACACCGACGTCGATGACGGGCTTACCGGCGAAGCGCTCGCGTCCCTTGACGGGCAGGTCGTGGGCGAAGATGACGGCTGTGGCGCGCTCAATGAGGTCGGGGTCGAGGGCGTCGATCCTTCCCGACCCCTGTCCCTCGATGGCCACGGTGATGCCGCGGTCCTTGCCGGCCTGTTCCAGGGCCTCGGCGGCCATGAAGGTGTGGGCGATGCCGGTGGGGCAGGAGGAGACGCCCACGATGACGGTCTCGCCCGCCGCCGGGGCCGACGACGCATCGACCGTGGGCTTGTCGGTCGGTTCTACGGCACCTCCTGAATCCGCACCGGTCGCCTCCTCAGACCCTCCCCCGCCGTCGAGCAGCTCGGGCTGGACCTGCCCGGTGACGATCCGGGCGACCTCGTCGGCGTCGGCCGCCTGGCGCAGCGCGTCGGTGAACTCGGACTGCATGAGGCCGCGGGCGAGCTTGGCCAGGAGCTGGAGGTGGAAGTCGTCGGCGCCGTCGGGGGCCGCGATCATGAAGACGAGGTCGGCGGCCTGCCCGTCGGCGGCCCCGAAGTCGACCGGCTGCGCCAGGCGGGCGAAGCCGAGGCTGGGGGCCAGGACGTGAGCGCTGCGGCAGTGCGGGATCGCGATGCCACCGGGGATCCCGGTGGGGGCGGTCGACTCGCGCTTCTTGGCGTCGGCGGCCAGGCCGTCGGGGCTGGAGGCCCGGCCTGCGCCGGCCACGGTGGCGGCCAGGAACTCGATGACGTCTTCCTTGCCCGGGCCGGCGTCGGCGTCGAGCGCGACCAGCTCGGGGATGATCAGTGGGGTGTTCTCGGTCATTGTCTTCCTTGGTGTCCGAGTGCTTCCGCCCTGCAGGCGGCGGTTGCGTGTCAAAGATATTCGGGGGTGGTCAGAGGCGGGTGATGAACGGGTGGTGATCAGGTGGTGGACAGGTGGAGGTTGGGGACGGTCGGCTTCGGGCGGTGGTGCTGGGGACGGTCAACGGCGATCGACGGCGGCGGTGCCAGTGCTCCCTGAGACCTGCCGGCGCCGCCGGTTCATTCGAGACGGGTGACGACGGATGACTGCTCGGGCAGGTCGGCGGGCGTGGGCAGGGTGGTGCCGGGCAAGGAGGCGGCGGCCGATCCGTGGGCCATGGCCGAGCTCAGGCGCTCGGCCTCGTCGCCGCCGTTGACATCGGCCAGGATGTAGCCGGCCACGGAGGAGTCCCCGGCCCCAACGGTGGAGACCACCGGGACCTTCGGGGCGGTTGCGTGCCAGGCCCCGTCGGCGGTCACCAGGACAGCGCCAGCGGGCCCGAGCGTCACCATGACGGCCCCGATTCCCAGGCCCACCAGGAGGCGGGCAGCGTCGACGACGGGGCCGTAACTCCCCTCGGCAGCCCCCTCCTCGAGGGCCATGGCGCGCTCTGCAGGCAGACCGGTGAGCTGGCCGAGCTCCTCGCCGTTGGGCTTGATGAGGTCGGGGGCCGAGTCGGGCAGCTCGGCGGCCAGGGCGGCCAGGGGCTCGTCGGAGGTGTCGACGGCGATGCACAGCCCTGGGGCGGCCTCGCGCAGCAGCTTGACCAGGCGCGCGTACCAGTCGGTCGGCACGCCCGGCGGCAGGGAGCCGGACAGGACCGCCCAGTGGTGGGGAGTGGTTCCGGCTGGCAGCGGCGTGGTCGCCAGGGTCTCCAGCAGGGCGTGCTCGACGGCGTCGATCTCCTGCTCGCTCAGGCCCGCCCCCAGCTCGTTGAGCTTGGTGGTGGTGCCATCGGGCTCGGTGACAGCGGTGTTGATGCGGGCGGCGCCGGCCACCGGCACCGGGTGAACGGTGAGCCCGGGCAGCTCGAGGGCGTCGAGTGCGGTGAGAATGGGGTCGTACTCGGCGGCGGGCAGGACGGCGGTGGCGGCGCGCCCGGAGTTGGACAGGACGCGGGCGACGTTGACGCCCTTGCCCCCGGGCTCCATGACGACGCCGGTCAGGCGCTGGACGGCGCCGCGCTGGAGGGGCCCGGCAAGGGAGACGGTGCGGTCGAGGGACGGGTTGGGTGTGAGGGTCAGGATCATGCGACAAGGACCTCTGTTTCGGTGGTGGCGAGCTGTTCGGTCAGTGCGGGCGGGAGCTCGACGTCGGTGACCAGGAGGTCGACGTCGGCCAGGGAGGCGAAGGAGACCAGGTGCTCCTGGCCGATCTTGGTGGAGTCGACCAGGGCCACCACCTGGCGGGCGCTGCGCACCATGGCGCGTTTGACGGTGGCCTCGTCGGGGTCGGGTGTGGACAGCCCGTGGGCGGCGCTGACGCCGTTGGCGCCCAGGAGGGCAACGTCGACGCGCAGGGCGGAGAGTGCCTCGACGGCCTCAGAGCCGACGGCGGCCTGGGTGAGCCCCCGCAGCTGGCCGCCCAGGATCCTCACCCGGGTGTGCCCGACTGCGGCCAGGGAGGCCGCGGTCAGGACGGAGTTGGTGATGATGGTGAGCTCCCGGTCGGTAGGCAGGAGGCGGGCGAGCGCCCCGGTGGTGGTGCCGGCGTCGACCAGGACAGTGGTGCCGGGTTCCGGGCCCAACCATTCCAGGGCGGCGCGGGCGATGGACTGCTTGGCGGAGGTGTTGACCTGCTCGCGCTGGGCCACGCCGGTCTCCGGCAGGGCGGGGGCGGGGATAGCACCGCCGTGGACCTTGCGCAGGGCGCCGCAACGGTCCAGGGCGGTCAGGTCGCGGCGGATCGTCTCAGGGGTGACGTCGAAGCGCTCGGCGAGCTCAGCGACGAGGACGCGCCCTGCGCCGCGCACCTGCTCCACGATCCGGTTGTGCCTGTCCTCGATGCGCATACTCACCCCTGACGTCGGTGTCGGCGGCAGATGATGCCTGTTCGGACATCGATCCCACCTTAAATGTTTGAGCAGACATTAGTGTATGTCCGTTCAGACATTCATGTCTACCCCCGAGTGACTCACAATACATTCAATCGGTTGTTCCGAACACAGGGGTCTGTCCGACAGGGGCCGCCGGGATCGGCGATACAGACAGGCGCTGTCCACATCTGCCGCAAAGACCCGCAACACAGTCTGGTCACCGAAGGAAAACCGCATGATCCCGCGGTTTTAGCAACGGTCTCGCTCAACCGAGAGGCTCTTTGCGGCAGATGTGGACACGGACGCCACCATGGGCGCACGGATCGAGGACGGGCCTCAGGCCGAGCGACGCCGGAGCAGGCTCAGGTAGCCGCCGACGGCGAGCAGGGAGAGCGCGAGAGATCCCGCGCCGAGCGAGGCACCGGTGCGAGCCAGCCGGCTGCCGTTCTCCGGCGCGGCCGCCCGAGCAGGCGCCTGGGCCGACTCCGGAACGCTGGTACCGGCCGCTCCGGCGGACATGGGTTGCGCGCTCGCGGGCGGCTCTGCAGCACCACCCGGCTCAGGAGCCGGCATGGCGTGACCACCCGTGGCACCACCTGCGTCACCACCGGCACCGTCACCCGCATCGGCGGCGACCTCGACGGAGAAGCTGTTGAGGACCGCGCCCGCCGAGTCGAGGGTCTCGACCGAGACCCAGCGGCAGGTGGCGGCCTGCGCCGTACGGCAGGCGCGGGTGGGAGCGTCGGCTGGGACCGCGAGGTCGAAGGCGGCCTTGCCGGTGGTCGGGCCGGTGGGGTCGATGGTGAGGTCGAGGTCCTGGCGGAGAATCTCCGTGCTCCCCGAGCTCACACGCACACGTCGGGCGCCGGCGGTCTGCTCGGAGGCGTTGGTGTAGGCCAGGGAGTCCAGGGTGACCGTGACCGTCCCGGCGCCTGCGGGCGCGGGCGTCACGCTCATCCCGGTCTGCCGCTTGGAGTAGCCGGCCTTGACGGGTTGGTCGCCGAAGGAGGCCAGGTAGGCGGAGGTGACGTCCCGGTCGAGGACGCCGGTGTTGGTCGACGGCTTGTCCTTGAGGACCGTGTAGCCGTCGCCCCCGGTCAGCAGGAAGGAGTTGGAGGCGACGACGAGCGTGTCGCCGTCGGCCAGCGGCTCGCCGTCGACCCGGATCTCGCGGATCGCGGGAGCAGCGGAGCCGCCCGGGGTGCTCGCCTCGGTGAGGACGTCGACGTTGCTCGACAATCCCAACGTGAGCACCGGCCGGCTGGAGCCGGGCTGCCACTGCTGGGACAGGAGGGTCTTGAGGTCCGCTCCAGTGAGGATCGTGTAAGCCATCTCGTTGCCGAAGGGCTGGACCGTGTAGGCCTCGCCGGAGGTCAGGACGCCATCACCCTCGGCACCGGAGGCGGCGTGAAGAAAGTCGGCGCGCACACCGCCGGCGTTCATGATGCCCACGTAGCGGGTGGAGCCGGTCGGCTGGATGTCGGTGGCGAGCCAGCTGCGGAAGGAGTCGGCGATGAGGTCGGAGGCGGTGGACTCGGTGCCGCGGTTGGCGCCGGGGCCGGAGCCGTCCGAGCCGCGCAGGAAGTCCGACCCGATCTTGGCCAGCGGCTTGCCGCCCTCGATGGCGGAGTCCTTCTCCGCCTGGGTGACGATCCCGGCGACGCCATAGGCGTCCGTGGCGCAGCTCGAGCTGCGCAGGTCCTCGTTGTCGGCGCTGACCACGGTGGTCCTCCGACTGGCGGGGTCGTAGCTGAGGCGGATGCGGCCCAGCGCCCAGCCGTAGTGGTCGGCCTGGACGACAGCGATCTGGTTGCCCTCAGCGCCGGTGACGGTCTGGGCGAAGGGCACATGGGTGTGTCCGGAGAACACGGCGTCGACGCTCCCGCCGAAGCCGGTGGCGGTGGTGGCGGCGTCCTCATGACTGAGAACGACGACGACGTCGGCCTCGCCGTTGGCGGGGTCGCCGTCCTTGAGCTCGGCGGCGCGGGCGTTGGCGGAGGCGACCGCGGGGCTCAGGGTGAGAGTGGACAGGGCCGAGGGCGACACGAGAGTGGGCAGCTCGTCGGTGACGACACCGACGAAGCCGACGCGCACGCCGTCGACCTCCTTGATGAAGGCACCCCGCCCGTTGCCCTCGGCGGCCAGGGGCGCCGAGCCGGAGACGTTGGCGGCCAGGACCGGGAAGTCGGAGGCGGGCAGGATGCGGTCCTCCAGGTCGGTCAGGCCCTGGTCGAGCTCGTGGTTGCCCAGAGCGGAGGCGTCCAGGCCCATGGCGTTGAGGACCTCGGTGGTGGGGCGGTCCTGGAGGATGGAGGAGACGTAGGCCGAGCCGCCCACGGAGTCGCCGGCGGAGACGAACAGGGTGTTGGGGTTGGAGGCGCGGGCGGCGGAGACCTCGCAGGCCAGGGTGACGGCGCCGGGGTCCTCGACGGAGGTCTGGCCGGTGTCACGGTCCGTCTGGGTGGTGCGGGAGATGTGGCCGTGCAGGTCGGTGATGCCCAGCAGATCAATGGTCGTGGCAGAAGCGGCGCCGGCGGCCGGGGCAGCGGCGGGTGGCGCTGGTTCGGCGGCGCCGGCCGTCGGGGGGAGAGTGAGCGGGCCGAGGGCGACCAGGGCGAGCACGGTCAGGGCAGCGCCGGCCCGGGTGGCGTGGGCGGGAAGCAGTCGCATGTCAATCCTTAAGGCAGTCTCTGTCAGGCGCTGGGATCGTGGTCGGGGCAGTCATACGGGGACAACGGTGGGGAGGGGGCACACCCAACCGTATGCTTCCTGCCGTCTTTGCGCAGTCTTTTTCACGAGACCAGGACTACCCGGGTCCGTCGGTGGCCGGAACCGCCCCTTCCCTGTTCACCCAACAACGACGACGTCCGCCGCCTCGTTCTCGGAGGCGACGGACGCCGTCGCTATGGGCGCAGGACCGGATCGACCGGGTATCAGACGATTCCGTGGGCGATCATGACGTCGGCAACGCGGGTGAAACCGGCCGCGTTGGCGCCGAGCACATAGTCGCCGGGGCGACCGTACTCCTCGGCCGCGGCGACGCAGGAGTCGTGGATGTCGGCCATAATGCCGGTCAGCTTGGACTCGGCGGTGGCGAAGTCCCAGCGGGTGCGGCCGGCGTTCTGCTCCATCTCCAGGGCGGAGGTGGCCACACCACCGGCGTTGGCGGCCTTACCGGGACCGAACAGGATACCGGCCTCCTGGAAGGCCTCGACGGCCTCCGGGGTGGAGGGCATGTTGGCGCCCTCGGAGACCACGCCGCAGCCGCCCCGCAGCAGGGTGGCCGCGGCGTCGCCGTCGAGCTCGTTCTGGGTGGCGCAGGGCAGGGCGACGTCGCCGGGGACGTCCCACACGGATCCACCGGTCACGAGACGGGCGCCGGGGCGGCGCTCGACGTAGTCGGCCACGCGTCCGCGCTCGACCTCCTTGACCTGCTTGAGCAGCTCGAGGTCCACACCGGCCTCGTCGACGACGTAGCCGGAGGAGTCGGAGAAGGTGATGGGGGTGGCACCGAGCTGCTGGGCCTTCTCGATGGCGTAGATCGCCACGTTGCCGGCGCCGGAGACGATAACCTTCTTGCCCTCGAGGGACTCGCCCTTGGTGGAGAGCATGGACTGAGCGAAGAGCACCGTGCCGTAACCGGTGGCCTCGGTGCGCACGAGGGAGCCGCCCCAGGCCAAGCCCTTGCCGGTGAGGACTCCGGCGTCGTAGGAGTTACGCAGGCGCTTGTACTGGCCGAACATGTAGCCGACCTCGCGGCCACCCACGCCGATGTCGCCGGCGGGCACGTCGGTGGAGGGACCGATGTGGCGGGCCAGCTCGGTCATGAAGGACTGGCAGAAGCGCATGACCTCGGCGTCGGAGCGGCCGTGCGGGTCGAAGTCGGAACCGCCCTTGCCGCCGCCGATGCCCTGGGCGGTCAGGGCGTTCTTGAAGATCTGCTCAAAACCGAGGAACTTGATGATGCCGGCGTTGACCGAGGGGTGGAAGCGCAGGCCGCCCTTGTAGGGGCCCAGCGCGGAGTTGAACTCGATGCGGAAGCCGCGGTTGACGTGGACCTGGCCAGCGTCATCGACCCACGGGACCCGGAACATGATCTGACGCTCGGGCTCGACGATGCGCTCCAGGAGGGCACCCTCGGCGTAGTGGGGGTGCTTGGCGATGACGGGACCGAGTGACTCCAGCACCTCGTGGACGGCCTGGTGGAACTCGACCTCTCCACGGTTGCGAGCGACAACCTGCTCGTAGACCTTCTCGACAACGTCCTGCATGAGGGACTCCTTCGCCTAGCGGATTAGCTCAGCACCTGGCTGGTCGCCGCGGCACCGGGAGAAGACTTCCACCGAGACGTTCACTGAGATGAAACATCTCGCGATCCGGCGGAAACATACGCGTCGAAAAGGCCGCATATCGGACGTTCAAGCAGCGGAGATCACAGTTCCCGGATGATCCGGTCATGAGCAGTCAGCCACGTTCAGACAGTCCGGACAGGTCAGGCAGCTCGGCCTCTTCAGCCGGGCCGACGACGCCCAGTGCCCCCGGCAGCGAGGCCCACGAAACGGCCCGCTACACCCACGGTCACGGCACTGCGGTCCTGAGCGCGCACTCCCGCCGCGGCGCCGCGGACTCGGCCGCCCATCTCCTCCCCCACCTGAGCGCTGGCCTGGACCTGCTCGACGTCGGCTGCGGGCCGGCAACCATCACCGCGGACCTGGCCGAGCGCGTCGCTCCCGGCCGGGTCGTGGGCCTGGATGCTGCTCCCGGCGCCCTGGAGGCGGCTCGCACGATACTGACCGAACGGGGTCTGTTCGGGCAGGTGGAGCTGACCGCTGGGGACGTCATGGCCCTGCCCTTCGACGACGACTCCTTCGACGTCGTCCACGCCCACCAGGTCCTCCAGCACCTCGGTGACCCGGTGGGGGCTCTGGCCGAGATGCGGCGCGTCACCCGTCCCGGCGGGATCGTGGCGGTGCGCGACGCCGTCTACTCCGCCATGACCTGGTTCCCGGAGCCTGAGGGCATGAACCTGTGGCGCTCGGTCTATATGGCCACGGCCCGGACCAACGGGGGCGAGCCCGACGCCGGGAGCCGGCTGCTGTCCTGGACCCGGGCGGCGGGCTTCACCGACGTAACGGCCTCGGCCTCCACCTGGTGCTACGCCACGCCCGCCGACCGGGCCTGGCAGTCGGAGACCTGGGCACAGCGGTGCCTGGTCTCCTTCGGCCCCCAGGCGGTCGAGCTGGGCCTGGCCAGCAGCGCTGATCTGGAGACGATGGCCGAGGCGTGGCGGCAGTGGGGCAGCAGCGAGGACGCCTGGTTCGTCGTCGTCCATGGCGAGGTCATCGCCCGGCCCTGACGGCGGATGCACGAGATCGGCCGGCACCGTGAGTCTTCGTGCCGGCCAGAGAGGAGGGCGGCTCCGACATCGGCCCCCGTCGGGGCCGGGGTTACCGCACCCTGGCGGCCGCTGGGCCCCGTCCCCCGCCTCCATCGGCAGGTGAGGCAGTCAACACCGCGATATCCGCATCATGGCCACCACGGCACCGGGGCGGGAGTCAGGTGCCGAGTCCCCAGATCGAGGCCGCGCCCGACGCAGTGAAGCGGAAGCCGGAGGCGAGCAGCGCATGGGGGACCGCACGCTGGGAGGCGCCGAGCAGCTCGGCGAGCATGCTGCCGATGCTGCCGGCCGCCCCGGTCCTGCCCACCCGGTTCAGCAGGACCTGGGGCACCACCGTCATCGAGGGCGGGCCGCAGGCTCGGGACAGCAGCCGGTGGAGGTCGCGGTTGCGCAGGGGCTCGGGCGCGGTCAGGTTGACCGGCCCGCGGACGTCGTCGTGCTCGATGGCCCATAGGAGCCCGGCCGCGGCGTCCTCCAGCCCGATCCACGGCTGCCACTGGTCGCCGCGGCCGAGCCTGGCCCCCGCCCCCACCCGGTAGGCAGCGCCGAGGATCCTGCCCAGCCCGCCAGAGGGGCTGACCACCAGGCCCGTGCGGGACTGGACCGTGCGCAGTCCGACCCGTGCCGCCGGGCCCGCAGCGGCCTCCCAACGCAGGCACAGCTCGGACAGGAACCCCTCACCCGGGCCGCACGCCTCGGTGAGGATCTCATCGCCCCGATCCCCGTAGAAGCCGGTGGCCGACCCACTCAGCAGGACCCCAGGCCGCCCCGCCGGGGGCAGGCCCGCGGCGACCCGGGCGATGAGGGCGGTGGTGGACAGGCGTGAGACCACCAGCGCGCGACGGCGCGCCGGTGTCCAGGGG